>NZ_JBFPKF010000015.1:0-181279 GCF_040948685.1 Paraburkholderia sp. BR14374 | reverse complement strand
GTCCAGATGGACAGCCGCCCGCTGCCGTGCCCGATCAAAAGTCCGCGTGCAGGCGAACGTACGCGGCTAACGGCGAGCCGGGGTAGGCACCGACCACGTTGGTGGCGATGAAGTAGCGCTGGTTGGTGACGTTGTCGATGTTCAGATCGGCTCCCCAGTGACGCTCCGCGTAACCGAACTGCAGGTTCGCGATCACGGAGGCCGGTGCCCAGTCGTAGCCGTTGGCAAAGCCGTTCGTCATCCGGCTCATGTAGTCGATGCCCGCACCCGCATGAAAACCTGCCCTGCCGAAGAGGCTGAAGCGGTATGTCGTCCACAGGTTCGCCATAAAGGCCGGCACGCCCTGCGGGGCGGTTCCTACCGCACCCGGGGTGTCCGGACTATAAGTGATGTGCGCCTGCTGTCCGGTAAAGTTCGCGTACACGTGCCAGTTCGACGTGAGATCCGCGTCGAACGAAGCCTCGCCGCCGCGCGTGCGCTGCGAATCGAACGCGAGTTGTTCCTCACCGAACGGGGTCGCCACGTGTTCCCGCTTGACGTCGAACAGCACGGTGTTGAGCACGTAGCGCCCGTCGTCGAACGACCACTTTATGCCCAGTTCGTATTGCAGCGCTGATTCCGGTGGGCCGATGGAAAAAGCCGTGTTTTCCGAGTTGAAATTCGCGAGATAGCTGCGCGATACGCCGAAGTACGGCGTCATCCACGGCGTCAGCTTGTACAACATCCCGGCGCTCCAACTGGTCGGGGCATCGTTGCGCGTGTACGTGTTGCCAGGAACCAGCGTGATGCCGTCGTTGGCCGTACGATTCGGCTCGCCGGGGACCGGGTTCAAGGTCAGCGACGTACCGAACCAGTCCTTGCGCACGCCTGCGCGAATCTTGAATCTATCCGTCACGTCCACCTGATCGGTCGCGTAAAGGCTGTAGAAATTCGCCCGCACATGATCGTTCTGGCACGAGTGAGAGGGCGCGCACTGGAAGTGCAGGCTTGCGATGGATGTTTCCAGCGGCACCGGCGCGAAGATGTTGCTTATGTCCGGAAGGTCTGCTGTGGTCTTCGCGCTGTTGAGATCCTGGTTCAGGTATTCGAAGCCGGTCAGCAGCGTATGGTGGACGCTGCCGGTCGAGAATTTCCACACTGGTTCCAACTGGTAGTCGAACGTGTTGAGCGAATCGTCCTGATCGCGCAACTGGCGGCCGACGAATGCGTTGCCCTTGACCTTCGCGTGCGTGCTGTCGCCGTTGCTGTAGAAGTCCAGCGTGTGGTGCATGTAGGACAGGCGATTATTGATCGTCAGGAAGTCGCTGATGCGCCACTCGTCCGTCAGCGTGGCACGAATGTAGTTTCCGTGCGCGTTCGCGAATGGCGTCGAATATTTGGCGTTGAACGGGACATTGCGAATCGGCGCACCCTTGTAGTAGATGATCCCGTATGAGTCGGGCGTTGCCATGTACTGTTGCGCGTCGATCGAGAATTCGACCTTGTGGTCGCCGATTTTCCACTGCAGATCGGGCCGGATTTCCCTATTCCAGGATGCCAGGCCGCGGTAGCCGTCCGAGCGGCCGGCGCTGGCGTCGACACGATAGTTCAGTCCGTCGATGCCGGTTGGACCGGTGACGTAGCCACTCGCGTTGACCGTACCGAAAGAGCCGGCCTGGATATCGCCGCCCCAGTGGAACTGTGCGGACGGCGTGTAGTGGATCAGGTTGATGGAGCCGCCCGGCGGGCCGCTGCCTAGCAGCGCCGAGCCCGGACCTTTGAGCACCTCGATGCGCTCGACGCCCAGCAGCGAATGCATTGGGCCATTGACCTGGTCGCCGTCCGAAAAGCCGTCGTCATAGGTCTGCGCCTGCAGGCCACGGATCATGAAGTGGTCGGTGAAGCCCTTCGAATCGGTACCGCCGTAGTTCACTCCGGACACGTTGCCTTTGCGGATCGCGTCCTGCAACGACATGGCGCCTTGTTCGTCGAGAATTCCGCGCGGAACGACCTCCACGCTCATCGGCAGGTCGCCGAGCGGCGTGCCGGTCTTGCTAACGCTCACGATCTGTTCGGGGTCGTCCACGTTATCGGGAGCGGCCGCTGGTCTCGTCGCATTGACAACGATGGGTCCCAGAGTGACCGGTGGTTCAGTCTGTTGAGCGGCCGCGGTTTGAGTCTGTTGTGCATTCGCCCCGGTGGCGAGCGACAACGTTGCAGCGGAGACGGCGATGGCGATTCTGGATGGCGATGTTCTCATTGACTCCAGTCCATTGCGGCACATTGCATCGGCTTCATGCTGTGGCAAACAAATCCTGAGCGGTCCTGCCATTCGACCCGCGAAATTTATCGTTTGCGCGTGTCACAGACATGAACGGTCACACGGACAACGAATGCGAAATCGTTGTCGTGCAAGCGCGACGCCATCGCTTTCTATCGAGGGTGAGCTACGCGAGCTCGCATGGGAAAGATGCCACGCAGCTATGCGGATCGCTTATGCAAACAGATCCGTTTCGCAACTGCGTGAGCGCCGACGGCTCGCCGGGACCCGGCGGGCGTGGCGGCTTTCTTGAGAGCGGGCAGCGCGCATAGAGTCCTGGGGCTGGTCAATCCAGCCAGCCGCGCAGCCGCGCGTGATCGAGAAAACGGTAGACGTCGGGCGCAAGCTCGGACGTGCCGAAAAGCCGTTCGAGTTCGCCGATGATGTCGTCGAGCTCGTGTTCTCCGTCGCAACGCGCGAGGATCGCGCCGGCGCTAGCGTTGAGCTTCACCATCCCTTCGGCATAGAGCAGCACGTAGGCGTCCTGCGCCGCTTCCCACTGCAGGCGGAAGACGCTTCGCAGGCGGGGGCGCAGCGGCACGCCGCTATCCGAGTCACGCGTGTTCATTGCGATCCCAGTGTGTTCATGGTCGTTCGTTGCCTTCGCCGCCCGCGGCGCCCTACGTGCAGCGCGGGCGGCACGCCGCAGCCCGCTCAGCGATTGGCGATATACATCGTGATTTCAAAGCCGAAACGCACTTCGGCATACGACGGGGTAATCCATTGCATGGCATGTCTCCTTGTTTGCGATTGGATGAAAAACCGCACTCGATGCGCGGCCGCTCCCTTCAAAGCAAAGGACATGCCGATGTCGTAATGCGAGGCGCGGGCATTCGGGAGATGGACGATGTTGATTTTTGGAGCACCGCTGCTGCGCGATGCAACAGCGGCGTGACAGCACGTGAGCGAAACAGAAGCGCCGATGAAAACGGCGCGATGGGCTCAAAAGCCGTCCACGGTACGTCCCGGCTCGACCGCGGGCATCTTCCGGTAGATCATGTTGCGCGACACGCCGAGCTCGCGCGCGGCCGCCGAAACGTTGCCGCCATGCCGCGCGAGCGCCGCGGCAATCGCCGACACGGTCACGTCCTGAAGGCGCTCGCACTCCGGCACGCACGCACTGCCCGCGCCTCGCGTATCCGCCGCGCCGCTCGACGCAACGCCACAGCGCAGGTCATCGAAGAAGTCATCGGGCAAATGCTCGCGCCGGATCTCGCCGTCCGCGTCGACCATGGCCGCCGCAGTGCGCAGCAGATTGCCGAGCTGCCTGAAGTTGCCCGGCCACGGACAGCGCTCGAACATCGCCATCACGTCGGGCGCGACGTGAAGCGGCTGGCCGTTCGCGCTCGCGAGCGATTCGCGCAGCAACATCTTCTGGATCACGACCGCGAGATCGGTCCGCTTGCGCAGACGCGGCAGACGCACCACAAGGCCATTGAGCCGGTAGTAGAGATCCTCGCGGAAGCGGTTTTGCGCGATCATCACGCGCAGGTCCCGATGCGTCGCGCAGATGATCGCGACGTCCACCGCAATGCTGCGCGTCGAGCCGAGCGGGTTGACGACGCGTTCCTGCAGCACGCGCAGCAGCCGCACTTGCAGCGAATACGGCATGTCGCCGATTTCATCGAGAAACAGCGTGCCGCCGTTCGCTTGCAGCAGCTTGCCGATTGCGCCTTTGCGCCGCGCTCCGGTGAATGCGCCTTCCTCGTAGCCGAACAGTTCGGATTCGATCAGCGTCTCGGGAATCGAAGCACAGTTGACCGCGACGAACGGCCCGGCGTGACGCGGCGAATCGTTGTGGATCGCCTGCGCGAGCAGTTCCTTGCCCGTGCCGGTCTCGCCATTGATCAGGATCGGAATGTCCTTGCCGATCACTCTTTTGCCCTTCGCAATGAGCGCGGCGATCTGCGGGTCGCCTGTGTCGAGATAGCTCAGACGTGAAAGCCCGGCAGCGATGTGCGCGAGCGCCGCAATTGTGCTGTTTCTCAACACTCCATCGCCCGGCGTTGTACCGGGACGCAACAGATGGAACGCCACGCAAGCGATACATGCCGCCGCACGTTCAGGCGCGCCGACCTTTCGGACTCGCTCACAAAAATGGCATGCGACTTGCGGTAACCGCATCGCATCCGGATCGACACGGAACGAAGAGGCGACGCCTCTCCCGGCACTGCATCGACAAACACTCAGGAGACGACCATGAAGAACCGTTCGCCCGCCGCTGGCCGGCTGGCTGTCCTTGGAGCGAGCATCGCGATCGCGATGGCACTGAACGTGGCTCCGGTGGGCGCCGCCCCGGACTATCCCGCCGTGACCTATGAGCGCCTCGCTCAAGCGCAAAGCGACCGGGGTTGGCTCACCTATTACCGCAGCTATAGCGGCCAGTCGCATTCCCCTCTGAAGCAGATCGATGCATCGAACGTCGCCGGTCTCAAGCAGGCCTGGAGCTATCGCTTCCCCGCGGAACTCAAGCAGGGATTCGAAGCAACTCCGATCGTCAACGGCGGATACCTTTTCGTCAGTACGCCAAAGGACAACGTCTATGCGTTCGATGTCAAAACCGGCACGCAGCTGTGGAAATACGAGCCGAAGCTCGGCGCGGAATCGTTCAAGACCGCCTGTTGCGATGTCGTGAATCGCGGCGTCGCGCTGTATGGCAAGAACGTCTACGTGGCGATGCTGAGCGGCGAGGTGGCCGCGATCGACGCGCAGAGCGGCAACCTCGTGTGGAAGAAACAGATGTTCGAGCCGGGTCTCGGCTACGCGTTCTCGCTTGCACCGCTCGCGCTCGATGGCGCGATCGTCGTCGGCACGTCGGGCGGCGAGTATGGGATTCGCGGCTATATCGCCGCGCTCAATCCCGACGACGGCTCGATCATCTGGAAGCGCTACACGATCCCTAGTGCCGGTGAGAAAGGTAGCGACACATGGCCCGACGGCATGCAGGAACATGGCGGCGGCGCGGCGTGGCTGACCGGCACTTACGACGCGGCCACGCAGACGCTGTACTGGGGCGTCGGCAATCCGGGGCCGTGGCTCGCCGCGCTGCGTCCGGGCGACAACCTGTACTCCGATTCACTGCTCGCGCTGAACCCGAAAAACGGCGAGCTGAAGTGGCACTACCAGTACACGAACAACGACACGTGGGACTACGACGGCGTCAACACGCCGGTGCTTGCCAACATCAGCTACAAGGGCAAGCCGTATGACGCGATCATCCATGCCGACCGCAACGGCTTCTTCCACGCGATCGATCGCAAGACCGGCAAGCTGATCTACGCGGAGCCGTTCGTCAAGGCGCTATCGGTGACCGGCTACACCGCCGACGGCAAACCGGTTCAGGACGCCAGCCGGTTTCCGAAGGCCGGCACGACGATCAACACCTGCCCAAGCTTTCTCGGCGGCAAGAACTGGTGGTCGACCTCCTACGATCCGGAGCGGCACATCGCGGTGGTGCCATCGCTGCATGCGTGCATGAGCCTGTCCGGCAAGTCGGTCAGCTACATGGAGGGCCTGCCCTACCTCGGCGAAGGCTTCGAGATTCAGCCCGAACCGGGCAGCCAAGGCTATGGCGAGCTTCAGGCCATCGACGTCAATACCGGCAAGAAGCTGTGGGGTCACTGGACCAAAATGCCGTGGAACGGCGGCGTCGCCACGACCGCGAGCGGGCTCGCCTTCAGCGGCTCGCTCGACGGCCATCTGTACGCGTTCGACGTGACGACGGGAAAGGTGCTTTGGGAGAGCCCGCAACTCGCGAGCGGCATCGTCGCGCAACCTTCCGTGTTCGAAGTCGACGGCAAGGAATACGTGGCCGTGCTCGCGGGCTACGGCGGTGCGAATCCGATCTGGGGCGGCCCGATGGCCGACGTCGCGAAGGACGTTCCGCGCGGCGGCACGCTGTATGTGTTCGCGCTCGATCGCAGCTGAACGCAGCCACCGCACCCGCATCGTTCCGCACCTCCGACTCTCGCAGCTGCGTCTCGCCGCGCCCGCACGCAGTTCACGCGGGCGCGGTGTTCCCGCCATCACAGGAAAGCACCATCATGAACATTCGACTCACTCAGGTTGCCCTCGCCAGCGCCCTCGTCGCCGGCGCCGCGCAGGTTGCCGTCCATGCGGCGGCGCAGACGCCATCCAGCGTCCGCGTATGCACGATGCCCGGCAGCCCTTCGGCCGAGCTGGACAAGTCCGTCGCACGCGCGGTGTTGAGCACCGCGGGCATCGCCGGGACCTTCGCGTCGCGCGGCATCGACGACAACGGCGACGACGACGGCATCTCCGCTCGCGAGCTGTCGAAATCGCTGCAGCGCGACTGCGATGTGATCGCGGGCTTCCCGCGTTCGAGCGTGGCCGACGGCTCCGACTCCCAGCTACTCTTTTCCCAAGGCTATCTTCACTCCGGCTATGTCAGCATTGCGCTGCGCGGCGACCATGCGGCCAACACCAGCGTCGCGGCACCGGACGGCAAGATCACGATTGCGGCCACCTGGTCGAGCCCGTCGCAACTGATCGCGGTCGAGCAGAAGAACGCGCGCTTCGATCTGGAAACCACCTCCAGGCTGACCGTCGACGCCGTCGCGAAAAGACGCGCCCAGCGCGCGATCGTCTGGTACCCGGCCGTGGTGGCGTATCGGCGTGCGCACCCGCAGCAGCACTTCGACGTCGCCGTCGCCGAATCGCCCTATGCCGACTGGAATCTCGTGTTCGCGTCGGGACCCGGCACGCAGCAGTTGCAAAAGCGCATCGACGGCGCGCTCGCGCGCTTGCGCAGCGATGGCCGGCTCGCGGCGCTGACGCGCAACTGGGCGTTACCAGCCACGATCGCGACCGTTTCGGCGACCACTCGCGCGAGCCTCGTACGCAGTCCCGCACGCTATCTCGACGGCCCGACGCAGCCGTCGCCGCGTGCGAATGTATGGCGCGTGAGCGGCATGCCGGCCGCCGGCGGCTTCATCAAGGTTGCGGCGACGACCGAGGCACCATCGTTCGATCACGATCAGGTCGCCCACGGCGAACATCTATATGCCGATTCGTGCGCGAAATGCCACGGCGAAAAGCTCGAAGGCAACACGGCGCCCTCGTTGATCGGACCGGCTTTCGCGCCAGCGGCGAACTCGCATCTGACGATCGGCGGCATCTATCAGTACATGTCGACCAACATGCCCGCGGATCATCCCGGCAAGATGAGCGATGAGGAGTACGCCGATCTGATGGCTTTCCTGCTCTATACGAATGGCTACGACACCGGCAACGCGAAGCTGACCGCGCAGGCCGCGCAATCCTCTACCACGCCGTTGAACGCCGGACCGCGCCACTGACACGTTGCATCGGACTGCATTGCAACGCCATGCCGCTTCGATCGAATGGAATGCGGCATGGCCGAGCCATTTCTTTTCTCAGGACATCATCATGGTCTCCCACAATCGCAGACACTTCATTCTCCAGGCCGCGGGCCTGTGCGCCGCGCTCGCCAGCGCCGACCTCGCGCTCGCCGCGCCGCCGCCCGTCGATGAAAACGACGCCACGGCCGGCTCGCTCGGCTATCGTGCGAAAGCGAGCAGCGTCGACGCCGCGAAGTTCCCCAAGTACCACGCGGGCCAGACCTGCGCGAACTGTCGTTTCTATACCGGCGCAGCGGGTGAGGCCGCCGGACCGTGCCCGATGTTCCCCGGCAAATTCGTTACCGCTGAAGGCTGGTGCAACGTCTATGCGCCCCGAGCTTGAGCGCTGGTCCGCGGGTGCGCCGCGAAACGGCGCACGCGCGACGGATCTGCCGACGCTTCGCTCGCAGATTCGATGCGATCGCTGAACGACGTTGGAGCTCTGCTAAGCTACTGTCCGCCGCATGTATTCATAGTCTCCCGAGCAAACAGCGAGAACATTTGAACCGGAGCAGATCGATGTCAACTCCCTGGACGGGGCGCTGCCTGTGCGGCGCGGTGCAATACAAAGCTCACGGTGATTCACTCGCGCAACTCATCTGCCATTGCCGCGATTGTCAGCGCGCTTCCGGTTCCGCGGGTTTGCCGGTCGTCGTGGTGAGAGCCGCCAGCTTTTCGTTCGAAGGTGAAATCAGGCCTTATACGAAGATCGGCGGCAGCGGAATGCCGACGACGCGCAACTTCTGCCCTCATTGCGGCAGCCTGCTATTCGGTACGCCGCATCACGCGCCGGACATCGTGACGCTCTACGCCGGCACGCTCGATGATCCGTCCAGATTCAACCCCGAGTTCGCTCAGTTCACATCGGAACGCCATCGACTGGACGCCCACCTGCCGGACATGCCCCACCATCCGCGAAGAGCCCCCTGACCGGCGCAATTGCAGGGAAACCGAATTGGCTTGATTCGGCTAGTTGGACTGGCATTGATAACGCCCATGCATCAATGCTTCCAAAAATCGCACTTCTACTCCTGATCTTCTTGCGCAACCATGTGTCACCAGAAGCCCGAGAAAACGGTTCAAAAGAACAGCGCATTAGAAGAAGAACCTATAAGCGCGTGACGCCGTTCCTATCAGCGCATCCGACTGCGAGCTCGAGTCACGTTCGCGGCGCCGCGCACCAACGCATCTTTTGCACGACACACGTCGCCGTTGATTCCCGCTGCCACAAGAACGCGCTCGATGATGCGGGTTTCGCTCGCACCTGCTGCGAACGAAGCGCAGCACTGGTCGCATGCAAAGCCGCCGCGATTGATAACGACAGAACATCAATCGTTCCGAAAGTTGCACTTATCGTTTTGCCGCCTCCAGGCCAATATTTCCAAAACCACAATCGGCCGGACCACCGCGTCTTTTCAAGATCTCAGGAGACACCTCGATGCACCCCTCGTCTAACCTTTCCAGCGGACGTTCGAAGGCCGCCACGGTTTTCCGTGTAACGGCCGGGAATTTCCTGGAGCAGTTCGACTTCTTCCTGTTCGGCTTCTACGCCACGCAGATCGCCAACGTTTTCTTTCCCGCCCACAGCGAGTTCGCCTCGTTGATGATGACGTTCGCCGTGTTCGGCGCCGGCTTCCTGATGCGCCCGCTGGGCGCGATCGTGCTCGGCGCCTACATCGACGACGTCGGCCGCCGCAAGGGCCTCATCGTCACGCTTTCCATCATGGCGAGCGGCACGATCCTGATCGCGTTCGTACCGGGCTACGCGACGATCGGACTTCTGGCGCCCGCGCTCGTGCTGCTCGGCCGGCTGCTGCAGGGCTTCTCGGCGGGCGCGGAGCTGGGCGGCGTGTCGGTGTATCTTGCCGAGATGGCCACGCCCGGCCGCAAAGGGTTTTTCACGAGCTGGCAGTCCGCGAGCCAACAGGTGGCGATCGTCGTCGCCGCGGGCCTCGGCTTCGGGCTCAATCAGTGGCTGAGCGCATCGGCCATCGCAGCGTGGGGTTGGCGCGTGCCGTTCTTCGTGGGCTGCATGATCGTGCCGTTCATCTTCATGCTGCGCCGCAATCTGGAGGAAACGCAGGAGTTCAAGGCGCGCCAGCATCGTCCGACCATGAAGGAAGTATTCGGCACGCTGGTCCAGAACTGGGCCGTCGTCGTCGCAGGCATGATGCTGGTGGCGATGACCACCACGAGCTTTTACCTCATCACGGTCTACGCGCCGACCTTCGGCAAGACGGTCCTGCACCTGAGCACCGCCGACAGCCTGCTCGTGACGCTGTGTGTCGGCGTATCGAACTTCGTGTGGCTGCCGATCGGCGGGGCGCTCTCCGACAAGCTCGGCCGCCGGCCGCTCCTCGTCGCCATGACGGTGCTCGCCATCGCGACCGCCTACCCGGCACTGTCGCTGCTCGCTCACGCGCCGAGCTTCGTCAACATGCTGCTCGTCCTCCTTTGGCTCTCGTTCATGTACGGCATCTATAACGGCGCGATGGTCGTCGCGCTCACGGAAGTGATGCCGGTGCAGGTGCGCGTTGCCGGGTTCTCGCTCGCCTACAGCCTCGCGACGGCCGTGTTCGGAGGCTTCACGCCCGCGATCTCGACGGCGCTCATTCATATGACTGGCGACAAGGCCGCGCCCGGATACTGGATGAGCCTCGCCGCAGCGTGCGCGCTTTTGGCGACGTTCGCGCTCTATCGCCGCCGCGCAGTCACGCTGACGCCGGCGCACTGATGCGCTTGCCCCGCATCCATCGCAACCGCACACGACCATGACCATGAAAAATCTGCTTCTGAAACTTTGCGCCGCGGCGCTCGTCGCGGGCTCGGCCGCTGCGGCGAACGTGCAGGCCGCCGACCTGCACGTCATGAGCTCCGGCGGCTTCACCGCCGCGTACAAGGTGCTCGGCCCGAGGTTCGCGTCCCAGACTGGCAACACGCTCGACACCTCGCTCGGGCCCTCGATGGGCAAATCGCCCGAAGCGATCCCCAACAGGCTCGAGCGCGGCGAGCCCGCGGACGCCGTCATCATGGTCGGCTACGCACTCGACGAACTGATCAAGCAAGGCAAGGTCATCCCCGGATCGCGGGTAGAGCTGGCCGATTCGCGCATCGGCATGGTCGTGCGCGAAGGGGCGGTGAAGCCCGACATCAGCTCCCCCGAGGGCCTCAGGCAGACCCTGTTGCAGGCGAAGTCGATCGCCTACTCGGACAGCGCGAGCGGCGTTTATATAGAGCGAGATCTGTTCAAGAAGCTGGGCATCGAGGATCAGGTCAGGTCGAAGGCGAAGATGATCCCGCGGATTCCGGTGGCGTCGGTGGTGGCAAACGGGGACTACGAAATCGGCTTCCAGCAGGTGAGCGAATTGCTGCCCGTCCAGGGCGCCACGTTCGTCGGCAAGATTCCCGAGTCTCTGCAGTCCGTCACGCGTTTCGCCGCCGGCATTCCCGTCGGTGCGCGGCATCCGAAGGAAGCGAAAGCGCTTCTCGACTATCTTGCTTCACCCGATGTACAAGCGGAAGTGAAATCGACCGGGCTCGATTCCGTCCTGGCGCATTGAGGCAGAACCACGGAAAGGCTTGTCTCAGCCAGCATTCCCGTCACCGCAAGGCGTCTGTCGCGGGATCATTCGCGACGTCCGGGCGGACTGGCTCGGTCGCCCTGAGCATCTGTGCGAGACGTGCTCGATCGCACGCGCCTTCCCACATCGAAACGAAGATCACTGCGCACGCGTTGCTGATGACACTCGTCAGCGCGCGCGCCTCGGACATGAAGCGGTCGATGCCCACCAGCAGCGCCGCCCCGGCAACCGGCAAGTCCGGAATCACCGTGAGCGTAGCGACGAGCGCGACCAGCCCGCTGCCGGACACGCCGGCCGCGCCCTTGGAAGTGAGCAGCATGACGGCGAGCATCGTCGCGGTCTGAGACGCGGATAGCGGCACATCGCACGCCTGAGCGATGAACATCGAGGCGAGCGTCAGATAGATCGCAGTGCCGTCCAGATTGAACGAATAGCCCGCGGGCAGCACGAGCCCGACGACGCCCTTGTCGCAACCGAGCGCCTCCAGCTTCCCGATCAAACGCGGCAGCACCGGCTCCGTCGACGATGTCGCGAGAACGATGAGCAATTCCTCGCGCATGTAGCGCAGGAGTCGCCAAAGCGCGAAACCGTGCAGCCGCGCGAGCGGCGCGAGCACCAGCGCAACGAACATCACGCATGCGACGTAGAACGACACCATCAGCATGCCGAGCGAGCCGACCGAGCGGATGCCGAAGCGGCCCACCGTGAACGCCATCGCGCCGAACGCTCCGAGCGGAGCGAGCCGCATGATCATCGCGAGGACGCGAAACAGGATCTGGGCGACGCCGTCGATGAGCGCCAGCACGGGCCGGCCGGCCTGCGGATATGAATTCAGAGAGAAGCCGAACAGCAGCGAGAGCAGCAGCACCGGCAGCACCTCGCCCTTCTCGAAGGCCCCGAGCATCGTCTCCGGGATCACGCTCAATCCGAACGCCACAAGTCCGCCCGCCTGCGCGTGCTTCGTATATTGCGCGAGGATGCTCGAATCGAGATGATGTACGTCGATGTGCATGCCCGCGCCAGGTCGCAGCACGAACGCGATGCCGAGTCCGAACACGAGCGCGACGGCCGTCAGGCAATAAAAAAGCGCCAGCGCCCGGATGATCGTGCGTCCGATGGCCTTCCCGCTGGCGAGCGACGTAATGCCCGAGACGATCGTGCAGAAGACGATCGGCGCGACCATCATTCGCACGAGCCCGAGAAACGCGTCGCTGAGCGGCTTGAGCTGCGCGCCCGCTGCCGGCCAGAAATGGCCGAGGATCATGCCGAGCACCATGGCCAGCAGGACTTGCACATAGAGCGGTCGAAGCGGTCTTGCCAACCTCACGATGCGGTCTTCCTTCCTGTCTTGACTGTCGCCGTTACGTTATTGCCCACGGCATCACCGCTTGCGGCTCCGGCGCGCTTCATCTCGATGATCGTCCGATGAAACTCCTGGGCGGCCGGTGTGAGCGGCCGTCCGCGCCGTCTTACGATTCCCACGCGTCGTCTCACCACCGGTTCGACGAGCGGCACGCTCGTGAGGATGGGGTGGTCATGTCCGGGCATGGCCATCGACGGCACGGCGGCGACGCCGAGCCCCGCTTCGATCAACCCGAGCATGGTCGTCACGTGTCGCGTCTCGCAGACGCTCGGCGCACGTGGCGCGACGCTCGAGAGCGCCTGGTCGAGCAACAGACGGTTGCCGGAAGTCTTGTCGACCGAGACGTAATCGTGCTCGTAAAGCTCGGTCCAGGTCACGCGCTTCTTGCGTGCGAGGGGATGATCGCGGCGGCAAGCAGCAACAAACCGCTCTTGCAGCAGGACTTTGAACTCGATCTCGGACTCTTGACTGCCCATGAAGCTCACGCCGAAATCAGCCTCGCCGCTGATGACGGCGCCAAGCACCTCGTTGGCGCTCGCATCCAGAAGCTTGACCCGGATGCGTGGAAAGCGGCGATGGTAGCTCGCGATGACGCTCGGCAGAAAGTAGTACGCCACCGATGGCACGCACGCGATAGTCACATGACCCAGGCGGCTCGATGAAACATCGCGAATGCCGAGCAGTGCGACGTCAAGGTCATCCAGCAGTTGTTCCGCGCTCGGGGCGAACACGCGGCCGACAGTTGTGAGTGTGACGCTACGCGTGGTTCGCTCGAAGAGACGCACGCCGAGCGCTTCCTCGAGCTTGTCGATCCGACGACTCAAGGCCGGTTGGGAAATGCTCACCGCCTCGGCGGCCTTGCGGAAGCTGCCCAGTTCCACCACCGCGCGAAACGCCTGCAAGTCGTTCAAGTCGAAGTTGACGCCCACGACCGGTCTCCGCATCTTGGAAACCGATTATTTTGCATTATTCAGGAGGCGCAGCGATCAAAGATGCTGCGTTTGCTCGGGGGGATTGCCCCAGTCATTGTGCAACCCATCCCGATAGATCACGGGCGCACTCAACGCCGCATCGAGATCGAGTTCATCGATGCACATGATATTGACGTTGATATACGGATACCCCGTGCCGTTCGGCATATCGATCCGATCGAATACATGGACCCCGCAGCGCCGGCAGAACGGATGATGCGCGACCGCATTTTTCCCCTGATATTCGCTGAGCGCGGCTTCGTCCGAAAGCAGACGAAAGTCCTCGCGGCGAACCTGCACGTGCCAGAATCGCAGCCTGCTGCAATAACTGCAATTGCATTTCGACGTGCCCTTGTCGAAATCGATGCGAGCCTCGAACTTCACGAATTGGCAATGGCAGCTTCCGAGGTACGTGCGCAGCATGGGGTTCTCCGAGGTTGAGGGCCGCTGCAATTATGGACGGCACGACTTCGCGCTGCCAACGCACGAGCCGTCGCAACCCTCGCAGTAGTGGCGGTCGCGCACCGCGCGATCCACACGCCAGACGTTAGCCTCGGCCGGCCGCGCCGTTCCCACCGAGCGGCCGTTTTCCCGCGCATGAAAGCTCGGCTCGCCCGCCTTGCCGCGGCGAATCGCTTCATCGATGCCCGGCTCGCCGAACGCCGCCTTCAGTTCGGCCACGAACGCCGCGATCTCGGGCATCGGATGCCCGGCCGGCTTGCGCACTCGCATGTCCATTCATCCGCTCCCGAAAAAAGTGCCTATTCGCCATATCTTAAAAACGATGTAGGATACTGTATATCCATACAGGTATTTTCGCAAATGACAACCGCCCTGCCAGCACCGGAAGCCATTCACCCGTCCTTGTGGCGGGCGTCCCAGCTTGGCGCTGGCCGCGGCCGCAGCGTTGATACCGGCTATCCGGCCCTGTCGGCGGAATTGCCCGGCGGCGGCTGGCCGCTCGGCGCGCTGGTCGATCTGCTGGTGCAGCAGGCCGGCGTCGGCGAACTGCGGCTGTTGCAGCCGGCGCTCAGCGCCGTCGGCGAGCGTCCGGTCGCCTTCGTGCAGCCGCCGCACACGCCGGACGGCCTCGGGCTCAACTACATCGGCCTGTCGCTGCAGCAGGTGCTGCGCATCAACGCGCCGAAAACCGCCGACGCGCTGTGGTCCGCCGAGCAAATCCTGCGCGCCGGCAGTTGCGGCGCGCTGATCTTCTGGGCGCAATACGCGCAGGCGTCGTCGCTGCGCCGCCTGCATCTGGCCGCGCAGTCGTCGGAGACGCTGTTCATCATGGTGCGGCCGCTCGCCACCGCGCAGGACGCGTCGCCCGCGCTGCTGCGGCTCGCGCTCAGGCCATCGGCCGAGGGTCTCACCATCGACATCGTGAAACGACGAGGGCCCGCTCGCGCAGAGCCCCTGTCGATTCCCCTTCAACCCACCCCCGTTCTGCTTTCCCGACATGCGCGTCTTTCTCGCCGTTCATCTGCCAAAGTTGCCGCTCGAGGTCTTCAGACCGAAGTGGTCGCCTGAGCCCGCGCATGGCTGCGCGGTGCTGGAGAAAGACAAGGTGGTCATGGCCGATCCCGCCGCGCGCTCGGCGGGCGTGCGTGCGGGCATGAAGCGCGGCGGCGTGCTGACGCTGTCGCCGGAAACCGAGATGTACGAGCGCGACAGCGGCCGCGAGGCGGCGGCTCATCGCGAGGTGGGGATCGCGCTGATGCGCTTCTCGCCCGAAGTCGCGCTGCTCGATGAGGCGACGGTGATCGTCGAGATCGGCGCGAGTCTGCGGCTCTTCGGCGGCCTGCTCGCGCTGTGCCGCGACGCCAAGGCCATCCTCGAGGCGCTCGGCTTCACCGCGCGCATCAGTGCCGCGCCGACCGGCCAGGGCGCGTGGCTGCTCGCGAAGTTCGGCAACCGCCGCGTGCTGAAGCTCGCCTCGCTCGAACAGCGCCTCTCAGCGCTGCCGATGCTCGCCGTGCCCGAAGTCCGCCCGTTCGCCGACTGGTTCACGGGCCTCGGCTGCGAGCGCATCGCCGATCTGCGCCGCCTGCCCCGCGCCGGCTTGCAGCGCCGCTGCGGCGAACATCTGCTCGACTCGCTCGACCGCGCGTTCGGGACCGCGCCCGAACTGTTCGACTGGCTCGAACTGCCGCCCACGTTCTCGGCGCGCATCGAGATGCCGGACCGGCTCGAACACGCGGATGGCGCGGTGTTCGGCGCACAGCGGCTCGTCGTGCAACTGTGCGGATGGCTGTGCGCGAAGCAGCTTGCGGTCAGCGGCATTCGCCTGTCGCTCGAACACGAGCGCGGACGCAATGCGATCGAGCCGACCACGATCGACATCGCGCTCGGCGAGCCGACCTGGCGCGAAGAACATCTGATGCGGCTGCTGAAGGAACGGCTGCATCGCATCGAGCTCGCCGCGCCCGTGATTGCGTTGCGGCTCGACGCATCGAACGTCGAGTCGGCCGCGCCCGCGTCCGCGACGCTGTTTCCCGAACCGGGCGGCTCGCAGGAAGACCACGAGCGGCTGCTCGAACTGCTGGTCGCGCGGCTCGGCGAAGAGAACGTGCTGAAACCCGCGCCGAGTGCCGATCATCGCCCGGAGATCGCGAACCGCTGGCTGCCGGTGTCGCAGCCGGTCAAGCCCGGACCGCTGCCGCAGAATCTGCCGCGCCCGACGTGGATGCTCGACACGCCCGTGCGTCTGTTGATGCGCCAGCACCGTCCGTTCTATGGCTCGCCGTTGCGCATGGTGTCGCCGGGCGAGCGTATCGAGAGCGGCTGGTTCGACGGCGAGCTCGTCACGCGCGATTACTTCGTCGCGCAGGCGGACGACCAGAGCTGCTACTGGATCTACCGCGAACGCGTGAGCAGCCGCGACGCGGAAGAAGAGCAACGCTGGTTCCTTCATGGCCTGTTCGGCTGACAGGCGCGGCTGATATGCGCGGATGAACGGCCATGGACACCACCTTCACGATGCTGCCGGCGTATGCCGAGCTGTTCTGCTTTTCCAACTTCACGTTTCTGCGCGGTGCGTCGCACGCTGAGGAACTGGCCGAGCGTGCCGCGCAACTCGGCTACTCCGCGCTCGCGATCACCGACGAATGCTCGCTCGCGGGAGTCGTGCGCGCGCATGTCGCGGCGAAGGAAGCGAAGCTGCCGTTCATCGTCGGTTCGTATTTCCGGCTCGTCAATGCCGATGGTTCGCCGGCCTTCGGCCTGATCCTGCTCGCCCGCAACCGCAACGGCTACGGCAATCTGTCCGAGCTGATCACGCTCGCGCGCATGCGCGCGCCCAAGGGCGAATACCGGCTCACGCCGCAGGATCTGTCGCGGCCGGAGAAGGAATATCGCCACCTGCTCGGCATGCCCGACTGCCTCGCGATTCTGGTGCCGGATTTCCCGGCCAGCGAAGACGCGCTCGACGCGCAGGTCGAATGGCTCGACGAAACCTTCACCGGCCGCGCATGGGTCGGTCTCGTGCTGCATCAGCGCGCGATGGACGACATGCATCGCGGCGCGGTCGAATTCGTCGCGAAGAGCCGCGACGTGCCCGTCGTCGCGCTCGGCGAAGTCGTGATGCACGTGCGCTCGCGCAAGCCGCTGCAAGACACGATGACCGCGATCCGGGTCGGCAAGCCGGTCCATGAGTGCGGCTATGATCTCGCGCCGAACGCCGAGCAGCATCTGCGCTCGCGGTTGCGCCTCGCCAACCTGTACCCGGAAGACGCGCTGGCCGCGACGGTCGACATCATGAGCCGCTGCACGTTTTCGCTCGATGAGCTGCGCTACGAGTATCCCGACGAGCTGGTGCCGGCCGGCCATACGCCGGCCTCGTATCTTCGCCAGGAGACCTATATCGGCGCGCAGCGGCGTTTTCCGGCGGGGATTCCGCATCACGTGCAGCAGCAGATCGAGCACGAACTCGAACTGATCGCGGACCTGCAGTACGAGCCGTATTTCCTGACCGTCTACGACATCGTCCGCTTCGCGCGCAGCCAGCACATTCTGTGTCAGGGGCGCGGCTCGGCCGCGAACTCGGCGGTCTGCTACTGCCTCGGCGTGACCGAAGTGGACCCGGCGCGCGGCAACATGCTGTTCGAGCGCTTCATCAGCAAGGAGCGCGGCGAGCCGCCCGATATCGACGTCGACTTCGAGCACCAGCGGCGCGAAGAAGTGATCCAGTACATCTATCGCAAGTACGGCCGCGACCGGGCCGCGATCGCGGCGGCGGTGTCGACCTATCGTCCGCGTGGCGCGCTGCGGGAAACCGGCAAGGCGCTCGGCGTCGATCCGCAGATCGTCGATGCGGTCGCGAAGTCGCATCACTGGTTCGATGGCCGCCAAGATCTGCTCGCGCGCTTCGCGGAATCCGGCCTCGATCCGGACAAGCCGCTGATTCAGGCCTGGGCGAAGCTCGCCGCGCAGCTGCTGAACTTTCCGCGCCATCTGTCGCAGCATTCGGGCGGCTTCGTGATCAGCCGCGGCAAGCTCACGCGGCTCGTGCCGGTGGAAAACGCGGCGATGGCCGACCGCTCGGTGATCGAGTGGGACAAGGACGATCTCGAATCATTGGGCTTGCTGAAGGTCGACGTGCTCGCGCTCGGCATGCTGTCCGCGATCCGGCGCACGCTCGACCTCGTTTCGGAACAGCGCGGCGAACGTTTCGAAATGCAGGACATTCCGTCTGAAGATCCCGCGACCTACGCGATGATTTCAGCCGCCGATACGGTCGGCGTGTTCCAGATCGAATCGCGCGCGCAGATGAGCATGCTGCCGCGCATGCGGCCACAGACGTTCTACGACCTCGTGATCGAAGTCGCGATCGTGCGGCCGGGTCCGATTCAGGGCGGCGCCGTGCATCCGTACCTGCAGCGCCGCCAGGGCTTCGAGCCCGTCACCTATCCGAGCGACGCGTTGAAGACCGCGCTGGGCCGCACGCTCGGCGTGCCGATCTTCCAGGAGCAGGTGATGCAGGTGGCGATTCTCGCGGCCGGCTTCACCGCCGGCGAAGCCGACCAGCTGCGGCGCGCGATGGCCGCGTGGAAACGCAAGGGCGGACTCGAAAAATACTATGACCGCATCGTGCTCGGCATGCAGGAGCGCGGCTACGATGAGGCCTTCGCCGAGGCGATCTTCGAGCAGATCAAGGGCTTCGGTGAATATGGCTTCCCCGAAAGTCACGCGGCCAGTTTCGCGCTGCTCGTCTATGCGAGCAGCTGGCTCAAGTGTCACGAACCCGAGGCCTTTCTCGCCGCGATGCTGAACAGCCAGCCGATGGGCTTCTATTCGCCGTCGCAACTGGTGCAGGATGCGCAGCGGCACGGCGTCACGGTGTTGCCGGTCGATGTGACGGTGAGCGGCTGGGACTCCTCGCTCGAACCGCGTGCGGGCGCGCCCCGCCCCGCCGTGCGGCTCGGTCTTTCGCTGCTGCGCGGCATGAAGGACGGCGCCGCCGAACGGATCGAGAACGCGCGCGCGGTTCGTCCGTTCGCGAGCGTCAACGATCTCGCGCGCCGCGCGCAGCTCGACCGCAAAGACCTGCATGCGCTCGCGGATGCGAATGCGTTGGCAGCGCTCGCGGGAAACCGCCGCGAAGCGCTGTGGCAGTCGGTCGCCGCGGTGCCGGACAAGGACATGCTCGCGGCCGCGGCGACTCAGGACGAAACGCCCGAACTGGGCGCACCGAGCGAAGCGCACGACATCGTCGCCGACTACCGCTCGCTCGGCCTGACGCTGAACCGCCATCCGCTGGAACTGCTCAGGCCGCAATTGCTCGCGAACCGGCTGATGCCGGCCGCGACGCTGCGGACCTATCGCGACGGCCGCCTCGCGCGCGCCTGCGGACTCGTGACGGTGCGTCAGCGACCTGGCACGGCCAAGGGCGTCGTATTCGTCACGCTCGAAGACGAGACGGGCAACGTCAACGTGATCATCTGGCCGGGCCTGCTCGAAAAACAGCGCAAGGAAGCGTTAGGCGCCACGCTGCTCGCCGTGTACGGCACGTGGCAGTGTCAGGGAGAAGTACGGCACCTCGTCGCGCAGAGGCTCGTCGATATGTCCCATCTGCTGGGCAAGTTGCAAACGACGAGCAGAAACTTCTGCTGACGCGAGCGCGCGAATGCGTATCATCGGAACAGCAAACGGAGGGCATCCATGTGCTATTCGGCTCAGATCGTGGCGGACTACCGGCGCTACGTTCGCATGTTCGGCGCGCAGATGAGCATCGAGGAATTCGCGCGGCTTTTCTTCGAACGCGCGCAAGACAATCAGGCGAAGATTCCCAAAGCGATGGAAGACGCCTTCTCGGAACCGCAGTCCGACGCGCAACGGGAAGTCTGGGCGCTAATCGAACGCTTCCGGTCGCAGCAGACCGTGAAGCTCGAACAGGAACTGTTCAAACAGCGCACCCGCTTCGCCGATGCCGAGCGCTCCTTGCAGACCAAAGTCACCAAGGCGGCGACCGAGAGCCAACGGATCGCCAAAGACAAGATCGACCGCACGCTCGAACGGCTCGACGACCTCCGCCGCGTCGATCCCAAAGCAGCCGACTCGCGCATCTTTCCAGGCTACTACGCGCCGGTACTGGTGATGGAAAACGGCCAGCGCGTCGTCAAGCCGATGCGCTATCAGTGCCGCCTCGCCGGCAAGCCCGCATCGCACGACACCCGCTATCCGGGCACGTACAACGCTCGTCGGGACAGTCTCGAAGGTTTCTGGAAAACGCTATTCGGCTACTCGCATGGACTCGTGCTGGCCAGTTCGTTCTATGAGAACGTATCGCGCGCGCGGATGGAAGGCCGTGAACTGGCGCCCGGCGACAAAGATGAAAATGTCCGGCTGGAGTTCAGCCCCAACCCGCCCCACGACATGCTGGTCGCATGCTTATGGTCACGCTGGAGCGGCAAAGGCGAGCCCGATCTATTGTCCTTCGCGGCCATCACCGATGATCCGCCACCCGAGGTTGCCGCCGCCGGCCATGATCGCTGCATCATTCCGATCAAGCCCGAGCATATCGACGCGTGGTTGAATCCCGATCCGCACGATCTGGCAGCGCTGTACGCGATTCTCGACGATCGGGACCGGCCGTTCTACGAACATCGGATCGCGGCCTGAATACAACATGCGGTTTTCCAGCCCGCGCAATACGATGCCGGATCATCCTTGCAATCTTCGCGCAGTAACATATTCTGCGTTATGAATCTTCGTCGGCTGGCAAAAATACCCGGTCGCAGAGGTTCGCGAACAGGTGCGATCCGGACCCCGTCGATCATCGAAGCGCCTGCGCAACGCGCCCACCGCCTGCACCATGCGCATACGCACGCCACGGACCGCGCCGAGGTCGCCGACTGGGTCTGGCCCTTCTGAACCTCACGCGCAGCACGCACCGGGGGAAAGCTCCATGGACGACGCTCCCACCACGACCACGCCGCAAAGCATGGATGCGGCGCGCACCGGCCTGAGCGCCGCCGCGCTGCAGCGCGGCGTGCTCGACAATCTGCTGTGCCTGCTCGGCCGCTATCCGGCCATCGCTTCGCCGCACGACTGGTACATGGCGCTCGCCTACAGTGTGCGCGACCGCATGCTGGCGCGCTGGGCCGCCTCCGTCCAGACCTACGCCGTCAGCGATTCGCGCGTAGCCTGCTACCTTTCCGCCGAATTCCTGATCGGCCCGCAACTCGGCAACAACCTCGCCAACCTCGACATCGAGGCCAACGCGCGTGAAGCGCTGGCCTCGCTCGGCGTCGACCTCGATACGCTGCTCGAGATCGAGGAGGAACCGGGGCTCGGTAATGGCGGGCTGGGCCGGCTCGCGGCCTGCTATCTGGATTCGCTCGCGACGCTGGAAATCCCGGCCATCGGCTATGGCATCCGCTACGAGTTCGGCATCTTCGACCAGCAAATTCGCGACGGCTGGCAGGTCGAAACCACCGACAAGTGGCTGCAAAGAGGCAATCCGTGGGAGATCGTGCGCGCCGAGGTGGCGTACTACGTCGGGTTCGGCGGCAGCACGCACAACGAGACCGACGCACGCGGGCACCTGCGTGTGCGCTGGACCCCCACGCGGCAGATCAAAGGCGTAGCGTGCGACATCCCGATGCTGGGCTATCGCGTCAACACCTGCAACACCTTGCGGCTGTGGAAAAGCGAAGCGGTCGAGTCGTTCGACCTGCAAGACTTCAACGCCGGCGACTATTACGAGGCCGTCAACGAAAAGGTCATCTCCGAGACGCTGTCGAAAGTGCTGTATCCGAACGACGAGCCCGAGATCGGCAAGCGCCTGCGTCTCGCGCAGCAATACTTCTTCGTGTCGTGCTCGCTGCAGGACATGCTGCGGCTGCTCGAAATCAAGGGCGAACCGCTCGGACACTTCGCGGATCTGTTCAACGTGCAGCTGAACGACACGCACCCGTCGATCGCGGTCGCCGAGCTGATGCGTCTGCTGGTGGACGACAAGGAGCTGCCGTGGGACGAGGCCTGGGACATCACGCGGCGCGCGCTCGCGTACACCAATCACACGCTGCTGCCCGAGGCGCTCGAAACCTGGGGGCTGCCGCTGATGCGCAACCTGCTGCCGCGCCTGCTCGAAATCATCTACGAGATCAACCGGCGTTTCCTCGACGAGGTCCGGCAACGCTTTCCGGGCGATGAAGCGCGCCTCGCACGCATGTCGCTGATCGACGAGCGCGGAGACAAGCTCGTGCGCATGGCGCATCTGGCGACCGTCGGCGCCCACGCGATCAACGGCGTGGCCGAACTGCATTCCGGGCTGCTCAAGCAGACCGTGCTGCGGGACTTCGCCGAATTGTGGCCCGAGCGGTTTCACAACGTCACGAACGGCGTCACGCCGCGCCGTTTCATGCTGCTTTGCAATCCGGGGCTCGCGCGGCTGCTCGACGAGACCGTCGGCGCTGGCTGGGTCACGGATCTGGCGCGATTGCGCAAGCTCGAAGCCTATGCCGACGACGCCGCGTTCCAGCAGCGTTGGCGCAGCGTGAAGCAGTCGAACAAGGCGGTGCTCGCCGAGCATATTCGCCGCGTCACGGGCATCGGCGTCGATACTGCCGCGCTGTTCGACGTGCAGGTCAAGCGCATCCACGAATACAAGCGGCAGCATCTGAACGCGTTGCTGATCGTCACACTGTACCGGCGCCTGCTGCGCGATCCGCAACTCGCGCTGACGCCGCGCTGTTTCGTCTTCGGCGGCAAGGCCGCGCCCGGCTATGTGATGGCCAAGCTGATCATCCGTTTGATCAACGGCATCGCCGAAGTGGTGAATAGCGACCCGGTGGTAAACGGCCGGCTGAAGGTCGTGTTCTATCCGGACTTCAACGTGAAGAATGCCCACTTCATGTACCCCGCCGCCGATGTCTCCGAGCAGATTTCGACGGCCGGCAAGGAGGCGTCTGGCACCGGCAACATGAAGTTCATGATGAACGGCGCGCTGACGATCGGCACGCTCGACGGCGCCAACGTCGAAATCCGCGAAGAAGTCGGCGACGAAAACTTCTTCCTGTTCGGCCTGACCGCCGACGAAGTGGCAGGAGTGAAGCGCGCGGGTTATCACCCCGCGGACTACGTGAAGGACAACGCGGAACTGGGCGAAGTGCTGCAACTGATCGCCGACGGTCATTTTTCGCGCGGCGACCGTGAAATGTTCCGCCCGCTCATCGACAATCTGCTGCACGCGGACCCGTTTCTCGTGCTCGCCGATTACGCCGCTTACGTGGCGCGTCAGGACGACGTCAGCGCCGCCTGGCAGGACACGCGGCGCTGGACCCGCATGTCGATCCTGAACACCGCGCGCTCGGGCAAGTTTTCCTCCGACCGGGCCATCGGCGAATACTGCAAGAAGATCTGGAGGATCTGCCCGATAAGGATCACCCTTGACCAATGACCCTGAAACGGCATTGCTGCGTGCTCACGCGATTCGCCCCGGCTCGCGGTTTCCGACGGGCGTCAGCGCGGTGCCCGGGGGCATCAATTTCTGCATCTTCTGCCGCCACGCGACGCGCGTCGAGCTATTGCTGTACGAGGCCGCGGACAGCCCCGAGCCGTTTCAGATCATCCCTCTCTGTACCGATGAGAATCGAACCTTCTTCTTCTGGCACGTGATGGTGGAAGGACTGCCGTTCGGCACGCACTACACGTGGCGAGTGGATGGTCCGCGCGATACGCAGTCCGGCGGCTTCGCGTTCGATCCCGAACGCGAACTCCTCGATCCGTATGCCCGCGCGGTCAGCGACGTTCTGTGGACACGGCGTGGGGCCCGCAACCCGAACCCCGCCGCGCACGCCACGCACCGCGCGATCGTGACGGAACCGCTGCACGCGCCCCCCAACCGTATCTCGCGCGGCCTCGACAACGCGATCATCTACGAGTTGCACGTGGGCGGCTTCACGCGTCATCCGTCGAGCGGCGTCCAGCATCCCGGCACCTTCGCCGGCCTGGTCGAGAAGATTCCGTATCTCACGCAACTCGGCGTGACCCACGTCGAGCTGCTGCCGGTGATGGCCTTCGACGAGCAGGACGTTCCGCCCGGGACGGCAGCCCTCGGCCTGATCAACTACTGGGGCTACAGCACGCATAGCTTCTACAGCCCGCATCCTCGCTACTGCCTGGACCCCGCGCGCGCGCCGCAGGAGTTTCGCGCGCTCACCGACGCGATGCACGCCGCGGGCATCGCGGTGCTGCTCGACGTCGTGTTCAACCATACGGCGGAAGCCGGCGAGACGGGGCCCGTCATCAACTTCAAGGGCCTCGTCAACGATATTTTCTACCACCTCGACGAGACCGACCGGCGTCGCTATCGGGACTACACCGGCTGCGGCAACACGGTCAACTGCAACCATCCGCTGGTGACGGCGTTTATCGTTCATTGCCTCGAATACTGGGTGGAGGAACTGGGCGTCGACGGGTTCCGCTTCGATCTGGCGAGTGTCTTCGCGCGCGACCAGCACGGCGAGCTGATGGCCGATCCACCGCTGCCCTGGGCGATGGAGTCTTCGCGTGTGCTTGCGCACGTGCCGTTGATCGCGGAAGCGTGGGACGCCGCCGGCATGTACCAGGTGGGCGCCTTTCCCGGCATGGCGTGGGCCGAGTGGAACGGCCGCTATCGGGACGTGATTCGCCGTTTCGTGCGCGGCGACCCGGGCCTGATCGGGGAGGTCGCCACCTGCATCGCGGGCAGTTCGGACCTGTATGCGGACGGCGGCAGGCTGCCCGACAACAGCATCAACTTCGTCACGTGCCACGACGGTTTCACGCTGATCGATCTGGTGAGCTACGAGACGAAACTCAACGAGGTCAATGGCGACGGGAATCGCGACGGCAGCTCCAATAACCTGTCGTGGAACTGCGGGACCGAGGGCGAGACCTCCGACCCGACGATTCTCGCGCTGCGGCTGCGCCAGGCGCGCAACTTGATGGCCATTCTGTTTCTGAGCCAGGGCGTGCCGATGATGCTCGCCGGCGACGAGGTGCTGCGCAGCCAGCGCGGCAACAACAACGCCTATTGTCAGGACAACGCGCTCAGCTGGTTCGACTGGACACCCACTGAAACCGGCTCGGCCATGTCGCGCTTCGTGCGTGAATTGATTGCGCTGCACATGCGCCACGCAAGTTTGCGCCGGCAGAACTTCCTGACCGGCCGGCCATCGCCCGGGCAAACGCGGCCGGATGTGGCATGGCATGGCGAGCGCCTGAACGAGCCCGGCTGGCACGATGCCGGCGCGCGGCTTCTCGCCGTCACGCTGGGCGGCGAAAAGCCGGGCGAGCCGGCACTGCACATGGTGTTCAACATGAGCGATTGCGCGCGCACGGTCGAGTTGCCCGCGCCAGACGCGCGGCACTGGCGGCGCATCGTCGATACCGCGCGCGACAGTCCGCATGACATCGTGCAAGTTGCGCAGCAGGGCGTCATCGAAAGCGAGCAATGTCGCGTGGAAGCGCGCAGTGTCGTGGTCCTCGAAGAAGCGAGCTGAAGTTACCCAAATCACCCGGTCTGTCATCCTCTAATGTCGATCGCGGAGGGCATCATGAGAATCAGCGTATATGGGCCGTCCGTCGTCCTCGCGATGGGTGCGCTCGTGGTGCATGGCAGCGCATTCGCGAGGTCCGAAACCTGCCATCCCGCGTCGGAGAAGCAGATTTCCGCACTGTTCGATCGCTGGAACGACTCGCTGAAAACCGGCGACCCGCAGAAGGTCGTGGCGAACTACGCACCGAACTCGATCCTGCTGCCGACCGTCTCGAACAAGCCGCGTTTGACCGCCGACGAAAAGCTCGACTATTTCAAACACTTCCTCGAAAACAAACCGGTCGGCACGATCGACTTCCGCGACATCATGATCGAATGTAATACGGCGATCGACTCGGGGCTCTATACGTTCAAGTTCGCGGACGGCTCGGTCGTCAAGGCGCGCTATACGTTCACCTACGCGTGGAATGGACACAACTGGCTGATTACCAGCCATCATTCGTCGAAAATGCCGGAAGGCAATTAGGCGATGTGGTTGAGAAGAAATCAGGCTGGGACTTGAACCTCATTCACGAATGGCCTGAATACGTCCCGCCTTGACTGCCGCTTTCAAAACCGTCCAGTCCGCCTCATTCTGCTCCGCATAAGCGAGCGCGAATTGCACGACGGCTTCGTCGAATGCCTCCGACTTGCCGACATATCCGCTGAGCAATGCGGGGTCGCCTGCTTTCGCCATCGAATGCGCCAGCGCGTGAGCGCAGGACACCGCATATTCCCCCAGATCTTCGACGTCGAACGTGGTGAAGTCGAACGCCCCCTTCATGTCGCGCAATTGCCGCACATAGAAGTCGTTGCCGGTGTGATGCATCTTCGACCAGCCGAGGAAAATGTCGCTGGCCGACTGCAGCAGACGCTGCCCGTTCACCACGCGCTGGCCGTGATTGGCATAGCGGCTCGGCGGCAGATACTCCTCCAGCACGGAAGCCCGCGCCTCCTTGAGTTGCAGGAACAGCGGGCACTCTCCGTCGGCCATGAAGAGCGTCTCGTAGCAACGCGTTCCCACCGAGCCGATGCCCACCACGCGAATGGCGATATCCACCAGCTCATAGCGATCGAACAGTGCGCGCCTGTCATCGGGAAGCGTCAGCCGATAGTCGGCGAAAAAGCGCCGTACCAGCGTTTGGTACTGTTTCTGGTCGTGCTTGCTCTCGAGCGGGACGTGGTACACGAGCGGGGGCGAGTCCTTGATGCGCAGCTTGCCGTTGACCATCTCGGTTGCGCGAGTCAGCACGGAACGTGATGACTGCTGCCTCGCCTTTTCGATGACGGCCAGTTCTTTCCGTCTTTCCTCCACCGAATCGGCAATCGCCAGCATGCTCGCTGCCTTGAACTGGCAATACCAGACGTCGAGCGTGTCCATGCTGCTCAATCCGGCGAGCCGTTGCCGGAAGGTCTCGCAGAGCCGGCGTACCACGGCGCGCTGGTCGCGAATCGTAAAGCCTCGTTCGCGCGCGGCAATCACGAACGAAGCGGCGAGCCTGCGCACGTCCCAGTCGAACGGACCCGGCAGGGTTTCGTCGAAGTCGTTTGGCCCGAAAAGAATGCGCCGTTCCGGACTCGCGAACAGTCCGAAATTAGCGAGATGCGCATCGCCGCCCAATTGCACGCTCACGTTGGAATGAGGCAGCTTCGATAGGTCGTGCGCCATCAGCGGCGCGGCACCCCGATAGAACGCGAACGGACTCGCGACCATCCGACCGTAGCGGATCGGTATCAGCTCCGGCACGCGGCCCACGTTGGACGCATCGAGCAGAGCGATGGGATCGCGATCGACGATCTTGCAGATTCCCAGCTCCGCGCGCGGCGCCTTCTTGCGCGCCGCCTTGCCCTGCTCCATGCGCGCGGCCAGCGAGCCACGCCCGGCGAACAGCATGGACGGATCTTCCTGTGCCGCCAGCGTCTTCGGAGCGGCGCGATCCGTGGCGGGTTGGATGGACTTCTCAGCAGCGGAATCAGACACGCGTCACTCCTTGTTCGAATCGGGATCAAGCGGCCCTGTCATGTCACTTCCCTTCCCGTCACTTCACTTTGCCTTGCTTTATCCCGGCTTGTCGGCGTCCGGGGCTGCCGCCCACGCGGGTGGCGACAGATCGCGCAGTGCGTCGATCGCCGCATCGACCGTCTCGAAGATCTCGCGATGCGCGCCGCTCGTCCGCAGTGCCTTATACCGCTCGAGTTCGTGCCGCACGCCAGCCGGCACCGCGACCACCGCGATACCCAGGCCGCGCTGGTCGAGTTCCGCACCCAGCTGGAGCAAGGTCTTGCCGGCCGTGTAGTCGATATTGCTGATCTCGGTTGCGTCGATCACGACCCAGCGCAACGGAACGTTCGCTTCGTTGACGATTTTCAGCACTTCCTCGGTGAAGCGCCCCGTGTTCGCATAGAACAGATCCGCCTCGAACCGGTAGATGACGATGCCGGGTGCCGCGAGCAGATTCGGCTCGACGTGATGAGGAATCCAGTGGCCGGCGGGGCCGCGCGTCAACACGCGCGTGCGCAGCCGATAGCTATGCCGCGCATGCGCGATCAGCGACAGCACGACGGCGGCGAGAATGCCGTGCATCACATCGACGAACACGACCACGCCCGCCGCGAGCAACGCAACGACGAATTCGTCCTTCTGCATGCGAAACAGTTCGGCCATCCCCTTCACGTCGATCAGCTTCACACCGATCATGAAGACGATTGCCGACAGCACGGCGGCAGGCATCAGGCTGAGCGGCCTCGTGAGGAACAACAGCACCAGCAGCACGATCACGGCGGTGCTCAGATGAGCGACCTGGGTGCGTCCTCCCGCATCGTCGATGATCTCGGTCTTGGTCGGACTGCCGTTCACGACGAAGGTGCCGGCAAACGCCGCGGCCGCGTTCGCCGCCGCGAGTCCGATGATGTCGGCGTTATCGTCGCCCTTCTCGTTGTTGCGGGCCGCGTAGGCACGCGCCGTCGCGGCGCTCTGCGCGATGATGACGATGAAGCACGAGGCCGCCGTCGCCAGTACCTGGTTGATCTCGCTCATGTGCAGCGGCGGCACGAACAGCGACGGCAGTCCGCCGGGCACTTCGCCCGTCACCGCGATGCCGTGTGCGGCGAAATTGAACACCCCGCTCGCCACGATGGAGCCGACCACGGCGATCAGCGCGCCTGGCGCATGCGGCGCGAGACGCTTGCAGCCGATGATCACCGCGAGTACGGCAAGCGAAAGGAGCGTGGTCGGATAGTTCGCTGCGGCCACACGTTGAACCACGCTCACCAGTTGCATGACGGGGCCATGCCCCTCTTTCGCGAGCCCGAGCAGCCCGGCGAGTTCCCCCGCCGCGACCTGCACGCCTACCCCCGTCAGAAAGCCGATCAACGCGCTACGTGAAAGAAAGTCGGCCAGAAAGCCGAGCCGAAAGATTCGCGCGATCACCAGCATCACGGCGACCGTCAGGGCCACCGTGCTCGTCAGGCCGATGTATTCCTTGCTGCCCAATGCAGCCACGGTCGTCAAGGTACCGGCGAGGATCGCGGCCGTCGCGGAGTCCGCCGCGACTACCAGTTGACGCGAAGCGCCCAGAACCGCGAACGCCACCAGCGGCAACAGGATCGTATAAAGGCCCGTGACGGTGGGTGTGCCCGATATCTTCGTGTATCCCATCACCTCGGGTATGCCGAGGGCCGCGAGCGTGAGCCCGGCGATGATGTCGCGCGGCAGTTGAGAGGAATTGAAGGGCAGAAGCCCTTGCAGAAACAGCGAGTGATGCAGATGAGAGCGCGTGGAAGCCGCTGGTTTCATGTGTCCACCTCCACTCAGGTCGTGAGCTTGCCGACCAGCGCGTTCGCGATGATCTCGTTCGCGATCACCACGTTGGATGCCCCCGCGCTCTCGAACAACATCTTTCTCAAGGGGTTTTCGCCGGGCACTGCAATCGCGAGCGACGCATTCAGCGTATGCGCCGCCAGCGTGATCGCCAGATTGTTGTTGCTGTCGGGGGTCGTCACGACCAGCGCTTTGGCACGGTCCAGCCGCGCGTGCTTAAGCACGTCGTCGAATTCGCCGGGCGGACCTTGCACGACCTGAAAATCGTGATCCGCCGCCCGTTCGGCCTGCCCCTGATCGCCCACGAGCACGAGCACCGTATGTCCGGCGTCGCGCAGCCGCCCGGCGACCAGTTCACCGAGCGAATGAAATCCCACTACCACGACATGATCGGCGAGTTGGTCGAGCTTGCGCTCCATGATCCTGTTCTCCCGATAAGCCATCACGTCGTCGCCGGATAGCATGCCAGTGAGCCTCGAAACCGCGAACCCGCCGATCAGCATGGTCGCGATCATCGCTACCAGCATGAAGATCTTTTGAGGCCGATTGAATTCGCCAAAGGCGCCGAGTGTCGTGACGAGGTTGAGCCCATTCCACACCGATGTAAGTGCTTTGTTTGGGAACGAGGTATTGGACTGATCCAGGATGAACAGCCCGGTGGCGGCACTGCAGAGCAGCAGAACTAGAAGGCCGACCGTGTGGCGTGCGCGGCGGCGCCATTCGCGAATACGGATGGCTCCAAGACGAGGCTCATTGACACGGAAGATCCACATGGTCACCTCGGATAGTCGAAACGATCGAGACAACAGCGAACCCAACCCAAGCAGAGAAGCTCCCCCTTTTTGCGCCGGTAGTCAATAGTCAAGAGCCCCATGAAAGAGGCTCTGTAAGCGCCTCGATCGCCTTCTACGGCAATGCTCCCCCTGCTTCGGAGACGGGCTCGAACGCCACCCGCTGCTCCTGCGAGTCGTAGCGGCAAACCACCCGCATCCCTTCACCGATATCGCCATTGATCAACGCCTTCGCCAACGGATTTTCGACGCGCTGCTGAATCTGCCGGCGCAGTTCGCGCGCGCCGAACTCGGGCCGGTAGCCCTCGGTCGCGAGATGGTCGATGAGCGAGTCGTCGAAGCTCAACTCGATGTCCTGACTGCTGGCAATGCGCCGCACCTGCTCCAGCAGAATCCGCACGATATGGCGCGTCTCGTCGCGGCCCAGCGACTTGAACACGATGATGTCGTCGATCCGGTTGAGGAACTCCGGCCTGAAATGCTGCCGCAGCACGTTCATCACGCCGCTTTCCACGCTGACGGAGCCCGCCTGGCTGAAAAATCCCGGCCCCGTGCGATTCTGTCCGGTGATCACGTCGGACGCGAGATTGCTCGTCGCGATGATCAGCGCATTGCTGAAATCGACGACGCGCCCTTTGCCGTCCGTCAGGCGTCCATCGTCGAAAACCTGCAGCAGCACGTTGTACACGTCGGGATGCGCCTTTTCGATTTCGTCGAGCAGGATCACGCTGTACGGTCTGCGCCGCACCCGTTCGGTCAGCTGCCCGCCCTCTTCGTAGCCGACGTAGCCGGGCGGCGAACCGATCAAACGCGCGACGGTATGGCGCTCCATGTATTCGCTCATGTCGAAGCGCAGCATCGCATCCTCGTCGCCGAACACGACTTCGGCGAGCGCTTTCGCCAGCTCGGTTTTGCCGACACCGGTCGGCCCCAGAAACAGAAACACGGCGGTGGGCCGGTGCCGCGCCTGCAAGCCGGCACGCGCGCGCCGCACCGCATCGCTGACGGCCACGACGGCTTCATCCTGGCCGATCACGCGCTGATGCAAGCGCTGCTCCATATTCAGAAGCCGCTCCTTTTCCTCGGCCGTCAACTGCGCGACGGGAATGCCGGTGAGCCGCGCGACGATTTCGGCGACCTGCCCGATACTCACATGCGATGTGTGGGTGCCGATGCTCTTCTTCCACGCGTCGGTCGACTCGCGCAACTGCTCTTCCTTCGCGGTGATCTCGCCGCCGAGCGCATGCGCGCGATCGAACTGCTTACGCGATGCCGCATAGTCCTGCTCGCGGCGCAATTGGCCGATTTCCGCTTCGAGTTCGAGCACGGCGGCAGGACGCGATGTCGACGACAGATTGACACGCGCCGCGGCCTGATCGATCAGGTCGATCGCCTTGTCGGGCAGAAAGCGCCCGGAGATATAGCGATCCGACAACTCCGCCGCGCCGACGATCGCATCGTCCTGGATCGTCACCTTGTGATGCGCCTCCAGCCTGTCGCGCAGTCCGCGCAGAATGTTGATGGTCTGCACGACGGACGGCTCGGCGATCAGCACCGGCTGAAAGCGCCGCTCGAGCGCCGCATCCTTTTCGATGTACTTCTGATATTCGGCGAGCGTCGTTGCACCGATCAGATTGAGTTCGCCGCGCGCCATCGGCGGCTTGAACACGTTGGCGATGTCGAGACCGCCTTCGCCACCGCCCTGCCCCGCGCCGACGATCGTATGCACTTCATCGACGAACAGCACCAGCGATTCCTGGTTTTCCAGCACTTCGTCGATCACCTGCTTCACGCGCTCTTCGAATTCGCCCCGGTACTTCGCGCCCGCGACCATCGAATTCACGTTGAGCTCGACGAGCCGCTTGTTGCGCAGCGACTCCGGCACGTCACCGTTGATCATCCGCTGTGCCAGCCCTTCGACGACCGCCGTTTTGCCGACGCCGGGCTCGCCGATCAGCACCGGGTTGTTCTTGCGCCGGCGCGCGAGCACTTCGACCATCGTTTCGATTTCGCTGGACCGTCCGATCACGGGGTCGAGCCGGCCTTCGCGCGCGAGGACCGTGAGGTCGCGGCTGTGCTTGTCGAGCTGCGGCGTGCGCGACGGCTGGCGCGGCGCCGCTGGCTTCTGCACGCCGGCCGCACGCAGCGTCTGCTGACGCAGCGCCGGCGCTTGAACGCCGAGCCGGCCCAGCAGTTGCCCCGCAAAGCTCTCCGGCACTTCGGCCAGACCGATCAGCAGATGTTCGGCGCCGACCGAGCTGTGACCCAGTTGGCGGGAAGCCAGGAACGCGCGATCGAGCGCGCTCTTCAGCCGCGGCGAGACACCCATCGGCTCGCGCGGGCTCGGTGCGGCGGGTTCGCGCTTCTCTGCGTTCGCGTCGATATAGGCGCGCAAATCGCTTCCCTTCACACCGAGCGAAGCGAGGATCGCTTCGACGGCCGCATGGTCGGCGAGCACGTACAGCAGGTGTTCGGTATCGACCTCGCGACGGCCGAATTGCGCCGCGGTTTCAGCAGCGCGCTGCAGCATCTCCATTGCGACGTCGCTGAAATGCCGCTCGATGCTGAACGATTCGCCGCCTTCGACGGGCTGCTGCGCGGCATGCGGATCGGCAGCGGACGGCTCCTGGGCCGATGCCTGTGCGCGAAACAGCGCTTCGAGCGGCGAGATAGAGCGTTGATGGCGGGTCAGTTGCGCGTAGTGAAAATCACAGACGTCGAGCACCTGACGCTGGTTGTTCTGAAGTACCGCAAGCCGCACCGTCGCCGGCCGGACACCGCAGATATCGCAAAGCAAGCGTGCCATTGTGTGTCGTCTCCATTGCGTCAAGACTTCGAGGGAAGCATACCGCGCGCCAGCCCGCCTTCCCGACGACGGCGACGCCGACATGCACGGCCGGACTCTGCCCGACCGCGATACCTTACCTCGCTATCCGATCCTTTGCGCCCGATGCGCGGCCTCCTGCACACCACGCACAGCGGCGGCCACGATCAAGCCGGTGAAGACCACGCCGATCAGCCCGAGGCATGCGGCGTCGATCCGGCCAAACGACGAAGTGGGCACGACGTCGCCGTACCCGATAGTAAGTGCCGTGATCGCGCAGAAATACACCGTTTCGCCCAGCGGCGACGGTGTGCGGTTCGCGGTCTCGACTGGCGCGCCCCAGTAGTACATGCCAATCGTCAGCAGCACGAATAGCAGAAGCAGGCCGATCAGAATCGCTCGCAGATACCACACGGTGATCGCCATTTCCCTCAGGATCTCGCCGGCCCGAGGTCGGCCCGCGCCGTCGCCTGTCGCATTTTCCATTGCACGCTCCTGTTGCGATCACCGGGTCGGCTTTGCGGCATGACGCACCACCTCACTCCACCCGGCGGTGTTGTTCGAAAAGCAGAAGCATCAAACATGCGTAGACCGTGACGGCCAGAAAGAGCCCCATTCGCACGGCAAACGCGGTGTAGACATCCTTGCCCGCCACGCTGTCCTGCACCGATTGCCCGAGCAGAATGATCATCGTCACGAGACTGTTCAGCCAGAAGCCCGGCGAGCAACGCGTCGGTTGCAGGCCGTACAGTTTGCGCCCCACCAGCAGACCGAACAGCAGCATCCACAGAAAGAACATCCACAGATGCACGAACAGCCTCAGCGCAAACCAGAACGCGATCGCGAGCAGACCGCCGAGCAGCGTCGAGCCGATCAGATCGCGCGCGGCGCCGCGAGCCGAGGTCGTGCAGGTTTGTCTGCCGAGGCTCACGGACTTCATGATGATCGGCATGTAGTTCGCCGGATCGGTCATCGCGAGCAGATAAGCCGGCATCACGACGAGCGCGGCACGCAGCGCGATATAGGCGGCCTTGTCTTGCGCCATCGCTGCCGCGGCGGGCTGTTCTCGTGCGTCCATGCGCTCGGGAAACAGGCTGTACGTAAGCGTCGACACCAGCACGGCCAGCAGCAGCCCCTTCGCCAGTGCGCCGACTACTGTCAAGGCCAGCTCGAAGTCGGCCGTGCCCGCGGCGGAAATCATCGTCAGTCCCGCGACCAGAAAAGTGGCAACGAGATTGTTGCCGCCGCGCAGACCATAACGAAACGCGAAGAACAACATCAGGCCGACGATCATCACACCGGCCAGCGCGTAATGACGCAGCAACGGAACCAGCAGCAAGCCGCTGCCGGTGGTCGACGCGACGACCAGCGACAGAATCACGCCGGCCTTCAACGACAGCGGACGATTCTGCGTGGCCAGCAAAAAAACCGTGAATACCGGCGCGACGACCGGGATCGGGAAATCGAGTCCGAAGCTGACCGCAACGGCGATCGCCGTTCCCAGCGCAACACGTATCGCGCGATATCCGAGGCGTTGGGTCACGAGCTGCATGGGCCTCTCAATAGACATAGGAAAGCCAGCTCATCAGCCGGATGAACGCGTGTCCCAGCGGATTGAGCGGATTGCCCTGGGTCGGAAACGCCATCACTTCGGCCTGCCCGCCCACCCGCAGATCACGCAGACGGGCGCGCTCGCTGTCGTCGAATTCGACGATCACCGGAAAACGTTGCGCGGGACGCAGCCAGTCGCGGCTATTCTGCACGGTGGGCAGGCTGCCGGCCGGCGTGGTCTGTCCTACGCTCACGCCATAGCCGACACTGCGGACCCGCCCGCCGAATACTTCACCGGGCAGCACGTCCAATGCGATCTCGACGCGCGTGCCGGGTTTCAGATGGCCCAGATTGTTCTCCGTCATGTCGGCGCTAACCCACACGTCGCGGATCGCGATCAGCGTCATCACCGGATTGCCCGCGGCCGCGAACTGACCGACTTCCGTGCGCAGATCGGTTACGACACCGCTCGAACGGGCCCTGATCCGCGCATTGGCGAGATCGAGTTCGGCCTTCTCCAATGCGCTGGCTGCGCTGCGCAACTGCGCGTTCTCTGCCTCGTGTCCGCCCTGTTGCTCCCGCGCGCGCGCGACTTCGGCACGCGCTCCCTCGACCTGGCTTCGCGCCTGTTCATGCGTCGCCCGCGCGACCTCGAGACGTCGCAGCGACACAGTGCCCTCGTCTTCGCGATAGAGCCGCTCGAGTCGGTCGCTGTCCTGGCGCGCCTTGACCTCGTTCGCGACGGCGGCCCGCAACGCCGCGAGAGCCGATTCGATGCCGGCCGTGCCGGCACCGACCTGACGGCGCGTGGACTCCAGATCGGCGCGCGCGCGGTCAGCGGCAATGCGGTAGGGCTCGCTGTCGACTTCGAACAGCACGTCCCCGGCGTTGACATCCTGGTTGTTGTGGACGAACACCCGGGTCACGCGTCCCGACACCTCGGCGGCAACGGGCACGACATAGGCCTGAATGCGCGCCTGCTGCGTATACGGCGTGAAACGGTCGGCGAGCAGATACCAGATCAGGCTCAGTACGATCAGACAGACCACCACTTTGACCGCCCTGCCGGAAGGGTCGGCGGCGGGCGTCGACGACTTCGGCGCGGCGGCGGTTGGAGGCTCGCGAGTATCCTGGGTATCGCTCATCGTGACGCCCCTTCGGCCTGCCCCGGCGTACCGGAAGCCGGCGCCGTTTCGTCGAGCAGGTCGCCCCAATCCGTGCGTTGCCGCATCTGCGCGCGGGTCGCCGCATCGACGAGTGGCTGTTCCGTCTCCCAGCCGCCTCCGAGCGCCTTGTAAAGCGCGATCACGCTGCCGAGCGCATTGCTGCGATTGACCACGTACGCGTCCTGCTGCGCAAACAGCGCGCGCTGCGCATCAAGCACCCGCTGGAAGTCCGAATACCCTTCCCGATAGATCGTGTTGGCGAGCGTCAGCGAGCGCCGTGCCGCGCCTTGCGCGTCATTCAGAATGGTGTCGCGCTGCAACGCGGCGATCAGCGCGGTCGCGGCATCGTCGGCCTCGCGCGCTGCCTCGCGCACCGTGTTCTGATAAGCGAGCGTCAACTCTTGCAGCCGCGCGTCCTGGACGCGCACGTTGTTCGTGATCCTGCCGTAATCGAACACGTTCCACGTGACGCTCGGGCCCGCGGCAAAAAGCAGTGTGCTCGGCGCGCCCGCGAGCGAACTGGCGCTCCACGTCAGCGTGCCGAGCAACGATACGGACGGGTACAGATCCGCTTTAGCGACGCCGATCAGCGCCGACTGCGAAGCCATCTGATGCTCGACCGCGCGAACGTCGGGGCGGCGCAACAGCAGATCGGCCGGCACGTCTTGCAGCACCGCATGATCCACCAGCGGCACCACGCCTTCCTTGCCCGCCTGCACGTCGAGTTCCGGCAGCGGCCCAGGCGCTCGCCCGATCAGCACCGACAGCGCATGACGCGCCAGCACGATCTGGCTTTCGAGATCGGGGATGCTGCTCAGTGTCCCCAGGTACTGCGTCTTCGCCTGCTGGAAGTCGAGTTCATCGGATTCGCCGGCCTTGAAGAGCTTTTGCGCGATGTCGTAGCTGCGTTTCTGCAATTGGGCGTTCTCGCGCGCGATACGTAGCCGCGCCTGTGCGACCCGCAGCGTGAAATAGGTATCCGCCACCTGAGCGTGCAACAGAACCAGCGCATCGTCGCGGTTCGCTTGCGCGGCGAAGAACGCGGCGTCGGCCGATTCGATCGCGCGGCTGAAACGCCCCCAGAAATCCAGCTCCCAGCCGATCGCGAAACCCGCGCCGTACTGCACGAACGCACCGGAGCGCGGATTGGAGCCCCCCGAGCGCTTGCGCGCCGACGCGAGTACCTCGGCACTCGCCTGCTGCACCTGCGGATAGCGTCCCGCGAGCGCGATGCCGAGCTGTGCGCGCGCCTCGAGAACGCGCAGTCCGGCGATCTTCAGGTCGCCGTTGTTCGCGTCGGCTTCCGCGATCAGACGTTCGAGATTCTGGTCGCCGAAAATCAGCCACCATTGGCGCACGTCCGGCTGTGCGCTTTGCTGCGTGACCTGCGTGATCGACGCACTGCTCCAGTGCTCGCTCCACGCTTCATGCTGCGGCTTGAAGTCCGGACCCACCCGCATACATCCGCTCAGGCCGAGCGCCCCAAAGAGCGCTGCGATCCCGTACGGACGCGTGAACGGTGACACGGAGCCATCCTCGCGCTTCAGGTCTGCTTTTGTTCGTGGATCTGCGCGGTTTGCGTGGGTTGCGGCTGGTCACGAACCCAGCGCCAGAACAGCTGATAGCCGACGGCCAGCATCACGGGCCCGACGAATAGCCCGATCACCCCGCCCGTCACCATGCCGCCGAGCGCTCCGATCAGCACGACGGGCATCGGCACCGCAACGCCGCGGCCCAGCATCAACGGTTTGAGCACGTTGTCGGCGAGGCCCGCGACGAACACATACACCGCGAAGATGATGTTTGCGGTGCTCACGCCGTCCGTGACGATCACGAACGCGATCACCGGAATGGTGATCAGCGTGGCCGGCAGTTGCATGATGCCGAGCAGCAGCACGGCCAGCGCGAGCAGCCCCGCGCCGGGTATCCCCTTCACGATGAAACCGATGCCGATCAGCAGCATCTGGATAAACGCGATGCCCACCACACCTTGGGCCACCGCGCGAATCGTCGCCGTGCAAAGATCGGCGATCTGAACCCCGTTCTCGGGACCCGAGATGCGCGAGGCGATCTGCACCGCGCTGTGATAGCCCTTCTCACCGTGGGCCATCAGGATTCCCGCGATGATCAGCGCGACAAAAAATATCACCAGTCCGGCGCCGAGGCCCGTCACCGTTGCCAGCACGGCAAGGCCGGCCTCCTTCAGCTGCGGGGCGAACCTTTGCGCAAGGCCGGTCAGATCCGTCGATGCCTGTTGCCAAAAGTCGTACACACGCTGGCCGACCAGCGGCCAACTCGCCACCGACTCCGCCGGAGGCGGAATCTGGAAGCTACCGCTCTTCGCAATGGCTATCGATTTCTCGATCGAATCGGCGACCGCGAGACCCAACGCATACGTGGGCACCAGAATCACGGCAAACGCTACGAGGATGATCAGCGTGGCGATCAGACCATCCTTGCCGCCGAGCGTATGGCGCAGACGGACCTGCAGCGGATACAGCGTGATCGCCAGAATCACCGACCAGGCCATCAGGTTAAGAAACGGCGCGAAGATCCGAAAGCAGAACACGGCCAGGATCGCAATGAGTCCGGCGCGGATCAGCACATCGAGCATCTCTCTCGCAGGCGTGCGTTGGGAAAGCGGTGTGAGCAGCATAGGTTCCTCTCCGGCCAGGTCGCGGCGCGGATGCGCGGCGACACCGTGATATGCCAGCAATCGCGAAAACTCGAACCCACTGGAACGTTTTTGACGCCAATACCAAGGCCTGCCTGCAATTCCGGCATCTTCAGGAAGAGAATCGCGCCGGCCTTGTCGTCGACAGAACGCGGCGTTTCACTACTATTGAACCCGCACCTCAAAGATTCAATTGGACTTTGGTCTCATAGCCTCGAACCGTCCGCCGTTCCGCTCGCCGACGACGATCATGGAGAGCACCGTGAGATTGATGCTTATCGTCGCCGTTCTGCTGGCCTTGGTTGCTGGCGCGCCGGCCCGCGCCGCCGGGGTCGGCTTTCAGAAGGTCGACATACCGAACGGCGCCGAGCCGCCGCTCACTGCCGGAATCTGGTATCCGACCGACGCGCCGGCCACACCGCACGCGTTGGGCGGCGCTACCCAGACCGTCGCCGCCGACGCTCCGATCGCGGGCGATCACCTGCCGCTGGTGGTGTTGTCGCACGGCGGCGGCGGCTGGTACGGCGCTCATTACGACACGGCTCTCGCGCTGGCTCGCGCGGGCTTCGTCGCGGCGGCGGTCAGTCACGCCGGCGATACCTTCGATGATCAGAGCCACGTGCTGGAACTCTGGCGCCGGCCCGCGCAGCTTAATCGGCTGGTGGACTACATGCTCGACGACTGGCGGGGGCACGAGCGGCTCGATGCAGACCGCATCGGCGCATTCGGCTTTTCCAACGGCGGCTTCACCGTGCTCGTGGCCGCGGGCGGCATCCCGGATCTGTCGAAAATCGCCCCGTTTTGCGAAGTCCACCCGGATCATGACCTGTGCGACGCTTTGCGGCATGCGAGCGTCGACGTCCATTTCGGCGCGCATGTTCCCGCCGGTGTCTGGGTCCACGATGCGCGCATCAAAGCGGTTGTTATCGCCGCGCCATCGTTCGGCTTCGCGTTTGGCCGCGCGGGCTTGGGCCGCGTGCGCGCTGCGGTCCAACTGTGGAGCGCCGCCGACGATCGTCATCAGCCGCATCCGTGGTACGACGAGCCGGTGCGGGACGACCTGCCCCGCGCTGCCGATTATCGTCTGGTGGCTAACGCAGGCCACTATGACTTCCTGCCGCCCTGCGATACGCGTCTTGCGCGGCTGCGCCCGCAGATCTGCGAAAGCGCGCCGGGCTTCGACCGGGCGGCGTTCCATCAACGATTCAATGCCGAGGTGGTACGGTCTTTCGAGGCAATGCTGCGATAGGAAAAGAGTTAGCCGAATTCGTCGTGTTGGGGCAGTTGATCAGTGATCGAATACCACGGCGCCTTGGAACCCACGAAAATGTGGGCAGTGGGAGAGATGGAAGGCGAGTCCGTGAGGGTGCCGAGCGTGACGTGAACGTATTCACCGTTACGAACCACTGAGAACATCAGGCTTCCACATTTTTTGCAGCGCACATCGTGCGACGCCTGCTCATCACCGAAGAACAACAGGCTGTCTTCGCCCTCCGTGATGCGCAGCTTGTCGCGCTCGATCCCCGCGAAGGGTTTGAACGCCGATCCGGTTGCGCGCCGACAGTTCGAACAGTGGCAGTTCAACGCATAGACGAATTCGTCTCTTACCGAGTAATGGACGGCGCCGCAAAGGCATCGGCCGGCAAGCAATGGTTTCATGGCTGCCTTTAGACAGAAGGTACATCGCTAGTTGGAAAGTCGCGCAGCCATGATATTCGCGAGTCGAAGCGCGATGTCGAACCGGAAAACCGCTAGCGCCTGAACATCACCTGCGCCGTGCCGGCCTTGATCGGAGAAGAGGTGTGCTGGTGGACGATCTTCCATCCTCGGCCTGCTGCCTCAGCGCCATGGTCAGGCGATTGTCCATCGCACGCAGTTCCACGCCGCCGGCGTCGACGGCTTTGTATGTCGCGAAGGCGTGAACGACGACAAGGTCCGCGGCAACCATCGTATGCGCGTCGCTGAAATCCACGATCACCCGTTCCGCACCCAGCGAACCGAACCAGCCCTCAGTCATCGCGCGCCACGATGCGATGCCGTTGTACGACCATGTACCCCACATGTCGAACACCACCGCATCGCGGTCGTAGAGCGCGACGAACGAGTCCACGTCTTTGGCCCATACCGCGGCCTTGTAGCCTTCCAGGACTTGCAGGATCGGATTGTCGAGTTTGTTCACAGTGTGTGCTCCTGAGTGGGACTACGAGGGGTTCGTGACCGATTGTCTTGCCAGGTAACGACGATCGACGCACCACCGGATCGACATCCAGGCGGAAAAAATCTTCAACGCGATATGTCGTTGCATTGATCAGATCACGCGCACGTCACTGGGCGGTCTGCTGACGTTGATACTCGTTGTGCTTCATCTGCAGATAGTCGGCGCGGCTGACCTCGTGCAATTGCCGCGGATACTGCTCGGTCGCATCGAACCAGTCGGTCAGACGTTTGTCGAGACGGGCGGTGGGCGGGCTGGCAAGCGCGCCAAGATAGGCATCGATGGCGAGGAAATAGCGCATCGTATTGCGTTCGACCAGGCCGCGCACGCCGCCGATGTATTGCGGCTCGCTCGCCGACGAATCGGGCGTCAGGGAAAAGCCGACTTTGTCGCTGCCGATCGTCGCCAGATAGGTTTTCATCGCAATCCGTCCCGCGGTGCCGTATCCGTATGCGTAGGTCAGGTGAATAAAGGTGCGGTTATCGCCGACCGGGATCGCTTCCAGCACGATACGGTAGTCTTTCGTGCTCAGCGGACCCGTGGCCGCGGAGAGCTCGACGCGAAAATAATCAGGCGTGCTCGCTACCGGGCGAAAGTTGAATTGCACGCGGTACGACGACGAAAGAGCTTCCTCGGTCTTCTTGCCGATGTTCACGGTGAGGACCGTACCGCTGTCGCTAGTGGACGCGTGGCAGTATTTGGTGTTCTGATGCAGGATCAGCACGTCGCACCAGTTGGCCGGGCCTTGAGTCGGGTCGCTGAGCGCGCCGCTCACTATCGCGAAAGGATGGTTGAGCACGCCGTAGATATCACCCTTGAGCGCCGACGGCAACTCCTGGGATTCGAGGTGCAGCGGTCGATGAAACTGGTTGTGCGCGAGTTGCTGCGTCAGACTTTGATATTTCTCGCGCAGGCGAGCCGCGCTGTCGTCCGCTTGCGCGACGACGCTGTGGCACAAGAAGCAGAACACCGTGGCGATCAGGACGATCCACCGCGATCGCATCCGCCGATTCTCTGCCAGCGATGTAGCAAGCCTGCTCATGGTCCTTCTCCTACTTCGAATCAGGTTGTGGCGCAACGGGCGTGGATACGATCCTGCGAACACTCATCGCTGGCCCGGCTCCCATTCCGGACTATAACCTCCGAGCGCCGGGTGATACATCTCATCGCCCGAGTGCTGAGTGAATTCGACGTTGAGCCGGTCTTCGCGCAAGCCCAGAATCTCGATGCAGAGCGAGCAAAGTGCTTTGGCCAACTCCATGCGTAACTCCGGCGGCCGCCCTCTTCTGATATCGAGCATCATCAACGCGACAGGCACTGGCTCCCCGCTCTCCTCCTCAATGCGCCACACGCTGCCCGGACCGAGATCTCGTATGGCTACGCTGATTCGCCTGACATCGACCGACATCATTCGGGCATACGTCTCACTCATTTTCGCTGCGAGCAGTCTTTTACTCTCGACAGAGTAGTGATCGTTTACATCAAGTTGCAGATAAGGCATCGCGTCGATCTCCGAGGAAGTTTTTCGCACGCGCCAACTATATGCCGCACCATCAAATCGATCAAAACCATCGCCATTGCTATCACGTTCCCGACGTGCCGCGTGGCCGAGGTGGACTCTGTTTTGGCTATTCACTTTGCATGATGGTCTTCACTATTTACGCGAGTTCGCTGTCGTGAACTTGCGCCCGCATTCAACAACAATGAGTCGTTTATTTCATTGGCTGTCCTACTGTTTGCGCACCTTCTCGCCCGCAGCGTGCCTGCTGTCAAATCGATCGTCAGGAGAATCGTCATGCGTAAGATGCTTACCCTCGCTGTCGCAGCGTTTTGCATTGCGTCCTTTTCGCACGAAAGTCGCGCGTCTGGCGACGATGACGTCCCACAAGCCCGATGCACGCTACCTCAAGGTACGGTCGCATTGGTGGAAAAGCAGTTACATACGGTCGTGAACCTGCCCGATGGCAACGGCGGGATCTTCAAACCCAACCGGATGTGGGCGGCCATCGTCGATCGCCAGGGACATCTTTGTTCGGTGATCGTGACCGGGGACGCCTGGCCTGGCAGTCGCGCCATCGCCATCGCGAAGGCCTATACCGCGAACGGCTTTAGCAACGATGCGCTCGCGCTATCCACGGCAAACCTCTACGCGGCCACGCAACCGGGCGGCTCGCTTTACGGACTGAATAATTCGAATCCTTTTGACGCGCGCTTCCTCGAACAGGGCAGCGGCATCGGACACACGCTTGGCGGCGTCATTACCTTCGGCGGCGGCGTCGCGCTTTATGCGGGAGGGAAAGTCATCGGAGGATTAGGCGTGAGCGGCGATAGCGCCTGCGCCGATCATGCGATCGCGTATCGCATGCGCAAGCTCGCGGGGCTCGGCAGTGTGCCCGCCGGCCAAGGCCCGAACAACACGGATAACATCGTCTACTCGACGACCGGATCTCCGATGGGCTTCGAACATCCGCATTGCTTCCCGAGCGACCTGAGCGCCGCCAAAATCGAGCAGATACCTTCGCATTGACGGCAATCATCACCCATGGAATCGGGCTTCCGGACAACGGACCGGAAGCCCGCACGCCGATGGGGTGTGAATCGTCAGCGCATCTGCCCGTCGATTTGCTTGCGCAGACGGTTTTCCTCTTCCTGAAGCTCGGGCGTAAAGGCTTCGCCAAAGTCCGCCGGCTCAAAGAACGGGCGAATCTCGATCTCCGAATCACTCATCATCGGATTCGGGCAGCGCTTGACCCATTCGATCGCTTCGTCCATCGATTCAACCTGCCACAACCAGTACCCGGCAATCAATTCCTTGGTTTCCGCAAACGGGCCGTCGATGACGGTGCGGTCCTTCCCTGAGAACCGCACGCGAGCGCCGGCCGAGCTCGGCTTCAGCCCGTCGCCGCCCTGCATGATGCCGGCCTTGACCAGTTGCTCGTTGTACTGCCCCATCGCCGTGAGGAGTTCCGTACCCGGCATTTGCCCCGCTTCCGATTCGGGGGTTGCCTTGATGATGACCATGACGCGCATTTGGGTTTTCCCTTTGAAGACGAAAATATCTGAAGGCAACGGCGCCTCCAGCGACTACGACGAATCATCACGGGAGAAATCGACATGCGCAAGACACGCCTGCTCCGATTTACCGAACGCTTCTCGATCAGGGTAAAGGCGTCTGGCTGCCTTGAGCATTGACATCGATACCCTGAACCCGCATCACGGGCTCCGCATCGCCAGGCACGAGCTGAGGTTGCGATGAAAACCGCACCTGCAAAACCGCGGCGAACGCGCGGTCGAAGGCGTTGGCATCGTCGGCCGGCATAATCGCCTCGAGCGCCTTTGCGAAGCCGGATGCGCCTTCGATGTCCGCACGGCTGAAAGCACTGCTGCCGCGCGAAAAGACGCGTTGCACGTCTTCTTTCAACTGCTGAAGGGCCGCGACGACCTTTTCATAGGCGTGAGCAGGCGCTTCCGTGTGGTCCGGAGGTTCGGCTGTGCACAGCGCCGGCATGAAGGCGAGCACGTTCCTGTCGATATCGACGCGCGCAGCAAGGGTCTTGATGTGTGACGCCTGCACTGATGGACCGGCGTCGCGACGGCGACACCACGCTTGCGCGCGCGCCGCACCCAGCATCGCCGCTGCGAAACACCGGAAATCATCGAAGCGCAGATGCCTCGCGGCACAGTCGAGCACGGCGTCGGGCGTCAATTCCAGCTCGTGCGCCACCGCCAGGCTGGTCTTCATCACGATCAGGACAAGCTCGCCCCACTCGTCCTGACGCCCCCCTCTCGTCGAGTTCGCGTACATCGTAGGTCCCTCTATGCACGCCCCGGACACGTCGCTGAACCCTCGCCACCGGCGACATGACCGCGCGTCACAGCTCAGGCTAGCCATCGCGGCGACACGAAGCGCAGTTCTGCTCACGGCACCGCGAGCACTCTGCGCACCGGCTTTTCGCCGGTATCGGCGGGCCATTGTGAGCGGATCTTCGTCACGACCAGGTCCGGCAGCGCTACGTAGTCCAGTGCGTTGACTGTCGGTCCGCCGTGGCTCAACGCCCATTCGAAAAACTTCAACGTGGCTTTGTCGTGGCCCGGCTGGTTCGGCGTCGCGGGTAGCAACACATAGGTCGCGCCCATGACCGGCCAGGCGTCCTTGCCCGGCTGGTTGGTCAGCCACTGCGACAGGGAACCCGACCAGTCGGCGCTCGCCGCCGCTGCGTTGAAGGTGGCGGCGCCGGGCTGCACGACATTGCCCGCCGCATTGGTCATGGCCACGTACTTCAAGCGGTTCTGTTTCGTGAAATCCCACGCTACATAGCCTATCGCGCCGGGCAGATAGCCGACGTACGTGGCAATGCCCTCGTTGCCTTTGCCGCCGATGCCGAGCGGCCATCGCACGCTAGTGCCTTCGCCGACCCTGCGCTTCCATTCGGGACTGACCTGCGCGAGGTAGTGAGTCCAGATCAGCGTCGTGCCCGAGCCATCCTGGCGACGCACCACGGCGATCGGGTAATTCGGCATCTTTATCTTCGGGTTCAACCGCACGATTGCCGGGTCGTCCCAGAACTGAACCTTGCCGAGAAAGATATCGGCGATGACCGGCCCGGTCAGCATCACTTCGCCGGCTTTGAGCCCCGGAAGGTTCACGACGGCCACCACGCCGCCGATCGCGATTGGAAACTGCCGCAGGCCGTTGCGGGTCAGTTGATCGTCGGTCAGTGGCGCGTCCGAGCCAGCAAAGTCGACTTCCCGGGCGATCACCTGCTTGAGCCCATCGGACGAACCCGTGCCCTGATAGATCACCCTGCTTCCACCCGACTTCTGGTAGTCGGCGGCCCAGCGGGTGTAGAGAGGAGCGGCGAACGTGCTGCCGGCTCCTTTAATGTCGGCCGCGTAGGCAGCGGCCGCGCATGAACAGCAAATCAGACCAGCGCTGATGGCGCCCAGTGTTCTCACCAATGTCTCCCGTCGGTTCTTGTTCCGGGACATCGCTGATCCAGACCTGCAGTGCGTGAACTCGTTGGAGGGCGACCGTGCCGGCGATTCGATGTGCGGCTTTCATCCGGGGTGTGGCTCTCCTGCATTACGCGCCATATCGCACATTAAAGAACGGTGCCTGGCCGAATTCCAGTTGAATCATGCTATCGAACGCGCCACGGCCGGCGCCCGCCGCCGCTTTTGCAGGCCTCCCGTGTCGGGAGTTGCCGACCCCATCCCTTCACGTCTTGTCCCACGGCGGCACGCCCGAGAACGCGTTGACCAGAAAATCGATTGCCGCACGAACTTTTGCGCTCACGTGGCGACGGCTCGGATACAGCGCGAGCACATCGATATCCGGCAAGCGGTATTCAGGCAATACCCGCAGCAGCCGGCCCGCGCGGAGGTCCTCGCCGATCAGAAAGGTCGGCTGCCAGATCACGCCGTGCCCCGCGAGCGCCGCCGCGCGCGCGGTGTCGCCGTTATTGGTGTGCATCTGGCAGTTCACCTCGACAGCATGCGTTTTGCCGTCTTTGTCGATCAGTTGCCAGACGTCCGCCGTGGCCGCGTACGTATAGCCGATACATCGATGTCCGAGCAGATCCAGCGGCGTTTCCGGATATCCCGAACGTTTCAGGTAATCGGGCGATGCACACAGGATGTTTGTCGACGTCGCCAGTTTGCGGGCCGCGTGATCGACCGTGCCGGCGCGCGAGATGCGAATGGCGAGATCGAAGCCCTCTTCGACGATATCGACGACGCGGTCTATCAGCGTGATGTCGAGCTCGACGTCGGGATATTGCTGCATGAACCGTGGCCACAGCGGCGCGAGATGCTGGATGCCGAAGCTGACCGGTGCATTGATACGCAGCCGTCCACGCGGTTCGATCGACGTTGTCGACACGAGTCCTTCCGTTTCGGCAACGTCTTCGAGAATGGCCTTGCAGCGCGAATACAGCGTTTCACCGGCCTCGGTAAGAGACAATCGGCGTGAGGTGCGATTCAGCAGTCGCGCGCCGAGGTGCGCCTCCAGGTCATTCACATAGCGGGTCACGTTCGCGGGCGAGGTTTCGAGCGCATCGGCCGCGCGCGCGAAGCTGCCCCGGGTGACGACCGTTACGAAAACCTCAAACGCGCGCAGCCGGTCCATATGGCGCTCCAATCATTCATAAAACCTGAATGATACTGCGATGTTTTTGGTCTTTCTGTCTCAAGAACGGAATCTTATAGTGCTTCTCAACGAGCCGACGCAGTGGGCATCGGCCGCTGATCAAACCGGAGATCCAACATGCAACGCTTGACAGGAAAAGTCGCTATCGTCACCGGCGCCAGCGCAGGCATTGGTCGCGCTGCCGCAAAGTTGTTCGCCGCGGAAGGCGCGAAGGTTGTGGTGGCCGCACGCCGCGAAGCCGAACTCGACACGCTGGTCAGCGAGATCGCTCGCGACGGCGGTACGGCTGTCGCGCTGGCAGGGGACGTGCAATCCGAAGAATTCGCGAAAGCGCTGGTCGCACTCGCCGTCAGCCGTTTCGGCCGTCTCGACATCGCGTACAACAATGCGGGGACGCTCGGTGAGATGGGACCGTCGACCGGCGTGTCGGAAGCAGGCTGGTCAGCGACGCTGGCCACCAACCTGACCAGCGCGTTCATCGGCGCCAAGCATCAGATTCCTGAAATGATCAAGCAAGGCGGCGGATCGATCATCTTCACGTCGACCTTCGTCGGCTACTCGTTCGCCTTCCCGGGAACGGCCGCCTATGCCGCGAGCAAAGCCGGGCTGATCGGACTGACACAAGCGCTCGCGGCCGAATATGGTGCGCAAGGCGTGCGCGTCAACGCGATCCTGCCGGGCGCGGTGGACACGGAGATGTACCGCGGCATGAACGATACCGCTGAATCGCAGACGTTCGTGACCGGTCTGCATGCGCTCAAGCGGGTCGCGAGGCCAGAAGAGATTGCCCGCTCGGCGCTGTACCTCGCTTCCGACGATTCGTCCTTCGTGACGGGTACGGCTTCGTTGGTCGACGGTGGGGCTTCGATTACGCGTACCTGAGCTGGTTCGGGCGCGAACGTCGATCAGCCTCGGCTGATCGACGAGCCCGTTACCATAAAAAATAAACGAACACTGTATGGTTCCTCACCTAATCTTTGATCAGCTGACCGCGAAAAGCGAAGCGCGAGTCAGTTGGAGTAATTAACAAGGAGGTGGGCCATCATGAAGACGTTAGTCCACACGGTTTGCGCGGTCGCTGTCATGGCTTTGCCAATTGCATCGGCGGCACAGACCGAAAGCACGCTGACGCACGCACAAGTCCAGGCAGAGATCGCGCAACTCGAACAAGCCGGCTTCAATCCGGCCAATGCGAATACCGTCGACTTTCCTACCTATATGCCGACCATCACCGCCCCTGCCGCAGGTCAGAGCAGCGGCTATGGCCCTGCGACCAGCGGTACGCAGCAGATGGGCCATCCGGCCGGCGCGACTGGGATGAAGCCGGTGTTCTTTGGCGGATCTTGAGCTTGCTCGTCTGACCGGCTCGACGATGCTGAAAATGCCGTCCCTGCCTGGGACGGCATGGAGCGTCGTGCTTTACGCGCTTGCTTTGGAATATTTGCCGAATTTCGCACGCACCCGCACCCGGCGCCATATTGCATGACGCCCGCTGAATTGCTGATCCTCTTTCGCTGAGCGCCTGGGCGCGACCAGCTAACACATATCAACGTTTATTAACGTCGACGGTCAGGATTTCGTATCCGGGATCGGCGTTCTCGGTCGCGACTTTATTCGCTTCCTCGTACGAGCGAAACGACGTGGCCTCCTTGATCTCCGGCGCCATGCCGATGTCGCCATCCTCAGCGGTGCAGAGGAACTTCTCGCCGGTCTTTACGACGTAGACGGTCGTCATATCTCCCTCCGTAGCTTGCAGGGCCATTTCCAGTCTAGCAGGCTGGAAGAGTTGCGCAGGCTCCGCCGGGTCACCGAGCGCCACCAACCAGCCGCTCCGCCGAATCCGCCAGCACGTCCCGCAGCTTTTCCAGCGACAACGGCTTGCTCAGATGATGATCGAAGCCCGCGGCAAGCGTTTGGCTGCGCTCCGAGTCCGACGAATAGCCGGTCAGCGCGACGAGTATCGTGCCGTCCAGCTCGGGGTTCGCGCGAATTCTGCGTGCCACCTCGAAGCCGTCCATCACGGGCATCGCCACGTCGACGATGGCAAGCTCCGGCCTCGTTCGCGTGATCAGGTCGATGGCCGCGCGACCGTTGTCGACCGCGGACACGCGATAACCCTCCAGGTCGAGCAGCACGCACAGAACGTGCAACGCGTCGACGTTGTCGTCCACCAGAACGATGCGCAGCGCCCGGAAGTCCCTGCCCTTGTCGGTGGCGTCGCCAGGCGTCGCTAGCGGCTGCGTTCGCAGGATCGGCAAACGCAAGGTGACGCAGGTGCCGCAGCCCGGTCCATCGCTATGGATGTCGATTTCGCCATCGTGCAGCTCCACCAGCCGTTTGGCGACAGCCAGACCGATACCGAGCCCGCCTTCCGAGCGCGCGCTGCCGCTCGAGCACTGCGCGAACAGGTCGAACACATGCGGGGCGATCGACGAATCGATGCCGATGCCGTTGTCGCTGACCTCGATCACCAGCATCCGCGCGTCGGACGGATTGCCCGAGCGAACCGTCAGCTCGATCAGTCCGCCCGCCGGCGTGTACTTCGCCGCGTTCGACAACAGATTGCCGAGCACCTGACTGAGCCGCACATGGTCGGCGCGCACCGGAATCGCGCGGTCCAGACCGGTCAGTTTCAGCGTATGGCCGCGCGAGCGCACGTCGTGGTCGATCGCGGCTACCGCGTCGGAAACGATCTCGGCCAGCAACGTATCGCTGCGCCGTATCGTCAGCTTTCCGTGCTTCAGACGCGCGGCGTCGAGCAGGTCATCGACGAGGGTGCGCAGATGCTTCATCTGCCGTTGCGCGATGGTCAGCACCGCGTCCGCCTTGTCGTTATCGACCACCAGACGCTTCGCCGCGGCGATCGCGCCATCGATCGGCGCCATCGGGTTGCGCAACTCGTGCGCGAGCATCGCGATGAACTCGTTGTGGCGGCGGTCGTTGTCCGCGCCATCGTCGCGAACGTTGACCATCGTCACGGCCGCGCCCGCGACCATCGCGAGATCCGACAGCACCCGTGCGTCTTCGCTGTCGAAGCGGCACCCTTTGTTGTGCGACATCACCCAGATCGCGCCGAGGTGGCCGTTATCGCACGGAATGGGTACGACGATCCCCTCGGGCACCTCGACGCCCGGAAAGTTCAGACTGGGAAACTGCTGTTGCGGATCGACGAACAGGCGCGCCGCGCCCCCTTCGAGCGTGACGCCGCATGGACATTCGTCCCACGCGGTCGTGCGCCCCTGCAGACCGGCGCACAGGCCCGCCACCGCGAGCCAGCGAAAGCGCCGGCCGTCGGGTGGCCCCTCGACCAGGCTGATGCCCGCGCTGCCCGCGCAGCATAACGCCATGGCCTCGCTGGCAATCGCGTTCAGCAGGTGTTCACGCGAGCCGGTTTGCGCGCGCGCGAGCCGCAGCAGCGACTGGTTCTCTCGGGCGTAATCAGCCTCTTTGGCTGGACGGCTCGCTAATTCGTCAGCACTGGGAGCCATGATGTTCCACCGACGTTGACGGGCACCCGCGCACAAGGCGGGCGTAAGGGCCGATACCGCGCCGATACCGCTGCCGACGAGTGTAGGTCAGCTGGGTCGCGCGGTCTCGGCTTCTGTCATTTGCACAGCGCTTTTTACTTCTATTTGTCCGCAACGATCTGCTCCGCTCACCGTCGACATGGCGTCCCATGGACAGCGGACGACGCAGTATAGGAACTCAGTGCGATGCCGCGGCTGTCCGTAACTCATGGGCACCGGACAGCCGTGCCAGCGTTGACGCAAGCACGCGCGCAATCAACTGGACGGCATTATCCGGATCGCGAAGTCGCGAAAAGCGTTGCGGCTTTGCGCATATGACGATCACTGGGATCGATAGCTAAATCCGTCGGCGCGCCGACGATCGAACGCGCCAACGCCCGGCGCAGCTATCTGGTGCGAGCGCTCGCGCCGCCGAACTTCAGCGAGCAGCAGACGATCGCCGACGCGTTCTATCGCGCGGGACTGCTGCCCGCGCCGGTCGAGACGAAGCAGGCGCTGTACTGGGACTTCGCGGCAAAACGGGCGAAGCCGGTCGGCGCGTGAGCGATCACTGCGCGATGGAGCGCCGCACATTGCGGGCAATCCACGCCGCGGCACCGGAGCGGCCCGCGATCGACAGCGTACGGCGCGGCCCCAGCACGATGCCGCCGACCACCAGGGCGAGCAGCAACGCGACATGCGGCGCCTCGGCGAGCGACGCGAGCACCGTGCCGACCGGGAAGCGCGACGCCGCGCGCGCCGCGGGCAACGCGGCAGTCCGGTTCGCCACTACCAGGGCGGTTCGCGATGCCTCCATGCGTTCCAGAATGGTGAGCCGGGCAAGCTCGTTTGCGTGACGTGGCTGACTCATTTGAGCGACTCCCTGAGAGCGTCCAGATCGGAGTGAATCTCGGCCTTGAGCACGTGAAGCGATTGCGCCGGTTTTTGCGCCCGCAAAACCAGCAAAGACACGATGCACACGAGCAGCCACGCGGCAGCCACGCCCCAGACCACCTCAAGAAAGTAAGGCGTCTGCCACGCGGTGGCGATGATCGCGATGCAAAAGAAGGACAGCGTGAACAGCCCCGCGACCGCCAACGCCACGAGTGCGCTCAACTCGCGCACCAGGCGCTTTCGCGTCTCCTCGACTTCCAGCGCGAACAGTTCGCTATAGTCGGTGACGCGCTCGACGCAGAATCGCCCGACGTTGCGCCACCTCGTGACCTTCGCATGGATTGACATTCCGTCCTCCTCACGATTCATTTGCGCCGGCTGCGACAAGCAAACACTTCGCTCCTTGGCCGACAGAGCGAAGCGGCACCAGCGTTGAACGCAGCGCAAGAGCCGGGCCCGCGCTCAACGCGATCGCACGCCGCGTGCCCGTAGCCGGATGGATGCCTTCACGCGTTCGCGTTGGCGGCACATAGTTTGCTGGAATCGGGCAGATCAATTCGCTCGCCGAGGACAGCATGACCCCGCTTCCCCCAACCGATCACACTGACCACAACGCCGGCGCCGGCATCGGCGAGACCGGCTCCGATATGGCTACCGCGGACGGACGCGCGATGCCGGCCGCGCGCGACGAGCGCGGCTTCCACCACGCGGTGCATGACGCGCACCGCGGCGCGCTGATCACGGTGACCACGCATCGGAACTCGCGAGGCGCCTGGATCGCCGACGTGTCGATTTCCCGCGACGGTCGACCGATGGAGATACCGGCCAATCTGGCCAACGTGGAGCCCGTGACGCCGGAATGGCTCACCGAGGAGGAAGCGTTGCGCGCCGGCATCGAACAGGGTCGCTATCTGATCGACCGGACTCTGGGCGAGCACGCCGCCACCCTATCGTCGTCGCAGCCGCGCCGCGACGACGAGCGTTAAGCACGGTCCGATTCGGAGGAAACTCACATGCTACTGAGCGATGAAGAACTGGCGCGGCTGGAAGGTGTCGAGCCGTTCCTGCGGGAAGAAGCCAGAAGCGCTCTTCCCGCCGACGCCGATTACGAAGTTCTCGCCGAACTGCACGAGCATTTGCAGCCCGGAATACGCATTCGTGTGCCGGCCGGCCCGGACATCGCGATGGAACCGCGAGTGCCGCCCTACCCGCTCGATCTGTTCGTCGGTTTGCCGCTCGACGAGCTGCGCGACGTCGCCAACGATGAAGGCGCCGCACGCGAAGCGGCGCTCGCGCGGTTCGCCACGACATTCGCCCCAAGGCTGCAGCGAGCGATCGCCGCGCTGACACCGCACCGGATCGATCTCGCGGCAGGCGTGCAAAGCGAGCGAGGAACGCTCACGGTGATGCTGGAGCCGGTGCGCTGACGCGTGAGCCGCACACGTGCATGTCGCAACCGCGTTAATCGTCGCTATCGAGCCCGCCCGGCGGCGGCCCGATCGTGATGCCCGCGCCCGACCCTTTGCGAGTCCCCGGCGGATAGGCATCGGTTACGGTCTCGGGCGGAACGTCCGCGACGCAGCGGCTCGCATCGCCGTCGCGCAGACACTGCTCGAAACGGTCCGCCTCCTGCGGCGAGCTAAATTGGTAGATCTTGCTGGCAACCTGCACCTGCGTGTCCGACAGTCGCTTCGACAGTGTTTCCATCACCACTCCTTTTTGCTCGTAGATCTATCGCCACGAGCAACGCGCGCGCCACCTCGTCATCAGAGGCCCTAGCGCGCCGCGCTCAAGCGTCTTGCGTCCGCGATGCCGACCGCGGCCCGCAAGTCGTCAGGATGAACCATTAATTCCCGAACCTCGCGCAGCGTCGCGTACTGGTCGAGCACCGTCCGCCATCTCGGCGATTCGAGCAACTGATGCCACACCGGTTCGAGATCCGCGCAGTCGGCGTCGCGTCCGTCCGCCAGCGCACCCGCGAAATCGAGGCTGGCTTGGGCCGACAGCAGCTGCATCCGACTCGCGGGACTCAGCACGCGCGGTGCCGCTTCGACGGGAGCGTCACAGCAATAGAGCACGGTGCTGCGAAGACCGGTTGCGTCGCTCGTCAGCGCGGCAAGCGACGCGCCGCTCAAATGCACCGTCCCCTGCTGCGTGCGAAACGAGTAGACGGTGTGCGGCTCCGCGTGCGCCAGCAGCGTCAGTCCGCGCACGAGCCGCGGCAGATCGGTGGTGGCCGCGTCGACCGATGCCTTCGCTTCGACGAGCAGGCATACGTCCCACGCCGCTGCGTCGGCCGGGGGCTGTGCCTGGCGCAGCAGCACCACATCCCATTCGGTTTTGGCGCGCTCATGGCTTGCGGGTATCGCGGCCGGCACGCGCATCGAGTTCACGACGCGGTAGGTGGCGACCGCTCCCTGAGCGTCATTGAGGCGCTGCGCGAGCGCGTCGAGTGCATCGGCGGCCAACGCTTCGACCGCGGCGCCGCGCTGCTTCGAACTCAAGCCTCGCTCGACCGCGCTCGAGCTTCCCGGACGCGGCCCCTGACGATCCCACAGCGTCTGGTAGTGGCGCACGCGCTCGTCGGACGTCAGCGCGTCAAGGCGCCGTAAGCGCTGCAGCGCGGCACTCTCCAGCAATTGCGCGAGGCCGCGTTGCAGCGCCGCGTCGTGCGCGATTTGCGGCGTATCGATGCAAGTTTGCACGGCTTCGGCCAGTTCGGGCCACGCTTCGGCGACCGCGAGCGCGTGCAGACGCGCCAGCGCGTCGCGTTGCGGACCGGGGAGCAGCCGCTGCTGTTTGGCCGGATGCGCGATCGCATTGACGGCCGCGTAGATCAGCCGGCGATCGACGCTCGCGTGCGCGGCCAGCGACGCGTACTCGCGCACCACCGCGCTGCGATGCCGTAGCAGCATCGCCTGAAACACCGGGTCGCCGGCTTCCTCGCGCAGCGCCTCGCGGATCATGCGCGCCAACGCCTCGACGAAGAAGCGCCGGTTCGCCGCATCCGGCGCTTCGCCACGCGCGCTCGCCTCGCGAGCCTGCTCGATCGCGAGCGCCAGCACGGTGGCGGGACTCGCTTGCGGCGTCGGCGCGCAGACGGCCGCGAGCGCCGGCAGGCGATAGCGGCGCACGACAGCGTCGAGCATCTCGTCGAGCAACGAAGGCGATGGCGTCACGGACATAGCGATATGTCGATAAGTTGGCGAAATAACTTTACCTGAAGGTTCGGTGCGGCGCGCGGACCGGCACGGGCCGCTCGCGGCTGGCGCGCGTCGTGCTGCATCAGCGCTCGACGGAGCCACTTTATCGTCGCGGCAGCGCGAGGCGAGCGTTCGCGCGCTGCCGCAAGCGGAGGACAGCATGTCAGCACCGCAACCGGAAACCGCAGCGAGACCCGCTCGCTGGCGCCACACGATCAACGTCGCGAGCGACGCCGCCGGCCGCTTTCTGTCGGACCGATGCGCGATGCTCGGCGCCAGCATCGCGTTCTATTCGGCGTTCTCGCTGGCGCCCACGCTGCTGCTCGTGCTCGCGGTCATCGGCTGGATCTTCGGCCGCGATGCCGCGCAGGGGCGGCTTTTCGAGCAGGCGCGGCAGCTGGTCGGCAACGACGCGGCGCACGCGATGCAGGACATCGTCGCCCACGCGCACTATGCGGGCGGCAGCGGCCTCGCCGCCGCGTTCTCGATCGCGCTGCTGCTGGTCGGCGCGTCGGCAACGTTCTCATCGTTGAATACCGCGCTCGACATCGTGTTTGCCGCGCACCCGCGCAAAGGCATTGCCGGGCTGGCGCTGCTGGTGCGCGCGCGGCTCGTGTCGATCGGTCTGCTTATCGGGCTCAGCTTTCTGCTGGTCGTGTCGCTCGTCGTCGATACGGCGATTCAGACCCTCGGCGGTGCGCTGTTCGGCAATTCGGCGCTGGGCATCGTTGCCTATGTGCTGCAATCGTTACTCGGTTTCGTCATTCTGGCCGTCGGGCTCGGCGCGCTGATCAAGTGGCTGCCCGACGCGGCGGTGCCGTTGCGCCCCGCGCTCGTGGGCGGCAGCGTCGCGAGCCTGCTGTTCACGGCGGGCCGGCATCTGTTCAGCTTCTATCTCGTGCATGCGGGCACGGCGGGCGTGTTCGGCGCGGCCGGCTCGCTCGCGGTGCTGATGATGTGGCTGTACTTCTGCGCGGCGGTGTTCCTGTTCGGCGCGGAAGTCACCGCGTCGTTGTGCCGGGATGCGGCCTCCCCCGCTCATCCCGGGCTTCGGCGAGCATGAAACCGTTCCGCGCACAAAACGGCATTGCCATAAACTCTGTAAAAAGATTGGCTCGCGGAAAATCCAGTTAAATATTACAAAAACGCCGCCAATAAACCGACAATTACATTTACCCGACATTAGACGATGCATGACAAATTCAGCACGAATATTGCTGCGCGCATTAACACGGAGAAAAACGGCCTCAACCCTGCAAACGCTTAATGCTCGGCGTACACTCGCCGGGACGGGCTTGCCATAAGGCGCAAGGGCTGCGGTTCCGGCCGCGATCGAACGCGGATTTGCGAATACCCAGGAGGACAATCAATGAGCTGGACTCGGGAACAGAGAAACGTCACGATCGCCGCCTATCTAGGCTGGACGCTCGACGCATTCGATTTCTTTCTGATGGTGTTCGTATTGAAAGATATCGCGCAGGAATTCAATACGGACATTCCGTCGGTCGCGGTCGCGATCATGCTGACTCTGATGATGCGCCCGCTCGGCGCATTGATTTTCGGCTGGCTCGCCGACAAATACGGCCGCCGTCCGACGCTGATGGTCAACATCGGGTGCTTCTCGTTGCTCGAACTGCTGTCCGGTCTGTCGCCCAACCTGATGACGCTGCTCGTGCTGCGCGCGCTGTTCGGTATCGCGATGGGCGGCGAATGGGGTGTCGGCGGCGCGCTGACCATGGAAACCGTGCCGCCGAAATCGCGCGGCATCGTCTCGGGTCTGCTGCAAGCCGGTTATCCGAGCGGCTATCTGCTCGCGTCGGTCGTGTTCGGCGTGTTCTATCAATACATCGGCTGGCGCGGCATGTTCTTCGTCGGCGTGCTGCCGGCGCTGCTCGTGCTGTACATTCGCGCGCACGTGCCGGAGTCGCCCGCGTTCCAGACGCTCGAAAAGAAGGTACGTCCGGGCCTCGTCGCGACCCTCAAGCAGAACGTCGGCCTGTCGATCTACGCGATCATCCTGATGACCGCGTTCAACTTCTTCTCGCACGGCTCGCAGGATCTGTATCCGACTTTCCTGCGCGTGCAGCTCAAGTTCGATCCGCACACGGTGTCGTGGATCACGATCGTCCTGAACATCGGCGCGATCTGCGGGGGTCTGTTCTTCGGCTGGGCATCGGAGAAGATCGGCCGCAAGCGCGCGATCTTCATCGCCGCGCTGATCGCGCTGCCGGTGCTGCCGGTATGGGCGTTCTCGACCACGCCGTTTCTGCTCGCGCTCGGCGCATTCCTGATGCAGATCTCGGTGCAAGGCGCGTGGGGCGTGATTCCGGTGCACCTGAACGAAATCTCGCCCGATGAAATCCGCGCGACCTTCCCCGGGCTCGTGTACCAGCTGGGCAATCTGATCGCGTCGGTCAACGGTCCGATGCAATCGAAGATCGCCGAGATGCACGACAACAACTACGCGCTCGTGATGGCCGTCGTAATCGGCATCGTCGCGATCGTGATCTGCGCGCTGATTCCGTTCAGCCGCGAGCGCCGCGGCATCGACATGACGCAGTCCGCGCGCGAGATCGTCGGCGCGGGCTCGACGGGCGGCGCGGTCGGAGGACAGCGCATATAACCGCTTCGGGCGTCCGAATGAACGCCTGGCGCCCATCAAATCGCAACGCAATACGAGGCCGTTCCGATTCGCGCGGAACGGCCTTTTCATTTCCGACGCGGAATCACGAGCCGCGCTTCGCAAGCACGGCTTTCGTCAGATCTTCTAGAGGAGTTAGTCGAGTCCCTTCCTTGCTCGCACCGGCCCTCCTTTTTTATCCTGCAAAAAACGATTGTTTCAAATACCAATTTGAATCGCGTGTTTGCGAGCCGGCGGCGCCGGCAACTGGGAGACGCAACATGGCAGTTCGCACCACGGGCCGGCATGCCGGCGATACGAAGTCACGCATTCTCGACGCCGCGGAGACGCTGTTCATCGAATGCGGTTATGAGGCGCTGTCGCTGCGCCAGATCACTTCGCGCGCCGAAGTCAATCTCGCGGCGGTCAACTATCACTTCGGCCACAAGGAATCGCTGATTCATTCGATGCTGTCGCGCCGGCTCGATCCGCTGAACGAGGAGCGCGTGAAGCTCATCGACCGCTTCGACGCGATGCTCGGCGCGCGTCTGACCTGCGAGCACGTGCTCGGCGCGATGTTCATTCCGGCTCTGCGTCTGTCGCGCGATCCGCGTGTCGGCGGCAAAGCGTTCCTGCGCCTGCTCGGGCGTGCGTACACCGAGCCGTCGTCGTTCATCCGCGACTTTCTGAACGCGCATTACGAGTCGGTGGCGATGCGCTTCTTCGACGCGTTCCAGCGCGCGCTGCCACATTTGCCGCGCGAGGAGCTCGGCTGGCGGCTGCATTTCGCGATCGGCGCGCTGTCGGGCGTGCTCGCCGGCACCGATCCCGACAGCCTGATTGGCGAGTTCTCGCGAGGCAAGCCGATGAACGATCTGCGGCTGATCGCACGCCTCGCGTCGCTGATCGTCGCCGCGCTGAAGGCGCCGCTGCCGGACGGCACGCAACTGGCCGCATTCGCGGCGGTACTCGGCGATGCGACCGACGAGCGCGGCGCGCTCGGCACGTTAGCTAGTGCGCACCGAGACACCAGCGGCGAGGCGGCTGCGTGCGCCGCGGCATGTGACGCATAGCGCGGCTCACAGGTGGCCCGGCGATTGCATCACCGCGGAAAAGGCAGCGAGGAAATCAGCAGAGCGCGAGCGGTCCGCGCCCGTGGGACGCACTCGCCCGCAGCATCGACAGAGGAGGAAGCATCATGCCGTGGTTCATCCTGGCGCTCGTCGTCGGCGCATTCGCTCTCGTCTACGTTCAGGCGCGCGCCTCGTGGTGGCTCGCGGCGCTGATCGTCTGGGTCGCGGCCGCGCACCTGAGCGGCGCGGCCGGCCCGCTGCTGACGACCCTGCTCGCGATCGTGTTCGTGCTCCCCGCCCTCGTGCTGACGATCAAGCCGCTGCGCCGCGCATGGCTCGCGAAACCGGTGCTCGACACGTTCCGCATGATCCTGCCTGAGATGTCGCCGACCGAGCGCGACGCGATCGAAGCCGGCACGGTGTGGTGGGACGCCGAGCTGTTCTCGGGCCGCCCGCACTGGGACACGCTGCTCGGCTACGGCGCGGCCACGCTCAGCGCCGAAGAACAGGCGTTTCTCGATGTTGAATGCGAGCAGTTGTGCGAGCTCGCGAACGACTGGGAAACCACGATGGTCTGGCAGGACCTGTCGCCGCAAACGTGGCAGTTCATCAAGCAGCACGGCTTTCTCGGCATGATCATTCCGAAGCAGTACGGCGGCAAACAGTTCTCCGCGTACGCGCATTCGCAGGTGATCATGAAGCTCGCGACGCGCTGCACGGCCGCCGCCGTCTCGGTGATGGTGCCGAACTTGCTCGGCCCCGCCGAGCTGCTGATGCGCTACGGCACCGACGCGCAGAAGAACCACTATCTGCCGCGTCTCGCGCGCGGCGACGAAATCCCCTGCTTCGCGCTGACGAGCCCGTATGCCGGTTCCGACGCCGCTGCGATTCCCGATGTCGGCATCGTCTGCAACGGCATGCACGAGGGTCGCGAGACGCTCGGCTTTCGCGTCACGTGGGACAAGCGCTACATCACGCTCGGACCGATCGCGACCGTGCTCGGCCTCGCGTTCCGCGCGCTCGATCCCGACCATCTGCTCGGCGCGAACGACGAACCCGGCATCACCTGCGCGCTGATTCCGACCAACCACCCTGGCGTGAATATCGGCCGCCGTCACTGGCCGTTGAACGCGGTGTTCCAGAACGGCCCGAACTCGGGCAAGGACGTGTTCATTCCGCTCGACTGGGTGATCGGCGGACGCGCGCAGGTCGGCAACGGCTGGCGCATGCTGATGGAGTGTCTGGCGGCGGGCCGCGCGATCTCGCTGCCGTCGTCGAATGTCGGGATGGCGAAGGTCGCGGTGCGCAGCGCCGGCGCGTACGCGGCGATTCGCCGCCAGTTCCGCGCCGCCGTCGGCAAGTTCGAGGGCGTGCAGGAAGCGCTCGGCCGCATGGGCGGCAACCTGTACGTGATGGACGCCGCACGCCGCCTGTCCGCGCTGGCGGTCGACCTCGGCGAAAAGCCGTCGGTCATTTCGGCGATCGCCAAATATCACATCACCGAGCGCGCGCGCAGCGTCATCAACGACGGCATGGACGTCGTCGCCGGCAAGGGTATTTGCATGGGGCCGTCGAATTTTCTGGCGCGCGCGTATCAGCAGATGCCGATCTCGATCACCGTCGAAGGCGCGAACATTCTGACGCGCTGCCTGATCATCTTCGGCCAGGGCGCGATCCGCTGCCACCCGTACGTGCTGAAGGAAATGACGGCGACGCGCGAGCCCGATCGCGCGAAGGCCTTGCGCGAATTCGACTCGGCCTTCTTCGGTCACGTGAACTTCACGGTGTCGACCTTGCTACGCAGCGCCGTGTATGGGCTGACCGGCGGCGCGCTGATCGCGAAGCCGCGCCGCGCGTATGCGCCGCTGCAGGCGTACTACCGCGCGGCGACCCGTCTGTCGACGGTATTCACGCTGCTCGCCGACGTGTCGATGCTGGTGCTCGGCAGCGATCTGAAGCGCCGTGAACGCATCTCGGGACGCCTCGGCGACGTGCTGTCGCAACTGTTCCTGATCTCGGCCACGCTGAAGCGTTTCGAGGACGACGGGCGTCAGCGGGACGACCTGCCGCTCGTGCGCTGGGGCGTCGAGGATGCGCTGTACAAGGCGCAGCATGCGCTCGACGGCGTGCTCGCGAACTATCCGAACCGGCTCGCCGCGACGCTCGTGCGCGTGCTTGCGTTCCCTTTCGGCCTGCCGCATCGCGAGCCGTCGGACCGCCTCGGCAGCGAGATCGCCGAACTGATGCAGACGCCCGGCGCCGCGCGCGAGCGGCTCGTCGCCGATTCTTACGTGCCGCATCCCGACGTCGACGCGCTCGGCTACGGCGAGCTCGCGTTCGCGCTGAATCCGCAGTTCACGCTAATCGAGCACAAGCTGCGCGACGCGGTCGAACAGGGCCTGCTCGAACCGCTGCCGCAAAGCCTGCCGCAGCTCGCCGCATGGACCGATGCGGCGCAACGCCAGGGCCTGATCGACGCCGACGAGCGGCGCGTGCTCGACGACTACGCGCGCTACGGTGCGCAGGTCATCAAGGTCGACGATTTCCCCGCCGATTTCGACCTGCTCGCGAGCTTGCAACAGCGCAAGCAGGCGCTCGAAAAGGCGCTGGATCTGGCGGCCTGACGCGCGCGCTCACGCAGAAAAAACTACCGATGCGGCGCGGCAAACCGTACCCGAGTCACGCAACTCAAGGCACACTGACACACGTCCGGCACCCCTGAAACATCTATGGGGCCGCCCGAAGCGCGTCCAGTGGAGCAACCGATAACATGAACGACTCCTACCTGAAGTTCGTCAACTCGCCGTTCGGCGGCCGTCTCGCGCGCTCGCTCGGCCTGCCGAAGCCCGAGGTGCTGCGGCGCTACCGCGCGGACCGGGCCGAGTTCGACGGTCTGATCGCGATCGGCGCGGGCCGCGAGCCGCGCCTGTTCGACGCGCTCGCGAGTCTGATCGCCGGCATCGGCATGACGAGCGTCGCGCACGAAAGCGCCGGGCTGTGGGTGCCGCTCGCCACTCGCCACGGCCTGATGACCGGCCGCTTCGAGCCGGCCGAAGCCGGTGCGCCGGGCAAGCTCGCCGTGCTGCTGTTCGACGCGAGCGGTATCGACGACAGCAGCCAGTTCCAACCGCTGCACGGCTTTTTCCACGACACGCTGCGCTCGCTCGGCAAGTGCGGGCGCATCGTCGTGCTGGGGCGTCCGCCCGAGGCCTGCGCGAGCCCGCGTCAGTGGACCGCCCAGCGCGCGCTCGAAGGGCTCGTGCGTTCGCTCGGCAAGGAAGCGCGTCGCGGCATCACCGCGAATCTCGTGTACGTCGAGGACGGCTCGGAACGCGCCATCGACGCGACGCTGCGTTTCTTCCTGTCGCCACGCTCGGCCTATGTGTCGGGTCAGGTGGTGCGGATCGCGGGCAGCCGCAACGAAGCGCCGCCGCCCCACGCGCCCGCGTTGGACTGGCGCCAGCCGCTCGCCGGGAAGCGTGCGCTCGTCACGGGCGCCGCGCGCGGCATCGGCGCTGCTATCGCGAGCGTGCTTGCGGCCGAGGGCGCGCATGTGATCGGCGTCGACATTCCGTCCGCGCGCGACGCGCTCGATGCGACGACGCGTCAGCTGAACGGCAGCGCGCTCTCGTTCGACATCGCCGCGCCCGAAGCACCCGCGCAGATCGCAGCGGCGCTCGATGAGCTCGGCGTCGACATCGTCGTGCACAACGCCGGCATCACGAAGGACAAGACCATCGCGAGGATGACCGACGCCGCGTGGCAAAGCGTGATCGACATCAATCTGAGCGCGCAGGAGCGCATCGACGACGCGCTGCTCGCGGGCGGCATCCTGCGCGACGGCGGGCGCATCGTCGCGGTGTCGTCGATCAGCGGCATCGCGGGCAATGCCGGCCAGACCAATTACGCGACGTCGAAGGCCGGCGTGATCGGCCGGGTGCAGAGCATGGCGCCGCAACTGCGCGCGCGCGGCATCACGATCAACGCGGTCGCGCCCGGCTTCATCGAAACGCAGATGACCGCGAAGATTCCGCTCGCGCTCCGCGAGGCCGGCCGCCGCATGAACTCGATGAGCCAGGGCGGCCAGCCGGTCGACGTCGCGCAAACCATCGCGTGGCTCGCGCATCCGGGCTCGGCCGGCGTGACGGGCCAGGTCGTGCGCGTGTGCGGTCAAAGCCTGATCGGCGCCTGAACGGGAGCGTGGGCATGGACGAACCGCGTGATCCGTTCGGCAGCCGTCATCTCGCACCCGCGCCGGGCGGCGACGGCGCGCGGCCGAAAACCGTCGTGATCGAAACGCTGCCCGCGCCGGCGAAACTGTACGGGCGCGCGCTGACCGGCATCGTCAAGCGCGGCCGCGAATCGCGGCTGCCGCCGTTGCGGCTCGTGCGCCCCGCCGTCGTGCTCGAGCCCGGCCCCGCGTGGCGCTATGCGCGCGTGTGCGGCTTCATTCCCGAGCACGGCGTGCCGCTCACCTACCCGCATCTGCTCGCGTTTCCGCTGCATCTGCTGATGCTGACCGACCCAGCGTTTCCGTGGCCCGCGCTCGGTCTCGTGCATCTGGCCAATCACGTGCGGCTGCGCCGGCCGCTCGCCTACAAGGATCTGTTGCGCATCGAGGTCGAATTCGGCGCGCTGCTGCGTCACGACAAGGGCCAGGCGTTCGTCGTGCATACGCGCATCTATCGACGCGGCGAGGCGGTGTGGGACGGCGACAGCATCTATCTGAAGCGCGCGGTGCCGGCGCTCGGCCATCCGCTCGAAGCGCTGACGCTCGACCCCGACGCGCTGCAACGGATCGCGCGCTGGCAGCTCGCGCCGCAACTGGGCCGCGACTACGCGAGCGTGTCCGGCGACTACAACCCGATCCACCTCAGCGCGTTGTCGGCGAAGGCGTTCGGCTTTCCGCGCGCGATCGCGCATGGCATGTGGACGCTTGCGCGCGCAGCGTCGTCGCTGCAGCCGCCGAAGCCGCTCGCCGAAGCGACGCTCGCCGCCGAGTTCAAGCTGCCGATGCTGCTGCCCGGCGAAGCGTCGCTGTGGAGCGCCTCGCCTTCGCTGATCGAGCGCGATCTCGAGGTGCGCGATCTCGCCGGGGTCAAGCCGCATTTGCGCGCGCGCATGCAGTGGCGGCTGCTGTGAGCCGCGAGCGCGCCGTTCGTAGCGTTTGCATCGTTTGCTTCCACCGATAATCTGGGTACGACCCAAGGAGCCGAGCATGTCCCACCCGCAATCCGCCGTGCGCCGTGTCGCCGTCATCGGGGGCAACCGGATTCCGTTTGCGCGCTCGAACACCGCGTACGCGAGCGCATCGAATCAGGACATGCTGACCTTCACGCTGCAAGGGCTGGTCGATCGCTACGACCTGCACGGCGTGCGTCTCGGCGAAGTCGCGGCGGGCGCGGTGATCAAGCATTCGCGCGACTTCAACCTGACGCGTGAGTCCGTGCTGTCCACCACGCTCGCGAAGGGAACCCCCGCCTACGACGTGCAGCAGGCCTGCGGCACCGGCCTCGAAGCCGCGATCCTCGTCGCCAATAAGATCGCGCTCGGGCAGATCGACGCGGGCATCGCGGGCGGCGTCGATACCACGTCCGATGCGCCGATCGGCGTCAACGAGCGGATGCGCAAGATCCTGCTCGAAGCGAATCGCGGCAAAAGCACCGGGCAACGTGTTGCCGCGCTCAGCAGGCTGCGGCCCGGCATGTTCTTCAAGCCGCTGCTGCCGCGCAACGTCGAGCCGCGCACGGGGCTGTCGATGGGCGAGCATTGCGAGCTGATGGCCAAGCGCTGGAACATCTCGCGCGAGGCGCAGGACGTGCTCGCGTACGAGAGCCATCGCAAGCTCGCCGATGCGTACGCGCGCGGCTTCGTCAACGATCTGATGACGCCGTACAAAGGCCTCGCGCGCGACAACAACCTGCGCGCCGACCTGTCGCTCGAAAAGCTTTCGAACCTGAAGCCGGTGTTCGACCGCGACGCCGGCACGCTGACCGCCGGCAACTCGACGCCGCTGACCGACGGCGCATCCGCGGTACTGCTCGCGAGCGAAGCATGGGCGGCCGAGCGCGGCTTGCCGGTGCTCGCGTATCTGAGCTGGTCGGAAACCGCGGCGGTCGACTTTTTCGACAAGCAGGAAGGCCTGTTGATGGCGCCCGCCTACGCGGTGCCGCGCATGCTCACGCGCGCCGGCCTCGCGTTGCAGGACTTCGATCTCTATGAAATCCATGAAGCGTTCGCGGCCCAGGTGTTGTGCACGCTCGCGGCATGGCAGGATGACGAATATTGCCGCACGCAGCTTGGCCTCGCCGGCGCGCTCGGGTCGATCGATCGCACCAAGCTCAACGTGAACGGCGGTTCGCTCGCGACCGGCCATCCGTTCGCGGCGACGGGCGGACGTATCGTCGCCGCGCTCGCGAAGATGCTCGCGCAACTCGACAAACCGGCTGGCGGCGCACGCGGGCTGATCTCGATCTGCGCGGCGGGCGGCCAGGGGGTCGTCGCGATTCTGGAACGCTAGCGCGGCAGCGGATACCAACATCTCAGGAGCAACCGATGATCGAGCCCACCACCCAAGCGCCGCAGCACGTGCCGGATGCAGGAAGCGCTCGTGCGCCAAACCCGGCGCCAAGCCCCGCGCCGAACACCGACGGCATCTGGTACGCGTCCTACCCGGACGACGTGCCGCGCGAGATCGACGTCACGCAATACGAATCGCTCGATCAGTTCTTCGACGAATGCACCGCTCAGTTCCGCGAGCGCGTCGCGTACGTCAGCGTCGGCTCGAGCCTGACGTACGGCGAGCTGGCCCGCAAGGCGAGCGCGTTCGCGGCCTACCTGCAAAGCATCGGCGTGCAGCCCGGCGAGCGCGTCGCGATCATGCTGCCGAACACGTTCCAGTATCCGGTCGCACTGTTCGGCACGATCAAGGCGGGGGCCGTAGTCGTCAACGTGAATCCGCTCTATACGGTGCGCGAACTCGCGCACCAGCTAAAGGACAGCGGCGCGCAGACGATCGTCGTGTTCGAAAACTTCGCGAAGACGCTCGAAGACGCGTTGCCCGGCACCAGGGTGCGCAACGTGATCGTGACCGGCCTCGGCGATCTGCTCGGCGACGGCGTGAATCTGAAGGGCCACCTGCTCAATTTCATGCTGCGTCACGTGAAAAAGATGGTGCCCGCCTACGAGCTGCCGCAGGCTGTGCCGCTGCTCAAAGCGCTTTCGATCGGTTACGCGCGGCCGCACACGCCGGTGCGCGCGAGCCACGAGGACATCGCGTTCCTGCAATACACGGGCGGCACCACCGGCGTCGCGAAAGGCGCGATGCTCACGCACCGGAACATCATTGCCAATCTGTTGCAGGCGAAGGCGTGGGCCGCGGGGCAACTGTCCGGCGAAGGAGAAACGGTGCTCACGCCGCTGCCGCTTTATCACATCTACTCGCTGACCGTGAACGCGCTGATCTTCATGGGGCTCGGCGGGCGCAACATCCTGATCGCGAATCCGCGCGACATGAAGCGCGTGATGATGATCCTGCGTCACGAAAAATTCACCGGCATGACCGCGGTCAACACGCTCTATAACGCGTTCCTCGACAACGAGGAATTCTGCCGGCGCGACTTCTCGGACCTGAAGCTCGCGATGGCGGGCGGCATGGCGACGCAGAAGAGCGTCGCGGAGCGCTTCAAGGCGGTGACGGGCAAGCCGATCGTCGAAGGCTACGGGCTCACCGAGTGCTCGCCGATCGTGTCGATGAATCCGGTCGATCTGCGCGACTTCGAAGGCTCGATCGGCTTGCCCGCGCCGTCCACGCAGGTGCGCTTCAGGAAAGACGACGGCAGCTGGGCCAATATCGGCGAGGCGGGCGAGCTGTGCGTGAAGGGCCCGCAGGTGATGAAGGGCTACTGGAACCGCCCCGATGAAACCGCGAAGGTGATCGACGACGAGGGCTGGCTCGCAACCGGCGACATCGGCGTAATGGACTCGCGCGGCTTTATCCGTCTGATCGATCGCAAGAAGGACATGATCCTCGTGTCGGGCTTCAACGTGTATCCGAACGAAATCGAGGATGTGATCGCCGCGCATCCGGACGTGCGCGAAGTGGCGGCGATCGGCGTGCCCGATCCCGCGCAGGGCGAGCGCGTGAAGGTGTTCATCGTGCGGCGCACGCCGACACTGACCGCCGAGCAGGTGATCGCGTACTGCCGCAAGAATCTGACTGGCTACAAGGTGCCGAAGCTCGTGGAGTTTCGCGACGAGCTGCCCCAAACCAATGTCGGCAAAATTCTGCGCCGTGCGTTGCGCGACGAGGAACTCGCGAAACAGGGGTCTGCCTGACGGGAATAAACATTGCTTCAATGCGTTATAGCTTTGTTGCCTGGCGTTATTGCCTTGCATGTTGCATGAGCGGCCGCGTCACTTTCTGGAGCAATTCATGAAGCACCGCATGTCCGCCCGTTCGCATCGTCTGCGATCCCGCTTGCGACCCCGCTTGCTGCCGGGTGCGCTGCTCGTTATGCTCGCCCTGCTTTCGGGACCGATGGCGTTCGCGCAGAACGACGACCGTCCGCCCCCGCTCGACACCGCGAGCGCCGTCAAGCCGCCCACCACGCCGCCCGCGCAGGTCGGCAAGCTGACGCTCGACCAGCAGGTCAAATGGCTGCGCGCCGCGCAGCAAAGCGGCACGCTCGAAAAACTCGACGACGCGCAACTGGTCGCGCTGTTCAAATCGCTCGATCCGCTGACGCTGCCGCGCTATATCAAGGAAGGGCCGAACGGCTACCCGTCGTACGAGTTCACGATGTCGCGCTCCGAGCGCATTCGCGGCATCTGGCCCGACAAGCCCGATCACATGCTCGTGCGCGTCGCGCACGACCCGCTGCGCATCTACGCCAAGTGGCTGCCCGACGGCGCGCACGCGGGCCAGGAAATCATCTACGACGAGTCGAAACGCAGCGACGAAACGTTCGGCCACCTCGGCGGCATCATGAACGTGATGCCGTTGTGGACGTCGCTGACCGGCGCGCTCGCACGCTCGCAATCGAATCACAGCGTGCGCGATCTCGGCACCGAGTACGTGGCCGACCAATACCTGAATGAAGGGAAAAAATACAGCCAGACCGGCTTGCCGCGTTCCGTGCAGATCGAAGTGAAGACGATCGACGATGTGCGCGTCGTCGCGTTCACGTTCGAAACACCGGTCGGCCAGCCGCAGTTCTACGCGAAAAAGGAAACGCTCGGGCTCGATTTGCGGCATCCGTTCTTTCGCACCATCGAGTCTTATGACAACGAAGGCAAGATTTTCGAGCAGATCGTGTTCGAGAGCATCACGCCGAAGACGTTCGACGATTCGACCTTCGATCCGAACAACAAGGACTATAAGTTCTAGCCGGGTTTTAGCCGGGTTTTAGCCGCGCCCGCTGCGCGGCGTCAGCGCGAAGGCCACGTGGGCGGGTTGCGCAAGCAGCCCCTCGCGCGCTTCGTGACTATGCTCGACGAAGCGTCCGGTGCGCAGCGCGAGGTGTTGCAGCACGAAGTAGTCGGACGCGCGCGTGAAGCCGATCAGCGCGGGCATCGCGTGTGGGGTCCGGCCGTCGTCTAGCAGGGGCGCGAGGGTGGCGAACCACAGCGCGCCGGCATCGTCGCCGGTTTCGAAGGTCGGCAACCGCAGGTGCGCGGCATAGCGCGCGAACGACGCGCCGCATTCGAGCGTCGAGTCGACGATCGCGAACGCGCGCGCCTCGTCGGCGCACGCGGCGGCTCGCGCGAGCCACGGCCATGCGCCGCCCGCTGCCGTCGCGAGCCATGCACCGGTGAGCATGAAAGTGCGTCGATCCATTGGCGTGTACGCTCCATTCACTCGTTGTTCACGCGTTGTTCACGCGTTGTTCACGTATAGCCTCGCCGGTCGCGCCACGCCGCCGGCCAGATGCCCTGCTTGCCCGGCGCGAGAATGCCGTTCGGGTCGAGCGCATCCTTCAGCGTTTCCGCGAAGCGCAGCGACGCACCGTCGTTGAAGCTGTATTGCGCGGCCGCGAAATCCATATACGCGAGATGCGCGCGGTATTCGCCGTAGCCGGCCGCGCGCGCGTCGCTCATCAGCGAGCGCAGCAGTTGGCCGGCCTGCTCCACCTGGTTCGCGTCGTTGCGGTCGAAAATCGCCGCGAAAATGTGATGCAGATGCCGCGTACCTGCCGTGAAGCCGCCGTAGTAATCGAAGCCGTATTCGGCGGCTCGCGCTTTCACCATCGTGTACTGGCGCATCGCGTCGCGCCCGGTCGCCGGACAGATCGGCGCGAAGTCGACGTGCGCACCCGCGCCGCCGCGCCAGTCGAGCATGCGAAACGCCGTCATCGCGGGAATGCCGGCCATGTTGCGGTCGCCGCCGCCGCTCGGCTGCGCGTCGCCCGCATAACGTGCCGCCGCGAGCCGCGCATCCGGCACCCGCGCGAACGCGCGTTCGATCAGCGCGTAGCGCGCGTCGATCAGCTCGGGCGTGCCGTAGAGCGCGAAATGAAGGTTCCAGCGGCCGACGCCGAGTTTGTCGAGCATCGCCTGCACCGCGCTCTCGGGCATCGCGCCCGCGCCGTGGTACCACTGCCGGCGTGGCGACAGGCCCGCCGCGCGCCGCAAGCCGCCCTCGATCACCGCGTGATTGCGGATCGTGCCGTCGAGCCGCAACGGCCGCAGAGTCTCGACGATCGCCTCCAGATCGGCCTCGCGGCGAAACTGGATTTCGCCGAGCAGATACGCGGGCGGTGCGGGCATCAGCCACACACCTAGCTTCGTCACGATGCCGTAGTTCGACTGCATGAACAGCGCATCGAATGACGGCCCGTAGCCCGGCTGATACAGCTGCCACGCCGTGCCGATCTCGACGCCGCCCATGCCGGTGCGCAGCAGGTCGCCGTTGGCGAGCATCACCTCCATCCCGCATTGCGCGGCCGCGTGGTCGCCGTAGTCGGTATAGCCGAAGCCGCGCTCGAGCGTATTGCCGACCACGCTGCCCCAGCCGGCGGCCGGTGGATCGACCCACAGCTCGTAGCCCTTGTCGCGCAGATGCGCGTACAGATCGAAATAGCTGACGCCGGGTTCGACGAGCGCATAGGCGAGCGTTTCGTTGACTTCGAGAATGCGGTTCATGCGCTGCAAGTCCAGCACGACCGACCCGGTCAGACGCGGCGCGGCGCCGCCGTACGCGAAGTTGCGCCCGGTCGACACCGTCCACAGTGGAATCCGGTACTGATTGGCGACGCGCAGCACCGCGCGGATTTCATCGACCGACGCGGGCAGCACCGCGGCGCTCGCGGCAAACGCGGCCGGCTCGCCGGGCGCGAATGGATCGATATAGACGGCGAGGCCGGCGTCGGAACTCAGCACGTGCGCGTCCCCGACGATCGCGCGCCAGCCGGCAAGCGCACGGTCGAACTGCGCGGCGGTCAGGTTGGGCGGCAGCGTCTGGGGCAAGGCGTCTCCTTGTCGGTCGGGTAAGCCGAGGGTGCGGTCCCGCATGGCAGCAGCCATGCGTGCGTGGCCGCCAACGGCCTTTACGACACGCTACCGCCCGCTACTGCTGCCACGTCTCTGGCTTACCGCCGAGGTCGCTGCAAACGTCGATCGCGATCTCGCGCAGCTTGCCTTCCGCGATCGCGCCGGACAGCGCGTAGCCCATGCGGTCGCTGATCCAGTAGAAGGTGCGGCGGTTGCCGTCGCGAAACAGGCGGAACGCGGTTTCGTCGCGCGTGACGCCCGTCACGTACAGCGTCAGGCGCGCGCCGTCCTGGTTTTCGTACATGAACTGCGCGGCCGGCCCGGCCTCGCCGGGCAGCAGCCGGCCGCCCACCAGCGAATAACCATACTCCTGCAGCGACGGCACCGACAGCGGACGATTCAGCCGCTTCGACAGCCACGCGATCAGATGCTCCTCTTCGCTCGCCGCGACTTCGACCGGATGACGCCGCTCCGGTGAGTACACCGCGTACGCGACATCCGCGCGCTGCGCAAAACCGGGCGGCTGGCCGCCGAAGCCGCTCCACGCGCCGCCGCTCAGCCGCGGCGCGAGCGGGCCGAGCACCAGCGCGAGCCCCGCGCCGGCCGCGAGCCAGCAGGCGGCGAGACCCGCGCGCTGCCACCACGGCCGCGCACGCCGCACCACGATAAAGGCCGGCTCCTCCGCCTCCGCGGGCTGGCTGCCCGCGTAATGTCGCTCGCCCGATTCAGCGGCTTGCTGCTCAAAGTCGGCCCCGTGCCCCGCTTGCGCTTGCCATGCATCGCTGCCCGGCACGCCGCACAGCGCGCGCAGCGCCGCCTTCTGCGCGCGCCACGCCGCGACGCGCGCGGCGGCCTGCGGATGCTGGCGAAGCTGAGTTTCGACCGCGGCGCGCTGCTCATCCGTCAATTCGCCGTCGACATAAGCCGACAGCGAGCGCAGATCGGGCTCGTCGGGCAATCCGGATTCGGGGTTATCGTTGTTCATTATCGGTTTCTCACCACTTTCAGCGGCGCTACTTTGTGCGCCGCCCGCGGCGCACGAGGCTGCGGTCCGTGCATTGGCCCCGGCGGCTCCTCGCACAGCAACGCGCGCATATGCTCGCGCGCCCGCGACAGCCGCGACATCACTGTACCGATCGGCACCCCCAATGCACTCGATGCCTCCTGGTACGACAACTCCTCCACGCACACCAGCAGCAGCACTTCACGCTGCTCGAGTGGCAGGCAGTACAGCGCGCGCTGCACGTCGCGCAGTACCAGACCGTCGACCTCGCCGTGCGGCGCCTCGAGATTGCGCCACGGCGCGCTTTCCTCGTCGACGGCGATCTCTCGCCGCCCGCGCAGTTGGTCTATGTACAGATGCCGCAGGATCGTCAGCAACCACGCGCGCAGGTTGCTGTTCGGCCGGAATGCCGACCAGCGCGCAAGCGCGCGCTCCGCCGTATCCTGAACGAGATCGTCGGCCCAGGCGCGGTCGCCCGTCAGTGCGCGCGCATAGCGGCGCAGCTGGGGCAGCCACGCGATCACTTCCGATTCGAAGGTCACCCGGTGTGCCAGGCCCGGTCGCGGCTCTAGTAGCCGCCGCTGCTGTTGCTGTTGCCGCTCGAGCTCGACGCGGCGTTGTCGGTGTCGGCCGCGTGAGCAAGGGAGCCGCACGCGAGCGCGAGCAGCACGAAGAGCGCTGACAGAATACGGGATGCTTTCATCATGTTGAATCTCCTCACGGATGCCCAGCGCGCGATCGACCGACGGGCGCGGCGGGCGGTGGGCGGCAGGCCGCGCAGTGCGGTGCCGCCATACTGGGCTTAACGCTGCGACCGCGTGGTTTATTCCACCGCGGTCGTGGCGCCGTGTCGCTGCGCTGCGGTTGCGCTGCTTTCTCCGGAATTCTTGGCTTTTTTCGGGCGCTTCGACGCCGCCGCAGGTGCTCGCGCAGCACAGCACTATGTTCTTCCTTTTCCGCCAACCTTGCCGGCAATGCCTGGAGAGACCGGAAGAAGACGCCATTGACCAGCAGATTCGTAACTCAACGTTACAGTCTCGCGGTATCGGATGCTTATGGGCTCACAAGCCGTTATAGTTGACAAAGTTCGCCCCGTCGACGCGTACTGCCCCGCCCGGAACAGAAAGGGTAGAATCGCGGCGAACCACCGTCTATCTAACCTGAATTGTCCATGGCTTCCGCAGAATCGCATCCGCAAAACGACTTCATGAACGCCGCGCGCAAGGAACGAAAGCGCGTCGAGATCTATCTGGTCAACGGCATCCGCCTGACCGGATGCATCGAGTCGTTCGATCAGTACCTGGTGATGCTGCGCACGCCGGTCGGCCTGCAAGGCATCTACAAGCGCGCGATCTCCACGATCCAGCTCGATACCGGCACGCGGCCGGCGCCGCGCACGGGCCGAACGTCGCATGGCGAACATGGCGCGCGCGGTCCGCATGGTTCGCGCGAACATCGCGAGCCGCGCGAGGGGCGTGAACCGTATGGCGCGCCGGCGGCGGAACGCGCGCCGGGCGAGCGCAGCGGCAACTCCGAGGGCCCGGTCGTTGTCACCCGGCGGCGGCGTCTATTCGGCACCGGCGGCGAAGGCGGCAATCATGGCGGCAACCACGGCAGCAGCGGCCCCGGCGGCAATCAGGAATAAACACGAAGAAGCGGTAACGCCCGCGCCTCGCTAGTCCGCTGACAGACCGAGGCGCTGCAGAATTTTCTCCAGTTGGATCAGCTGCCGCTCGGTCAGCTCGAAACTCCCCTTGACCGCCAGCACGCGGCGCCGCCAGTAGCCGGCGTCGAACAGGTGCAGCGCCGGTTGCCGCGTCGCCCAATCCAGGTGTTCCAGTTCGGCGTCCACGACGTGGGCTGCGAGCACTCGTCGCGTAGCCACCGGCTTTTTCCCGTTCATGTGGTTCGCTGTCTGATGGATCGATGGAGGTGTCGCTTGCGGCAAAAGCACGGCTCAAGCGCAGCTCAAGCGCGGCCGGGACACTCGGAGAACGAATCGATGCGGGCCGGTTTCAAACGACGCGCCTGCGCGATTCGGCCGACGTTCGTCGATAGCCGCAATGCGCTATGCTGAATCATTGATCCTCTACCGATGGAGCGCGCCATGACCAGCAAAAGCCAGCATGCCTCCCGGCCTGCGCGCACGCGCCGGACACCACCGACGTCCGCCGACACGCGGCTCGATGAAGCGCTGATGGAAAGCTTTCCCGCCAGCGATCCGATCGCCGTCGATGTGACGGAGCCGTTTCGCGAGCGGATGCGCAAGACTCAGGCGGATACGCGCAAGCGGCATTGAAGTCGCGCCGTCTTGGGTCGCACGGCGGCGCGGCAGCGAGCCATCGTGGCTTGCGAACAATGTCGAGTGGAAATGCCGAAAAGCCCGGCGGCCAGAGTGCGAGGCGCGGGTTGGCTGGTGCGGAAAGCACCGATCAGACTTAACGACGGTAACGCTCGCGGACGGGTCGGACGGCGCATCGAATTGCACGCCGTCCCGCCCCTCCACCGAGGCTCACATCGTCGTGCTCAATGCAGCGGCAAGCCGCTCTCGAGCTGACGCTGCAGGTTGCGGACCTGACGCTGCGCGACGCGCAACTGATCCTGCGCGGCGGCCTTCTGCTGCGCCAGTTCGGTCGCCTCGGCGCGCTTCTGCTCCTGCTGGCTCGCGACGATGCTCTGCTGCTGACGCGCGACGTCGAGGTCGGCCTGCAGCCGGCTCGCGCGTTCCTGCGACAACGCGACCAGGCGCTGCGTGAACGCCTTCTGCGCTTCGAGTTGCGTACGGCGGATCTCAACGTCCGACAACTGCATCGTCTGCCGCGCGAAATCCTTGTAGATCAGCTCGGCGCGCCCGGCGTCCTGCGTCTTGATCACGCGCCAGAAGTTTTTCTGTTGGAACAGCGCGACGTAGTAGGTCATCTCCTTGCCGTAGAACAGCAGGCTCGCGCCATAGCTGCCGTTATACGTGGTGCGCAATTCGCTCAGATCCGATCCGTGGATCATCTGCTGCAATTCAGCCACGTTCCCGGTGGCGGATTGCCGGCTTTCATCCGGCGTCAGCGCAGTGGTCTCTGCCTGGCCGCCCTGCGACGTGTCGGTCGGCGCGCTCGTGGGAGCCGGCTGGGACACGATCGTACCGCTCGCATCACTGTTCTGCAGAGCCTGTGCATTCGCGCCCTGAAGGGCCCCCATTACGATGCATGCGGCCAGAGCAATCTTTCGTAGCTTTGACTTTCGGTCCATGTGACACCTGTTGAACAGATCTTGTTTTAGTAGAAAACGGGGAATTATTACTCAATTTTGCGAGTTCCGGGCTCTTCGTCGAAAATATGGCAGTTACGCATTTGCTCCCTTGGCGGCGCGGTACTACAGCCTCGATCTTTTCGTCGCGAAAGCGGTCATGGATGCACTGGTGGACAGCTCAACGCGAGGCTCTTCCGAATAGCTGAATTGACACACCTCCGAAGTACCGCGTGGCGATTAGAAGCTCCTCTATCAAACGGCGCATGCAGTTTCGCGTATTCTGCGCTGGCGTGCAAACGGCACGCCGTTCGCATCGTCCCGCATCGCGAAGACCGGTGCCGCAGATCCGACCACGATGCCGATAATGCCGCGCGACCACGATCGCGCCGTCTCATATCAAGGAGGAAGGTAATGACTCGATTCACTCAACGTGTGCGCGCGCATGCGCTGCGCACCGCCCGTCACGCCGCGCTCGCCAGCGCCCTGCTCGCCAGCGCCGTGACCGCGATGGCGCAGACTGAGACACCGATCGGCACGTGGCAAACCATCGACGATCATACGGGCCAGCCGAAAGCGCTCGTGCAGATCACACAAGACGCCAATGGCGAATTGAACGGCAAGGTCATCAAGGGTATCGGCGCGAACGACCAGTCGGATCGCCGCTGCAGTGCGTGCACCGACGCGCGCAAGGACCAACCGATCCTCGGCATGACCATCATCAACAGCATGAAGAAGGATGGCGACGCGTGGGATCATGGCCAGATTCTCGATCCTGAAAATGGCAAGGTCTACAAGTGCAAGATGCATCTCGAAGACGGCGGCAACAAGCTCGTGGTGCGAGGCTATATTGGTGTCGCGCTGCTCGGCCGCTCGCAGACGTGGATCCGGCAGCAGTGAGCTTCGACGTGGGGCCCATGTGCGGCGCCTCGCACATTGCCTGAATGAGCGCCTCATGCCGCAACGATGGCGCGCTCAGCCCCAGCAGGTACAGCATAAAAAAACGGCCGGCGATCAACAATCGCGCGGCCGTTCTTCATTGGGGCAAGTTGTTTGCGAGGGTCATGCTGCCTGCTTGAACGATGCAGCGTAACGTAACGGCGTCGCCGGCACCGACGTGGCGGATACCTGGTCATACACGGCGGGCGGAACACGGAACGCCGCGGCTGCGCGGCGGGCCGCGGCGCGCTTGTGCTTCGCGCTCGCGTGCGTGCGCATACGCGCTTCCATCAACCTGCAGAGATCTTCGCTCGCGGTACCGAGCAGTTGTTCCGTGACGTGTTTGAGCACGCCCGATTGGTACCAGGACTTGAAGCGGCGATGACAGGTCTGATACGACGGGTAGCGGCGCGGCATGGTGGACCAGGTCGCGCCGCTATACATGACCCAAAGCACGCCGTTGAGCACTGAGCGGGTATTGGCAAGCGGACGGCCACGCATTTCGGTACGCGGCCGGAGTTCGGGCAGCAGTGGCGCAACGCGCTGCCATTCTTCATCGGTGATTTCGCGGTACGAGTTCATGCTTCCTCCTTTGTCAGAACAACGACAAAAGATAGCCAGTCACCCGCGCGCGGAATATAAGACCACTCCGATTCCTAAAAACTGTCGTATGCCGATGCTCAGGTTAGAGACGTGTCGACGATCCGGCGAGGTGTATCGAGATACTCCTTCGACTGCATCTCGACGATTCGCGACACCGTCCGCGTGAATTCGTTGGCCATCGGGCCATCGACGTACAACTCCTCCGGCGGCACCGCGGCCGACATCAGCAGCTTGACCTTGTGGTCGTAGAACACGTCGATGAGCCACGTAAAGCGGCGCGCTTCCGACGCCATGCGCACCGACATCTGCGGCACGTCCGACAGGATCACCGCGTGAAACCGGGTCGCGAGTTCGAGGTAGTCGTTTTGCGAGCGCGGCCCGCCGCACAGCGTCGCGAAGTCGAACCAGACGACGCCGTCCGCGCGGCGCAGCGCCTTCAGCTCGCGCTTCTCGATATGCAGCAGCGGACTTTCGTCGGGCACCGCGGCGAGGCGCGCGAAAGCGTCGCGCAGCGCCTTGCCGGCAGCGGCGTCCAGTGGCGTGTGATAGACCTCGACCTGGGCCAACGTGCGCTGGCGATAGTCGATCCCCGCATCGACGTTGACCACGTCGAGCTTCTGCTTGATCAGCTCGATCGCGGGCAGCATGCGGTCGCGATGCAGGCCGTCCGGATACAGCGTGTCGGGCGCGTAGTTGGACGTCATCACGAACTGCACGCCGTTCTCGAACAGCTTGTCGAGCAGGCGGTAGAGGATCATGGCGTCGGCGATATCCGAGACGTGGAATTCGTCGAAACAGATCAGCCGATAGCGCTTCGCGATGCGGCGCGCGAGTTCGTCGAGCGGATCAGCCGTGCCCTTGAGCTCTTCGAGCTCGCGATGCACTTCGCGCATGAACTCGTGGAAATGCAGCCGCGTCTTGCGATGCAACGGCACGATCATGTAGAAGCTGTCCATCAGGAAGCTCTTGCCGCGGCCCACACCGCCCCACATGTATACGCCGCGCGGCAAATCCGGGTGAATGATCAGCTTCTTGAACGCGTTCGAGCGACGCGACTTGTATGCGGTCCACTCTTCATAGCACCGCTGCAGGCGGTCGACCGCCGCGCGCTGCGCTGGATCGGATTGGTAACCGCGCGTCTGCAGTTCTTTTTCGTAGTATTCGGTGACGTTCATCGTGTTGCTGCAAAAAGAAAGGCGGGAGGGAATGAACCCCGCCCGCCTTTGGTGATACCAAGGTTGCGTTTCGCTCAGGCGTGCGCGCTTACATGTTCAGTGCGCGCTTGTCGACGGCGAGTGCCGCTTCGCGCATGACTTCCGACAGCGACGGATGCGGATGGCAAATACGGCCGATGTCTTCAGAGGCCGCCTTGAACTCCATCGCCACCACGGCTTCCGCGATCAGGTCCGATGCGTTTGCCGAGATGATGTGCACGCCGAGCAGTTCGTCGGTCTTCGCGTCAGCGATCATCTTGACGAAACCGTCCGCCTTGTTGATGCCGAGCGCGCGGCCGTTCGCCATGAACGGGAACTGGCCAGTCTTGATCTCGCGGCCTTCGGCCTTCAGCTGCTGCTCGGTCTTGCCGACCCACGCGATTTCCGGCTCGGTGTAGATCACCCACGGAACGCAGTTGTAGTCGATGTGCGGCTTCTGGCCGTCGATCACTTCCGCGACCATCACGCCTTCGTCTTCAGCCTTGTGCGCGAGCATCGGGCCACGCACCACGTCGCCGATCGCGTACACGTTCGGCACGGCCGTCGCGCAGTGGTCGTCCACGTCGATGAAGCCGCGCTCGTTGGCCTTCAGGCCGATCGATTCGAGGCCGAGGTTGTCGGTGTTCGGCACGCGGCCGACCGACACGATCAGGCGGTCGGCTTCGAGCGTCTGCGCGTTGCCGTCCTTATCCGTATAGGCGATCGTCACGCCGTTCTCGCTAGTCTTCACTTCGCCGACCTTGACGCCGACGTGGATGTCGAGACCCTGCTTCTTGAACTGCTTGGCCGCTTCCTTCGACAGCGCCTGGTCAGCCGAACCGAGGAACTCCGGCAGCGCTTCGAGCACCGTCACGTCAGCGCCGAGACGGCGCCACACCGAGCCGAGCTCCAGACCGATCACGCCTGCGCCGATCACGGCGAGCTTCTTCGGTGCCGTGTCGAACGACAGTGCGCCTTCGTTGTCGGCGATCAGCTTGTTGTCGACCGGGATGCCCGGCAGATGACGCGCCTTCGAACCCGTCGCGATGATTACGTTCTTCGCGGTGACGACTTCGGTTTCACCCTCGCCGCTCACTTCGATCTGCACGCCGGCGCCGGTCTTGCCGGTGAACTTGCCGTGGCCCTTCAGCCACGTGATCTTGTTCTTGCGGAACAGGAATTCGATGCCCTTGGTCATCTTCTCGACGATGCCGTCCTTGCGGGCCATCATCTTCGAGATATCGACCGAGACGTTATCCACCGAGATGCCGTGGTCGGCGAGATGATGCGACGCGTTTTCAAACTCTTCCGACGACGCGAGCAGCGCCTTCGACGGAATGCAGCCGACGTTAAGGCAGGTGCCGCCGAGCTTCAGCGCGCCGGCCGGGTTCTTCCACTTTTCGATACATGCGACGGTCTTGCCGAGTTGCGCTGCGCGGATGGCGGCGATGTAACCGCCAGGGCCTGCACCGATCACGACGACGTCAAATTCTTTGGACATGACAATCCCTTTGATAGCGGAACGGCGCCGGACCACCCAAGGTGGCGCGCGCCGTTCCTGTACTGCGGAATGCGAGATACGTACTGACTAGATGGCGCCGGTTTGCGGATTCACAAGCCGGCGCGGTCCGAGCGGGCGCTTACAGGTCGAGCAGCAGACGTGCCGGATCTTCCAGCGCGTCCTTCATCGCGACCAGCGACAGCACGGCTTCGCGGCCGTCGATGATCCGGTGGTCGTACGACAGCGCGAGGTAGTTCATCGGGCGGATCACGATCTGGCCGTTTTCGACCACAGCGCGTTCCTTGGTGGCGTGCACGCCGAGAATCGCGGACTGCGGCGGGTTGATGATCGGGGTCGACAGCATCGAGCCGAACACGCCGCCGTTCGAGATCGAGAACGTACCGCCGGTCATTTCTTCGATCGACAGCTTGCCGTCCTTCGCCTTCTGGCCGAATTCGGCGATCTTCTTCTCGATGTCGGCGAGGCTCAGCTGATCCGCGTTGCGCAGGATCGGCACCACCAGACCGCGCGGCGAACCGACCGCGATACCGATGTCGAAGTAGCCGTGATAGACGATGTCGTTACCGTCGATCGACGCGTTCACGAGGGGGAACTTCTTCAGCGCATGAACAGCCGCCTTCACGAAGAACGACATGAAGCCGAGCTTCACGCCGTGTTCCTTCTCGAACTTGTCCTTGTACTTGTTGCGCAGATCCATGACCGGCGCCATGTTCACTTCGTTGAACGTCGTGAGGATGGCGTTGGTTTGCTGCGACTCGAGCAGACGCTCGGCGATACGAGCACGCAGACGCGACATCGGCACGCGCTGTTCCGGACGGTCCTTCAACCACTGGTCGGCCGATGCCGGAGCCTTGACGTCCGGCAGCGACGGCTTGGCAGCCTTCGGTGCGGCAGCCGGAGCCGGTGCAGCCTTGGCAGCCGGTACGCCTGCGCTCAGCACGTCGCCCTTGGTGATGCGGCCGTCGCGGCCCGTGCCGGCGACGTCGCCAGCGGCCAGACCCTTCTCGGCCATCAGCTTGCCGGCAGCCGGCGAAGCTGCGGTGTTCGAGCCTGTTGCGGCGGCAGCCGCAGTTGTCGACTGCGCCGCCGGCGCGGGAGCCGCTGCGGCGACCGGAGCCGGCTTCACTTCGGCTTCGACAGCGGCGGCGCCTGCGGTGCCTTCGGTGTCGATCTTCGCGATCACCTGGTCCGCCGTGACCGTGTCGCCGTCGTTCGAGATGACTTGCGCGAGCACGCCTGCTGCCGGAGCCGGCACTTCGAGCACGACCTTGTCGGTCTCGATTTCGATGAGGATTTCGTCCTGAGCGACAGCCTCGCCGGGCTTCTTCTTCCACTGCAGCATGGTCGCTTCCGAGACCGACTCGGAGAGCTGGGGAACCTTGACTTCAACAATAGCCATTATGAGTATCCTGAATACGTATCGGGTGACGGCGCTTCATCGCGACCGCCTGCGAACCACGAGCGCCGCGCCTGAATCTCATGGGATCGTTCGGCGCGGCGCGGGAAAACGCACTGCGTTCTCCCGGGCTCGTCTGTTTCTTTACTTGGCGATCGACGCGCTCTTGAGGCGGGCGAAGGCGCCTTCGACCAGCGCCTTCTGCTGCTCGTAGTGCTTCGCGTAGTAGCCCACCGCAGGCGAAGCCGAAGCCGGACGGCCGCTGTACGCCAGCTTCTGCCCTTCCTTCATGCCTTCCTTCAGATGGTGCTCGATGTAGAACCACGGGCCCTGATTCTGCGGCTCGTCCTGCACCCACACCACTTCGGTTGCGTTGTCGTACTTCTTCATTTCCGCTTCGAACTGCTTGTGAGCGAACGGATACAGCTGCTCGATACGGACGATCGCGACGTCGTTCACCTTCGCTTCGCGGCGATGCGCGACCAGGTCGTAGTACACGCGGCCCGAGCAGACCAGCACGCGCTTGACCTTCTTCGCGTCGATGGTTTCGTCCACTTCGCCGATCACCGGCTGGAACGAACCCTTCGCGAGTTCCGACAGATCCGACACGGCTTCCTTGTGACGCAGCAGCGACTTCGGCGTTGCGACGATCAGCGGCTTGCGGAACAGACGGATCATCTGGCGACGCAGCAGGTGGAAGATCTGCGCCGGCGTGGTCGGCTGTACGACCTGCATGTTGTGGTCTGCGCACAGTTGCAGGAAACGCTCGATACGCGCCGACGAGTGCTCCGGACCCTGGCCTTCGTAGCCATGCGGCAGCAGCATCGTCAGGCCCGACACGCGGCCCCACTTCACTTCGCCCGACGAGATGAACTGGTCGATTACGACCTGCGCGCCGTTCACGAAGTCGCCGAACTGCGCTTCCCACGCGACGAACGTATTCGGTTCAGCGGTCGAGTAACCGTATTCGAAGCCAAGCACCGCTTCTTCCGACAGCACCGAGTCGATCACCGTGAACTTCGCCTGACCTTCGGCGATGTTCTGCAGCGGCACGTAGGTGCCGTCGTTCCAGCGCTCGCGGTTCTGGTCGTGCAGCACCGCGTGACGGTGCGTGAACGTGCCGCGGCCCGAATCCTGGCCGGTCAGACGAACTGCGTAGCCCGATGCGACCAGCGATGCGAACGCGAGGTGCTCGCCCATGCCCCAGTCGAGCTTCGCTTCGCCGCGGCCCATCGCGCGACGGTCGTTGATCACGCGCTCGACGAGCGGGTGAACCTTGAAGTTTTCCGGAATCGTGGTGATGCGCTCGGCGAGGCGCTTCAGTTCCGCGAGCGGCACGGCCGTGTCGGCCGCGTCGGTCCACTTGCGGTTCAGGAACGGCACCCAGTCCACCGCGTACTTGCTCTTGTAGTTCGAGAGCACCGGGTCGACTGTGTGATGGCCTTCGTCCATTGCCTTGCGGTAGGCCTTGACGAATTCATCGCCTTCGTCGGCCTTGATCACGCCCTGCTGAACGAGCTTTTCAGCGTACAGCGCGCGCGTGCCCGGGTGCTTCGAGATCGTCTTGTACATCAGCGGCTGCGTGACCGCCGGGGTGTCCTGCTCGTTGTGGCCGAGCTTGCGGAAGCAGACGATGTCGACGACGACGTCCTTGTGGAACTGCATGCGGAAGTCGATCGCCATCTGGATGGCCAGCACGACCGCTTCGGGATCGTCACCGTTCACGTGCAGCACCGGCGCTTCGATCATCTTGACGACGTCCGAGCAGTACAACGTGGAGCGCGAATCGCGCGGATCCGACGTCGTGAAGCCGATCTGGTTGTTGATGACGATGTGCAGCGTGCCGTGCGTGCCATAACCGCGCGTTTGCGCGAGGTTCAGCGTTTCCATCACGACGCCCTGGCCTGCGAACGCCGCGTCGCCGTGGATCTGCACCGGCAGCACCTGGACGCCGTTTTCGTCGCCGCGGCGGTCCATACGGGCCTTCGCCGAGCCCTCGACCACCGGGTTGACGATTTCGAGGTGCGACGGGTTGAACGCGAGCGACAGGTGAACCGGACCGCCTTCGGTCGCGACGTCTGACGAGAAGCCCTTGTGGTACTTCACGTCGCCGGCCGGCAGATCGTCGACGTGCTTGCCTTCGAATTCGGCGAACAGGTCGGCCGGCATCTTGCCGAGCGTATTGACCAGCACGTTCAGACGGCCACGGTGAGCCATCGCGATGACGATTTCCTGAACGCCGCGCAGACCGCCGTGACGCACGACTTCGTCCATCGCCGCGATGAAGCTCTCGCCGCCTTCGAGCGAGAAGCGCTTCTGGCCGACGTACTTGGTGTGCAGGAAACGCTCGAGGCCTTCGGCGGCCGTCAGGCGGTTCAGGATGTGCTTCTTTTTGTCGTTGCTGAAGTTCGGCGTCGAACGGATCGATTCGAGGCGTTCCTTCCACCAGCGCTTCTGTTCCGGATCGCTGATGTACATGTACTCGGCGCCGATCGTGCCGCAGTACGTGTCGCGCAGGGCTTTGACGATCTCGCGCAGCGTCGCGCGCTCGAACCCGAAGTACAGATTCGTTGCGCTGAACTCCTGGTCCATGTCGGCTTCGGTGAAGTCGTAGAACGCGGGCTCAAGCTCGGGGATCGCGGGACGTTCGCGGCGCTTCAGAGGATCGAGATTGGCCCATTGCGAGCCGAGGAAGCGATATGCGCCGATGAGGGATTGGACGTAAACCTGTTTGCGGGCGGTTGCGAGATCTTCGCCGCCGGTAGTTGCGCGCGGCAGGAAGGCATTGGCCTTGGCGCGCTGTGCAAAGGATTCGACGATCGGGCCGTGGGCCACGTCGTTGGCGTTGCTGCCATCCGATGCAGGCACGTTCTGCAACGCATCGAAATAGCTGCGCCAGGTCTCGGGCACTGACGCCGGATTATCGAGATACGCTTCGTACATTTCTTCAACGTACGGAGCATTGCCGCCGAACAGATAAGAGTTCGACTGGAATTGCTTCATCATTTTTACGCTCACCTTTCTTCGAGTTTCTCGAGAAATAGCGGGTTACAGAACCTTCCGCGACACGGCCTGACCGTTTAGCGGATTGCGCGAATCAAGTCTTGCTTGGAAGGACCTAAAACTTTGCACCCGGGAGCATAGCACAGAACGAATAGCCCAGATAGCGGACAGCACACGCGGGAAAGCCTGTGATGGCGGGCGTTTCGCGGGTAACGGGGTGCTTCTTCACAGCGAGCAATAGTGTTCTGTGGAAATTGAGAAGGCGAATCGCGCAATAGGTGTCTACACCTGTGGCGCCCGGAAAGTGCCGGGCATGATGCAGCGCCACAAGTGTCGATGCGCCGAAAACGAAAGAGCCACCCGAAGGTGGCTTCCGTTTCCTGCTATCCAAACGGATTCGAAACCCGCTTATTCGCCGGCAACCTTGTTGCGGCTCGCGCTGCGGCGCTCATGTTCCTTCAGGTAGCGCTTGCGCAGACGGATCGACTTCGGCGTGACTTCGACCAGTTCGTCGTCGTCGATGAACTCGACCGCGTATTCGAGCGACAGCTGAACCGGCGGCACGAGACGCACGGCTTCATCGGTGCCCGACGCGCGCACGTTGGTGAGCTGCTTGCCCTTGATCGGGTTCACGACGAGGTCGTTGTCGCGGCTGTGAATGCCGATGATCATGCCTTCATACAGCGCCTCGCCCGGCGACACGAACATGCGGCCGCGATCCTGCAGCTTCCACAGTGCGTACGCGACTGCCGCGCCGTCGTCCTGCGAGATCAGCACGCCGTTGCGGCGCTCGCCGACCGCGCCTTCCTTGACCGGCTGGTATGAATCGAACGTGTGGCTCATCAGACCCGTGCCGCGCGTCAGCGTGAGGAATTCCGACTGGAAGCCGATCAGACCACGTGCCGAAATACGGTACTCGAGACGCGTGCGGCCACGGCCGTCCGACGCCATGTCGAGCATTTCGCCCTTGCGGCGGCCGAGCTCTTCCATCACGCCGCCCTGGTGGGTGTCCTCCATGTCGACGGTCAGGTTTTCGTACGGCTCGTGCTTCTCGCCGTTGATTTCCTGCATCACGACTCGCGGACGCGACACGGCCAGCTCGTAGCCTTCGCGGCGCATGTTTTCGACCAGAATGGTCAGGTGCAGCTCACCGCGGCCTGCCACTTCGAACGTGGTTTCGTCGCCGGTATCGCGCACGCGCAGCGCGACGTTGTGGTTCAGCTCTTTCATCAGGCGATCGCGAATCTGACGGCTGGTGACGAACTTGCCTTCGCGGCCCGCGAGCGGCGACGAGTTGACGAGGAAGTTCATCGTCAGCGTGGGTTCGTCGACGGTGATCATCGGCAGCGCTTCCGGCTGCTCCGGCGAGCAGATCGTCACGCCGATGCCGACTTCCTCGATACCGTTGATCAGCACGATGTCGCCGGCTTCAGCCGAATCGACCTGGACGCGATCGAGGCCCTTGAACGACAGCACCTGGTTGATCTTGCGATTGAGGATTTCGCCTTCAGGGCCCGAGCGCACCGCGACGGCCATGCCCGGCTTGATGCGGCCGCGCGTGATACGGCCAATGCCGATACGGCCGACGTACGACGAGTAGTCGAGCGACGTGATCTGCAGTTGCAGCGGACCTTCCGGGTCGGCCGGGCGCACCGGCACGTGCTGAAGGATCGCCTCGAACAGCGGACGCATGTCGCCGTCGCGCACGTCAGGCGTAAGACCCGCATAGCCGTTCAGCCCCGATGCGTAGACGATCGGGAAGTCGAGCTGCTCTTCGCTCGCGCCGAGCTTGTCGAACAGGTCGAAGGTCTGGTTGATCACCCAGTCGACCCGCGCGCCCGGACGGTCGACCTTGTTGATCACGACGATCGGCTTCAGGCCGAGCGCGAGCGCCTTCTTCGTGACGAAGCGGGTTTGCGGCATCGGGCCTTCCACCGCGTCGACGAGCAGCAGCACCGAGTCGACCATGGACAGCACGCGCTCCACTTCGCCGCCGAAGTCGGCGTGCCCCGGCGTGTCGACAATATTGATGTGCGTGCCTTCGTACTCCACCGCGCAGTTCTTCGACAGGATCGTGATGCCGCGCTCTTTTTCGATGTCGTTCGAGTCCATCACGCGCTCGGCGATCTGCTGGTTCTCGCGGAACGTGGCGGTCTGACGGAGGAGCTGATCGACGAGCGTGGTCTTGCCGTGGTCGACGTGAGCAATGATGGCGATGTTGCGTAGGGCGCGGGTCATAGGAAACCTGAAGACGGTTGAGTGCGCCGCTTGCTTATGCTGCTGGTTGAGGAGCCAAACCACGACAACAAGCCCAAAGCGCACTTTTGGGAACCCAAAATTATAGCACGCGCGGATGATCCTTTCTGGTATTCCCCGATAGACCGTACGCCCTCCGCGTCCCCGCTGACTTCGCGAATACCGCGTCGCCCGCGCCCTACGCCGTTCCGTACGGCATCTTACTTGAGCAGGAAATAATCCTTGCCTAAGCTGTATTTACGCTTGTCGTGTCAATCAACAGCCAGCTATACTAATGCCTAGTCAACCATTGCAATCGCACGAGAATCATGACGGAGCCGTCCAACGAACCCACGCCGGATCTCAGCGAGTATCAACTCGGCGAAAGCGTCGGTTATCTCATCTCGCGGGTGAAATCGACTCTGCACAATCTGGTTACGCAGCGCAGCATGGCCGAACTCGGCATCACTAGCCAGCAAGGCAGCATCCTGTTCATGGTGGCGAGCGGCAAATGCCTGCTCGCGGCCGAGTTGGCGCGTGAATATGGTATCGACGCAAGCGCCGTCACGCGCCTGATCGACCGGCTCGAAAAGCGCGGCCTGCTCACGCGGGTGCGCAGTAACGAAGACCGGCGCGTCGTGCGCCTCGCGTTGACGCCGGAAGGCAATGCGATCGCGGCCCGCATGCCGGCAATTTTCAACGGCGTGCTCGATACCCTGCTGAACGGGTTCACCCCGGAGGAAGTGGGCTTCCTGAAGAGCATGCTGCGCCGCGTGCTCGCCAATTCCGGCGAACACACGGGACTTTCCCGCGATGCCTCAAGCCATCCCGATAATAAATCGTAATAGCTTGCTTGCTGCGTCCATCAATACATTCCACTCAAAGAAGAGTCGAGCGATGAAATCCCTTTCCCTGTCCGCGCCCGCGCTGTCGAGCCGGGCTGCTGTCGCCGCCGCGGTGACGGCGCTCGCCCTCACAGGCTGCGCGAACTACTTCGGCGTCAAGAGCGACAAGCAGATCGCCTCGCCGACGCAGTATGAGTCGACGCAGAGTCTGCCCAACGAGGGCGGCCAGTGGCCATCGCTCGACTGGGCCAACCAGTTCGGGGACCCGCAACTGCCGAAGCTGATCGCGGAAGCGCTCGAGGGCAGCCCGTCGATCGCCCAGGCGCAGGCGCGGCTCGCGAAGGCTTCGTCGTATATCGAAAGCTCGCGTTCGGCGCTGTTCCCGAAGGCCGAACTAAGCTATTCGTGGACCCGCGAACTGTACTCGGCGAACGCCCTCTTCCCGCCTCCGTTCGGCGGCAGCTGGTTTAGCGAGAACAACGTGCTCGCGAGCGCGTCGTGGGATCTCGACCTGTGGGGCAAGAATCGTCAGCGCCTCGGCCAGGCCGTGTCGCAGCAGAAAGCCGCCGAAGCCGACATGCAGCAGGCGCGCGTGACGCTCGCCGCGTCGGTCGCGAGCACCTACAACCAGCTCGCGCAGCTGTACGCGTTCCGCGACATCGCCGCGCGTGAAATCGCGAACCGCCAGGACGTCGGCCGTATCACGGATAACCGCGTGAAGGCCGGTCTCGACACCAACGTCGAGAAGCAGACCGCCGCCGGCAACATCGCGACGAGCCAGTCGAACCTGACCGACCTCGACGGCCAGATCACCGTCGTGCGCTACCAGTTGGGCGCGCTGCTCGGCAAAGGCCCGGACCGGGGCCTGCAGATCGACAAGCCGGTGCTCACCGGCGGCAACGTGGTCGCGCTGCCGGACAACATCCCGGCCGACCTGGTGGCGCGTCGCGCGGACATCGTCGCCGCGCGCTGGCAGGTCGAAGCCGCCATGCACGACGTGAAGGAAGCGAAAGCCGAGTTCTACCCGGACGTGAATCTCGCGGCCGGCTTCGGCTTCGACGCCTTCGGCTGGGGCCGTTTCCTGACCTCGTCGAGCCGTCAGATCCAGTTCGGCCCAGCGATCCATTTGCCGCTCTTCGACGCCGGCGCGTTGCGCGCGCAGTTGAAGGGCCGTTACGCCGACTTCGAGGGCGACGTCGCGAACTACAACCAGACGCTGATCAACGCGCTGCAGGACGTGTCCACGCAGGTGTCGTCGATCCGCTCGATCGACCGCCAGGAAGGCGACGCCCAGCGCGCGCTCGAGGCGTCGAGCAAGGCGTACCAGCTCGCCGTGATCCGCTATAAGGCCGGCCTGTCGCCGCAACTGCAGGTGCTGACCGCGGACGACAACCGCCTCGCCGCCGAGCAGACGGTCACCGGTCTGCAGATGCGCCGCCGCAGTCTGCAGATCGGCCTGATCAAGGCACTGGGCGGCGGCTTCGACGCGACCCAGACCGGTCTCGTTGTGCCGACCGATGCTCCCGCATCGGCCAACGCCGCGAACCACGCCACGAGCACCGCCGCGAACTGAGCGAGACCGCCCGCGCCAACCCACACGCATACACACGAACACCCGAATAAACGACGACGTTCAAAAGAACCCGGAGCACATCAATGAGCACCCCCCAGCAGCCCGCCACTCCACCGCAAGCGGCCAACAACGGCAAACGCAAGCGCATGATGACGCTGCTCGTCATCGTGATCCTGATTGCCGCGGTCGCGTACGGCCTGTACTACTTCCTCGACGCACGCTTCCATGAAGACACCGACGACGCCTACGTGAGCGGCAACGTCGTGCAGATCACGCCGCAGGTCACGGGCACCGTGATCGCGGTCAATGCGGACGACACCCAGGTCGTCAAGGCCGGCGACCCGCTCGTCGTGCTCGACCCGGCCGACGCGCGCGTCGCGCTCGAACAGGCCGAGGCCAATCTTGCGCAGGTAGTGCGCCAGGTTCGTGGCCTGTTCGCCGACGACAGCCAGTACGAAGCGCGGGTCGCAGCGAGCCAGGCCGACCTGTCGCGCGCCCAGGACGACCTGAAGCGCCGGATGACGGTGGCGCAGACCGGCGCGGTATCGCAGGAAGAAATCTCGCACGCACGCGACGCCGTGAAGAGCGCACAAGCCGCGCTCGACGCCGCCAAACAGCAACTCGCGGCCAACCGCGCGCTGACCGCGAACACCACGATCGCCAATCACCCGAACGTGCAGGCCGCCGCCGCGAAGCTGCGCGACGCGTACCTGAACCACGCTCGCAATACGCTACCCGCGCCGGTCACCGGCTATGTCGCGAAACGCTCGGTGCAGGTCGGCCAGCGCGTATCGCCGGGCACGCCGCTGATGGCGATCGTGCCGCTGCACGACGTGTGGGTCGACGCGAACTTCAAGGAGGTGCAACTGAAGCACATGCGCATCGGCCAGCCGGTCGAACTGACGGCCGACGTCTACGGCTCGTCGGTGCCCTATCACGGCAAGGTGATCGGCTTCTCGGCCGGCACGGGCTCGGCGTTCTCGCTGCTGCCAGCGCAGAACGCGACCGGCAACTGGATCAAGGTCGTGCAGCGTCTGCCAGTGCGTATTTCACTCGATCCGCAGGAACTGGAGAAGCATCCGCTGCGTATCGGCCTGTCGATGCAGGCTGACGTGAACATCAAGGACGACACCGGCGGCCAGCTCGGTCAGGCGCCGTCCACGGCTTACCAGACCAACGTCTTCGACAAGTACGGCGCGGAAGCCGACGCGGAAATCGCGCGCATCATCGCGGAAAACGCTGGCCAGAACGCGAACGGCGGCGCGCAGAAGTCGACCGCGGCGAGCGCCGCGGCCGCCACGAAACCGGCGGCCCACAAGAGCTAAGGCTCCGCCCGACGATTCCTAGAAGGCTCTTTTAATGGCTCAGGCTCAGGCGCAAGTCCCTCACCCGCCGCTCGAGGGCGCGCAACTGGTGATCGGCACCATCGCGGTGTCGCTCGCCGTGTTCATGAACGTGCTGGACACGTCGATCGCCAACGTGTCGATACCGTCGATTTCCGGCGACCTCGGCGTGTCGTCCGACCAGGGCACTTGGGTGATCACGTCGTTCGCGGTGGCCAACGCGATCTCGGTACCGCTGACCGGCTGGCTCACCGACCGCATCGGCCAGGTGCGGCTGTTCATGGCGTCCATTGTGCTCTTCGTGCTGTCGTCATGGATGTGCGGGCTGTCGCCGAACCTGCCGTTCCTGCTCGCGTCACGCGTGCTGCAAGGCGCGGTGGCCGGCCCGATGATCCCGCTGTCGCAAACGCTGCTGCTCGCGAGCTATCCGCGCGCGAAGGCGCCAATGGCGCTATCGATGTGGGCGATGACCACGCTGATCGCGCCGGTTGCCGGTCCGATTCTCGGCGGCTGGATTTCCGACAACATCTCGTGGCCGTGGATCTTCTACGTCAACATTCCGGTCGGCGCGGTCGCGGCCGCCGCGACGTGGATGATCTTCCGTAACCGCGACTCGGTGATCAAGAAGGCGCCAATCGACGGCGTCGGCCTCGGTCTGCTGATCGTCTGGGTCGGCTCGCTTCAGGTCATGCTCGACAAGGGCAAGGATCTCGACTGGTTCTCGTCGACGACGATCGTCGTGCTAGCGCTCGTCGCGGTGATCGCGCTCGCGTTTTTCATCGTGTGGGAGCTGACGGCCGAGCATCCGGTGGTTGACCTGTCGCTGTTCAGCCGGCGTAACTTCACCGGCGGCACGATCGCGTTGTCGATCGGCTATGGGCTTTACTTCGGCAATCTCGTGCTGTTGCCGCTGTGGCTGCAGACCGATATCGGCTACACAGCGACCGAAGCGGGACTCGTGATGGCGCCCGTCGGCGTGTTCGCGATCCTGTTGTCGCCGATCACCGGCAAGGTGTTGCCGCGCACCGATCCGCGCTATATCGCGACGCTGTCGTTCCTGATTTTCGCGCTGTGTTTCTGGATGCGCTCGCGCTATACGACGGGCGTCGATACGTACTCACTGATGCTGCCGACGCTGATTCAGGGAATCGGCATGGCCGGCTTCTTCATTCCGCTCGTGTCGATCACGCTGTCGGGCTTGCCGGGCCATCGGATTCCGGCGGCCTCGGGGCTGTCGAACTTCGTGCGGATCATGTGCGGCGGTATCGGCACGTCGATTTTCCAGACCGCGTGGGATCACCGCACGATCATGCATCACGCACAACTGACCGAGCAGGCGAACGCTTACAACCCGGTGTTTGGTCAGTCGATTCATCAGATGGGCGCAGCGGGCCTGGATCAACAGCAGACCTATGGTCTCTTCAATACCATGGTCACGCAGCAGGCCGCGCAGCTCGGCGTGAACGATCTGTTCTTCATTTCGGCCGGTATTTTTGTCGCGCTGATCGCGCTGATCTGGATCACGCGGCCGGAACGGGCGGGCGGTGACTCGGGAGCGGCGGCGGCTGCGGCGCATTGAGTGGGTTGTTCGCGGTGTTGCTTGAGTTCGACCCGCTCCACTGTAGGGCATAAAAAAGCGGGATCGCACAATGGCGTTCCCGCTTTTTTATTGTCCGCGCCGTGCTGGCAAAACGGCGGCCTTTAGCTCTCCGTCGTCACGACCAGACGTTCGGGTGCGAGAACGCCTTCGCCCGGTTTCGCGACCCCCAGAAGCCGCCCTTGCGCCGAGTACACCCTCACGCGCGGGGCATTCACGGCATCGGCGGCGATCGTCAACGACGACAGCTTCAGGCGCTGGCCGTGCAAGAAGCGACGCGTGTCGTCGTCGTTCAGCGTGACCTGCGGGAACGTCGACAGCAACGCGTCGACCGGTTGCAGCCATGCGTCGCGTTCGAGCTCGGTCGCGGCGGACAAGGCGTCGAGCGTGACCGAATGATCGAGCGTCAGCGCGCCGACGCCCGTACGGCGCAGCGCGACCAGATGCGCGCCGCAGCCGAGCGCCTCGCCGATATCCTCGGCAAGCGTGCGCACGTACGTGCCCTTGCTGCACGTCACGCGAAACGTGACATCCGGCAGCGCGCACGCAATCGGCTCGAGCGCGTGAATCGTCACGTGCCGCCCTTCGCGCTCGACCGTTTGGCCGGCGCGCGCGTACTCATACAGCGGCTTGCCGTCGCGCTTGAGCGCCGAGTACATCGGCGGAACCTGAACGATCTCGCCGACGAATCTCGGCAAGGCCGCCCGCACCGCCGCTTCGTCGCAGTCGACGGCGCGGATGTCGAGCGCCTCGCCCTCGGCATCGCCGGTGGTCGTGCGGATGCCGAGGCGCATCGTGGCCTCGTAGGTCTTGTCGGCTTCGAGCAGGTCTTGCGAAAACTTGGTCGCCTCGCCGAAACACAGCGGCAGCAAGCCGGTAGCGAGCGGATCGAGCGTGCCGGTGTGGCCCGCCTTTTTCGCCAGATAGAGACGTTTCGCGCGAACCAGCGCGTCGTTGCTCGACAAGCCGAGCGGCTTGTCGAGGAGCAGCACGCCGTCGAGCGCGCGACGCGGCACGCGGGGGCGTTGAGGTGCGGTCATGTCGAGGGAGGCAGAACGTTCGGGAAACACGAAAAACGGCGCCGCGCGCTACATGGAACGCGACGGCATCGAAGACGCTCAGTCGTCTTTCGCGCGCGTGGAATTTGCCTCGTCGATCAACCGCGACATCTCCACGGCGCGCTCGATCGTCTTGTCGTAGTGGAAATGCAGCGTCGGCACCGTATGGATATGCAGGCGCTTGAACAGCAGATTGCGCAGATGGCCGGCCGCGTGCGTCAGCGCTTCGAGCGTCTGCTGCGGGTCGCCCGTCAGCGTCGTGAAGTAGACCTTTGCGTGCGCGTAGTCGGGTGTCAGCTCGACGCTCTGAAACGTGACGATGCCGATGCGCGGATCCTTGACCTCGCGCAGCAGCTCGGCCAGGTCGCGCTGGATCTGATCGGCGATCTGCACGTTGCGATTGGGAGTAGTACGTTTCTTAGGCATGGTGTTAAGTGCTCCGCTATAACGGATGCAAAAATTGGTTCGCGCGAGCCCTGTTCGTTATCCGTTCGATACAACGGCGTCGCACTCGCCGCGGCCAGCGAGAGTCCATTTGCGACGAACGCGACAACGAAGCCAGCGGCAAACTCGACGCAGCGGGCTCAAAAACAACGGGCGGAGCGGGCGTCAAGCCCGTTCCGCCCGTTGTGCCGTGTCGCGTGGATTACAGCGTACGCGCGACTTCGGTGACCTCGAAGACTTCGAACTGATCGCCTTCGACGATATCGTTGAAGTTCTTGATCGACATACCGCACTCGAAGCCCTGACGGACTTCCTTCACATCGTCCTTGAAGCGCTTGAGCGAATCGAGCTCGCCCGTGAAGATGACGACGTTGTTGCGCAGCACGCGCACCGACGACGAGCGCTTGACGAAACCGTCCGTGACCATACAGCCCGCCACCGTGCCGACCTTCGGTACCTTGAAGACCTGGCGCACTTCGACCGTGCCCGTCACGACTTCACGCTTCTCCGGCGCCAGCATGCCCGACATCGCCGCCTTCACGTCATCCACGGCGTCGTAGATGATGTTGTAGTAGCGGATATCGACGCCATTGGCTTCCGCGAGCTTGCGAGCCTGCGCATCCGCGCGGGTGTTGAAGCCGATGATGACCGCCTTCGACGCCGTCGCGAGGTTGACGTCCGACTCGCTGATGCCGCCGACCGCGCCATGCACGATCTGCACGCGCACTTCGTCGGTGGAGAGTTTCTGCAGCGACTGCACCAGCGCTTCCTGCGAACCCTGCACGTCGGCCTTGACGATGAGCGGCATGTACTGCACTTCGCCTTCGCCCATCTGCTCGAGCATGGTCTCGAGCTTCGCGGCCTGCTGCTTGGCGAGCTTGACGTCGCGGAACTTGCCCTGACGGAACAGCGCAACTTCACGCGCCTTGCGCTCGTCCGGCATCACGATCACTTCTTCGCCTGCCTGCGGCACTTCCGACAGACCCTGGATTTCGACCGGGATCGACGGACCCGCGGACTTGGTCGGCTTGCCGGTTTCGTCGAGCATGGCCCGCACGCGACCGTAGGCGCTGCCTGCCAGCACGACGTCGCCACGGTTCAGCGTACCTGACTGGACGAGGATCGTTGCAACCGGGCCCTTACCCTTGTCGAGCTTCGCTTCGATCACGAGGCCCTTGGCCGGCGATTCGACCGGTGCCTTCAATTCCAGCACTTCGGCCTGCAGCAGCACGTTTTCGAGCAGATCGTCGATGCCCGCGCCGGTCTTCGCCGACACCGGCACGAACGGCGAGTCGCCGCCGTATTCTTCCGGCACGACGCCTTCCGTGACGAGTTCCTGCTTCACGCGCTCAGGATTCGCTTCCGGCTTGTCGATCTTGTTGATCGCGACGACGAGCGGCACGCCGCCAGCCTTCGCGTGGGAGATCGCTTCCTTTGTCTGCGGCATCACGCCGTCGTCGGCGGCCACCACCAGAATCACGATGTCGGTCGCCTTCGCACCGCGGGCACGCATTGCCGTAAAGGCTTCGTGACCCGGCGTGTCGAGGAACGTGATCACGCCGCGCGGCGTGTCCACGTGGTAAGCGCCGATGTGCTGCGTAATACCGCCCGCTTCGCCTGCCGCAACCTTAGCGCGGCGGATGTAGTCGAGCAGCGAGGTCTTGCCGTGGTCGACGTGACCCATCACGGTAACGACCGGCGGACGCGGCAGCGCTTCGGCATCGCTCGCTTCGCCTTCGACCAGCATGGCTTCCGGATCGTCCAGCTTCGCCGCGAGCGCACGGTGGCCCAGTTCCTCGACGATGATCATCGCCGTTTCCTGGTCCAGCATCTGGTTGATCGTGACCATCTGGCCGAGCTTCATCATCACCTTGATGACTTCCGAAGCCTTCACCGCCATCTTGTGCGCGAGATCCGCCACCGTGATCGTTTCCGGCACGTGCACTTCACGCACGATTGGTTCGGTCGGCGCCTGGAACGTAGTGGTCTGCTCCTGATGCTTGCCACGACCCTTCGGACCGCCGCGCCAGCCGCGATCGACGCCGCCGCTCGAATCGCCACGCGTCTTGATGCCGCGGCGCTTCGCTGCGTCGTCCTGCCAGTTGCCGCCGCCCTTGCCGCCGGCGCCGGGCTTCTTCTTGTCGCCCGCGGACGGAGCGCTTGCGGGTGCCGGAGCCGCGGCTGCCGGCTTCCTGGCTGCCGGGCGAGCCGGTGCTTCGCCAGCCGGACGCGCCGGCTTGTGCAGCGTACCCTTGGCTTCGGCCGCCTTGGCCGGCTCAACGGGCTTCGGTGCCGGTTCCGGCGCCTTCACCTGCGCCTTGCGCGGCGTGTTCATCATTTCGCGAATCGCGCGCGCTTCGGCTTCGGCCGCGGCACGGCGCTTGGCGATTTCTTCCTGTTCGGCGCGCGCCTTTTCGGCAGCCACGCGCGCAGCGTCTTCCGCTTTCTTCGCAGCTTCGCGTTGCGCGGCGCGTTCCGCTGCCGCGCGTTCGTCGTCCTGCTCGCTTGCCTTCGCGGCAACCGGCGCAGCGGCTTGCGCCGCCGCCTGCTGAGCCTTCTCGCGAGCGGCCGCCTCGGCCACAGCCGCTGCGCGCTTCTTCGCTTCTTCTTCCGCGCGCTGACGCTCGGCTTCCGCAGCCTGCTCGCGCGCCTGGCGCTCGGCCTCTTCGCGCTCGAGCTGTTCCTGACGCGCCTTCAGCTCCTGCGCCTGCTTTTCCAGCAGCTCGGCTTCGTGACGTGCTTCTTCCTCACGACGCTGCAGTTCGAGATCTTCGACGTCCGCGCTTTCGGCCACATGATTCGATGCATCCCCGCCTTCCGCGACGGTCTCGTCGCGGCGGACGAACGTGCGCTTCTTGCGCACCTCGACCTGAATGGTGCGAGCTTTGCCCGTCGCATCGGACTGCTTGATCTCCGACGTATGCCGGCGCGTCAGCGTGATCTTGCGCTTGTCGGCATCGTTCGAGCCATGCGACTTGCGCAAGTGATCGAGCAGACGCGCCTTGTCCGCCTCGGACAGGTTGTCGTCTTCGCTCGCTTTCTGGACGCCCGCTGCCTGCAGCTGCTCGAGCAGCACGCCAGCAGGCATTTTCAGTTCCGCGGCAAATTGGGCTACGTTGTTACTCGCCATTCATTCCTCTTAATGCAAGGACCGATTCCTTGCGGTTAGCATCGGGTCATGCGGCCTCGCGGCCGCGTTCAATTCAGTGCGCCATGGTCATTTCTCACTGGAACCAGTGTTCACGTGCTTTCATGATCAACGCCTTAGCGGCATCCTCTCCCATCCCAGTCATCTCGACCAGTTCATCCACGGCCAGCTCGGCGAGTTCGTCGCGCGTCTGGATCTGATGTTCGGCCAGTTTCGCGAGCAGGTCGGCGTCCATGCCGTCCAGGCTCTTCAGGTCGAGCGCTACATTCTCAACCTTTTCTTCGTTCGCGATCGCCATCGTCAACAGCGCGTCGCGCGAGCGGTTGCGCAGTTCGTGAACGGTGTCTTCGTCGAATGCCTCGATTTCGAGCATTTCGTTGAGCGGCACGTAGGCGATCTCTTCCAGGCTCGTGAAGCCTTCGTCGATCAGGATGTCGGCGACTTCCTCGTCGACATCGAGACGCGCCATGAACAGGTCACGCAGGACGCCGCGCTCCTGATTCTGCTTCTGCGCAGATTCGTCCGGCGTCATGATGTTGATCTGCCAACCGGTGAGCTCGCTGGCAAGTCGCACGTTCTGGCCGCTGCGGCCGATCGCGACCGCGAGTTCGTTCTCGTCGACGACGACGTCCATCGAATGCTTTTCTTCATCGACGACGATCGACTGCACGGCTGCCGGCGCGAGCGCGCCGATCACGAACTGGGCGGGGTCTTCCGACCATAGCACGATGTCGACGTTTTCGCCACCGAGCTCGTTGCGCACTGCCTGCACACGCGAGCCGCGAATACCGACGCAGGTGCCGATCGGATCGATGCGCTTGTCATAAGCGATCACGCCGATCTTCGCGCGCACACCCGGATCGCGAGCCGCCGCCTTGATCTCGAGCAGGCCCTGCTCGATTTCCGGCACTTCCATCTCGAACAGCTTCATCAGGAATTCCGGCGCCGTACGCGACAGCTCGATCTGCGGACCACGCGCGGTGCGGTCGACCTTCGCGATATACGCGCGCACGCGGTCGCCCACGCGAAGGTTTTCCTTCGGGATCAGCTGGTCGCGGCGCAGCAGCGCTTCGACGCGGCCCGACTCGACGATGAAGTTGCCCTTGTCGAGGCGCTTCACGGAGCCGGTCATGATGTGTTCGCCGCGCTCGAGGAAGTCGTTCAGGATCTGCTCGCGCTCGGCATCGCGCACCTTCTGCAGGATCACCTGCTTGGCGGCCTGCGCGCCGATACGGCCGAATTCGATCGACGGCACCGGCTCCTCGATGAACTCGTCGAGCTGGATGTCGGGCTGCTGCTCGCGCGCCTCGAACAGCAGGATTTCCTGATCCGGCTCCTGCAGACCGGCTTCGTCCGGCACCACTTTCCAGCGGCGAAACGTTTCGTGCTCGCCGCTTTCACGGTCGATGTGGACGCGGATATCCGCATCTTCTTCGAAGAGTTTCTTGGAGGCCGAAGCGAGAGCCGCTTCGAGCGCGGCAAATACCACGTCCTTGTCGACATTCTTCTCGCGTGCCAGCGCATCCACCAGCATCAACACTTCGCGACTCATTGTTTGCGGCTCCTAAAGTCAACTTTCGGAACAAGGCGCGCCTTGTCCATGTCCGCGAGCGTGAAATCGAGCATCGCGGCGCCTTCTTTTCCTTCAAATTCCAGACCGATCGTCTCGCCCTGCGGAGCATGCAAAATACCCCGGTACGATTTCCGACCGTCCAATGGCTTTTTCAGTGTGATAACCGCTTCGCTGCCCGCGAAACGTTCAAAATCCGCCAGTTTTTTCAGCGGGCGGTCGAGACCGGGCGACGAAACTTCGAGCCGCTCGTAATCGATATTTTCGACCGTCAGAACGTGCTGGAGCTGACGCGTGACTTTCTCGCAGTCTTCGATTGCGATGCCGGCTGGCTGGTCGATATAGATACACATCATGCCGCGCCCGGTGCGCTCGAGATCGACGAGCTCGTAGCCGAGTCCCACGACCGTGGTTTCAATCAGTTCCGTCAGTTGCACAGTGCCCTCTTAGATGTTCGCGCAGCGAGCCTCGCCTCTTCTGCAAACAACCAATGCGGGCCGCGCGCCAAGCCGGCGCACGTTGGTGCGAACCCGAGATGCCGAACCACGATGAACTGAGCGGCAAAAAAAAATGGGCTGAACGCCCATCATCTTATTGCCGGTGGTCGCACCTGAGCCGCACATGAAACCGTACGCCCAGCGACTTCGCGATTGTAGCCATTTTTCGGCCCAAAGGCAATCTGCAGAACGACGGGCGATGCGCATTTCCGCTTGATTTGATAGGAATCTTTCGACAATGTGGCGGCAAATCCGCGGTTTTGTAAGGTCGCGCGATCTGTGCGGAAAGGGACCCGGACAGGTTACCGCAGCGCGTTGCGGTGAATCGTGCTTATGGCATTCGGCACCGTCTCGCACGGAGTTTGACGCATCGGAAAGCCGCTCGCTTGAACGCAGCAAAGGAGAGGCGGCATCAAACCGGCAAGAACAAAAAACGGCTCGTCCGGCAAGCACTCCGCATTGACGTGCGTCGCGTTTGCCGAACGAGCCGTCTGAAGCGGCCGTAACCTTGCAGGTCGTACCAACTGCACCGAAGGGTATGACAGCATCGGTACAGCGCCCCGCTTAACGGCCCCGCGAGCGACCGCGCGCCGTGCCACCACCACGATTCGCGCCACCTGGACCCGCGTTACCACCGGCGCGGTTGGTGTTGCCGCCACGATTGCCACCCGGCCCGCGATTGCCGCCGCTGTTGCCGGCCGGGCCAGCACGCTTGGCACCCGTGCGCGCACGATTGCCGTTGGGCGACGGCGCGCGATTGCCGTCGACGTCGCGGCCGCGCTGCCCCCCGCTGCCACGATTGCCTGCGCCGGCACCGAAACCAGCGCCGCTCCCCATGCCCGCGCCGAAGCCGCCGCCTGCCGCGCCGCGGCGGCCCTGGCCGCGCGGCTGCTGCTCGAAGCGGCTATGCGACATCAGCACTGGCTCGCGGCTGATGAAGCCCATCGACGTCTGCATCGGATCCGGCTGACGACGCTCCGGCGCCGCATTGCGGCTACCGCGTTCCTCGGTCGGCGCCTTCAGGCCGACCGAGGCCATCAGCGCGCGCACCTGATTGTCCTCGAGCTCTTCCCAGCGGCCGCGCTTCAGACCACGCGGCAGCGAGATCGGGCCATGACGCGTGCGGATCAGCCGGCTGACCATCAGGCCCGCCGCCTCGAACATGCGGCGCACTTCGCGATTCCGCCCTTCGGCGAGCGCGACGTGGTACCAGTGATTAGTGCCTTCGCCGCCGCCATCGCGGATGCGCAGGAAGTTCGCCGGGCCGTCCTCGAGTTCGACGCCGTGCAGCAGTTTCTGGCGCATACCCTCGGCCAGTTCGCCGACGACACGCACCGCATATTCGCGCTCGACGCTATAGCGCGGATGCATGAAGCGGTTCGCGAGATCGCCCGATGTGGTCAGCATCAGCAGACCTTCGGTGTTGAAGTCGAGGCGCCCGACCGCAACCCACTTGGCGGTTTTCATCGGCGGCAGCTTGTCGAACACCGATGGACGGCCTTCCGGGTCCGCGTGGCTGACGATTTCGCCGGTCGGTTTATGGTACAGCAGCACGCGCGGCGGCTTGCTGGCGAGCTTGCGCTTGACCGGCTTGCCGTTGATGCGGACCTGATCGGTCGGCATGATGCGCTGGCCGATGTGCGCCGGCTCGCCGTTCACCGACACGCGGCCGGCGATGATCAGCTCTTCCATGTCGCGGCGCGAGCCCATGCCCGCCTCGGCGAGCACCTTATGCAGCTTCGGCGCGTCATCATCGGGCGACAACACCCGCTTCGGGCCCGCTGCCTTGCCACGGCGCAACATCGGCGCGCGTACGCCGCCAGTCGTGGTGTTGTCGGCATCGAATGCAGGCGACGTCACGTACGAGAACAGATCGTCCTGAGCCGATTCGGTAGCCGCGGGTGCATCGGCGCCGCGTCGATTCTGGCGCTGGCCCTCACGTTGACCTTCGCGCGGCTGACGCTCGCGCTGGCCTTCGCGCGGCGCGCCCTCGCGCTTCGCCGCGCCGCCGGCATTGCGACGTCCGCCCTGTTTCGCGCCCGCGTCCTTGCGCGGTGCGCGCGCCTGGGCGCCAACCTCGCCGTCCGGCGGTGTTTCGGCGACGACCGGCGCGCCCTCGGCTGCCTTCGTCTTCGCGCCGGCGCGGCGACGCGCGATCAGGCTGCGCGGCCCGCGACGCAGACCGCGGCGGGGGCGCTCTTCGCCCTCTGCTTCCGCGCCGTGAGCCGGGCGCTCGCCCTCGCCTGCCGACGCTTGCGTAGTGCGTTCGTCGGTCCGCGCCGACGGCACGGGGCGCTCGGATTCGGACGAATCGGTGTCGTGGGTATGTGTCAAAACAACCTCAAAATGTCAGGTCGCGCGCGACCGTTGCGGGCGCGGCAAAAAAGTTCGGTTACGTCAGGCGCTGCGCGACTCGGTTTCGTCGTCGGTCAGAAAACCTGCGTCCTGCGCGGCATCCCGGCGGTCCTCGGGACCGTCGTGCGCCGCCTCGATCGGGTTCGGCTCGGCGGCGTGCTCCGTATTGCGAGCCACGCCCGAGTCGTGCGCGGGTGTTGCCGGATCGGTCGGGGTGACCGGATCTTGATGCTGTGCCGAACCGGCGACGCTGGTCTGCGTTGCCGTGGGTGCCGGTTCGGGCTGTTGTTGCGTGTCGTGCAGCGCGCTCGACGCGTCTGATGCACTTGACGCATTCGTCGTGCCGGACTGCCCAGTCGCTTCTGCACGGGGCTCCGACTCGAACGTCGACGCGGCTACGGTCTCGGGCGGCGCTCCTGCAAATCCCGACGCCGACTGCTGCCCCGCTTCCGGCGAGGCCGGCTCGCCCGCGTCACCCGCCGTGTCGAGTCCTGCATCCTGATCTGGCTGCGGCACGCTATGCGCGTCGCCTTCGGCAAATTCGATTGCGTGCTGACCCAGCAGATCGGCGTTCAGTTGCGCGGACGGATCGGCCAGCGGCGGCAATTCGTCGAGCGCTGTTAGGCCAAGGTCGTCGAGAAACTGACGCGTGGTCGCATACAGCGCTGGACGCCCCGGCACGTCGCGATGACCGATCACCTCGATCCAGCCGCGATCCTCGAGCTGCTTGACGACCTGCGTATTCACCGTCACACCGCGAATTTCTTCGATATCGCCCCGCGTCACCGGTTGCCGGTAGGCAATGATCGCGAGCGTTTCGAGCACCGCGCGCGAATATTTCGGCGGTTTTTCCGGATGCAGTCGATCCAGATACGAACGCATCGCGGGCTTGCTTTGAAACCGCCAGCCCGACGCCAGCCCGACCAACTCCACACCGCGCCCGGACCAGTCCCGCTTCAGGTCTTCGAGCAAAGTCCGAACAGTGTCTGCCGACACGCCGTCGGCAAAGAGCTTGCGCAATTCGCCGAGCTTTAACGGCTCCTGCGCGCAGATCAAGGCAGTCTCGAGGACGATCTTCGCCTCTTGGGTATTCATGCAGCTAGGTCAGACCCTGTGGTCAAAGAACCGGATCAAACAGACGATGTGGAACTGAAGACGCGCTCGCCCGATTCTGATCGGTCATATTGATGGGAGCACGCACCGGGGGTGGCGAACAGACTTATCGAGCCAGACCCAGCCGGACGGAGCGGCGATATCCTGAAAGGATTCGCGTGAACTGAGCGCCATATTACGCAAAAACGACCGGGGCGTAAAGCCGCGATCCTCCGTGCATCTTCTGCCGCGGCGGCGACCGGTGTGCCCGCGCTCGCCGGGACACGGTCGCCAGTGAAATATTTCCACGATTCGCGGCCTTTCGCCGCTTGCGGCGCGCCAGGTCAATACGCGACGGACGCGCGACGCCATGCGCTCACGCGCCGGCGCGGCGCGCCAGAAACCGCATCAAGCGCTCGACGCCCGCATCGAGCCGCGCCGTATCGCACGCATAGCACCAGCGCACGAACCCCTCGCCTTGCGGCCCGAACGCGCTGCCCGGTGCCACGCCGAGCCCGACCTCACGCACCATCGCCTTGCACAAATCGAGACTGCGCGTCGAACCCGGCATCGCGAAGAACAGATACATCGCGCCCAGCGGAGCCTTCACGTCGACGCCGGGAACTGTCGACAGCACGCGCACCAGATGATCACGCGAGCTCCTCAGGTCGCGCACCAGCTCCTGCGTAAAGCGCTCGCCCTGTTCGAGCGCCGCGATGCCCGCCTGCTGCACGAACGACGGCGCGCATGACGTGTTGTACTCGACCAGCTTCGCCAGGTCATCCATCAACGCGGCCGGGGCGACGATCCAGCCAAGCCGCCACCCGGTCATCAGCCAGGCTTTCGAAAACGAATTCACGCAGATCACGCGTTCGTCGCGCGTCGCGAGATCGAGAAACGAAGGCGCCGTGCGCGCGCCGGCCGCCTGCGCCGCGTCATCACGGGGATAGTAGAGGCGCTCGTAGACCTCGTCCGCGACGATCCAGATACCGTGCCGCCGGCAGTGTTCGAGCACGGTGCGCTGGTCGTCGCGATTCATCACCCAGCCGGTCGGATTGTTCGGCGAGTTGAGCATCAGCATCTTCGTGTCGGGTGTCAGCGCGGCAAGCAATTGCCCGACGTCGAGCGCCCAACCGCGTTCACCATAGCCGAGCGCGACGGTTTCGACCTGCGCGCCGAGAATCTTCGGAATCTCGACCAGATTCGGCCATAGCGGTGTCACCGCGACGACCCGGTCACCGGCGCCGACCACCAGTTGCGCGGCGAGCATCAGCGCGTTGACGCCGGCGCTCGTAACCGCGATGTGCTCCAGTGACGTTGCGCCATGCAGCTCGCTGACATAGCCCGCGAGCGCCGCGCGCAACGGCGCGATGCCGAGGTTGTGTGTGTAAAACGTTGCGCCGGCGGCGAGCGCGGTGCTCGCGGCGTCGCGGATGAATGCGGGTGTGACGCGGTCGGACTCGCCGAACCAGAACGGCAGCACGTCGCCGACGCCGAAACTGGCGTTCGCGACTTCCCGGATTTGTGATGGACGCAGCGCGCGCACGGCGTCGCGCGCATTCGGGATGGAGGGCACGGGCAGGTCCAATTCGCTCATCGAGGCTTCCGGGAGGGTGGAGGATAAGGGGCTCTGGGCGCAACCGCGAAGGCGTGCGCGATGACGGCGGTAGTTTAGCGCGCCGGGTGACCGGACAGCGGCGAAGCAGACGCCGGGTGGGCGGCGGGCCAGGCCTACAGGTCCACCGACAGGTCCACCGCCTCCACCAGTCGAACAGACCGCACACGATCCCGCCCGTTAATTCAACTCCTCGGCCCGTCCGGGCAACTGCCGGATCAGATCCCACACCGCCTCGGCCGCGGGCGACAGCGACCGGTCGCGCCGCCGCACCAACTCGACGCGGCGCTCCGCGCGCGGCACCAGCGGACGCGCGACCAGCGACGCCCCCGCCGGCAGCGGCAGCGCGAGCCACGGCAGCACGCTGATGCCGACGCCCGCCTCGACGAGCCCGAACACCGTCGCCGAATGGCCGAGTTCCTGCACCACGGTGGCGTTCACGCCCTGCGCCTGCATCACGGCGTCGATGAGTGGGCGGCTGCCGGACGCATAGTCGAGCATCACGAGTTGCTCACCGTCGAGGTCCTTCCACGTAACCTGTTTGCGCGCGGCGAGCCGGTGATCGTCACGCGACACGATGCAGAACGAGTCGGTCATCAGCGTTTCGCTGAGCAGGTCGTCGTCGGAGAACGGACCGATGATCACGCCGAAGTCCACTTCACCCGACTTCACCTTGCGCACGACGTCGCTTTGCACGTCGTCGCGCAAGCTAAGCGTCACATAAGGAAACTGCTGCCCGCACGATGCGACCACGCGCGGCATCAGCCGGCACGCAACGGTCGGGCTCGCCGCGACCACCACGCGTCCACGGCGCTGCTCGCCGATTTCGCGGATCTCGCGCAACGCGTCGTCGAGATCCGACAGCAGCCGCGACACGCTCGACACCAGATTGCCGCCGACGTCGGTTAGTTGCACTTCGCGCGTCGTGCGATCGATGAGCTTCAGGCCGATTTCGCCTTCGAGCTCGCGCACGCAGCGACTGACCGCCGACTGTGTGAGGCCGATTTCATCGCCGGCCCGACTGAAGCTTTGCAAGCGCGCCACCTCGATGAAAACCCTGAGCTGTCGCAGCGTGACATTCATTTGCTGACCTCATCAATAAGGCAATTTAATGCACATTGTAAGTTAAATCCGTGCGGCATAGCGCCGGTCACAATGGGCATCGCGATGCAGCAAAAAGGCGCGAACGCCCGCTGGCCGGGCCCGTCTGCACAAGATTGGTGATTGTCCCGATTTGCGAGATGGACTTTTTGGATTCATATACGGCCCTGGTTGGCGCCCGCGTTGGCCCGCCGCCACGGGGCTTTCAGGCAATCGATATCAAATTGGCACATTTCGTGCGTTACGAGACGCGCAGGGTGGGCGCCATGATTTCCGACTGAAATGGCAATCCGTGGCAAGCCCGTCCCCTTTGGCACTCGCCTATCGAGTGTATGAAGAGTGCGCGGCGCGGGGCAGCGCACCGGAGTTAGCTTCGCTGAGGTGATACATGATGCTGTTCGACGATTTGAGAGATAACGAGTGGGCGCTGGTCGAGGCTTTGTTCTGTGCCGAGCCGGCGCGCAGCGAACGGCGCGGTCGACCGCGCGTGGAAGCTCGGGCGGTGGTCAACGCCGTACTTTGGGTGTTGTCGACGGGCGAAGGCTGGTCCAAGCTGCCGGGCCGCTATCCGTCCCCGCCGACTTGCCGCCGGCGTTTCGACGAGTGGCAGGCCGATGGCACGCTCGCTGAAATTGTGAAGCGGCTCGGCACCAGCGGCCGTGAGATCTCGTTGCGCGGCAGGATCGGCGCAACGGCCGCGAAACCGCCGGCACCACCGAGCCGCGACCGTATGCGCGGCGCGTTCTGGACCAATCCGGAATCGTGGCGCGCGCCGGTCAAGATGGCCTGACGCGAAACTACGTTGTCACCGGGCGCCTGCGGGCGCCCGGTTTTTTATCCAGCCGCCTTATTCTCGATCGCGTGCACGCCACCACCCGTCAGCATTTGACGGGCGCCGCGGGACGCCCTTGGTTTCGGGCCCACTTTCGGCGCGCCATCCGCACGGCCGCCAGAGTGATCATTGCGCTCTGCCTCAGACTCGCAAACTGCCCGATAGCTCCGGGTGAAACATCCATTTACTATTAATTACAGCACCCTTTCTTACCCCGGCATAACTTAATACCTATGCAAACAGGCCTTGAGTCAACGGGCTCGAGGTTGAGGGGGATTTCGGAATGAAACCAATGTCACTGCTGTTGTGCGGCATTGTGATTTCATCGATGGCCGCGCCGGCATTTGCCCAACAACGCCCGCAAGGGTGGAACTGGCGCCCGGACCGTCAGGCTACGCTGGAAGCGTGGCAGCAAAGCGAGGCCCACAATCGCGACTTCACGCCGCCGACGCCGCGAGGCGATCTGCGCGGCGATATCGCCAGCAATGTGCGGGCACGGCCCGATGCGCCGCGCGCGGAACAGCGACGGCGTTGATGTCGTGTGTCGCCGCGTGGATGGGCGCGTCGTGCGACGCGGCACCAAGTCTCTCGCATTCCGTATGCACGATCGGGGAACCACCGGACGCGGCACCAGTCTGACTCAACGCCATTAGCACAGCGTGGCAGTAGTAATTCCGGTATGCCCGTATCCTCGTGATACGGGCTTTTTTTCGCCCCCGTGGCGTTGATGGCATGACAGGCGCGCAACGGCAAACGGCCGGCGCGGAACGCGTCGCCGCATCGTCGATGGGGAAGCCGAGAGTCGCCCGCGGACGCGCACAGCGACCGGCCGACTGTAGAGACCGCCCGCCGTGGGGGTGACAGGCCCGGGCGGACAGAGATTCAGATAAGCGATGAACCTTGAGCTAAGGCCTGACTTCGGCTGTCGCCGCGGACTGCGTTTCAGCCGCGCCGAGAACGTAATCATTCATGCGTTGCGCTGTCCATGTGAGCAGACGCTCGTCGTGCTCGAGCCGCGCAAACTCCGCTTTGCCGCGTTCGGTGAGCACGGCGATGTCGACGGGGGCATGAAAGCCCGGCGCCGGTGCGACGGTTCGCTGACGAACGGTGTCCATCAGCCCCAGCGCGCGAAGATATTGGAAGACACCCGGCCTTCTGGCCCAGGGAACCTGGCGATATTGCGCTCGCCGCAGCGCTTCAAGTACCGCTTCGTTGGAATACGTGGTCATCTCACTTCTTTCTTAAAGTGCAGCTATGACACATTCATGCCCACGCGTCGCTGCGCCACCGGCGACGCGTGTAGCACCCGCTCCTGGTCAGAAGCTCGCCGTCTGTTCGACAGCGGATTTCCGCCAGACGCTGCCTGGTCTCGTTTTCGGAACCCCCGTCAGAACGGCATGTTAGCGTTCTCTCCCCGAACCGACGATGCAACCGCCGCGGCGCGATGGCTGGCCCGTGGATTTATCCCGAAAGACATACGTTACCCCATTTAAATTGATTCTATTCACTTTATTAGCGCTTTTTTTTGCAGCAATCGTGCTATGGAAACGTGCGCGACGGCCGCTCATCGTCTGCATGATCGCGCTGTTCTGGCTGCTCGCGGCCGGCTGGCTGAGCGCGCCACTGCTCGATCTCGCGCAGCCGCAACGACAGAGCGCCGAGGCCGCCACCTTCGCGCCACGCACCGCGATCATCCTGCTCGGCGGCGGCACGATCTACGACCACGACCACGTGCTGGTGCCACCGCGCGACGTGCTTTCGCGCATCGAAGTCAGCGCGCAGAACTATGCGGCCTGCAAGCGCACGGCGATCGTCTGCCAGGTGATAGTGAGCGGCGGCAATCCTCAGCGGCACAGCGCGACCGAAGCTGACACCTACCTGCCCTATCTGCTGCGCCAGCAGGTGCCGCGCTCGGACATCGTGCTCGAGAAAAGCAGCCGCACGACCTACGAGAACGCGCGCAACGTCTCGGTCATTGTCGGCCAATCACATTACGACACGTTGATACTCGTCACTTCCGCGTATCACATGCCGCGTGCGCTGCTCGACTTTCGCCGTTTCGGCGTCGAGCCACAGCCGCAGATTTCGAGCGCGCGGCGCGTGCGGCTCGGCGTGTTGCCGCGCTTCGGTAATCTCGTGGCGGCGGAGATAGCGTTGCATGAGCTCATCGGCCTCGCGCAGTTTCACCTGTATCGCGCGATCGGCTGGTTCTGACGAACGATGTACGCCGACCGCTCTCGCAGATCGACGAAGCCATTACAAAACGTAACAAATGTTGAGCGCCGTTACAAAGCCATCGGCTGGAGCGGAGTTTGCTCGATAGAATGAGTTGTCTTTCCGACTGGACGGGCAATACTCGGGTCCACCACCACTCTATGGAGGTAACGATGAAGAAAGTGTCCATGGCGATCCTGGTTTCCCTGTGTGCCGCGGCCGGCGCAGCTTACGCGCAGGACCAGGGCATCACGACGAGCACCGATCCGGCCAAGGCCGCCGACGTCGAGCAGCGTGCGCAAGCTTTGCAAAACCGCGAGCAGTCGATGGAAAGCGCACCCGCCGCCCCGGCCAAGCATCACAAGATGGCTCCGCATCATCCGAAGAAGGGTGCGGACACGTCGGGTACCTGAGCGACTTCGCGGATCTGGCCTCGCGGCCTCGTCGTAAAGGTGAAAAAGCCGAAGCCGGCAGCGCCGGTTTCGGCTTTTTTATTTGCGTGATCGGCTCGCTGCCGACGAGGCACTCCGAACGCACACCGGTCTGGCGAAGCCTCCGGCGCACAGCATTCTGTATGCTAAAGTCGCGCACCGACCGGCGAGCCGCCGGCATCCCCTAACCCGTGCGCACCCTGGTGCGGAGGACAGCATGAGCAACATCCAGCTTGATATCGAATGGACGGAAGCAGCATCTCGCAAGATCGAAAAACTGATGCCGCGTGGCGGTCAGGAAGCGTACCTCGCGCTGCCGCCCGTCGAATGCCTGCCGATGGAAGGCGACGTGCTGTTTCTCGGCCCGGCGGGCAAGCAGCAGCCGTTCATCGTCGCGGAGCGTCAGTATCACCATGACGGCGACGCCGACTGGACCATCATCCTGATTCTCGATGTCCCGCAAGCAACTCACTAATCGCTGACGGCGCGCCGGCGGCCGCGGTGCCGCCGCACCTGGCCGGCGTGTTGTCCGCGCGCCGCTGACGCCCGCACCCGGACTCAGGCGATCTTCGACACTACGCGAATCTCCGCGTGCTCGATCCAATCCGCGGCCGCTTTCTTATAAGCCTGGATATGCGCGGATTTCGCATGCGCCGCGAGCGCGTCCTGGCTTACCCATCGCTCGACGAACACGAACCGGCGCGGCTCCTGCACGTCGCGGTGCAAGTCGTACTGCAGCACACCCGCTTCTTTGCGCGTCGGCCCGACGATGCCTTCGAGCGCCTCGCGCAACAGCTCCTCGTGCCCCGGTTTCGCTACCGAAATTGCGACCACCGCGATTTCCGCCATGCCTGATCTCCTCCTTAAGAAAACCAGCAGCATACCCGCCGGTCGCTGAACCTGCCGACGACGGCGCTAACCAGCCTGGCGACGCACGAATCTCGACTCTGCCCGCCATGCCGGACCACCGTCGCGTCAAGCCAGAATCCGCCCGGCAAAGCAGTGCCAAGCCCGCCGCCCGAACCGCCACATCAGCCCGCGCACTGGCGCTAACATGGGTGCACCGTCGGCGCCTGGAGTTTGGCGGGCGACCACTGGGCGCCCTGCTACCCTCGGCGTGGTATGGCAACTGATTGCGATTGAGAATCGGTTTCACGCGTGGCAAGCGCGCGAAACGCTCCGGCGCATGACCGCAACGGGTTGCCGCACGGCCGTTGGCAGCCGTTTTGCGGACTATTTCGCGCTTATGCCTCTGTGATAACCCGCACATTGATGCACGCTGCAAACTGCTAGACTCATTTTGACCAATTCGCCGGAGTCCAGCGTAGCTGGTACTGCCCTCCGCGATCGCGGGACACTTTCGTGTCGTCCCGGCGACGCTTCGGGTGGGCGAGCGCTGCGCGCCGAATGGGTTTGCGAGCCCCTTCACCCCTTGCCGCAACAATCCCATGTCAGCTCTGATGCCCGCTTCTATGCCATCCGTCAGCGAATTGACCGTGAGCGGCGTGCTCCCGCACCTGGTCCGCGGCGAGTCGGGCTGGACCGCGACCTGGCGCGCATTGACATTGCACAGCGTGTTCCAGCCGGTGCTGTCGGTCACGCATCAGTGCGTGGTCGGCTACGAGGGGCTGTTGCGCGCGTTCGATCCGGTCGGCCTGCCCGTCTCGCCCGAAGTACTGTTCTCCGGCACGCGCTCGGCCGCCGAAGCGCGCGAACTCGACCGCATCGCGCGCTGCCTGCACGTGGCGAACTTCATGGAGCAAGGCATCAGCACCGGGTGGCTGTTTTTGAACACGCGCCCGCAGGTATTCGAGACCGGCTGGCCGCAGCGCGCGTTCATCGACGAGTTGTCCGCGCATTTCGGGCTGCCGCAGGAGCGCATCGTGATCGAAGTGCTCGAGCAACCCGCCGACGATGAATCCGCCGTCGCCAGCATGCTCGCCGCCTCGCAGCCGCGCGATTTCCTGATCGCGATCGACGACTTCGGCACCGGCTTCTCGAACTTCGACCGCGTGTGGCGCTTCCGCCCCGACATCGTCAAGCTCGACCGTTCGCTCGTTGCGCGCGCGGGCAAGCGCGAGGGCGACGAATCGATGATCAGCCATCTGATCGCGATGCTGCATCAGTCGGGCACGCTGGTGCTCGCCGAAGGCGTCGAAACCGATGAAGAGCTGATGATCCTGATGCAGGCCGACGTCGATTTCGTGCAGGGCTTCTGGTTCGGCCAGCCGAAGAGCAGCGTGCGGGCCGCCTGCACGAAGGTGCCCGCGCTCGTCGAGTCGATCTGGAGCAAGTTCGCCGACTACGAGCGCGCGCACGCCGGCCACCAGCGGCTCGGCTTCGAGGGCTTCGCGGAAGCGGTGCTGGCCGCCGCCGACACCTACAAGGCGACCGGCGACCTCGAGGAGGCTGCGCAAAAGGTCTGGCATTTGCCCGAAGCGCGCCGTGTATTCCTCACCGACGGCCAGGGGGAGCAGACCCAGCCTTCGGTGACGGCCGCCTCGGTCTCGCCGCCCCCGAAGCGGCTCGCGCCGCTCTATACGGAGACGCGCAGCAACTGGTCGCGTCGTGCGTATTTCCGGCACGCGATGGCGGCGCCGGGCCGCGTCGCGATGATGGGGCCGCACTATTCGCTCGCCGATGGTCAGGACTGCTACACCGCGGCGATCGCGTTCGAGCGCGACGGCACGAACGTGCTGTGCGTCGACTTCGTGCCGGAGGCATCGCCGCCGGATGGGCGCACCGGCAGACGCGGCGCGAAGCGTTAGCGACCCGCGCCGCTACTCGTGCACGCGGCCGCGCCCCGACTTCACCTCGCTGCGCTTTGCCTTGCTGTCGAGCCGTCGCAGGTTCGACGCGCGGGTCGGCCGCGTCGCGACCCGATGCTTGCGGGTCACGCTGACACTTTCGATCAGTTCATCGAGCCGCGCGAGCGCCGCCGCGCGGTTCATCTCCTGGGTTCGATGCTCCTGCGCCTTGATGACCACGACGCCGTCGCGCGTGAGCCGATGGTCGGACAGCGCGAGCAGACGCATCTTCAGCACTTCCGGCAGCGACGAGGCGCGCACGTCGAAACGCAGGTGGATCGCGCTCGATACCTTGTTGACGTTCTGCCCACCCGCCCCTTGCGCGCGCACGGCGGTCAATTCGATTTCGTTGGGCGGGATCGGGTAGCGGGATGTCATGGGCGGTCGGGAAGAGAGATGCATCAGTGTACAAGCGCTCGGCGCGAGATGCCCGAGGTCGCCGGAGCACGCCCGAGCGCCAGGTGCAGTGCTCGGCTGCGCCGGCTTGCTATCGCGTTACGAAAAAAACCATTTGCGTCGGCGCGACCGGTTCATCGATACTGGCTCTTTCGCTTACGGCGTAAATTCAAATGAAAATCCGTCCCGGTTTCGTGCTCGAACTGGCGGTCAACTTTCTGCTGCCGTGGCTGGCCTACCGGCTCGCGTTACCGCGGGTAGGCGAGACCGGCGCGCTGATCGCGTCCGCCGTGCCGCCGCTCATCTGGAGCGCTATCGAGCTCGCGCGTTTCAGACGCGTCGATGCGCTCAGCGTGATGGTGGTTGCGGGCATCGTGTTGTCGGTGGCGGCCATGGCGCTCGGCGGCAGTCCGCGCATGCTGCTGTTGCGCGAGTCGCTGGTATCCGGCGCGGTCGGCGTCGTGTTTCTGCTGTCGCTGCCGATGCGCCGTCCGCTGATCTTCTACCTCGCGCGCGCGACGGTCGCGCGCGAAATGGAAGGCGGCGCCGCGCATTTCGAGACGCTGTGGCGCGAACGCCCCGGTCTCGCCCCCGCGATGCGAACCATGACGCTCGTGTGGGGCGTCGGCCTGACCGCCGAAACCGCGCTACGCGCGTGGATGGCGCTGACGTGGCCGATCGAACGCTTCCTCGTCGTGTCGCCCTTTATCGGCTACGGTATCTACGCGGGACTCGCGCTGTGGACGCTGTGGTATCGCAAGACGATGCGCAGCCGCGTCGAAGCCATCGAGCGGGCGAGCGGCATGGCCGGTTGAGCGCCGCTCGCACTTTGGGCCCCCGCTCCGCGTGTTCCGCCCGCGCTCGCGCGATCAACGCGACGCCTCCGCGATTCGCGCGGCCAGCCCCGAATCACGCTGCGTCGGCGTCGCGATCGCCTGCGCGAGCACGGCCCGCGCGCCGATCACCTCGACGCGTTCGCGCGCGCGAGTAATCGCCGTGTACACGAGCTCACGCGACAACACCCGGCTGAACGCCGACGGCAGCACCAGCACCGCGTGCTCGAACTCCGAACCTTGCGACTTGTGGACCGTCAGCGCGAACGCGGTGTCGTGCGGCGGCAGCGCGGCTGGCGACACCGCGCGCACCCCGCCGTCGCCGGTGCGGAAGTACACGCGCAGCGCGCCGCCCGCACCCGGCAACGCAATGCCGATGTCGCCATTGAACAGCCCCAGCGCGTAGTCGTTGCGCGTAACCATCACCGGACGTCCAGCAAACCACTGCGCGCCGACCGCGAGCGTGACGCCCGCAGCACGGCGCACCTGGGCCGCCATCGCCGCATTGACCTGATCGACGCCGCGCGGTCCGAGCCGCGTCGCACAGAGGATGCGGAAGCGGTTGAGCGCGTCGAACAGCGACAATGGATCGGGCGTCTCGGTGGCGAGCGCCGCCGCAAGTGCATCGGCGTACGGCGCGAAGCCGGCGGCAAGTCGCGTGACGGTGCGCTCGGCGAGCGTCGTGTGCGCGTCCTCATGCAGCGCCGCGGCGCAGTCCTCGGTCGGGTCGGTCCACAATACGTCGAGCGCCGCGCTCGCTGAGCCGTTGCGAATCGCAACCGACAAACGCCCGATCGGCGACTCGAGGCCGAACCGGTAGTTGCGCTCGAGCCAGACGACGCAGTCCGCGAGCGGATTGCGTTCGTTCGCCAATTGCATATCGTGACCGGCCTCTTCGTCAGCCGCCGCCGTCGCGACACCGGCGAACAGATCGCCCGATGCATCCGGCTCGAACGTGTGCAGCGCCTCGGGTGGCACAAAAAAATCATCGACCGGCGCTTCATCGTCCTGACGCGACGCGCGCGGCAAAGCCCGCGCGAGCCGCGCTTCCTCGATGTCGAGCGCCTGCGCGACCCGTCGCAAGCCGCTCGCGCTCAACGCCGGCCGCGCACTGAGTTCGGCGAACACCGCGCCGGCTTCGACCGCGGCGAGCTGGTCCTTGTCACCGAGCATCACGAGCCGCGTTTGCGGCCCGATCGCGTCGAGCAGATGCGTGGCCATCGCGACGTCGATCATCGACGCCTCGTCGATCACGACCACGTCATACGGCAACGGATTATCGCGATGATGCCGGAAGCGTCCGCCCGGCCCCGAGCCCAGCAATCGATGCAGCGTGTACGACGTCTGCGGCAAACGCTCGGCGAGTTCAGCCGGCAGCTCGCCCGCACGCGCGAGCAATGCTTCCTGCATCCGTTGCGCCGCCTTGCCGGTCGGCGCCGCGAGCGCAATGCGCAGATCGGCGCGCGCATCGAGCAGACACGCGAGCACGCCTACCACGGTCGTGGTCTTGCCGGTGCCCGGACCTCCGCTGACGATCGTCAGCCGCCCCGACAGCGCCATCACGGCCGCGACGCGCTGCCAGTCCACTTCGTCGTCTCTCGGCGGGCCGAAGTAGCGCAGCAGGCGTTCGCGCAACGCGGTGGGCGCGGAGTCGGCGTTGACATTCGCAGTGTTCGCGTCGGCCGTCGCCTGTGCGACCAGAGCGTGCGCCAGGCGCCGCTCGTAGTCGTAGTAGCGCGCGAGATAAAGACGCCCCTGCGCGTCGATCACGAGCGGCCGCAACGCCGCAGCACTCGCCGCGTCCGCTGCGCCATCGCTTGCCATGCCGCTCGCGAGCAGCGCCGCGCGCACCTCGGCGCTCGATGCGTCGAAGCGGCGCGCAAGCGCCGCGAGCGGCACGCACACGTGCCCTTCGGCGGTCGCACGGCTCGCCGCGAAGGCGCCGCGCGCGGCCCATTTCACCACCTCGGCTGATGCACCACTGCGCCGCGCCAGCATGCCGATCCGACGCGCGAACCCTTCGGCCAGCGCGATGCTGAAATCTGCCGGCGCGGGCAGGTTGACGCCGATGTCTTCGAGCCCGAGCGGCGCGGCCGCGCGCTCGTCAAGCGTGCCGCGCGTGCTCATGCGCCACCTCCGACCATCGCCGCGTCGAGCAGCGCCACCAATTCGAACGGCGCGCGCCGCCTATACACGGCGGCGGCGCCGTCGACGTCGCGCCAGTCCGGCCGCACGCCGCGCACGAACAGATACAGATAGCCGCCGATATGCGTGTCGTACGCATAGTCGCGCACGCGCGTCTTCAGATAGCGATGCAACGCGACCGTATAAAGCAGCGCCTGCAGGTGATACGCGTGGCTCGCCATCGCCGCTTCGAGCGGCGCAGCCGCGTAATCGGCCGCGGTGTCGCCGAGATGGTTCGATTTCCAGTCGACGATCCAGAAGCGGCCGTCGTGCTCGACGATCATGTCGATAAATCCTTTGATGTACCCACGCAGCACGCCCGGCTCCAGCGCGACGTCGGGATAGCCGTATTCCATCAGCAGTTCGCGCAGCGCCGGAAAATCCAGCGACGGCGCCGCAAACAGAAATTCGAGTTCGTTCAGGCGCCGACGCGGATCGAGCCGCGCGAGCGTCATGCCGGGCGCGAGTTCGGTCGAGACGACGTCGGCGATCAGCCGATGCATCATCGCGGGCAAACGCGCGGCGAGCTCGGGGGCGGCCGGCGCCGGTCGCTCCCGCAGCGCGCCGCGGATCGCGTCGGGCCAGCTGCGCACGTCGCTGAAATCGGCGAGCTCGAACATCCGATGCAGGCAATCGCCAGCCGCCGCACCGCGCGGGAACGCGAGGATGTCGTCGTCGGCATGCGCCGGGGCGTTGGTCGCGACGACCGGCGCGAGCAACGGCGCGGACTGTAGCGCGTCGGCGATCTCATCGTGATCGGGCCGCACGTCTTCCTGCGGCGCATGCGCGTACGCCTCCCCGTTCCTCGCGCCGGACGCGATCAGGCCGCTGAAACTCGCCATGCGCCACTGATCGCGCAACGGCCGCCGATTCGCGCGCGCGTGCAGATGCGCGCCCTCGTCCTGCAGACTTTCGAGCGGCACGCGACGCGTCACTTCGGGCAACGCCCGCAACATGACCGGTCCGCCCGCGAGTGCATGCCAGCTCGCCGCGAGCGCGGCTTCATCGGGCGGCTCGGCGAGCCATGCGTCGAACGTATGGCCGCTGCCGCCGACGAGCCAGTTCAGCACGCTGCGGCGCGACTCCTTGGTCGAGCGCGAAGACAGATAGGTGCCCGCGACCAGGTAGCAGCGATACACCGCGCGCGTGAACGCGACATAAACGAGCCGCGCGCGTTCCGCTGCCTGCTCGCGCACCGCGTAACGCGACGCGCGCTCGGCTTCCTGTTCGTCGCAACCGTAGTGCAGCACCGCGTCGCCGCTGTCGTCGTGATACTCGCGCGCATCGGGCAAGCCCGACGACGGCGGCTCGCGCAAGCCACCATCGTTCAGGAACGGACAGAACACGACCGCGTATTCGAGTCCCTTCGATTTATGGACCGTGACGATCTGCACGAGATTGCGATCCGACTCGAGCCGCAGTTGCGCCTCTTCCCCGCCGCCCTGCTCGCGCTGCGCGGCGAGCCAGCGCAAGGTCGGCGCGATGCCGGGCTGGGTGGCCGCGCGCGCCTGTACGAGCTCGGCGAGATGGTTCACATTGGTCAGCCGGCGCTCGCCGTCGACACCCGCGACGAGCCGCTGCGCAACGCGCAGCTCGCGCATCAGCGTACGCCACATCACGGCGAAGCCGCGTTCGTGCCACAGCATCCGGTAGCGCGAAAAACGTTCGACCCAGCCCATCGCGTCGGCGGGATCGAGTGTTGGCGCGGGTTCGTCAAAGGCCTCAGGCGCTGGCGCCTCGGCGACCTGCGTAAGACGCCACAGCGCGGCGGCGTCGAGCCCGAGCCAGTCGGTGGCGAGCGCGGCGCGTAGACGCCGCAGATCGCCGGGCGTGTCGATGGCGGCCAGCACGCGCTCGATCTGCTCGGCATCCAGCGTCGCGAACACCGACGCCTGCGCAAGCTCCACGCTGCCGACGCCCCACGCCGCGAGCACGCGTTTGACGAGGCTGCCCTGCTTGTGCGTCTGCACGAGCACTGCGATATCGCCCGGCGCGAGCGGCTTGTCGCCAATCGTCACGACGCCTGCGCGCGCCCCTCGCAACAGCCGCACGATCTCGGCCGCGCACGCTTCGCTCGCCGCGCGCTGCGCGTCGCGTTTGCTCAATGCGGTCTCGCCTTGCGGCAACGTCCAGATGCGGAAATCGCCGCCGGCCGCGTCGGGATCGGCGAACGGGGCACGCCGCCGCTCGCCCGCGCGCACCGGCTGATAGTCGAGCCCGTCGAGCACAAACGCTCGAGGGTTCGCTTCGAAGATCCGGTTGCACGCGTCGACGATCGGTGCGGTCGAGCGCTGGTTGACCGCGAGCGTGTAGCACGCGGACGCCGCCTCGCGCGCCGCAAGGTACGTATGCAGATCCGCCGCACGGAAGCTGTAGATCGCCTGCTTCGGATCGCCGACGAGGAACAGCGGCCCGGCCGGCGCGAAGATGCGGCTGAAGATCGCGAATTGCAGCGGATCGGTGTCCTGGAACTCGTCGATCAGCGCGGCCGGATAGCGGTTACGCAACGCGTCGGCGAGCCACGGATGCGCGGCCAGCGCGCGATACAGATTCGCGAGCAGATCGTCGAACGACACGACGCGGCGCGTGCGCTTGCGCGTCACCAGCTCGGCCGGCGCGAACTCGAGCCATGTCTGCACGAGCCCGAGCCAGCGCGCGCGCTGCGCGGCCTCGGCGGCGACCACGGCCGCGGCCAGCGCTTCGGCATGCTCGAAGAACGGATGCGCGGGCGGCTCGAACTTGACCTTGGTCGCCTTCTTCAGCGCCGACGCCGTCAGCTTCAACGCCGCGCGCGGCGGCGGCGCATGGCAGTCGCCCCGCGCGAAGTAGTCGGTCCACGCGGCGATCGCGGCGCTGACGTGATCGGGCTTGTGCGTGGTCTTGCTCAGGCGCTCCTGGACCTCCGCTAGCAGCGCGACGATCGCGTCGCGCTCGGCCTGCCAGATCGCGCACGCGACATCGAAGCCGGCCTGCGGATCGGCGCTGGCGCCGTCCGCGTCGACGCTGCCCCAGCGCAATTGCGCGAGCGGCTTTTTCAGGCGTCGCGCCAACTGTTCGTCGAGCGACGCGGGACCGGCGCGCCTCGCCACCAGCCACGCAGCGAACGCCGGATGCGCATGCGCAACCGGCTCGACCTGCTCGCGCCAGAAGTCGGCGGCGAGTTCGAAGCGCAGCGCCGCGTCGTCGGCTTCCATCTCGAACGCGAACGGCATCGCGGCGGCGAACGGGGCTTCCTGCAACGCGCGCTGACAGAACGCGTGGATCGTGTGGATCGCGGCCTGATCGAAGGTGCGCAGCGCACGGCGCACGACCTTCAACGCCGCCTCGCGCTCGATACCGTTCTGCGGCGCGAGCGTCGTTTCGAATAGCCGGCGGATGAACGGATCGTCGCCGTCGTCGTCCATCTCGATCGCGCGATGCAGTTCCGCGAGACGGCCGCGAATGCGCTCGTGCAACTCCGCGGTCGCGGCCTTCGTGAAAGTGACGACGAGAATCTGATCGGCGTTCAGGTTCTTTTCGAGCAGCAGCCGCACGTACAGCGCGCAGATGTTCCACGTCTTGCCGGTGCCCGCCGACGCTTCGATTTGGTTCACGCCGTCGAGCGGACACGCGAACACGTCGAGCTCGTCGGCGACGAGGTTTTGATTGCGCAGCGCTTCGCTCATGAGGCGCTCCGCAGATGCTGGATCAGTGGCTTGAAGACGATCGCGGCGAGGCTGCCGAACGGTTCGGCGAGAGTGAGCGGCGTGCCGCGCAGCGCGATGCGCAACGCGGGGTCGTCGGATTCGCCGCGCACGCGGTCGTTGATCCATACGCCCTGTGCCGCCGCTTCGCTTTCGCTGACTCTCGCCCATGCGCTCTTTGGGAAGAAGCGCAGCGGCAGCCGGCGGCCGGCCTTGAAGAGCGCCGCCAACGGCGCGAGTTCGTCGAGCGGCGCCGCGACGGGCGCGAGCTCGAAGCTCTCGCCGCTGCCGTGCCACACGGTGCGGCGCGGACCGTCCGGCTGCGACGCGCAATAGACCAGATGCGCGAGCCACGCGGACAGATAGTCGCGCGCGCTGGCTTTGGCATAACGAAAGATCACTTGTCCCGTTCCGGTCAGCAGGTTCAACGTGCCGCGCATTTGCAGCAGCGTTTCGGCGGACTCGCGCAGCAGCGCGTCGTAGTCGCCGAACAGCGAATTGGCGCTGTCGGTGCGATCACCGTCTTGCGGCCAGCGCGGCATGATGTCGAGCACGAACGGCAAGCGCTCGACACCGGCGGCCACTTCGCGCCGCACGCTTTGCGCCAACTGCCGCAGCGCGGACAGTTCGCGCGCGCGCCACACCGCGCCGGTCGCGCCGCCCGGCAACTCGGGGCTCGCCTCGGCGACGCGCTGCACGCGGCTGTACGTCACCTCGTCTGCGGTGTCGGCGTCGAGCAGCACCGGCAGCAGGCGCTCGGCGAGCGCGTCCCGGCCCGCATAGTCGAGATCGAACGGCTCGGTATCGAGCAGTTCGCCCTGCGCATCCGACAACGCGATGCCGAGCCGGTCGCGCAACAGCGCGCGCGCCGGATGACGCCAGAAACGCACGAAGTCGTCGAACTGCACCTCGTGCATATCTTCCGGCGGCAGCGGTTGATCGAAGAACGGCGCGGCGGCGGCATGCTGCGGTTCGGCGAGCAATGTGGCCAGCTCGGCGCGATCAGCGTCGTAGGTGAACAGATCGGGCTTCGCCGCAAAATAGTCCGACGCGAACGCCTGCAACGGATGCTCGACGATGAACTCGCGCCGCGCGCTGTCGACCTCGGCCGGACTCGCGTCCTCGCCCGCCGACACCTGCGCGAGATGATCGAGCAGTTCGTCGACGAGCGCGGCAGGCGGCAGCGGCGCGTTATCGCGAATGCTGCGGCCCGTGTACGCGATGAAGAGCCGCTCGCGCGCGGCGAGCAGCAGATCGAGGAACAGATTGCGCTCGTCGTCGCGGCGCTGACGGTCGCCGGCCTTGCCGAACGCGGCCATCAGATCGAATTCGTCGGCGCGCGCGAGCGACGGCAGCACGCCGTCGTCCATGCCGAGCAGGCAGACCACACGGAACGGCAAACCGCGCAAGCTCGTCAGCGAAGAAAACGTCACGCTGCCCCACGGCACGCCGCCGCGCGCGGGGTCGTCGAGCGCTTCGGTGAGCGCGGTGCGCACCACCGAGGCCGGCAGCAACATATCATGCGCGCCGGCCTGCATCGCGGCGCTCATCGCATCGAGCGCGTCGCGCACGGCCGCGAGCGAATCGGCGAACTCCACGCCGCCGTCGAAGCACTGCCCGAGCGTTTCGAGCAGCAGCTGCGACCAGCCGGCGGGCGTGCGCTCGATCGCACAGCTCGCCGCGAAGCTGTCGATATCGTCGACGAAGCGCGACAGACGGCCGAGCAATTCGGCGTCCGAACCGTCCGCGCCTTCGACCGGCAGCCACGCATCGACCGGCTCGCCGCCGGCCGGCATCGCATAGCCGAGGTACAGGCGCGTCAGCGCATCGGCGAACGTATGACGCGCGACCGGCACATGCTCGCCGACCGGTTCGAGCGGCGCGAGCCCGCGCCGCGCGCCGGCGGCCGCGAGCCATTCCTGCGCCGCTTCGAGCGAATTCGCATCGATGCCGTAACGCACCGCGACCGCATCGACACGCAGCCACTCGATCAGATCCGGCGCGCCGACGCTGCGCTCGGGCAGCGCGAGCCAGTCGAGCAACAGACGCGCGACCGGATTGGCCTGCGACGGCGGCAAGCCGGTGATTCGGTACGGAATGCGGCGGGTGTCGCCGGCGGGCGTGGTGCCGAACACCGCATCGATCAGCGGACCGGCCGCCGCCAGATCGGACACCGCGACCAGCACGTCGGACGGCTGCAGATCGTCGAACTCGTCGAACCAGCCGAGCAGGCGATCGTGCAGCACTTCGAGCTGCCGGGACAGGCTATGGCAAACGTGGACCTCGATACCGCGCTCGATAGGCAACTCGTCCGCATCGGCTTCATTGCGCAGATCGAGGATGCCGTTCTGCACGGCGGCGAGCCAGCTCGGCTCGGGGTTCTCGGTGAAGTCGCCGGTCTCGGCCGATGCCGCGCTTTCGGTCAGCTCGTGCAGCATATGCAGCTGCGCCTGAGTCTGCCGTCCCCATTCGGCGAGCAGCGGATGACCGACTTCCTGATAGTCGAGCTGCCCCGCCGCGTCGAGCGCCTGCACGCGCCCTTCGCTGACCACGTCGAACCAGAACTCGCGGCATGGGTTCATCACGTACAGACGCACGTCGATCCAGCGCGACAGCGCGCGCAGCAATGCGATATGCAGCGGCGGCATGGTCGGCAGCGCGAACACGCTGACCGCCTCGGGCCATCGCGCGTTCGAGATTGCCTCGAGATCGAGCGAGCCGAATTCATCAAGGAACCGATACGCGGGCGGCAGCGCGGCCGCGGATGTTTGCGCATGCCCCCCGGCTTGCGCGAGTTCGGCGAGCACCGCGCGCCACAGCGCCGCTTGCCAGCGCTCGTCTTCGCGGGCGGCATCGCTCGCGCCGGTCAGACGCGGACCGGTGTCGTCCGCCGCGCCACTCGCGAAGATCGAGCCGCCCTTCTGCCACTGCAGCAGCCATTCAGGGCGATAGGTCAGATAGTGGTCGAGCACGGTCGCGACGCGCCGCGCGAGTTCGTAGCGCATCGACGCGTCGGCCGCATCGAGATAGGTGCGCAAACGCGGCGACGCATTCCACGGCAGCGCCTCGTCCGTGTCGTCGAGCAGCCGGTAGCAGCGCCACACGAGGCGGTCCGGCGCGAACGGCGAATGCTTCGGCACCTCGATCACGCCGCCGATCTGCGCCCACAGCCATTGCGCGAGATAACCAAAGTTCACGTTCGCGCAGATGCCCTGGCGCGCGGCGATATCGAGTTCGAGCCGCCGGCGTACGGCCGCGCTCGGCACGATCACGGGACGCGCAGTCCAAGGGTCGGACGGCGCTTGCGCGAGGTCGTCGAGCAGCGCACCCACCAGCGTTTCGTAGCGGTTCGAGTAGAAGAGCTGAAGCATGGATTCCAGATCATAATTGGCACGCTGATGGCCCGCGAGTGATGCTCGGGAGCCGCGGCGGACATTGAAGCGACAGCATAACAAACCGATCCTCAGGGCATAACCTGGCCGAATGGGCGAGGTCAGAACGCGCGCAAAATCAGTTAGACTCGACGGCAGTTTCGCGCTGTTTTTCCAACTGCGGTTTTCTCGATGAATGGATTCAGGTAGTCGATGCGCTATTCGGTCGAAATAAGAAAATTCCTTTATAGCCAGTACTTTTATGGCGGCCTGCGCATCGCGGTCGGCGTGTCGTTGCCGGCCATCCTGTGCCTGATCGTGTTTCACAATCGTGAACTCGGCTTCACGATCGCGACCGGCGCGCTCGGCGCCTGCGTCGTCGACATGCCGGGCCCGCTCAAGTACAAGCACAACGAGATGCTGGCCTGCTCGGTGATCGGCTTTCTGTCCGCGCTCGCCACCGGCCTCGCCACCGTCAATCCGATCGCGCTGTGGTGTACGGTCGTGCCGCTTACGTTCGTGCTGTCGCTGATCGTCGTGTACGGCAACCGCTGGCCGCAGATCAGCTTCGCGACGCTGTTCATGATGATCATGACGCTGGAGGAGCACTTCACGCCGCTGCAGGCGCTCGTCAATGCGTCGTGGATACTGCTCGGCGGCCTCTGGTACACGTATTGGTCGACCCTCGTGAGCCGCTGGATGGTGCATCGGATCGAGCAGCAGGCGCTCGCCGAAAGCGTGTTCGCATGCGCGGACTATCTGCTTGCGCGCGCCGCGTTCTACGATCTCGACAACGACCTCGACGAGTGCTACCGCAACCTCGTCGACAAGCAGATCTCCGCGGTCGATCGCCAGGAGGCCGCGCGCGACATCGTGCTGCGCAACCTGCCCAGGCTCAAACGCGGCAAGCTCGAACCACGCCGCGCGATGCTGTACAACCTGTTCATCAATACCGTCGATCTGCACGAGCTGTTCGTCGGCGCGCAAACCGATTACACGCTCGTGCGCAGCACGTTCGGCGGCTCCGACCTGCTGGTGTTCTATCGCGATCTGATCCGCAAGGCTGCCGAAGATCTCGAGGAGATCGGCCTCGCGGTGCTGCAGAACCAGGCGCCGCGCAAGCGCGTGAACGTGAAGGCCGAGTTGCGCGCGATCGAGTATGAAATCGAGCTGATGCGCAAGCAGGAACTGCCGACCCAGAACCCGGAGGCATATTCGGCGGTGTCGTCGAATTTCCGCCGCATCTGGAGCGCCACGCGGCTGATCGACAAGATGCGCCGCAGCCTCACCACCGAGCCGAGCCCGACCGAAACGGAACTGCGCATCGATCAGGCGCTGAGCCGCTTCGTGACGAGTCGGCGCGTGCCGTTCGGGCAGATCTTCTCGAATCTGACCATGGCCTCGCCGAGCTTTCGCCATGCATTGCGCGTGACGATCGCGGTCGCCGTGGGCTTCTGGCTCGGCCGCCTGCTGCCGCTGACCAACGCGTACTGGATCGTGATGACCACCGTCATCATCCTGAAGCCCGGCTACTCGCTGACCAAGCAGCGCAACGGGCAGCGGATCATCGGCACGCTGATCGGCTGCGCGGCGAGCATCGCGCTGATCATCTTCGTGAAGGAGCCGCACATCCTGATGGTCGTGATGTTCGCGTCGATGGTGATGAGCTACAGCCTGCTGCTGTTCAACTACACGGCGAGCGTCGTGTTCACGTCGTCGTATGTACTGCTGCTGTTCCATCTGCTTGCGCCGGGCAGCCTGCGCATCATCGGCGAGCGCGCGATCGACACCGTGGTCGGCTGCGCGATCGCGATCGCGGCGAGCCACCTGTTCCCTTACTGGGAGTACCGCTTGATGGGCAAGCTCGTCAACAACATGATCAGCGCGACGCGGCAGTATCTCGAAGCGAGCTGGTGGTGGAGCGGCAAGCCGGCCGCCGCGGTGGTCGCGGCCGTGACCGAAGCGGGCGCGCGTGCGCCGGCGGCCGCGATGGCGGACCCGGCGCTCGGCTTTGGCGGGCCGGCGCTCGCTGTCGCTGGAGCCGAAGCCGAAGTGGAGAGTGGCGCCGGTGCGCGCCGCGCGGAGCGCGCGAGCCGTGCACAGCCGGTCGCCGACGCTGCTGCCGAGGCGAACGCGGGCGACGCAGCCCAAGGCACCACCACGATCCGCAATCCGACCGCGCGCCCGGCAAGCGGCGCATCGGCCGCCGCTGCCGCGGCGGCGACCGCGCTCGACCGCGATTACCGCTACCGGCTCGCGCGCAAGAACGTTCACGTCGCGTTCGCGAATCTCGGCCAGGCGTTCCAGCGCATGATGCTCGAACCGAAGTCCGCGCAGAAGTTCGTGCCGGAGTTGAACGGTCTGCTGGTGCGCAGCCACGTGCTCGCGTCGCAGATCACGGCCGCCGCGCCGCTGCTGCGCACCTCCGCGCAACAGCAGCAACAGGTCGAGGACATCTCGCTACAGCCGCTGCAGCGCGCATTGAGCCTCGTGCGCGACAACCTGAGCGCCGCCGAAGCAGGCACCGCGTTGCCCGCCGAGCAGAGCGAGCAGATCAAATTGATGAGTCGCGAACTCGATGCGATGGTCGTCAACACGGAGAAATCGCCGGACTATACGGCCGATGCGGTGCACGACACGAAGCTGCTCGCGCATCAATGCAAGCAGATGCTCGCGGCGTCCGCGCAGATTCGCAAGGACGCGAGCATCATCCGGTTGCCGGAGGAGTGAAGCTGCGAGGCGCGCGGGCGTTATTGCGCTGCGCCGCTCGCTGGTTTCAGTGCGTTGACTGCCGCGGCTGCCTCCGAGGCCACCGGCGGCACCTGCGTGGGCTGGCTCTCGAACTCGTGCTTTTGACGGATCGCGTTGTAGATCAGCGTTGCGATCACGAGCAGAATCGCCACCACGATAAAGACGGCGATGCCAAAGGTCGGGTTCTTCTTGCGCGGCGGTCTGGTCATGAAGCGGGCTCGGTTCGCGTAGCAGTCGCGGATGGGTCGGAGAAGGCGGCATTCTACGCCCAGTGAGCTTGCACGCGGCTTGCAGCCGACGGGAGCAGTATGGATGCGCCGCGGCGCGTTTGCTATCGAAACAGCAAGCGGCGCTCCTGGCACTCACGGATGCTCCACGAGCATCACGTTACCGCCGACGAACGCACCGGCAACGCCGTCGAATACTTGATCTGCTCCATCGCGAAGCTCGAACTCACGTCGTACAGCGGCACGGCCGTGATCAACTGCTTGTAGATCCGGTCGTAGTCGTCGATATCGGAGACCACCACGCGCAGCAGATAGTCGGTCTCGCCGCTCATCCGGTAGACCTCGACCACTTCGGGAATATCGCGCACCGCCTGCGTGAACGCGGCGGCCCATGTCTCCGTGTGCTGGTTCGTGCGCACCGCCACGAACACCGTGGTTCCGACGCCGAGCTTGCGCGCGTCGCACAGCGCCACCTGCGCGCGAATCACGCCCGCCTCCTTCAGGCGCTGAAGCCGCTTCCAGCAAGGTGTCTGTGACAGATTCACGCGCTGCGCGAGTTCGGCGATCGGCATCGTCGCGTCCTCCTGCAGCAATTCGAGCAGCTTCCGATCGATGATATCCATACCCATACCCCCACCCCTGATAGGAAATTATTCTACTTTTCTGTTGGTCGAGGGAATTATATGGAAACTCTTTCTCCGGGCAAACCGGTATAAATATCGATACCGAAAATTGCCAACCAGCAGCGCGCGCGCTGCATCACCACCATGAGCGACGACCTTCGCGCCACCGCTTTCGAGCATCTTCCCGACTACCTGAAGTCGCTGCCGGACCCGGCCCGACTCGAAGCGGCCGCGTTATCTACGAACCCGCTGCGCGATTTGAAGCGCGCACCGCTCGTGCGCCTGTGCGACACGCTCGAGGCGATGTTCGAAGCCTGCGCGAAATTTCCGGAACCGTCGCATTCGACGTTCTTCGCGCGCAGCATGCGGCTCGCGCTCGCCGAGGCGGCCGCCGATCCGGCGCTGCTTGCACCGATACAACGCGAAGGCTCCGCCGACACCTATCGGCGCCATCTGCTCGTCGCCGATCCGCAAGGCCGCTATGCGATCGCCGCGCTGGTCTGGCAGCCCAACCAGGCGAGCCCCGTGCATGCGCATCACACGTGGTGCGGTTACGCGGTGGTCGAGGGCAAGCTGAGCGAAACGGTCTTCGAATGGGACGACGCGCAGCAATGCGCGAGTGCGCTGCGCATTCAGACACGCAAACGCGGCGCGGTGTCGTACGTGCGCGGCGGCCGTGCCGCGATTCATCGGCTCGGCAACAGCAGTGATGCGCCGGCGGTGTCGCTGCATATCTACGGCGTCGAAGGCGCGCGGATCGGCACGCACGTGAACGACATCGTGCGCACGGCCGACGCCGCGGAGATGGCTTCACAACGGTTGCACGTCACGACGACACGTGACGTGATGTGATGTGACGCGTTCGCGCGACTAAGAAGTCATGCGAGCACACAAGCACGCGACCGTCCTAGCACGGTCCCCAACAAACCCCCGCCTCAGCTCTTCCCACCGACATCGCCAGCCGTCGGAATTTGCGGCGGAATCGGCGCGGTCTGTCCGGTCGGCGGCGGCGCCGGACGCGGTTCGTGCGACACGTCACGCGCGGGCGCAAGGGGCACATTTGTCGATGCGCGCGCCGACGGGCCGACGGCGCCCACTTCATACTCCGCTTCGCGCAGATGCTCGTGCGCCGCTTCGCGGGTTCGTTCGCGCGCGGGTTCATGCGCCCTTTGACGGTCTTTGCCGTGCGCGCCGTCGCGCGCCCGCTGGTGCGCGTCGGCACCCGCATCCACAGGCGCGACGAACCCGGTCATCTCATCATCGCGCAACGGCTCGCCCTCGCTATCCTTCGACGACGTGTACACCCGCATCTGCGCGACCGGAATCTCGATGCCCGCCTCGTCCATCTTGCGCTTGAGCCGCAAATTGAACGCCCGCGCGACGCTCCATTGTTGCAGCGGCCGCGTCTTGATCTGCCCTTTGACGACCATCCAGTTCGGATCGAAGCGGTCGAGACCCCACACCTCGATCGGCCCGAGCATCTCGCGGCGGTAGCGGAAGTCGGCCATCAGCTCCGCGCCGACTTCGCGGATCAGCTGCGTGATCTCGTCGACATCAGTCGAGAACGACATGCGCACCTCGAACACCGCATACGCGAAATCGCGCGACAGGTTCTTCACGATCTTGATCTGCGAGAACGGAATCGCGTGGATCGCGCCCTGCCCGTCGCGCAGCCTCACGGTGCGGATAGACAGATGTTCGACCGTGCCCGCATGGCCGCCATCGACGTCGATCCAATCGCCGACCGAGATCGTGTCCTCAATGATGATGAAGAGCCCGGTGATCAGGTCGGTCACCAGCGACTGCGCGCCGAAACCGATCGCCAGACCGATCACGCCCGCGCCGGCGAGCAGCGGCGTCACGTTGATGCCGAGGTTCGCGGCGGTGACGATGCCGCCGATCGTCATGATCGACACTAGCAACACGTTGCGCACCAGCGGCAGCATCGTGCGGGCGCGCGTGCTCGGGCTGCGCGCCTTGTTGCGCGGGCTGCCCGGATTGAGCGTTTCGGTGATCGCGGTGTCGACCAGAATCCACAGCAGCCACGCGATAAAAACGGTGGCGACGATCGCCGTCATCGCATGCGCGATACCGCGCGCCGCCACGTTCCTCTCTATCACCTCGGCCAGCGACACGTCCCACAGACGCGCGGCCAATTCGAAGAAAAACAGCCAGATGAACAAGGTCAGCAAGGTGCCGCAAAAGCGCAACAGGCGCGTCAGATACGGCGAGCGGCGCCGCGCGCGGGCGCTGCGCGGGCGCGTCATGCGCAGCACGATCGCCGACAGGAAAAACGCCAGCACCAGCAGCAGCGCGGTCACGATCGAGATCTGCAGCACGTTTTCGCTGGAGCCTGAGCCGCCCAGCGTCGCGACCACCGAGGCGGCCGCCAGCACCAGCACCGGCACGTGCCACATCGCGGCCAGCACCTCGAACGCATCGGTTGCGGCCCTGTGGTCGTTGCGCTGCTCGTACGGCCGGTTGCGGATCAGGTGCGCGACCGGCCGGCGGAAAGCGAGCGCGAAATAGCCGGTCAGCACGGCGGCCGTCATGTTGGCCGCGGTCGAAATCAGCGCGGCGAGGTTGGTGCCGATCTGATGCTCGACGTCGTAATTGACGGCCGCGTCGCCGAGCGCACCGCACACGCCGATCACGAACAGCACGCGGCGCGCATGATCGATCAGCAATCGCACCGCGACGCGCCGGTGGCCCGAGCCGAACAGCGAGAACATGATGAGGCAGATCGCGGAAAACACCGCTCCCGCGACGATCGCATACGCGACCACCATGCCGAGCGTGCGGCCGAGCGCATCGGGCATCGCGCGCATGAACAGCAGCGCCGCGATGAACGCGATGATCCACGGACCGACGCGGCGCAACGCGAAGATCAGCAGCTCGCGCGTGGTGGGATTGGGCCGCAGCACCAGCTCGACGCCGAAGCGCCGGTGCAGCCGATGCTGCAGATAGATCAGCGCGCCGGCACAGGCGCCCCAGCCGGCCAGCATCCCCAGCATCGCCAGCAGGATCGAGCCGAGACCCTCGCGCCCCTGGCCGGAGACGATCGTGTACAGCTCATTGCCGGCAGCAGTCACGCGCCCGCTCCAGTAGCGCACTGGCGTGCGGCCCTGATGCACGTCGGATTCGAACGACGCGATGCCCGATGCGATCGCGCCGAGCAGGCCCGGGCTAGGTTGCACGGCCGTCGGCGCGGGCGGGCCGACGGTGTGCGCGGCGCTTTCCGATACGTCGCGCAGCTTCTTCAGCTGGGCGACGAGTGCGCTGCGCTGGCGGTCGTTGTCGAGCGTGGCGATCACGCTGTCGAGCGAGCGCGCAAGCTCCGCCTGGCTCGCGGGCGACGGCGCCGACGCCGCCTCGGGCGCCGACGCACCCGAGGCCGCGGACGCGGGCGTCGCGTTCACCGTCGCGCTGTTGATCAGGCTCTGCAATGCCGGGATCACCGGCGTGCCGCCGCCGACCGCGGGGCCGGCGGCCTGCGCGATGCGCGGCAGCGCGCCGAGGCACAGAATCAGCGTGGCGCACACGAGCGCGGTCAACCAACCCAGCACATATGCGCTCGCGCGCGGCTGGGCGTCGCCGCTGGCAGTGCCGCGAGCGGCGTGATCGGAGGAGAGATGAGGGGCGGTGAGAATCGCTGGCTGCTGCCCGCCGCCAGACGGCGCAGCCTCGGACTCACGCCGCGACGGGCATGACTGCATGGCAATCCGTGAGAAAACGGCAGACGCCAGTGTAGCCGCAGTTACGCCCGGCGCGCCCGAACATGCGTAACCGAATGTATCGCGCTTCCCACATGGGAAAGTCATATAATCGTTGAGGGGCAAGGCTGGCACGGTATTTCGGGGTTTTCGGGCTTCCCTCGTGTTACTTGGCTATACCACGCGGTATAGGCGCGTAAGAGAAAAATATGGAACATTTGATCCGCAAAGGCGCACGCTACTACTACCGCCGCAGAGTCCCTAAGGCCCTCGTAGCGGCCTTGGAGGGCAAGACCGAGATAGTCCGCGCTCTCAATACCGCCGACCCGTCAGAGGCCCGCGTACGCTGTCGGAGGGTTGACGTTGAGGTTGACGAGCTATTCGCCCAGGCTGCACATGCACCCGCCACACCTCCCGCACCGCGCGAGGTACGCCCCCTGTCTCCAGCCGACGAGGATTACCTAAGGAAACGGGACGAGCACGAGGAGGCCCAACGCACCGCACTGTATGAGTCGGACGAGGAACAAGACGCATCCTGGAACGCGATATACGCGCGCCAAGCTCGGCAAGAGCGTCATTACGATTTGCTTGCCGAGCGAATGACCAACATTGTGTCTAGGGCTGTCGCGGCTACGGCACGGTTCGAGCCGTCTATCCGCTTGGCTAACGATCCCCCCTCACCCACCACAACCGGCAGACGCCAAGCAAGCCGCCTAAACTCATTACGTAGTGTCTCGCCTGTCTCGTCGCGCAGTTGCCTTAAGCGGTTGATAGCAGCGCGGCTAATCTTGAACGTGTACTTATGGTGCGTCATACGCCTTATTAAGCTCGGCCACTTCACGTTCAAGGCTCTCAATTTCCCGCTTGATCCGTTCAATTTCGGCCCGCTTGTTTTTAATTACGGTTTCGGTGGTAATCACGCGCGCCCTGATTGCGGCCGCCTTAAATCCGTTCATATCTGAATTCCTCAATATTTGTAGTAAAACGGTTTCAACAAAGTCCGGCTCGATTTGGTCCCGCTGCCGTCTACCGGCCCCTTCTCTTTTGGCTTAGCGGTACTAACCGTGTTAAGCGTGGGTTTGACGGTTGCGGGGCTCGCAACCGTAGCGTCCGTGTCCTCAATGACTTTCGCCTGACACTGAGAGTTACAAGGAACCGCGACAAGGCTCAACTCATGCACAATGCTATATGCGAGAGCTTGAGCGTTGTTGTCACGCCAGATAGAGATAATGCGATTTACCGTACGGCTATCGTACTGGCTCGCGTTCTCAATGGCGTTCAGTTGGTAGCTTTGCTGTTTGATACCTTGAGCGGTAGCGACAATGTTTTGGGTGTCGATATTCATAGCCTTAGAGGTCTCCTTTTTGAAAAACTTAAACACGGGGTTGATTCCTTACTTGGTTACAGCAGACGAGATATAGCGACCCTCTACGGTGTTGCCCGCAATCTCCTTGGTCATCGCCTCCGCTTGCGCGCGGAACAGGCTTGAGACGGTCATATCGTTACGTGCAGCGAGGAGACGCATAGCACGGTGGGTATCTGACGAAAGGCGAATAGTTACAACGCGGTCTGCGTATTGCTTAGTCATATGTAGTCCTATTGATTTTGGTTGAATGTATTACGATAGAAACGACAGACAGGCCCGTTGGCTATCTATCGCATTTGATGAGTGGGAAAGCTGAGAGGATATGCACAGCCTCTCGTACCTCCTCTGTGGGAAGGGATACGGGACAAGTTGCGCGGTGCCTCGGCTCTCTGGGACTGTGGGGTAGGAATTCCACGCGGCCCTTCTCTCCTTGTCTCCCAGCAACTACAAAAATATCGCTGAATCCCTTATTGGATAAGGGTTACCGTGTTATATTGGTGTCTCCTCGGTTGTGCGGACACGGCAGTCATGAATGAACCCTTCGAAATCACGAACGAACGCAAGCTGACCGCACAGCAAGTTTTGGTTATTCGTGCGATCCACATTCCGCGCAGTCCCCTGTTTGGGTCGGTTGTGCTGGCAGGGGTGTACGGCGTTTCACAGGTAACGATAGACCGGCTGATTAAGCGCGCTACGTACCGCGAACTGCACCCGCTAACGTTGCCGAACGGGATGCTTGAGGATTCAAGCTACGTCTCGGATAAGGACGGTAACGCGCGCATCCGGCATAACTGGCGAAAGTACGAGCTTGAGAGCGGATGCGACCAAGAAAAGGACGAAGAGACGGACTTTGAGCGGGCTAGTACTAAGGGCGAGTACCGGCTACGACAAGCGCAAATTCGGCGCGGGTTTCTCGAATGGCAAAAATCCAATAGCGATTACCCAAGCCTCAACCGCAAAGGCGCTAAGCGTCTATGGGTGCCGTGGTGAAATTCCACGCAGCTAAAAAACTTTGACTACAAATAGAAAGACCCGCTCTGCGGCGGGCCTCTCAGGGTCATTGGGCTAGTGGGTTGCGGTGGTCTATCCCTACGCGCGTCCCGGTTGGTAGCGTGCGCGCTACGTACCCCGCCGCCCTCTCATGGTCGTTAGCGCAGTGACGCGCCATAACCTTGACTCGTGCCTTGTTCCTGCGTTGCACCGTAAACGCCTGCGTAACCTCAAACCCGTACAACGTGAGCGTTGCTACTACTTGCCGGTGTGCGGTGTGGCCGTTGATGCCGGGAACGTCGATATAAAGCGTCTTATGCATTTGGTCTACCTTGTTGGATTAGTAACGCTAGTCAGAGTGGTCGGTGCGCTGGTTGCCTGCGAACCCCGCGTGAGACGAATATTAACCGTAAAGATGACTATGTTTATTCGCCAACCTTAGACAGAAAAGTCATAGTAATATTCATAGTCATAACTATAGAAATTCGCTACAATCGGGGCGCTATCAACACAGAGGGTTACCAACATGCCAAGAGGTAGACCGCAGAAAGCCCCGGCCCGCTCGCTCAACGTCCGGGTAGAGGTATCGGATTTGGATAAGCTCGCCCTCCTCCAGACGATCACAGGGACGCCGACAGCGGAGGTCGTACGGGACGCACTCAAGCGCTATATCAAGAGCAACCAGGGCAAGCTAAAGGAGGCCGGCGAGAAGCTGGCTAGCGGAGAGTACTGGACAGGCCCGGACGAAAGCTGAGTATGACCGGTGGCGGGAGCATGTGGTATGCTCCCACGCACTTACCACACAGCGCTAAGTACTTGATTTTATTGATAGTCGCTTAGCCGAATGTTAGTACGCTTGCGCGGCGGGCGAATTCGATGCGCCGATCGTCAGTACGCGACCGTCGCGATCTGGCGGACGAAGCGGCCCTGCTCCAGTTCGTCGACGAACGCGATCGCGTAGTCTTCGGCCGAAATGCGGCTGTTGCCGTCCGCATCCGCGATCAGCGTGTTCGCGCCCGTGCGGAACTTGCCGGTGCGCTCGCCCGGCGCGATCAGCGCGGCCGGCGCGAAGAACGTCCAGTCGAGATCGGTCACGCTGCGGTAGTAGTCCAAGGCGTCGCGATGCGCGAGCGCGATGCCCTTGTACGCGGGCGGAAAACTGTCGGTGTCGACCAATTGCTTGCCCGGCGCGACTTCGAGCGAGCCCGCGCCGCCTACCACGACGACGCGCTTCAACCCCGCCGCGCGCACCCCTTCGACCAGCGCGCGCGTGGCCTGCGTCAGCGTGGCGAGATCGCCTTGCGGCGGCGCATACGCGCTCGCGACCACGTCCTGACCGCGCACCGCCGCGCCGACGCTCGCGGCATCGAGCAGATCGGCCTGCACCGCATGCAGATTCGCGACGCCGGCCGGCACGCGCGCCGGATCGCGCACCAGTGCCGTCACCTGATGCCCGCGACGCGCGGCTTCCGCGGCAATCCGCGAGCCGATCATGCCGGTCGCGCCAAACAAGGCGATCTTCAGTTGCTTGCTCATATCAGCGTACTCCTCAGGTTGTCTTATATGTAACACTTATAGTTACATATAACGAGAAAAAAAGCGGGGCTGTCACCCCGTTCATTGGTTAGTCACCGTCAAGCCCGGCGCTTGCGCTCGCGATGCTTCTCAGAGCGGACCACGTCGGCGGTCGCATCGGCGAGCGTGCGCGCGGCCAGCGCCGCTTCCATCGCCTGCTGCGCTTCGTCGATGATCCCGCTCAACACGCTCTGGATATTGCGCCCCACCATGCACGCAGGATTCGGCTCCTCGCGATGCAACGCGAACAACGGCGCGTCCTCCACTGCGCGATACACGTCTAGCAGCGCGATTTGTTCCGGCCGCCGTGCGAGCAACGCGCCGCCACCGGCTCCCATCTGCGACGTGGTGAGGCCGGCCGCCGAGAGCATGGCGAGAAGCCGGCGGATCAGCGCGGGATTCGTGTTCACGCTGCCCGCGATCATCTCCGACGACAACGGCACGCCGCCCTGTAACGACAGCAATGCGAGCACATGCACGGCAAAGGCAAACCGGCTACTCGTGTTCACGGTAGATCCGTCCCGCAACGACAATGTGTAACCATCGTAATTACATATCCCTCTAAAGTCAAACGGCGAAAGCCGGATCGAACCGCGCGGATCATTTGTCCATCTGCTTCTGCGCGTCGGCGGACTCGGTCGATGCGCTCGACGACGCCGACGAGCTCGCATTCTGCGCCGACCACGCCTGCAGCTTGCGCCCCGCCGTTTCGAGGCCCTGGCCCGTGATCGACGCGGCCCTGCCGAGCTGCGCGTTGGCCGCGCTTGCCGCATTCTGCAGGTTGGCCTGCGCGCTCGACGCGAGCGCGGCCGGGTCGATCCTGATCGACGGCGCGGAGGCCGAGTCGAGGTTCTGCTGCGCGGCGTCCTTGGTCGCGGTGACCTGTTGGCCGACGTAGCTCGCGGCCTGATCGAGCTTCTGACCGGCAAGCTGCGCGGCGTCGTTGAGCTTGCCCGCGACCTGGCCGGCCGAAGCGTCGTTTTTCTGGCACGCGGCCAGCGCGCCGAACACGAAGACCACGACCGCCGCGCGGCGCAATAAGGATGAGGAAACAGATGAAATCATGATCAGAAGGAGCCGCACCGAGCGGCTCGCACTTGCGAAGATGTGCCCATGATACCGCCGTTGTGCCGCGCGGCCGCTTCGAGTCACCCCGGCGAGCCATCGACGATTACGACGAAACCTCGGGTGCGGTTCGCCGCAAGGCCATGCAACTGAACCACAACCCCGCGTCGACCAATGCGATCATCGCCGGGCTAGGAAACGGAAGCGTGGAAACAACTGTCTTCATCGACCGACTTCGCTGCGTAAGCGAAGAAAGCAGCGGTTCGGCATTTCGCCGAGCCGCTGCTCTCGCCTGAAGCCGTTGCGCGAATATCACCGAGCCAGTTAATTCGCCGGCGTCAGTATCGGTGCGCCGGCATCCTTCAGCAGAAAAACCAGGAATTTGGCCGGCTTGGTCTTGCTGACATTGCGCCCAACCGTGTGTACGTCGTTCGGCCCTTCGTAGAAGGTCTGGCCCGGCTTCAGCGTGACGGTCTGGCCGCCGCGCACGCCCATCACGATCGAGCCTTCCAGCACATAGATGAAGCCGTGTGCATCATGCCGATGTACCGGGTCCGCACTGCCGGGCGGATACTCGACCGAGAGCACCGTGACTTCCTTGCCCGGATAGTCTTCCAGCGCCCTGGTCATCAGCGGCGTAACTTGCGCTTGCGGCGGCTCGTGCGCGTGTGCGGCGCCCGCTGCGAGCAGCAGCGATGCGATCAGCCATCTGGAAATATGCATGACGGTGCTCCGTTGCGTGTCGCTCAGGCGAGGCCCGACTTGTCCACGCCAAAGGCTTTGTCGTAGATGCCCGGCGGGATGCGAAAGCCGATGTTGACCCGATTCCACGCGTTGATCGACATCACCTGGAAGGTCAGGTCGGACAACTCCTTCTCCGAGAACTGGGTTCGCACGCGATCGTAGATTTCATCGCTCACACCCAGCGGCGAAATCTGGGTCAGCGCCTCGGTCCAGGCTAGAGCGGCACGCTCGCGCGGCGTGAACAGATTGGACTCGCGCCACACGGCCACGTGATGAAGGCGCAACGGACGCTCGTCATGGATCGTGGCCTCCTTCACGTGCATGTCGACGCAGAACGAGCAGCCGTTGAGCTGCGACGCGCGGATGTCGACGAGATGGCGGATGGTTTCCTCGATTGCGGACTTCTTGAGCACGAGGCTGAACTCGACGAACTTCTTGAACAGTTCCGGGGATTGCTGCTGGTAGTCGATGCGTTGGGTCATGGCATGTCCTTGGTGCGGTTGGAGAAAGGAGAAACGTTGCGGGAATGCGGTTCAGTCCTTCGCGACGGAGCGGCTGAGCCAGGTGTGGAAGCGCGTCGGGCCGATGCGATGACCGCCGCCGGCGACCAGGGTGCGGTCGTCCAGCTCTGCGCCGAAATAGCGAGCGTGGACATCGGCGATCACCGTGCGTGGATCGTTGTGCGCGGCGAGGAACTTGCGGGCGAGTTCGTCGAGTGGGAAGCGGTCCGGACCGGCGAATTCGGTCATGTCGTTCAGCGGCATCCCCGCCGCAAGATCGGCGAGCACTGCGCAGACGTCGTCGGCGGCGACCGGCTGGATCAGCGCGGGCGAAAGGCGCACCTCGCCTCGCTGGGCGCTGGCCTCGATGATGCCGCCGACGAATTCGAAGAACTGGGTGGCACGCAGCAGCGTGTACGGGACGGGCGACGCCTTGACCAGCGTCTCCTGCGCAGCCTTGGCGCGAAAATACCCGCTTTGCTGCAGGCGTTCGGTGCCCACGACGGACAGAGCAAGATGGTGCTCGACGCCCGCCGCGTGTTCAGCGGCCAACAGGTTGCGGCCCGCCGTCTGGAAGAAGCTCATCACGGCCTCGTCCTCGAAGGACGGCGCGTTGGCGACATCGACGACGACATGCGCGCCTTCGAGCGCTTTCGCCAACCCGTCGCCCGTCATCAGGTCCACCCCGGTCGACCTGGATGCTGCCACCACGTCGTGACCATCGCGGCGAAGCCGCCGCACCACGTTCGAGCCGATCAGTCCGCTGCCACCAATGACGACCACTTTCATGTCCCACTCCCTCCGGTTCGGTTGACGAAGCGCTTGCTGCTTGATCCGATGGGTGCAGTATCATTTCCAGCCGCCGGCGCCGCTTTGTCTGCGCCTTGTATTTCCGTCCAAAATTCCTCCATCCGCTTCATCAGCGCGCCGGGTAGCGCATACCTGGCGGCTTTCTCGTCCTGGAGTCCCCAATGCAGTGGGTTTTCGCTGATTGCACGCTGGACCTGGAGCGTCGCGACCTGCGCCGCGCTTCCCAGGCGGTCGCCACGACGCCGAAAGTGTTCGATCTACTGGTTTATCTGGCGAGCCATCGCAACCGGGTCGTGGGCCGGGATGAGTTGATCGATGCGGTGTGGGACGGACGCGTGATTTCCGAATCCACCATGGCCAGCCACGTGAACGCCGCGCGCAGCGCGGTTGGCGATGACGGTCAGCAGCAGCGGGTGATCAAAACCGTGGCGCGCAAGGGATTCCGGTTTGTCGCCGACGTCATCGAACATCCGGCATCGGATCAGGCCAGCGAGAAGACATCGACGCCAACCGAGACGTCATCGCCGGATGCGGCGCAGTCCAGCAAGCCTTCCATCGCCGTCCTGCCTTTCGTCAATCTCAGCGGTGACGCGGAGCAGGACTACCTGGCCGACGGTGTGATCGAGGACGTCATCACCGCGCTGTCGCGATACCGCTGGTTGTTCGTCGTCGCGCGCAACTCGAGCTTCACTTACAAGCATCGCAACGTGGATGTGAAGCAGATCGGGCGAGAGCTCGGCGTGCGCTATGTGCTCGAAGGCAGTTGGCGGCAGGCACAGGGCCGCGTTCGCATCACCGGCCAGCTCGTCGATGCGGGCACCGGCGCGACCCATTGGGCTGGCCGCTTCGAAGGCGTGCTCGACAATATTTTCGAGTTCCAGGACCAGATCGCCGACAGTGTGGTCGGCGCGATTGCGCCGCAGGTCGAACAGGCCGAGATCGCTCGCGCGCGGTTCAAACCGACCGAAAGTCTGCGTGCGTACGACTACTACCTGCGTGGCATGGCGCAGCTTCATCGAGGCAGCCGCGAAGCGATCGACGAAGCGTTGCCGTTATTTCAGCGCGCATTTGCGTGCGACCCTGAGCTTGCATCGGCGTACGCGATGGCGGCCTGGTGTCATTGCTGGCGCAAGGTCAATGGCTGGATGCACGATCGCCCAAGAGAAATGGCGGAAGGCTCCCAGTGGGCGCGTCGTGCCGTGGAGTTGGGCAAGTACGACGCCGTCGCTCTCGCGCGCAGCGGTCATGCGCTATCGCATCTGGCCGGCGACCTGCCTGAAGGTATCGCCTTGCTGGATCGGGCGCTCGAATTGAATCCCAATCTTGCCGCCGCGTGGTTTCTCGGCGCATTTCTCCGCTTGTGGCATGGCGAAACTGAACAAGCGATCAGGCAATTTGCCCATGCGATGCAATTGAGCCCGTTGGATCCAGAGCGTTATCGGATGCAGTTCGGCTTGTCGGCGGCGCATTTGTTCATGGACAACTTCGTCGAAGCCGCTCTGTGGGCCGAGAAAGCCATCCGGGATTTGCCGAGTTTCGGCCTGGCCTACGCAACGCTCGCCGCGAGTCAGGCCTGGCTCGGCAAACCAGCGGAAGCTCGACGAGCTGCGATTCGCTTACGCGAGCTGATTCCCGACTTGCGCCTCGGCAACTTGACCGACTGGATGCCGATCCGGCGCGACGAAAATCTTGCCGTCTTCACGGAAGGCTTGGCCAAGGCGGGATTCGATTCTGAACCCTGCGAGGATTGATGCAATCCTGCAGCGGGCATCGGCATGCAGCGGCGCTCGCCTCGACATCGTTCAACGCTCTCCCACATTTCAGAATCTTCCGACGGTTGTAGACGAAACACCTCCCTATAGTCGCGGCTGCTTTTAGGGAGTGCTGTTTCGATGAAACTGATCGACTGGATCGTCACCCTCGTCATCATGCTGATGGTGATCGTCTTCTTCTGTGCGCGCCGGCCGCCCACCTGGTCGCACGACTCCCGTGCCCGGCATATGAAGGGAACCCGTTTGCTGATGCAGGCCGCGTGCGCGCTGTGGGTGGCGCTGCTGGCTGTCACGAATGGCCTGTTTGCCGTCGAAGGGATTGCCGGCGTTCGGCCAACGCCGGCCGAGTCGTCCGCCGGCATCGCCGTGCTGCTGGCTTGCAGTTGCTACTGGTCGGTGCGCGGCCGGAGACTGCTGAAGCGGCGACGGATTTTCGCCGGTTGAGGAACGGGCGGGCGCCACCCGCACCGCACGCACGATCGAGCGCCCCTACCGCGCAGTGATTCCTCGCACCGCATCGATCGAAGGCGCGTGCAAACCGCTGCCGGCGCTAAAGCCTGCCCCCGCGGCGCCCTGCGCGCTCTCGCGCGCACCGCGCGCCGCCGAAGCCGAAGCCGAAGCCGAAGCCGGAGCCGGAGCCGCCACGACGAGCGCTGGCCCGCCAGCCGCGGCCGGTTCCGAGCCCGCGGCGCCCGCCGCCTCTGGCAGCGACAGATAGAACGTCGTACCCACCCCCTCCTTCGATTCCGCCCACACTCGCCCGCCGTGCCGCTCGACCATCCGCCGCACGAGCGCGAGGCCAATGCCCTCGCCGGCCGCCGCGTTGCCGTGCAGGCGCTGGAACGCGGTGAACAGCCGCGGCAGCGCGATCGCCGGGATGCCGGGGCCGTTGTCGCGCACGTAGAAGATTCGCAGCGAATGCACGCCCGGCGGCGCGGGCGTCGTGCCGATTTCGACGCGGCCCTCGCGCGCCGGGTCCAGATAGTTGACCGCGTTGCCGATCAGGTTCGCGAAGATCTGCTCGAGCGCGGTCGGATCGCCCCATACCGCGGGCAGTTCGCCGACCGTCACGCGCGCGCGCCGCACGCGGATCGACCCCTGCATCGCATCGACGACGCGCTGCACGATGTCGCGCACATTGACCTTCTGGCGCCGGTACTCGACACGCCCGACACGCGACAGCCGCAGCAGCGCGTCGATGATGTGCGACGCGCGCATCACCGCGGTCTGCAGATAGTGCAGCGCCTCGCCAATGTCCTCGTCGACGATCCGCTCGATCCGCTCGCGCGTGCTGGTCGCGAGCGACGAGCCGCGCACCGCGTCGCGCAACTCGTCGCAGGCGCGAATCAGCTCTTTCGAAAATGCCTGCAGGTTCACCAGCGGCGCGCGCAGATCGTGCGACACGCTGTAGATGAACATTTCGTTTTCCTGAGTCTGCTGGCGCAGCGTCTCGTTGATGCGGGCAAGCTCGGCGGCGCGGCGTTCGAGGTCCGCGTGAAAACGCGCCTCGATGCGCTCGGCTTCGAGCAGACGGCGGCTCGTCTCGTGCAAGGTCAGATCGAGCCGCGCGATTTCATCGCGACCCCCGCCGAGCGGCGCGAGCGGCTCGTTGCCGGCAAGCCTGGCCGCGTTGTCGGACAGCAACGCGAGCCGGCCGCGCACGCCGCGCGTGAACATCCCGATGGCGAGTGCGACGAACAGCAGCGAGCCCAACGCGGCCGCGACGATCAGCGTCTGTTCCCGCTCGCGCACGGCGGCGACGGCATTCGAGCGCGACATGTCTAGCCGGCGCTCCTCGGCCTGGAACGCGCTCACCTGCGAGCGGAAATGATCGAGCACGTCGGCCTGAGTGAGATCGTGGAAGCGCGCGAGAATCTCGGCGCGCCGCCCGGCGCGCAGCATGTCCTGGATGCGGTCGGACCACTGGCGGTATGCCTGCACCGCCTGGCGCACCTCGACCACGCGCTCGACTTGCGCGGGATTGTCGCCGACGAGATCGACGAGCTCGTCGATGCGCCGGTCGACGTCCATCCATACTGCGATCGGGGTCGTGAAGCGTGCGTCGTTGGCAAGTACCGCGCCGCGCAGCGCGACCGATTCGGACAGCACCGGATCGAGAATCGCCGTGCTCTGGCGCAGCACCTCCTCGGTATGCATCGCCCGACGCTCGGCCATCGTCGCATCGACCTGCGCCTTCACGACGCCAGTGAGCAGCGCGAGTTCGAAAACGGCCGGAATCGCGATCAGCAACAGGCCTTTAGTGGTCAGTCTCATGCGGGCCCATGGGAGGGGTTGGCCGGCGGATCGTGCACGGAGTCGGCACATTATGTCGGCGTTTGCGCGGGAAAAGAAAGAGGGACACGAACCCGTCGACCACCGTACCCCCGCTGGTCGATCGCGCGCCAGAATTGGGCATCGACAGCGTCTCGTTGCGTCAGGATTCCGAATAAAGATGTAATTTAAATCGAATATTTCGCCCTTTTCTGGGTCATCCTGCGTAGCCGTGACGATTTATGCACTTTTGCTGTGCCTCGCCTTTCTTTTCAGGTGCATGGCGCGCTCGGACGGCGCATCGCCCGAAACCATCCGGATTCCCATCCCAGTGCCCGATTGCACCGGGCCGACGCGGCCAGCACAACTATGGCCCGCTTCTTGCTCGCATAGCGCACTTTTTTGGCACAAGCGGGACATATCGATGGAAAGTCTGAAATACGGCGCCGATACCGAGTTTCTTTTGATCGGCGCCGCCATGGTGCTGGCGATGCACGCAGGATTCGCCTTCCTGGAGCTCGGCACCGTGCGCAAGAAGAACCAGGTCAATGCACTGGTCAAGATTCTGGTGGACTTCGCGGTGTCGACGATCGCCTACTTCTTCATCGGCTACACGATCGCATACGGTGTGCAGTTTTTCGACGGCGCCGCGACGCTCGCCCAGCATAACGGCTATGCGCTCGTGCGCTTTTTCTTCCTGCTGACGTTCGCCGCCGCGATCCCCGCGATCGTGTCGGGCGGCATCGCCGAGCGCTCCAAGTTCAATCCGCAGTTGTTCGCGACGTTCGTGCTGGTCGGCTTCGTCTATCCGTTCTTCGAAGGCATCGCATGGAACGACCGTTTCGGCATTCAGGACTGGCTCACGCAGGCGTTCGGCGCGCCGTTCCATGACTTCGCGGGTTCGGTGGTGGTGCACGCGTTCGGCGGCTGGGTCGCGCTGCCGGCCGTGCTGCTGCTCGGCGCGCGCCACGGCCGCTATCACCGCGACGGCGGCATCGCCGCGCATCCGCCGTCGAACATTCCGTTTCTCGCGCTCGGCGCATGGGTGCTGACGGTCGGCTGGTTCGGCTTCAACGTGATGAGCTCGCAGACCCTCGACAAGATCAGCGGCCTCGTCGCGGTCAACTCGCTGATGGCGATGGTCGGCGGCACGCTGAGCGCGTGGTTCGCGGGCCGCAACGACCCGGGCTTCACGTACAACGGCCCGCTCGCCGGGCTCGTCGCGGTGTGCGCGGGCTCGGACATCATGCATCCGCTCGGCGCGCTGGTGACGGGCGGCATCGCCGGCGTGCTGTTCGTCTATATGTTCACGTGCGTGCAGAACCGCTGGCGCATCGACGACGTGCTCGGCGTGTGGCCGCTGCACGGCCTGTGCGGCGCATGGGGCGGCATCGCGGCCGGCATCTTCGGCGCTCACGCGCTCGGCGGGCTGGGCGGTGTGTCGTTCGCCTCGCAGATCATCGGCACGCTCGGCGGGATCGTCGTGTCGGGGCTCGGCGGCACGCTCGTGTACGGCGCGATCCGCATGACGGTCGGCCTGCGGCTCGACCAGGAAGAGGAATACAACGGCGCCGATCTGTCGATTCACAAGATTTCGGCGACGCCGGAGTGAACCAGGGCGGCGCTCGCGGGGAACGGGAGAGACGCGGCGAGAGGCGCGGGAAAGTCGCGGGCCACATGCCTGTCCCCAAAATCCGCACGCCGATGCTAGACTTCGCGGCTGGAGATGGCATTCTCCATTAACCGCCCATGGGGCTGATGATGCCTGCTACGCCCGGTTATGCGGACGCGGCATCAATTCGCCCGCATCAACCGGTTTGTCGACGTTTCCGGTTCGATCCTCTTCCATGTATTGGTCTTTTCTCGCTGTCGCGATTGGCGGCGCACTCGGCTCGCTGTTTCGCTGGTTCCTCGGCTTTCGACTGAACCCTGTCTTTGGCGACCTGCCGCTTGGCACGCTCGCCGCCAACGTGATCGCCGGCTACATCATCGGTGTGGCGGTCGCGGGCTTCGCGCGGGTGCCCCAGCTCTCGCCGGAATGGCGGCTGTTCGTCATCACCGGTCTGATGGGCGGGCTGTCGACCTTCTCGACGTTCTCCGCGGAAGTCGTGCAGCGCCTGCAGGACGGCCGGCTCGGCTGGGCGGCCGGCGAAGTGGCGATTCACGTGAGCACCTCGCTGATCATGACGATTCTCGGCATCGCGACGGTTTCGCTGCTGGCGCGCTGAGGCGTGTTGATGCTGCTTGGCATTGCAGCAATGTTCGCCGTTCCGTATCACACGCTCTTTTCACCCGACCAGCGCCGTGCTGTTCGGAACCGGCTACGGCCTCGCCTATCCCGTGATCACATTGCCGAGCCGTCTCGTCGAGGCGGTCACGCGCGGCGACGCGTTTTGCAGCGCGCTCGCGCAAAAGAAAATCACCACGACTTGCCGCCCCGCATCCCCATCAGCATTGCCCACGTGGAGCGCATCGACAGCAGCCGTGGCGCGAGCGCCGGAAACAACAAGAAGAAAAAGACAGCGTCGACAACAACCACGACGGAATGTTGAGTGACAAATAAAGGGAATTCCCCGCCTGCAACACCAGCAGCTGTAAAGCCGCATTGACGGCTACCTCCACACCGCTCGTGGTGTGCACGATCGGCGGCGCTGAATCGATGTTGCTCAGCTCAGTGTCGACAGGGGTGGGAGTTCACAGCCATTAATGCAGCGCTCAGAGCCAGCGTAATAACGTGAATCGGATAAAGTACTAAAGCAGTTGATAAAAAATATCCTGCGCCGAGACCGTACGACAGATCAGATCCCGACATGATAAAGAAGAAACTCATCGCGCAGCCGCTAAATTTTCATAACTCGGCCATTGCTTGCATCGGGGTACATGACGAGCGTGCGAAAGACGACCAGACAGCAGGCCAGCAGGAGCGCAGGACGGTCAGATCCGGGAGCATCGCCGTCATTTTTTACTTTTTTAAATCGAAAGTACATCGCTCAATATGCGGAGCATGATTCGTTTAACCGCGCTAAACCGGCATGGGCACTTTCTCACCATTTGCGTTTGCAAATAAATTCACAACCAACCGGGGATTAAACGAGACGGTAATTTCCCCGGTAATTGTTGCGCATCGTCCTTTTGGCGGAGACGGAAGTCTCTTGCGATTTCAGAAGGCGTGATCTAATGCTTGCATTTTGGTGCCGATTTTTTGCGAACTTTCTCGTGCGGAATACTACGGGTGCATTAACATTAGATGTCGGCTGTTATGCGGTTTTACGGCCCAAAAAAAAGGCGTCACGTTGCCGTGACGCCTTGAAAGTTCTAGCCATTCCGAGGGCCGTGCTAGAACCTGAGAGAAGGTATTTCGAAAGGCGCAAGCGCCTTGGACGCGATCCTGGATTCCGGGATTTTCCGCTTGCGCGCCCAAAATGCAGCGAACAGATGCGACTTTCGAAATGAGGTTCCATTTTTTATGGTTATCCTGACTAAGTCAAGCAAAAAGATATAGTCGCTCATCGATCGGCAATTTGTTCCGATACAATGATTTTCCCAAAATATATCAAATGGATGCCCCGGTTTGGAGATGCCCCCGCCCCGCGCGGGCGGTCGTCAAGAGGTTAACGAACGAACAATCTGAAATACTGTTCCAAAAAACGCATGAACCGATCCACACCCAATCAGGCCGTCGTCGCCAAAGCCCCTGCGAGCAAAGACCGGGACGGCCAGGGCGATGAAGTCACCGCGCTCGCGCGCGGCCTGACCGTATTGCGCGCCGTCGCCGCCGCGCACGCGCCGCTCAGCAATCGCGAACTCGGCGAGTTGACCGGCATCCCAAAGCCCACCGTGTCGCGCATTACCGCGACGCTCGTGGGCAGCGGTTTTCTGCTGCGACTGCCCGAAAGCGAGCGCTTCGTGCTGACCTCGTCGGTGCTCGAACTGAGCAATGGCTTTCTGCGCAACTTCGACATCCGCTCGCGCGCGCGGCCATTCCTGATCGAACTCGCGGAACGCACCGCGTTGTCGGTGCATCTCGCGGTGCGCGACCGCTACGATATGGTCGTCATCGACGCGATCCGGCCGCGTTCGGCGGTGCTCGTATCGCGACTCGAAATCGGCTCACGCATGAGCTTGACGCGCACCGCCGTCGGCCGGGCGTATCTCGCCGCGCTCGCGCAAGCGGACCGCGACCGCCTGCTCATCGGCCTGCAGACGGCCGAGGGCGATGATTGGGGCTATATCGGCAGCCGTCTCGTCAGTGCGATCCAGGACACGCTCGAACGCGGTTTCGCCATCGCCACCGGCGAGTGGTACAACGGGCTGAACGCGATCGCGCTCGGCTTCGTCGGGCCGTCGGGCGAACGCTACGCGGTCAATTGCGGCGGCTCGGCCGACCAGTGTCCGCGCGACTGGCTAATCTCGGACGCCGCACCCGCGCTGCTCGAATGCATCGACAAGATCGTGCTTGAGATCGGCGGCACACCGGGGCGCCGGCTCGACGAATAGCGCCCCGCGCAGACCGAACGCGGCGCCGGCCGCCTGCGGTCTGTGCAGGGACGAAGGCATCCCGCCCACCCTTGCCCTACAATTCGCCGACAGCCTGTAACCTTCGTAATTAACCGAAAAATACGCGGCTGGACTGTTACAGACGCCGCAACGTACGATCACGCATCCCCGTCGCGGGACCGCGCCGCGAGCCGCGAGCGCCGTCAAAAAGGCCTCGCCGATCCGTGATGATTCCGCATTGCGTTAACATCTCTGTCCCGCGCCTCGGATAGCATCGCGCTGAATATTGCGCGGCGCGCGCCGCCATGACCGCCTGACCCGCCGCCCATATGCCGGCCCGCCGTCTTTCGAACGGCGGCGACCGCATCGGCGGCTCACATCACAAAGCCAGCCACCTGACCGAACCGATGGACGAACAACAAAAGCACCCGGAAACCCAACGCCCCGCCGCTTCCCAGCCGTCCGCGAGCGGCGCGCAATCGAGCGCGCCCGGTGCGGTGAAACGCCACCGCGGCCGCACTGTCGCGCTGATCGTCGCGGCGCTGGTCGTGCTCGGTGTCGTACTGTGGCGCTGGCATCCGTGGGGCAGCCCCGGCAGCGGGGCGAGCGCGCCGGGTGCCGCGAGCGGCGCGCGCAGCGGCCGCCTCGGCGGCGGCGGTCCGAACGCGATGGCCAACATGCCGCAGCCGGTGCACGTCGCCGCCGCGACGCAGGGCGAGATGCCGGTCGTGCTGACCGCGCTCGGCACGGTCACGCCGCTCGCCACCGTCACGGTGCTGCCGCAACTGAGCGGCGTGCTGCAGGACGTGTATTTCAAGGAAGGCCAGATGGTCAAGAAGGGCGACGTGCTCGCCCAGATCGACCCGCGCCCGTATGAGATTTCGCTGCGCAACGCCGAGGGCACGCTGGTGCGCGACGAGGCGCTGCTCGCCACCGCGCGTCTCGATCTGAAGCGCTATCAGACGCTGCTCGCGCAAGACTCGATCGCGAGTCAGCAGGTCGACACGCAGGCGTCGCTGGTGCGGCAATACGAAGGCACGGTGAAGGCCGACCAGGCGAACGTCGACAGCTTCAAGCTCGATCTCGTGTACGCGCGCATCACCGCGCCGGTGTCGGGCCGAGTCGGTCTGCGTCAGGTCGACCCGGGCAACTACGTGACCTCAGGCCTCGCCAACGGCATCGTCGTAATTACGCAGCTCGATCCGATCAGCGTAGTGTTCTCGACCTCCGAAGACAATCTGCAGCAGATCATCCAGCACACGCGCAACGGCGAGTCGCTGTCGGCCACCGCGTACGACCGCAGCAACACGCATCCGCTCGAAGTCGGCTCGCTGAAGACGATGGACAACCAGATCGACACCACCACCGGCACGATCAAGCTGCGCGCGATCTTCGAGAACAAGGACAACGGCCTGTTCCCGAACCAGTTCGTCAACACGCGCCTGCTCGTCGATACGATCAAGGACGCGGTGATCGTGCCGACCTCCGCGGTGCTCAACGGCTCGATCGGTACCTTCGTGTACATCGTGAAGCCCGACGACACGGTCACCGTGCGCCAGGTCAAGGTCGGCCCGGTCGATGGCGAGCGCACCAGCATCCAGTCGGGTCTCGCGGTCGGCGAGCGCGTCGTGATCGACGGTTCGGACCGGCTGCGCGAAGGCTCGAAGATCACGATCCCGGCCGAGCGGCCGCGTGGCGCGTCCGGCGCGCACGGCGCGAGCGCTCCGGCGGCCGCCTCGGGCGCGCCAGCGCGTCGCGGCCGGCGCGCGACGCAAGCATCGCAATAAAGTAAAGGCACGGCACTTACCGCATGAATCCATCCCGCGCATTTATTCTGCGTCCCGTCGGCACCGCGCTGCTGATGGCGGCGATCATGCTGGTCGGCCTCGTCGCGCTGCGCTTTCTGCCGCTGTCCGCGCTGCCCGAAGTCGACTATCCGACGATCCAGGTGCAAACCTTCTATCCGGGCGCGAGCCCGGACGTGATGACGTCGTCCGTAACGGCGCCGCTCGAGCGGCAGTTCGGGCAGATGCCGTCGCTGAATCAGATGTCGTCGCAAAGCTCGGCCGGCTCGTCGATCATCACGCTGCAATTCAGCCTCGATCTGCCGCTCGACATCGCCGAGCAGGAAGTCCAGGCGGCGATCAACGCGGCGGGCAACCTGCTGCCCTCCGACCTGCCCGCGCCGCCGATCTACGCGAAGGTCAACCCGGCCGACGCGCCGATCATCACGCTCGCGATCACGTCGAAAACGCTGCCGCTCACGCAGGTGCAGGATCTCGCCGACACGCGTCTCGCGCAGAAGATCTCGCAGGTCGCGGGGGTGGGTCTCGTGAGCCTGTCGGGCGGGCAGCGCCCGGCGATCCGCATTCAGGCGAACCCGCGCGCGCTCGCCGCGTACGGCCTGAATCTCGACGATCTGCGCACCACCATCTCGAACCTGAACGTCAACACGCCGAAGGGCAATTTCGACGGCCCGACGCGCAACTACACCATCAACTCGAACGATCAGCTGACCGACGCCGACGAGTACAAGAGCGCCGTCGTCGCATACAAGAGCGGCCGCCCGGTGATGCTGACCGACGTCGCGAGCATCGTGCCGGGTCCGGAGAACACGAAGCTCGGCGCGTGGGTCGACAACACGCCCGCGATCATCCTGAACGTGCAGCGCCAGCCGGGTGCGAACGTGATCCAGGTGGTCGACAGCATCAAGGCGCTGCTGCCGCGCTTGCAGCAGTCGCTGCCCGCCGCGCTCGACGTCGAGGTCGTCACCGACCGCACCACGACCATCCGCGCGTCGGTGCGCGACGTGCAGTTCGAGCTGGCGATGTCGGTCGTGCTGGTCGTGCTGGTGATGTACCTGTTCCTCGCCAACATCTACGCGACGATCATTCCGAGCCTGTCGGTGCCGCTGTCGCTGATCGGCACGCTCGCCGTGATGTACCTGTGCGGCTTCTCGCTCGATAACCTGTCGCTGATGGCGCTGACCATCGCGACCGGCTTCGTCGTCGACGACGCGATCGTGATGATCGAGAACATCGCGCGCTATGTCGAGGAAGGCGACAGTGCGCTCGAAGCCGCGCTGAAGGGCTCGAAGCAGATCGGCTTCACGATCATTTCGCTGACGGTCTCGCTGATCGCGGTGCTGATTCCGCTGCTCTTCATGGGCGACGTGGTCGGCCGCCTGTTCCATGAATTCGCGATCACGCTCGCGGTGACGATCGTCATTTCGGCGGTCGTGTCGCTGACACTGGTGCCGATGATGTGCGCGAAACTGTTGCGCCACACGCCGCCGCACGACAGTCACCGCTTCGAGGCGAAGGCGCACCGCTTCATCGACTGGGTGATCGCGCGCTACGCGGTCGCGCTCACCTGGGTGCTGAACCGTCAGCGCTCCACGCTGGTCGTAGCTGTCCTCACGCTGGCGCTGACCGGCCTGCTGTACGTGTTCATACCGAAGGGCTTCTTCCCGGTGCAGGACACCGGTGTGATCCAGGCGATCACGCAGATGCCGCAGTCGGTGTCGTTCGCGTCGATGGCCGAGCGTCAGCAGGCGCTCGCCGACCAGATCCTGAAGAACCCGGACGTCGAAAGCCTGACCTCCTTCATCGGCGTGGACGGCAGCAACATCACGCTGAACAGCGGCCGCATGCTGATCAACCTGAAGCCGCGCGACGACCGCAGCAACACCGCGAGCGAAGTAATCCGCCAGTTGCAGATGGACGTCGCGCATATTCCGGGCGCGTCGCTGTACATGCAGCCGGTGCAGGACCTGACGATCGACTCGACGGTCAGCCCGACGCAGTATCAGTTCATGCTGACCGATCCGAACATCGGCGAATTCGCGACGTGGGTGCCGAAGCTGGTCGAGCGCCTGAAGCAGTCGCCCGAACTCGCGGACGTCGCGACCGATCTGCAGGACAACGGCCGCTCGGTGTTCATCGAGATCGACCGCGCGACCGCCGCGCGCTTCGGCATCACGCCGGCCACGATCGACAGCGCGCTGTACGACGCATTCGGCCAGCGCATCATTTCGACGATCTTCACGCAGTCGAACCAGTACCGTGTGATTCTCGAGGCGCAGCCGACGATGCAGCACTACATCACGTCGCTGAACAACATCTACCTGCCCTCTTCCACGTCGGCGGGCGGCCAGGTGCCGCTGTCTTCGATCGCGAAGTTCATCGAGCGGCCCGCGCCGCTGCTGGTTACGCACCTGAGCCAGTTCCCGGCCACCACGGTGTCGTTCAACCTCGCCCCGGGTTCGTCGCTCGGCGCGGCCGTGAAGGCGATCGAACGGGCCGAAAAGGACATCGGCCTGCCCGCATCGTTCCAGACGCGCTTCCAGGGCGCGGCGCTCGCGTTCCAGGCGTCGCTCGCGAACGAGCTGTTCCTGATCCTCGCGGCGATCGTCACGATGTACATCGTGCTCGGCGTGCTGTACGAGAGCTTCATCCATCCGATCACGATTCTGTCCACTCTTCCGTCCGCCGGCGTCGGCGCGCTGCTCGCGCTGCTGATCACCGGCCACGATCTCGACATCATCGGCATCATCGGGATCGTGCTTTTGATCGGTATCGTGAAGAAGAACGCGATCATGATGATCGACTTCGCGCTCTACGCGGAGCGCGAGGAAGGCAAGCCGCCGCGCGAGGCGATCTACCAGGCGTGTCTGCTGCGTTTCCGGCCGATCCTGATGACCACGCTCGCCGCGCTGCTCGGCGCGCTGCCGCTGATGCTCGGCACCGGCGCGGGCTCGGAACTGCGCCGGCCGCTCGGTATCGCGATCGCCGGCGGCCTGATCGTGAGCCAGCTGCTGACGCTGTTCACGACGCCGGTAATTTACCTCGCGTTCGATTCGCTCGGCCGCCGGCTGCGCGAGCGCTTTAGCCGCGGCGATTCGTCCGGTAGCGCCACGCCGCCCGCGACCGATGCAGGGAACTGAGCGATGAACCTGTCGCGTCCGTTTATTTCCCGCCCGGTCGCCACCACGCTGCTGGCGATCGGCATCGCGCTGTCGGGCGTGTTCGCGTTCACCAAGCTGCCGGTGGCGCCGCTGCCGCAGGTCGACTTCCCGACCATCTCGGTGCAGGCGACGTTGCCGGGCGCGAGCCCGGAGACCGTCGCGACCAGCGTCGCGAGTCCGCTCGAGCGGCATCTCGGCTCGATCGCCGACGTCACCGAGATGACGTCGCAAAGCTCGGTCGGCTCGACGCGCATCACGATGCAGTTCGGCTTGAACCGCGACATCGACGGCGCCGCGCGCGACGTGCAGGCGGCGATCAACGCGGCGCGCGCCGACCTGCCCGCGAGCCTGCGCAGCAATCCGACCTACCACAAGGTCAACCCGGCCGACGCGCCGATCCTGATTCTCGCGCTGACGTCGAGCACGCGCACGCCCGGCCAGCTCTACGATTCGGCCGCCACGGTGCTGCAGCAGTCGCTGTCGCAGGTGCAGGGGGTCGGCGAAGTGGACGTGAGCGGCTCGGCGAATCCGGCCGTACGCGTCGAGCTGATGCCGCATGCGCTGTCGCATTACGGCATCGGCCTCGAGGACGTGCGCGCGGCGCTCGCCTCGGCCAACGCGAACAGCCCGAAAGGAGCGATCGAGTTCGGCGAGAACCGCGTGCAGCTGTACACCAACGACCAGGCCACCAAGGCGTCGCAGTACAAGGATCTGGTCATCGCCTATCGCAACGGCGCACCGGTCAAACTCTCCGACATGGGCGAGGTCGTCGATTCGGTCGAAGACCTGCGCAACCTCGGCCTCTTCAACGGCAAGCAAGCGGTGCTCGTGATCCTGTACCGGCAGCCGGGCGCCAACATCATCGAGACCGTCGACCGCGTGAAGGCGATGCTGCCGCAACTGCACGCATCGCTGCCCGCAGACGTCGAAATCTCGCCGACCTCGGACCGCTCCACGACGATTCGCGCGTCGCTGAAAGACACCCAGCACACGCTCGTGATCGCGGTCGCGCTGGTCGTGATGGTCGTGTTCCTGTTCCTGCGCAACTGGCGCGCCACGCTGATTCCCAGCGTGGCCGTGCCGATCTCGATCATCGGCACGTTCGGCGCGATGTACCTGATGGGCTTCTCGCTCGACAATCTGTCGCTGATGGCGCTGACCATCGCGACCGGCTTCGTCGTCGACGACGCGATCGTGGTGCTCGAAAACATCTCGCGCCACATCGAAGACGGCGTGCCGCGCATGAAGGCCGCGTTCCTCGGCGCGCGCGAGGTCGGCTTCACGGTGATGTCGATCAGCATCTCGCTCGTCGCCGTGTTCCTGCCGATCCTGCTGATGGGCGGCATCGTCGGGCGGCTGTTCCGCGAGTTCGCGCTGACGCTGTCGCTCGCGATCGCGGTGTCGCTGATCGTCTCGCTGACGCTCACGCCGATGATGTGCTCGCGCCTGCTGCGCGAGCCGCACGAGAAGCAACAGGAAAGCCGCTTCGGGCGCTGGCTCGAACGCGGCTTCACGTCGATGCAGCGCGGCTACGAGCGCACGCTCGGCTGGGCGCTGCGGCATCCGCGGCTGATCCTGCTCGTGCTGCTGCTGACCATCGGGCTGAACGTCGCGCTCTACATCATCGTGCCGAAAGGCTTCTTCCCGCAGCAGGACACCGGGCGTCTGATCGGCGGCATCCAGGCCGACCAGAGCACGTCGTTCCAGGCGATGAAGGGCAAGTTCTCGCAGATGATGGAGATCGTCAGCAAGAACCCGGCGGTCGACAGCGTGGTCGGCTTCACCGGCGGCCGGCAGACCAACTCGGGCTTCATGTTCCTGTCGCTGAAGCCGAAGAGCGAACGCAAGCTGTCCGCCGACCAGGTGATCCAGCAGTTGCGCGCGCCGCTCGGCGACGTGGCCGGCGCGCGCACCTTCCTGCAGGCGGTGCAGGACATCCGCGTCGGCGGCCGGCAATCGAACGCGCAGTATCAGTTCACGCTGCTCGCGGACTCGACGCCCGATCTGTACAAGTGGGGGCCGAAGCTCACCGAGGCGCTGCAGGCTCGCAAGGAACTCGCGGACGTGAACTCCGACCAGCAGCAAGGCGGTCTCGAGGCGATGGTGACGATCGACCGCGCCACCGCCGCGCGCCTCGGCATCAAGCCCGCGCAGATCGACAACACGCTGTACGACGCGTTCGGCCAGCGCCAGGTATCGACGATCTACAACCCGCTGAACCAGTATCACGTGGTGATGGAAGTCGCGCCGCGCTACTGGCAGAGCCCGGAAATGCTGAGCCAGATTTATGTCAGCACCTCGGGCGGCAGCGCGAGCGGCGCGCAGACCACCAATGCGCCGGCCGGCACTGTAACGAAGGCGACCAGCACGGCGGCCACGACGAGCGGGGCCGCCGGCGGCGCCGCAACTGGCGGCACGGCAGCCACCACCGCGGCGAGCGCGGCCAGCATCGCGGCCGACTCCGCGCGCAACCAGGCGATCAACTCGATCGCGGCGAGCGGCAAGTCGAGCGCGTCGTCGGGCTCGCCGGTATCGATCGCGAAGGAAACGATGGTGCCGCTGTCGGCGATCGCCGGCTTCGGGCCGGGCACCACACCGCTGTCGGTCAATCACCAGAGCCAGTTCGTCGCCTCGACGATTTCGTTCAACCTGCCGCCGGGCGTCTCGCTGTCCACCGCCACGCAGGTGATCTACAACACGATGGCCGAGATCGGCATGCCCGCCACGATTCACGGCAGCTTCCAGGGCACCGCCCAGGCGTTCCAGCAGTCGATGTCCGATCAGCCGATCCTGATCCTCGCCGCCCTCGCGGCGGTGTATATCGTGCTCGGCATCCTGTACGAGAGCTACATCCATCCGCTGACGATCCTCTCGACGCTGCCGTCCGCGGGCGTCGGCGCGCTGCTCGCGCTGCTGCTGTTCAAGACCGAGTTCAGCATCATCGCGCTGATCGGCGTGATCCTGCTGATCGGCATCGTCAAGAAGAACGCGATCATGATGGTGGACTTCGCGATCGACGCGTCGCGCAAAGGGCTGTCCTCGCGCGACGCGATCTACCAGGCCTGTCTGCTGCGCTTCCGGCCGATCATGATGACCACCTTCGCCGCGATGCTCGGCGCATTGCCGCTCGCGTTCGGCAGCGGCGAAGGCGCGGAGATGCGCGCGCCGCTCGGTATTTCGATCGTCGGCGGGCTGATCGTCAGCCAGATGCTGACGCTCTATACGACGCCGGTCGTGTATCTGTACATGGATCGCATCCGCGTGCGCTGGGAGGCGAGAAAGGCGCGCCGCACGGGTGGCGCGGCGCCGACGTCGTCATGATGTCGTGAAGGTGGCGCTCACAGCTTCTGCTCGATGGCCAGCGAGAAAATCCGCTGCCATCGGCGCGCCACCCGCTCGTTCGACATCGGCACGAGCCACTCGCCGCGCCGTGCGTCCTTGACCTTCACGGCAAGCCGCGCCTGCGCGTCGCGGCCCTGTGCTTCGGCGCCGAGCAGATCCGCGAAGATATACGCACCCTGCTCGTCGCCGACGCGAATCTCGCAGAGCCGCTTGCCCGCTGCGAGCCGCACCAATCCCCAACTGCCCTTCAGCTCGTGCGTCCAGTCGCCGTCGCGCACGTTCGGCGCGACTTCGCGGCGCCGCTGCCGCCAGTAAGCGAGCGCAGCGGCAATCAGCAACGCAACCAGGACCGCCACGCTTTCCGCCACCGCCAGCCCGAAACTGGCCTGCACCGCATCGAAGGCGCGTACCGCGCCGTACCCCAGCGCGACGAGCGCAATCAACGCAACGAGAATCGGCATCGCAAGCTCATCCGGTAAATGGTTTTAGCCTGGCACGGGCGTGACACTAGCAATTCGCGATGTCGCGCGCAGCCCCTTCACTGCCCCTTGTGCGCGGCCGCCCATTCCTTGAGCGCGTTCAGCGTGTTCTCGACATGCTTGTCGGGCTGCAGGCTCGTGTACTCGTAGATGATCTTGCCGTCGGGCGAGATCACGTATGACACGCGATTCGCCATGCCGGCCTTCATCGGCATAGCCGCGTCGTATGCGTCGATCACCTTCGCGTCGGCGTCGGCTGCGACCGGGAATTTGCTGCGGCATTCGCTGACCGAGAACTTCGTCAGCGTATCGATGTTGTCGTGTGATACGCCGATCACCGTCGCACCGTACTTCTTGTATTCGTCGACCGCATCGGCGAATTCGTGCGCCTCGATCGTGCAGCCCTTCGTGAACGCGGCCGGATAGAAGTACAGCACGACCGGCCCCTTCTTCAGCTGATCGGCCAGCGAATACGTGTAGGTCTTGCCGCCGAGCGAGGCCTCGGCGGTGAACGCCGGCGCCGTATCGCCGGGCTTCAGGGTTGCCGAGGCGAGCGGCGAATGCATTGCGAATCCGAACGCCATGACGGCGGCCAATACCGCCGGTATGTGTTTTGTCTTCATCTGCTCCTCCATGCGTGAGCGCACGCAGTTGATCCCGTCCATCGAAGACAGCTTCGGCCGGCGTCACAGGCCGTCGCTGAACGTTCTATTGGACCACGGATGCGCACGCGGCGTCGGTCGCCGCCAGGACCACAAGTAAATCGAAAGGATGCGGCGCGCGGGCCCAGCGCATCAAGCGTCCGACTCCGCCACGTGCGCGCCGAACCACGCCGCCGCCGACAGGTTCAGCTGCGACAGCACCTCGGGCGTCAGCGCGTTAAAGCCCGCCGCCGTCGCGACCGGCGCCGCGTCGCCGCCCTCGCCCGCGACCTCGGCGATCAGCAGCAGCGCGCCCAACTCGCCCTTGCGCGCGACGATCGCCTCGCGGATCTGCGGCGCGAGGCCGAGCTTTTCGAGCACCGCGTCCGGGGTGCTGTCGAGCACGATATGCACCAGCGAGAAAATCCCGGTCATGAACGCGGCGTCGGCGAATTCGCCGTCGGCCGGACGCAGCCAGTTCGCGGCAAGCTCCATGAAGCGCGAGCGCGTCGCGGCCAGTTGCACGAGCGGATCGGCGCGCCACGGCAGGTCACCGGTATCCGCGTACAGCAGCAGTTGCGCCCAGCGCGCGATTTGCCGGGTGCCGGTCGCGATGATCGCCTCGCGCAACGACGCGATATTGCGCCCGAGGCCGAACGCGCTCGAATTGACGAGCCGCAGCAGTTGCACGACCACGCCCGGATTGACCTTCAGCTCCGCCTCGAGCTCGACGATGCCGGCATCGCGCGACAGCAGCGCGAGCAGCCGCAATAGGCCCGGGCGCAGCGAGCGGTTGCGCGGCGCGGCCAGCACCTGCGGCCGCGCGAAGAAGTAGCCCTGAAACAGATCGAAGCCGAGTTCGTGCGCGAGCGCGAAGTCCTCGCGCGATTCGACCTTCTCGGCAAGCAGCGTCTTGCCGTAGCCGCGCAAGGCCGCCGCGAGCTCGGCGACCTTGCGGCGCGGCGTTTGCAGGAGGTCGATCTTGACGATGTCGGCGTACGGCAGCATCGCCCTCAGCTCGTCGGTCAGGTCGTGCACGTCGTCGAGCGCGACCTGGAAGCCGGCGCAGTGCAGCTCGTCCAGCCGACGCGCGAGGGAAGCGTCGTAACGCACGGTTTCGAGGATTTCGAGCACGAAGCGCTCGGGCGGCATCAGATGGACGATGTCGCTAAAGAGCAGCGCACGATCGATATTGACGAAGCCGCGATGCTGGCCGAGCACGGCCGGCACGCCGATTCCGCCGATCGTGCGCGCGACCACCTGCGCGGTGGCCTGCGCGTCGTCGCTGATTTCGGCGTAGTTATAGGTGCCGGCGCGGAACAGCAGCTCGTACGCGTGAAGCGCCCCATCGCGATCCAGAATCGGCTGGCGGCCGACGTAGACATACTGCGGGACCGCGTCCGGGTCCCCGCGCTCAGGATGGCCGGCCGACGCGCCGGCGACGACATCACGCACCTCGGCGTCCCGCGGGACGGGCCGTGCGGCGCTGGCGGACCTGATGACGGAGCGTTCGAAGATGGATCATCGGTGCAAGGTTCGGAAAGTCTACGCAGCGCGACGCCATCAGCGTCGCCAAATTAAGGGAGATTCGCCGTATTAACGGCCGCGAATCAGCGTCACTTTAACCGAATCGTCCCGGCGACTGAACCGCGCGTCTCCTTGCCGGATGTTTTTCTCCGCGCGCCGCTAAAGATTTCCTCGCTGGCGTCGTTATCTCGTTCTGATAGGGCGGGCTGCTATCTCCCGGCCGCCCGGACCGGCGGACAAGCAGCCCCGCCCGCGGACGAACCCAGGTTGCCAGCGACGAACATGGAAGCGAACACGATCACCGCGCCCCGCCGGGGCTCCTTGCGCACGGTCATCGACCGGCTGCGGGCGTTCGGCCGGCGCGAGGACGACGACCGGCCGAGCAGCGCCAACCGCCCGCCTCCACTGGAACAGGTGGTCGGCGCGGTCGACCTGCTAGCGCACGTCGACGATGCGTTGCGCTTCGTCTACGTGTCCGACGCGAGCCTGCGCTTCATCGGCTATCACCGCGAATACCTGAAAACCGCGACGCTGCACGATCTGGTCGCGCCCGCCGACGTGCCGCGCCTCGATGCGCTGCTCAAGCAGGCGGCGGCCTCGGGCAACGTCGAGAAAGCGACGCTCGGGCTCGTCAAGTCGCTGACCTATCCGATCACGGTCGAGCTGCGGGTCGTGCGCAGCAACCACGACGGCGTCGACGGCTACGCGATCGCCGGCTTCGACGTGTCGTCGTGGCGCGCGACCGAAGAGCGGCTGACCCAGGCGCTGCATCTGGACCGGCTGACCAGTCTGCCGAACCAGTCGGGTCTGGTGCACGCGCTGCTCGACGCACAACAGAAGGCCGACGCGCACGGCACGCCGGTCGCGCTGCTGCTGCTCGATCTCGACGACTATCAGCGGGTGAACCGCGCGCTCGGCTACGACGCCGGCGACGAGATGCTGCGCGACACGTCGCGGCGCCTGTTGAACATGACGAGCCCGAACGAAACGATCGCGCGCGTCGCCAGCGACGAGTTCGCGATCCTCGTGAAGCCGGCCGCGAGCCGCACCGACGCGGCCGCGGCCGCCGAAGCGCTGGCGCGGCGTCTGTTGACCGCGATCCAGCAGCCGTATGTGTTCAAGGGTCAGCAGGTCCACCTGTCGGCCAGCATCGGCATCGCGCTCTACCCGGACCTGCGCCACGCCAACGACACCGGCGGCCACGACACGCACCTGCTGCGCTGGGCCGACCACGCGCTGTTGCAGGCAAAGGCCGCGGGCGGCAACACGCTCGCGTTCTACGTGCCCGACGACAACCCGGCCGACGCCGAGCGTCTGAAACTCGAGGCCGACCTCTACGACGGCGTACGCAACGGCGAGTTTTCGCTACACTTCCAGCCGATCACGAGCAGCCGCACGCGGGGCGTGGTCGGTGTCGAGGCGTTGATCCGCTGGACGCATCCGGTGCACGGCCTCGTGCCGCCGTCGATGTTCATTCCGCTCGCGGAGTCGATCGGGCTCATCAACTTCCTCGGCAACTGGGTGATGAAGGTCGCGTGCATGCAGCTGATCCAGTGGGACGCGAAGGGCATTCCGCTGCAGTACGTGGCCGTCAACGTGTCGCCGCAGCAGTTTCGTGATCCGCGCTTCAAGGACTCGGTGCGCGAGGCGATCGAGCTGACCGGCATCGATCCGCGCCGGCTCGTGTTCGAGATCACGGAAAGTCTGCTGATGCACGACCCGGCACACGCGAAGGGCTTGCTCGAAGACCTGACCGCGATGGGCATCCGCTTCGCCGTCGACGACTTCGGCACCGGCTATTCGAGCCTCGCTTACCTGCAGCGCTTTCCGCTCGCGAAGCTGAAGATCGACCGGAGTTTCGTCGAGAATCTGCTAACCTCGCGAAACGATCAGGCAATCGTTAGCGCTGTCGTCGGCCTTGCGCAGACGCTCGATCTCGAACTGGTTGCCGAGGGCGTCGAAACGGAAGCGCAGCGCACCCTGCTCACCGAGATGGGCTGCGATCACATTCAGGGCTGGCTCGTCTGCAAGGCGCTGCCGTCCGAAGAGCTTGCGCAGCGCTTCGAAACGCGCGAGCTTCAGCTGCACGGCGCATAACGGGCGATGCGGACACGACGCCCAGGCAGCGCAACAAGCCGGCTTGCGACCGGCACGGCATTCACTGGAACACGTATGGCATTTGCGGGACACACATGGTAAAGGCGGCAGTGCTCGACCGGCTCTGGACGCGAATGAGCGAGCGCGGCGATTTCCCTATGCTGTCGCAATCGCTGCGCACCACCATGGCGGCAGTGACCAACGACGACCTCGACTTCACCGGCCTCGTGCAAGTGGTGCTGTCGGACTTCGCGCTCACGCAGAAGGTGCTCCGGCTCGCGAACTCGGCGATGTACATGGCGTTCGGCGGCAATATCACGACCGTGTCGCGCGCGCTGATGGTGCTCGGCATGGATGCGGTCGGTCACCTCGTAGTCGGTCTGAAGATCGTCGATCACTTTCATCAAAGCGCGCCGCGCCGGATCGACGCGAAACTCGAATTGAACCGCACACTGCTGTCGGGCTGCGTCGCGCGCAAGCTGACCGAGCGCGGCGACCTGCGCGCCGGCGAGGAAGCGGTGGTCTGCACGTTGATGCGGCAGATCGGCAAGCTGCTGGTCGTGTTCTATCTCGACGCCGAGTGGGACCAGATTCGCCGCCATATCGACGGCGGCGCACTCGAAGCCGATGCGTGCGTGCTCGTGCTCGGCGTCACCTTCGATGAAATCGGCGCCGAAGCCGCGGTGCGCTGGCGCCTGCCCGACACGATCCGCTCCGGCATGGGCGAGTTCGATCCGGAAGACGTGACGCAACCGCGCCAGGTGCAGTGGCTGCGCGCGATCACCAACTACTCGACCGCGGTCGCCGACGTGCTCACGCAGCAGAACATGCCCGAGGGGGAACGCGAGGCACGCATCGGCGAGCTTGCGCGCGAGTACGGCAGCGCGCTGAACACCGACCCCGAAGTGCTGCTGCAGATGAGCGTCGCGCTCGCGCGCGAGGATGGCGGCGACAGCGTGATGCGCGAAATCGTCGAGCTGCGCGCCAATGCCGACGCGATCGCGCGCGAGGCGCTCACGCCCGAGGCGCGCATCGAGGTCGGGGTGAAGGATCTGCGCGACCTGCCCGAAGGCAGCCCGCTCGCGCCGGCGCTCGCGATGGCCGCCGAAACCGTGCTCGCGGCGCTCGGCTTCGCGCGCACCGTGGTCTACGTCAAGCATAGCAACGGCACGTTCAGGGCGCGCATCGGCTTCGGGCCGAAGATCGACGCGGCGCTGCCGAAGCTCGCGTTCAGCACCGCGTTCGAGCCCGATGTGTTTCATCTCGCGATCGCGAACTCGGTTGGCATCTTCATCGAGAATGCGCGCGATCCGAAGATGGTCGCGCGGCTGCCCGAGTGGTTCCGGCGCTCGTTCGACGACGCGCGCGCGTTCGTGCTGCTGCCGATCATCGACGAAACCGAACAGACCGTCGCGCTGCTCTACGGCGACTGGTCGCATACGCAGGAGGCGCGCCGCATCTCACAGAAGGAGATGGGCGTGCTCAACGAACTGGCAAAGGAGTTAGGACGTTTTTTCGGCCAGGGGCAGATGCGGGAAATGGAGACGATGTGAAGACCTGGCGTGATCGCTGATCACTCTGCTTCACTTGATTCTTTCCGTGTTTGCCCGAAAACGATTTTATCCGGGCATCTGTGGGGCTTTCACCCCACTCAATCCTCGATCCGCTCCAGTCCTTCCGCGCTGCGATCCGCGACACCGGCCCATGCGCCGGCCGCGAGACCCATCTGCGCGACCTCTTCCAGCGTCAACGGCGCAAGACGTTCGGATAGCGTGGCGACGCGCTCCCATGCGCCGACTTCGAGCGCCTCGACCGCGCTCAGCAGCAGGCCCAGCCTGCCCTCGCGATGCAGGATCGCGGCCTGGATCGGCCGCGACAGCGTGAGGATGTTCAGCGTTTTTTCGAGCGAGCCACCGAACACCGCATCGACGAACGAAAACACGCCGGTCAGGAAGGCCGCGTCGGCTTCGTCGCGGCCCGCTTCGGGCATGCGTTCGATCGCGAGCTCCATGAAGCGCGCGCGCGTGGCCGCGAGTTGCAGCAGAGGGTCGTCTTCGAGCGCGACCTTGCGGCCGTCGGCGTAAAGCAACAGCTGCGTCCAGCGCGCGATGCGATCGGTGCCCGTCGCGTTGATCGCGTCGCGCAGCGTCGTCACCTTGTGACCGACCGCGAGGCCGCTCGAATTCGCGAGCTTCATCAGATGCATGACGAGCACCGGATTCAGCTTGAGCTCGGCTTCGAGCTGCGCGACCGTCGGGTCGCCCGCGAGCAGTTGCAGCAGATTGAGCAGCGCGTGGCGCGGCGCGCTGACGCTGCGACTCGATGCGCTTTGCGCCCGCGCGAAGTAATAGCCCTGGAAGCGGTCGAAGCCGAGCTCATGCGCCGTTTCGAAGTCGGCCTGCGCATCGACACCCGATGCGAGCAGCAGCTTGCCCGCCGACTTCAGCACGCTCGCGAGCTTCGGCAACAGCGCGCGCGGCGTGCGCGGGACGTCGATCTTGACGACTTCGGCGTACGGCAGCAGCTTCGCGAAAGTCTCGTTGGGCTGCGTGACGTCGTCGAGCGCGAAGCGATAGCGGCGGCCATGCAGATACACGAGACGCGCGATCAACTCGTCATCGACTTCGAGCGATGAAGGCAGCTCGAGCATGAAGCGTTCCGCGGGCAGTCGCAGGATCGCGTCGTCGAGCAGCAGTTCGCGGCTCACGTCGACATAGGCCGGATGGCCAGTCAGCGCGCCTCGTACGTCGCTTTGCACGAGCCCGCGCACGATCGCGCGCGCGACACGTTGCATCGGCGTAGGCGCGCGGCCCGGCAACGCGTCCGCGTTGGGAAGAAGATCGGTATGGGTTCGTGGGGCGCTGAGGTCCGCGTCGGCGAGCGGCAGCTCGGGCGCACGCACCTTGATCTCGTAACCGCACAGCATGCCGTCCCGATTCAGAATGGGCTGCCGCGCGTAGCTGGCGACGAGCGACGCGTCGTCGGTCGTGCCGCCGTGGCTCAGAGTCTCGATTGCGATGGTGGTCATTCCAGTCCCCCGCTCGGCGCCGCTGGCGCCTGGCCCTATGTTCTGTTTTTTCGCTGCACGTAAGCGCGTTTCAGTGACGTTGGAAGCTCGTCGACGCGTGCCAACGTGCGTCGCAATTTTATCGCAGCGTCATTGGGCACGAACAGGCTTACAGGGCAATATCTCGAAATATTTGTTGAACGTTTGCGACCCGCGTGCAAAAAGCAAAACGGCCGCATCAGCGGCCGTTTTGCACAATTCGATGCAGCGTTACTTCAGCACGACTTTCACGTCGAAGTATTTGGCGGCGAAGCGGTCGATCGTGCCATCGGCCTTCAGCTCCTTCAACGCGCCGTTCAGCGCATCCTTGAGCGCCTTGTCGTTCTTGCGCACACCGTAGCCGACACCCGCGCCGAGCAGCTTGTCGTCGCTCACGGCCGGACCGGCGAACTCGAAGCCCGCGCCCTGCGGTTTCTTCAGAAAGCCCTTCGACGCCGCTTCGGCGTCCTGGAACGACGCGTCGAGACGACCCGACGCGAGGTCCGCGTAAATCTGGTCCTGGGTCTGATACGGCACGACATCGACACCGGCCGGCGCCCAGCGCGCCTTCGCATAGGTTTCCTGGATCGTGCCCTGCAGCACGCCGACGTGCTTGCCCTTCAGCGATGCGGGCGTCGGCTGCAGAGCGCTGCCCTTCTTCGCGATCATCTGATTCGGGATCGTGTAGATCGGATCCGTGAAGTCGATCGCCTGGCGACGCTGGTCGGTGATCGTCATGTCCGAGTTGATCGCGCTGAACTTGCGCGCTTCGAGCGCCGGGATCAGGCCGTCGAACGAATTCTCGACCCACACGCATTTGGCCTTCAGCTTCGCGCACACGGCATTGCCGACGTCGATATCGAAGCCCTGCAGCTCGCCCGCGGGCGACTTGGATTCGAACGGCGCATACGAAGCCTCGACGCCGAAGCGCACTTCCTTGATCTCAGCCGCCGACGCGGTGCCTGCCGTCAAGGCCGCCGTCGCGAACAGCGCGAGCGCGGCCAGGTTGGGCCAATTCTTCTTCATAACGGGTGTTCCTTTACGGTGTTGACTGAAACGGAGCCGATTCGGCGCGCACAGGCGGATTACGCCGGCCGCGCTTCGGACTCGCGCGGCCGGCGTAACGGGTAGATGCGTCAGCCGCGAAGCCCGCGATTGTACACGGGACCTGTCTAGACAAGCTTGGGCAGCGTCTCGGCGGTGGTATCGACGACGAGCAGACCGGCACGCAGGCCGGGCTTGACCGCCGGGTTCGGAAACACGATGCGCTCTTCGTCGCGCTGCACCGTGTATTGATAGTCGCCGTCGCGCGCGAGCAGGGTGCCCTTGGCGAGCGGCGTGAAGTTCGGCACGTCGGGCGCGAGCAGCAGTTCGAATGCGTCGCTTTGCTTGGTCAGCTGATCGACGACGGTGAACACGCGCGGCAGCGCAGCTTGCGCGTCGCCTCGTGCGTTCGTTCGCGTGCCGGCGAGCAGCGCGCGCACCGCGAGATCCGCGCCTTCGAAGCGCGTCAGGTCGTTCTGGCCGAACGGCCGCACCTTGCCGAGTTCGAGCGTGCACGCATCAGCGCCGCACGCTTGCGCGGTGAAGTGCGAATAGGTGTTGCCCTTCGTCGTGTGCAGCAGCACCGCACTGATGCGCGCGTCGCCGAGCCATTCGAACATCGCGCGCGAAAAGGGCTTGCCGGTATGCGGCAACAGCGCGAAGCGCTCGAATACCGACGCGCGGATCGCCGTATGCATGTCGATATGCCAGCGCGCGCCGGGCGCGTCGGACGCGTCCGCGAAAAAGCGCGTCGCGGCCTGTTCGAGCGCGGCCGCGCGCGGCGCTTCGTGACTGTGCGGCAGTTGCAGATGACGGCCGCTGAACAGCCGGTTCAGATCGTCGTCGCGATAGCGGCCGCCGTCGCGCATCGCATCGATGTTGCCGAGAATCACGAGCAGCCGGCACGCGAGCGCCGCGCGGCCCTGCGCGATATCGGCGACGATGCGCGACAGCAGTTCGATCGGCGCGGTCTCGTCGCCATGCACGCCGGCCGAGACGAGCACGCTGCGCACGCCCGCATGCTGCTGCGCGGGCTCGATGACGAGCACGCCGTCGCCCTGCCACGTCCAGCGCACACCGTTCGCACACGTGCCTTGCGCGTGATGCGCGGCAGGCCGCGAACCCGCGAGCGTCCACGCGAGAAAATCGTCGAGAATCGCGCTCGGGGCGGACATCGCGTAATCAGCGCTGGAAGTCATACAGCGAGCCCAGAGCGAGGATTTGCGTCAGCTCGTCGAGCGCGGTGCGCGATTCGACCAGCAGTTGCGGATCGCTGAGATCGGCCGGTGCGAGACGATCGCGATAGTGCTTTTCGATCCACGCATCGAGTCGGCCGAACAGCGTGTCGTCGATCCACACGCCCGGCGCGACCGCCGCGCGCTCGGTGTCGTCGAGTACGACGCGCAGGCGCAGACAGGCGGGGCCGCCACCGTTCTTCATGCTCTCGCGCAGATCGAACACGAGCACTTCGTCGATCGGACCGCTGTGCGAAGTCAGCTCATCCAGGTACGCGGCGACGCGCGGATTTTCGCGGCACTCCTGCGGCACGACCAGCACCTGCTTGCCATCGGGCCGAGTCAGCAGCTGGCTGTTGAACAGATACGACGTCACCGCATCGGCGACGCTGACCTGCGCGTCGGGCACTTCGATCACGTTGAAACCCGCGTGAAGGCTCGCGAGCTTCGAGCGCAGTTCGTCGTACACCGCTTGCTGATCGACGAACGCGAGCTGATGGCAGAACAGCGTGTTGCGATTGCCGACGGCGATCACGTCGTTATGGAACACGCCCGCGTCGATCACTTCCGGGTTCTGCTGTGCATAGACGGTCGCCGCGTCCTGCAAGCCATGACGATGCGCGACCGCGCGGCTCGCCTCGAACGTCTGACGCGCCGGATAGCGCTTCGGCTCCGGCCCGCGACGATACTCGCTGCGGCCATACACGAAGAATTCGACGCCGCGCGCCCGGTATTGCTCGCAAAAGCGCGTGTGATTCGCCGCGCCCTCGTCGCCGAGCGCGGGCGTGCCGGGCAGCGCCTCGTGCACCACGAAGCGGTCGGTGTCGCTGAACATCGCCCGCAGCGTGCGGCGCGTCGATTCATGCTCGATCGCGCGATGCAGCTTGCTGCACAGATTGGCCGGCGTGAAATGCACGCGGCCGTCGTGCGTATCCGCGGACGGGCTCACCGTCGCCGCGTTCGCGGTCCACATCGCGGATGCCGAACTCGCCGCCGCGAGCAGTTCGGGCGCGTTCTTCGCGACGCGCTCGATCACCGAAGCGTCGTCGCCGGAAAAACCGAGCTCGCGCAACAGCCGCATCGACGGACGCTCCTGCGGCGGCAGCACGCCCTGATGAAAGCCGAGGTCCGCCAACTGCTTCATCTTGCGCAGACCCTGGCGCGCCGCGGCCTTCGGATTCGCGACCGACTTCTCGTTGCTCTGCGACGCGACGTTGCCGAACGACAAGCCCGCGTAGTTGTGAGTCGGGCCGACCAGGCCGTCGAAATTGGCTTCAGTGGCTTGCAGCATCGTCGATCCTTAGAATTGAAGACCCGGCGAGACGCTCGCGGGCATGTTCAGTTGCGCGCTTTCGACAGAGGCCATCGGGTACGCGCAGTAATCGGCCGCATAGTACGCGCTCGGCCGATGATTGCCCGAGCGGCCCGGGCCGCCGAACGGAGCGCCCGACGAAGCGCCATTGGTCGGCCGGTTCCAGTTGACGATGCCCGCGCGGATCGTGCGCTGGAAATGCGTCCACAGCGCTTCGTCGTCGGCGAGCAGGCCCGCGGACAGACCGAACTCCGTATCGTTCGCCTGTTCGAGCGCGTCGTCGAAGTTGCGGTAGCGGATGATCTGCGCGAGCGGGCCGAAGTGCTCCTCGTCGGGCAGGTCCTTCACGCCGGTCACGTCGAGAATCGCGGGCGTGACGAAGCCGAGTTGCGGATCGCGCTGCTCCATCTTCAACAGCGCCTTCGCGCCGCTCGCGAGCAAACGTTGCTGCGCGCTGATCAAACGCGAGGCCGCGCGCGCCGACACCACCGCGCCCATGAACGGCTGCGGCTCGGCGTTGTATTCGCCGACGCCGATGCGCGCGGTCACTTCCGTCAGGCGCGCGAGAAAGCGCTCGCCGAACGCATCGTCGGGCACGAAGATGCGGCGCGCGCACGTGCAGCGCTGCCCCGCCGACAGAAACGCCGATTGAATCGTGTGGTGCACGGCGGCGTCGAGGTCAGCGACCGGGCCGATCACGAGCGGGTTGTTGCCGCCCATCTCGAGTGCGAGCACGATCTCTGGACGGCCGCCGAACTGTTTGTGCAGCAATGTTCCCGTATCCGAACTACCGGTAAAGAACAGTCCATCGATCTGCCGGTGATTCGCGAGCGCGACGCCGGTGTCCTTCTCACCCTGCACCAGATTCAGCACGCCGGCGGGCAGCCCCGCATCGCGCCAGATTTGCACCGTGAGCGCCGCGACGCCGGGCGCCAGTTCGGACGGCTTGAACACGACCGCGTTCCCGGCGATCAGCGCGGGCACGATATGCCCGTTCGGCAGATGGCCCGGGAAGTTGTACGGCCCGAACACCGCGACCACGCCATGCGGACGATGCCGCAGCACCGCGGTGCCGTCCGCCATCGCCGAGCGCTTTTCGCCGGTGCGCTCGTTGTACGACTGGATCGAGATCTCGACCTTCGCGGCCATCGACGCCGCTTCGGTGCGCGCTTCCCACAGCGGCTTGCCGGTCTCGCGGCCGATCGCTTCGGCGAGCGCTTCCTTGCGCTCGGTCACGAGCGCGGCGAAGCGGCGCACCACCGCGCAACGCGCGTCGAGCGACAGCGCCGACCATGCGGCGAATGCGCGGCGCGCGCTGCGTACCGCGCGATCGACGTCGTCCGCCGATGCGCTATTGCCTTGCCACACCACCGCGCCCGTGCCCGGATTGTGCGATGCGAATACCGGTCCTGTGCCGGCGACCCATTCGCCGGCGATGAAAAGCTCGCTCATGATCATCCTTGTTTGTGTTTCACCGGCAGCACCCGCAGCGGATCGCCTGCCTTTACCCGCAGCGCGTCGGCTTCGGCCGCGCTGAGGCGGAACACACCGTTGCGCGCCACGCCCGCCACGACGCCGACACGAAAATCGCCGAGCGACGTATTCGATACCATCGACTTCAGTCCGTCCTGCGTGGCCGGCTCTGCCGCGTCGCCGATCTCAGCCGCTACCAGCACGCTCTCGCGCACGGTGCGCAAGTCGGCGATATGGCATTCGAGCACCGGACCCGCATCGAAAATATCGACGTGGTTCTCGTAGCGCAGCCCTTCGGCTTCGAGCATGCGGCGCGCGGGGATCGTGTCGCTATGCGTGAGGCCGACGCAGCGCTGCGCCTCTTCCGGCAACAGCTCGACGTACACCGGATAGCGCGGCATCAGCTCGGCGAGAAACGCCTTGCGGCCGTGCGAGCTCAGATAGTCGGCGGCGTTGAAGTCGATCTGGTAAAAGTGCGAGCCGACCGCGCGCCAGAACGGCGACGTGCCCTGCTCGTCGAAATGGCCGCGCAGCTCCGCGCACAGACGCTGCGGAAAGCGCTCCCGAAACTGCGCGAGAAACATGAAGCGCGAGCGCGACAGCAAGCCGCCCACGCCGCTCGTGCGATAGCGCGGGCTCAGGAACAGCGAGCACACTTCCGCATAACCGGTGAGGTCGTGCGAGATATTCAGCGCGTGCATGCGGGTCCAGATGCCGAGATCCTGGCTCGCGTGCACGACCGTGCTCACGCGATAGTTGTAGAACGGCTGCTGCAGCCCCACCTCCGCTTCGATCCCGCAGACACCCGCCACGTCGCCGGTGGCCGTGTCTTCCATCACGAAGAAATAGCCGGCCTCATGCGGCTCGGCCCGATCTTCCATCGTGCGGCGCGCGCGTTCCACCCGCGCCGCGAGCGCATCGCGATCCGGCTTGAACGTGGTCAGGCCCGGCCCAGTTTCCTGCGCGAGCCGCATCAGCGCATCCACATCGCCTCGTTGCACTACGCGAACGACGATCATTGCGCGTCTCCCGATTGTTCGTCCTGCGGCTGATGCAGCGGCACGCAGCGCACCGTATCGCCTTCCCGTACCCCGAGCGCGGCGAGCGCCGCCTGCGACAACGCGGCGCCCGATTCCTTGCCCGGCGCGAGCTCGCCGAGCACGCAACGGAACTCGCCGGCGGCGCCGTTGTGCGCGATCAGGTACGTTGCACCGTGCGGCGCGGGTGCCTCGCGCACGACGCGCGTCTCGTTGTGCTTTACGCTGACACTGCGATCCATCTGCGCGGTCAGCACGGGACCCGCGTCGAAGATGTCGACGTAGCGATCGGTCTCGAAGCCTTCCTCGAGATGAATCTCGTACGCGAGCAGCGCGTTCGCATCCGGCTCGCCCAGCACGCGCTGCGCCGCTTCGGGCAACAGCGGCACATACACGGGATAGGTCGGCATCACTTCGGCGATGAACGTGCGGCTGCGGCCGCCCGATTCGACTTCGATGTCGGCGAAATCGCGGCCGAAGAACTTGCGGCCCACCGCTTCCCAGAACGGCGACATGCCGTTTTCGTCGGTGACGCCGAGCAGCAGCGAGAACACCTCGGGCGTGAAGCGCTTGCGATTCGCGGCGATGTACATCATCCGCGCGCGCGACATCAGCTGCGCGGCCGCGTCGCCGCGCAGCGACGGGTCGATGTAGTAGCCCGCGAGCCGGCTCTTGCCGGTCAGCTCGTGCGACATCGTCAGCGCGTGAATCTTGCGATTCACATGCAGCTCACGCGACGCATGAATCAGCGCGTCATTGCGAAACACGTAGAACGGGTCCGCGTAACCGGCCGCCGCGACGATGCTCGCGGTGCCCATCAGCTTGCCGGTGTCCGAATCTTCGAGCACGAGCAGATAGAACTCCTCGCCCGGAAAGTCGACCTCCGCGCGAAACGAGTCTTCCGACAACGCGACGCGCGCTTCGAGCGCGCGCCGGTCGTGCGGCAGGGAATGCAGCACCGGTTGCGCGGTGCGCGCCATATGCTCGAGCGCATCGAGATCGGCAAGGCGGGCGGGACGTACGAAGTACATCATCGTTCCTGTTGAATGTGACGCGTGAATCGCCGCATCGGCGTGGGCGTGCGGAGCTGTCTGAACATCAGTGCGACGCCGCCTGCGCATTCGCGCCGACGAGTTCGCCGAACGCCTTCTCGAGACGCGCGAAGCCTTCGGCCATATCGTCGAGCGGCATGATCAGCGACGGCACGAAGCGCAGCACGTCCGGGCCTGCCATCAGCATGATCACGCCGTGCTGGCCGGCAGCGGTGACGAAGTCCTTCGCGCGTCCCCGATACGCGTCGTTCAGTTCGGCGCCGATCAGCAGACCCTTGCCGCGCACTTCGCTGAAAAGCCCTAACCGCTGGTTCAACTTCGCGAGATGGCCTTTCAGCACTTCGCTGCGCGAGCGCACGCCTTCTAGCAGCTTCGGGTCGCTGACGAGCTCGACCACTTTTTCCGCGATCGCCGAGCCGAGCGGATTGCCGCCGTAGGTCGTGCCGTGCACGCCGACCTTGAAGTGAGCGGCGAGCTCTTTGGTGGTCAGCATCGCGCCGATCGGGAAGCCGTTGCCGAGCGCCTTAGCGGTGGTCAGGATGTCGGGCGTCACGCCGGTGTCCTGGTACGCGTAGAAGTAGCCGCTGCGGCCCACGCCGGTTTGCACTTCGTCGAAAATCAGCACCGCGTTGTGCTGATCGCACGCTTCGCGCAGTGCTTTGAGGAACGCCGGATCGGCCGGGATCACGCCGCCCTCGCCCTGGATCGGCTCGACGATCACCGCGCAGGTCTGCGCGCCGATCGCCTTCTTCGCCGCTGCGATGTCGTTGTACGGCAGATGCGTGATGCCGGCCGGCACCGGGCCGAAGCCTTCCGAATACTTCGGCTGGCCGCCGACGCTGACGGTGAACAGCGTGCGGCCGTGGAACGACTGCGTAAACGAAATGATTTCGTCTTTCTGCGCGCCGTAGCGGTCGAACGCGACGCGGCGCGCGAGCTTCAGCGCGGCCTCGTTCGCCTCGGCGCCCGAGTTCGCGAAGAACGCGCGATCGGCGAAGGTGAGGCTTTCGAGGCGCTTCGCGAGACGCAGCACCGGCTCGTTCGTGTAGCCATTGCCGATGTGCCACAGCTTGCTGCCCTGCTCATGCAGTACCTTCATTAGCTCAGGATGCGCATGACCGAGCGCAGTCACGGCGATGCCGCCGGCGAAGTCGATATAGTCGCGGCCTTGCGTGTCCCACACGAGCGAGCCGAGACCGCGATCCGGTACGAAGGCGGCGGGGGCAAACACCGGCACCATGACTTCGTCGAAGGTCTGGCGTGTCACAGTCAGGTCGTTCATGGCTAATCCTTTTGCGGGTGACAGGTAATACAGCTAGTGTAGGAAACCGTGCGCGGCGCGTCTTGCGCATACGCGACGCTTTCTATGAGGTTCCGCGCGTCGTCGCGCCACGGCGGGTACTGCGGGTACTTTTCGAGCAGGCGTCTCGTTCGTACTCTGTGAGCGGTTCGTGTCGGGTTTGTGTCGCGCTCGTGTCGCGCTTGGGCGGTGCGGCCGCGCAGCCCGCGCCGGACGTACCCCTGCTTCGCTTTCAGACGGCTTCCAGCTCTCGCACGAGCCATGCCTGATTGCTCGCGCCGCTTTGCATCAATCGAGCTCCGGCCGCTCGATCAGCGCGGCCGGCCGTGGTTCGCTCGCGCCGCCGTGTGCGCCGGTCTGCCGCTCGATCCAGTTGCGGCGATCCTCGCGCGGCGTGACGCCGAAGCGCTCCCGATAAGCATTCGAAAAATGCGCCGCCGACGAAAACCCGCAGGCGAGGCTGATCTGCACGACCGATTTGCTGGTGCGCTGCAATTGCATGCGCGCCTTCGACAGCCGCAGCCCCAGATAGTATTTGGACGGCATCGAGCCGAGATACTGGCGAAACAGGCGTTCGAGCTGCCGCCGCGAGACGCCGACGAGGCCGGCGATTTCATCGGTGGTCAGCGGGTCCTCGATATTGGCTTCCATCAGCAGCAGCGCGTCGTTCAGGCGCGGATGACGCTCGCCCGGCGCGGTCACGAACGGAATGCGCTGACGCTCCTCGCCGGCGCGCAACGTCCCGACGCCGAGCGTATCGGCGATCCGCTCCGCCAATTCGGGCCCGTGCTCGCGGCCGATCATCGCGAGCATGAAGTCGACGGTCGCCTGACCGCCCGCGCAGGTCGCGCGATCGCGGTCGATTTCGAAGATCTGCTGCGTGACGATCGAGCGTTCGAACTGTTCGGAGAACTGCTGATAGGTTTCCCAGTTCACGCTGACGCGATAGCCGGACAGCTGCCCCGCCATCGCGAGCCACCACACGCCGTGATGAATGCCGGTGACGAGCGGCGTGCGCTGGCCGACGCGCGCGAGGCTCGCGAGAAACAGGCGGTAGTCGGCGAACTGCTGGAACCGCTCGCTGACGATGATCAGCCAGTCGCACGCGATCGCGTCGCCGAACGCGGCATCGGCCGGCCATTGCGCGCCGCCCGACAGCGGCACCGCGCGGCCGTCCCACGAACAGACCTGCACGCGATACAGCGCGCGGCCGTCGATTTCATTGGCGAGATTGAGCGCGTCGACGATCGGCCCGACGCCCGACATCGACACGGGCGGCAATGCGACGATCGCGACCTGGGTCGTGCGAGCCGGGCTGGACGTGCGGGCCATCGGGTGTCCGTGAAAGCGGGCCGCGCGTTACTTTAGGCTGCCGGACAGGAACTGCTTCAGGCGCTCGCTGCGCGGCGCGCTCAGCACCTCGGCCGGATTGCCCTCCTCCTCGGTGCGGCCCTGGTGCAGGAACATCACATGGTTCGACACGTTGCGCGCGAAGCCCATTTCGTGTGTGACGACGATCATCGTGCGGCCTTCCTCGGCGAGCTTTTGCATCACCTTCAGCACTTCGCCGACGAGTTCGGGGTCGAGCGCGGAAGTCGGTTCGTCGAACAGCATCACGTCGGGATGCATCGCGAGAGCCCGCGCAATCGCCACCCGCTGCTGCTGGCCGCCCGACAGATGCGACGGATACTGCTTCTCTAGACGCGGCGCGAGACCGACCTTCTCCAGATATTCGCGCGCGCGGTCTTCCGCTTCCTTGCGCTTCAGGCCGAGCACATGAATCGGTGCTTCGACGATGTTCTCGAGCACGTTCATGTGCGACCACAGATTGAAGTGCTGGAACACCATCGCGAGCTTCGTGCGGATGCGCTGCAACTGTTTGTGGTCGGCGACTTCGAGATTGCCGGCGCGATCGGTCTTCGTCTTCACCGCCTCGCCATCGACGATGATCTGCCCGGCGTTCGGCCGCTCGAGAAAATTGATGCAACGCAGAAAGGTGCTCTTGCCCGAGCCGCTCGCGCCGATGATGCTGATCACGTCGCCCTTGTTTGCGTTCAACGACACGCCCTTGAGCACCTCGTTGTCGCCATAGCGCTTGTGGATGTCCTGTACGGCGAGCTTGCAAGCTTCGGTTTGAGTGGTATGGAGCAAGATGCTCTCCCAGTGAAGATACGGATCGGTCTGGTGCGCACGCCGCCGTGCGCTAGCGCGCGGCGCCCGCTGCAATGTCGACGCGCGCTCAGTGCGTGCGCACCGCGAGATGCGCGAGCCAGCGGCGCTCGGCGCGCCGGAACAACGCAACCAGCGCAAACGACACCACGAGGTAAATTAACGCCGCGAGCCCGAACGCGTTGAACGACTGGTAGGTCGCCGAGTTCACATCACGCGCGACCTTCAGGATATCGGGCACCGTGGCCGTGAACGCGACCGTGGTCGCGTGCAGCATCAGGATCACTTCGTTACTGTACAACGGCAGCGCGCGACGCAGCGCGGACGGTATCACAATGCGCCGGTACATCGTGAACCAGCTCATGCCATAGGCGCGCGCCGCCTCGACTTCGCCATGCGAGGTCGAGCGGATCGCTCCCGCGAAAATCTCGGTCGTGTACGCGCAGGTGTTCAACGCGAACGCGAGGATCGCGCAGTGAAAGCCGCTGCGAAAGAACGCGTCGAGCAGGCTGTGCGAGCGCACGAACGCGAGGCTGTACACGCCGGTGTAGATCAACAGCAGCTGCACGTAGAGCGGCGTGCCGCGAAATACGCAGGTGTACAGACGTACCGGCGTCGACAGCCAGCGCTTCTTCGACACGCGCGCGACCGCGAGCGGCACCGCGCACACGAAGCCGATCGCGATCGACGCGACCAGCAGCCACAGCGTGACCGCGAGACCCGACAGGCGCTGCCCGTCCCAGAACAGATACGCCTTCCAGAATTGATTGAGGATATCGATCATGACGTTCAGAGCTCCGCGTGTCGCACGCCGATCGAATAGCGGCGGTTCAGCCAGATCAGCGCGACGTTCGAGACGGTGGTGATCGCCAGATAGATCAGCGCGGCGACGAGGATGAAGAAGAACATGTTGAAGGTGCTCTTGCCGGCGTCCTGCGCGGCTTTGACGACGTCGGCGAGACCGATGATCGACACGAGCGCGGTGGCCTTCACGAGCACCTGCCAGTTGTTGCCGATGCCGGGCAGCGCGAAGCGCATCATCTGCGGAAACAGGATGCGGGTGAACACGCGCACGCCGCTCAAGCCGTACGCGCTGCCCGCTTCGAGCTGGCCGCGCGGCACCGCCAGAAAGGCGCCGCGGAAGGTTTCGGTGAAATACGCGCCGTAGATGAAGCCGAGCGTCAGCACGCCGGCCACGAATGGATCGATGTCGAACTGCGGCAGATCGAGCGCGTCGGTCAGATCGTTGACCGCCATCTGGATGCTGTAGAAGAGCAGAAGCATCAGCACGAGGTCGGGCACCGAGCGGATCAGCGTCGTGTAGCCGGTCGCGATGGCCCGCAGGGGCCGGTTGAACGAGAGTTTCGCCGCCGCGCCCGCGAGGCCGAGCAACACAGCGGCCGCCAGCGACAGGACGGACAGCTCGATTGTCTGCAGCGTGCCGGCGAGCAGCACGGGACCAAAGCCGTATAGGAACACGCGTGTCTCCATCCAGGTTCGTTGAATTGGCGCGGATGGCGGCAGCTTCGTGGGCGGCTCGCTGCTCCGGCATGGCGCGGAGTCTCGCAAGCGAAAATCAATTTCTCAAATACCGGGCGACTGGCTTGCTGCGACGCAGCATGACGCTGCCGGCGCGCGTGGAACGCTCGTAGCGCTTGGTATCACGAGGGTTATCGTTTTGTCAGGTGTGCGGCGCGCGCCTGGCCGCGCCGCGATTTCGCAAGATTCGGGTCGCTTTTTCGATAGGCCGCGGCGACGAACAAGCCGCGCTCATTCGAGCGCGAGCCGAGCGCGAATCGCCGGCAGCATGTGTTCGACTGCCGCGCGCCCCTCCTCGATGGCCGGCGCCGCGCGATGAAAATCGAAGATGCCCATGCCGCCGAGACGCGGCTGGATCAGGATATCGGCCGGTTCGCCCGCGAGCCGGCTGCGCGTGATGCGCACCTGCATGATGTCGATGCTTTGCGCGATCGAGCTCAACATCGACGGCACGTGCGCACTCGGCTTCGGCGGCACGCGGACGTCGTCGCTGGCGCTCGCTTCGGCTGGCGCCAGCCAGCGCGGCCACGGCTTGCCGTTGCGGCGCAGCGCGACGGGCGGCGGCGCGGTGGGATCGAGCGCGGGCGTTTCGATGACCGGGCCGCCGAAGTCGCGGCCGTTCAGGATGTCGTTGTTCAGATCGATCGCGATCACGCAGTCCGCGCGCATGCCGCGCGCGACCGACACCGGCACCGGGTTGCACAGCCCACCGTCGACGAGCCACACGCCGTTGTGCCACACCGGCGTGAAGATGCCCGGAATCGCAATCGACGCGCGCACCGAGTCGACCGTGCTGCCGTCCTGCAGCCAGATTTCGCGGCCCGTGTCGAGCTCGGTCGCGACTGCCGCGAACGGCATGTTCAGTTGCGCGATCGAGCGGCCGGCGAATTTGTCGGCGAATAGCTGGATCACCTTGCGCCCGCCGAGCAGGCCGCCCGAGATGCGCAGATCGAGCAGCCGCACCACGGTCTGCCACGTGAGACGCGACACCCACTCCTCGAGCCAGTCGAGATCGCCGTTCGCATAGACCGCGCCGACCAGCGCGCCGATCGACGTGCCGCAAACGACGTCGGGCTTAATGCCCGCGTCTTGCAGCGCGCGAATCGCGCCGATATGCGCCCAGCCGCGCGCGGCGCCGCCCCCCAACACCAGCCCGATCCGGCTGTATCGACGTCGACGTATCATGCCTACCCCGCTCTTTCGGCCCGCTTGTCCGGCCGTCTTCTAATCGACATTCTTCCCACCTATCGCCCACGGATCACGTCCGAGCGTGACGTGGTGTACACCCTCTGGTTCCGGTCGAAGTGAACGTTGAAGATGCCTTCCTCGGTCACGCCGCGCTCGCGCCATTTCCAGCTCCACACGGTTTCCGGCTTCAGTGGAAACACCGCGACCTCTCCAGGCTTGCCAAGCAATCGACGCACCTCGTCCTCGGTCATGCCGGAGCGGATCTTCGCGAAGTTTTCCGCGGTGAGCACCTGTGTGATCGCCTGCAGCTTGCCGTCGCGATCGATGTCGACCATGTAGGTGTTCAGGCCTTGCGGACCGCGCGGATACTCGAAGCGCTTCGAGCCGTCGGTGAAGGTGCGGGTGGTTTCGGGCTTGCCCATCTGCGCGAGGACTTGCGCTTCGGTCGTGACGCCCGGCGTCATATTCTTGAGCAACAACGCGTCCGGTTTGACCGCGTTGAAAAAGTCCTTGAGTTTTTGCACGGCTTGATCGCTCTGCTGTTGGTCGCAGCCGGTCAGCGCAACGCACGCTATTAGCAGCGTGACGCCCAGCGGTTTGAGGCTCACTTCGATTCCTGTCCGGATGCGCGGCATCTAAAGGTGCTGCGCATGGCCGGTCTGTAGTGTGTACTACAAGGATAACCGCGCGCGGAGAAAACCGCGAGCAACGCAGGCGCGACGAGTGCGGCTACGCACGCAACGTGTTGCGCGCAGCGCTAAAAGATCGGCTGGATCGGTCGAAATGGGCAAGCCAGAAGCAAAAAGGCGACGCTGTGTGCAGCGTCGCCATGTCGGTCGATACGATCAACCGGAAGTGACGGCGGCTCATCAGCCGCCTTGCGCGAAGCACCTCGGACGACGCGCAGCGGCCTGCTTCAGACGAAGCGATGAGCAACCTTGGCTGCTCACCTTGCGCCATCGCCGAATGACAAACCGCTGCCTTTTACGGCCGCCCTGGTCCCTCGATAAGCCTTCCAGATGCCAATAATCTAAACGCATCAGAGGCTTTCGACGAGAGCGCGTTTACACCGAATTGGCAGAAGATTCGCGCGGTGCGAAAGGGGCGCAGGCTGGCCGGCCTCCGGAAGGCCGGCCCCCGGATAGCCGGCCCCCGGAAGGCCGGCCCCCGGATAGCCGGCCCCTTCAAATCACCCGGAAGCCGTGCGTGCCGTCGCGCGCCAGTTGCGCGACAAGCCCATGCTCCCACTCCAGATACGCGCTCATCGCTTCGCGCGCGTTCTCCGTGCCCTCATATGGCCGCTGATAACGATCGATCCGCGGCGACGCCATCCGCGTGCCGCCCGACTCTACCGGCAAGCCCGCGTCGATCCACGCGCGCGTGCCGCCGCGCAGCACCTGCACCGGCCGCTCGGTCGCCGCGGCGAGTTCCGGTGCGACGAAGCGCGCGAGCACGTCGCTGCCGCACGTCACCACATAGCGCTTCGCATCGGGCAGCGTGCGCAGCGCGTCGGCGAGCTGGCTGCGGATCACGAACCATGCGCCCGGAATGTGCCGCTTCAGATAATTCGTGCTGCTCGCGAAGTCGAGCACGACGGTTCCCGGCGACTGCAGCAGCGCCGCAAGCTCGGCGGGCTCGATGTCGTCGACGTCGGGTGGCGTAACCGCGTTGCGCGCGAGCGGCGCCACGCCCTTCTCGGCGAAATCGCCCGCCGTCAGGCCATCGACCACGAACACCTCGATGTTCATCTGCGCGAGCCACGATGCGGTCATGTTCGCGCGCACGCCGTCGCTGTCCGCGAGGATCACACGCGCGCCGCGCACCGTCACGAACAGGTCGGTTTCCTGCACGAGCTGGCCGCCAGGCGCGCTGCGAAAGCCGGGCACGTGGCCCGCCTCGTATTCCTCGGGCGTGCGCACATCGAAGCGATACACGGTGCGCACCGCCTCGTCCGCCCAGCGGCGCGCTTCGTCGCGCGAGGTGCGGCGCACGCGCGCCCGGTCGGCAAGCGCGCGCGCGCCGTCGGCCGCCGCGAGACGGGATACGTCGTCGACCGCGCCTTCGACGCGCCGCGTGCTGCCATGCGCGAGCGGCTGGCCGGCGAGCGTCCAGCCCATCGTGCCGTTGCGCAGCGCGGCCACCGGATTGGGTACGCCCGCGTTGATCAGCGACTGCGCGCCGATGATGCTTCGCGTGCGTCCCGCGCAATTGACGATGATGCGCGTGGCCGGATCCGGCGCGAGCTGCCGCGCGCGCAACACCAGCTCCGCGCCCGGCACGCTGATGCTGCCGGGGATGTTCATGGTCTGAAACTCGTCGAAGCGACGCGCGTCGAGCACCACGACATCGGCCTCGCGATCGAGCAGCGCCTGCACCTGCTGCGCGGACAGCGACGGCGTATGACGCACGCTTTCGACCAGTTCGCCGAACGCCTTGCTCGGCACGTTGACATCCTTGAACAACTCGCCGCCCGCTTCGCGCCAGCCCTGCAGACCGCCTTCGAGCAATGCGACGTTGCTATAGCCGAGCTCGTCGAGGCGCTCGGCCGCGCGCCTCGCGAGCCCTTCGCCGGCATCGAACACGACGATCGGCACGGCGAGGCGCGGCAGCCGCAGCGGCGCATCGAGTTCGAGCCGCGACAGTGGCAGATTGGCGGCGAACAACGGATGACTGCGCGCGTGCGGATCTTCCTCACGCACGTCGACGAGCGCGATCTCCTCGCGGTCGAGCAATGCGTGGCACACGTCCTGGAACGACCGGGTACGAAACTCTTTGACGACATTCATGGGATCGGGAACTCCTTCGCTACATTCCAGATTTTGGGCGACGCGTCGCGTCACCGTACCGAATACTTAAACCTACACTCGAATTCCGATCGGCGCACGGTCACTCGTTGGATTGCTTATTCGACCGCACCGCGAATGCGAAGCACCGCCGCGCGAACACGCTACGCAAGCGCAATTTCCGCGCCACGCATCGCCTCTCGTCGTGGCTCGTCGCGCCTCACCAGCGCTGGCGACCCTTCCCCCGTCAGGGACATCGCCGCGCTGCCAGCAGAAAAGCCGCCGCTTTGCCACAATGCCCCATCGCGCGAAAGCGCCGCCCATCGCTATGCATAGACAATGATCCCCTTCTCGGTTCTCGATCTTTCGCCGGTCACCGCGGGTGCCACGCCCGCTGATGCGTTCAGGAACACACTGTCACTCGCGCAGCACGCGGAAAAACTGAATTACAAGCGTTACTGGCTCGCCGAGCATCACAACATGACCGGCATCGCGAGCGCGGCGACCTCGGTCGTGATCGGCTACGTGGCCGGCGGCACGAAGACGATTCGTGTCGGCTCCGGCGGCATCATGCTGCCGAACCATGCGCCGCTCGTGATCGCCGAACAGTTCGGCACGCTCGCGTCGCTGTATCCGGGCCGGATCGATCTCGGCCTCGGCCGCGCGCCCGGCACCGATCAGACCACCGCCCGCGCGCTGCGCCGCGACCTGCAGGCGAGCGCCGAAACCTTCCCCGACGATGTCGTCGAATTGCAACGCTACTTCGCCGAACCGGTCGCGGGCCAGCGCATTCGCGCGGTGCCGGGCGCGGGCCTGAATGTGCCGCTGTGGCTGCTCGGCTCGTCGCTGTACAGCGCGCAACTGGCCGCGGCGCTCGGGCTGCCGTTCGCGTTCGCGTCGCACTTCGCGCCCGATTACATGATGAGCGCGCTACAGGTGTATCGCTCGCAGTTCCGGCCGTCCGCGACGCTGGCGAAACCGTATGCGATGGTCGGCGTCAATCTGTTCGCCGCCGACACGAACGACCAAGCCGCGCGCCTCTTTACGTCGCTGCAGCAGCAGTTCATCAATCTGCGGCGCGGCACGCCGGGGCAATTGCAGCCACCGGTCGAGCGGCTCGACGCATCGGAGATGGAGCTGAACAACGTCGCGCGAGCGCTCGCGTGCACGGTGCTCGGCGATCGCGACGCGATCCGCGAAGGTCTGCAATCGATCATCGAGCAGACCGGCGCGAACGAGTTGATGCTGACCGCGCAGATTTACGATCACGAAGCGCGGCTGCGCTCGTTCGAGATCGGCGCCGAGGTGCGCGATGAATTGATGGCGGTCGAATAAACGCTTCGCGAACCGATCGGCCGACACGGCCACGCACGAAAAAAGGGCGGCTTATGGCGAGCCGCCCTTGTCTTTTGCACTGAGTTGGACCAGTCCCAGGAGAAGCCGGCCCCGGCGCCGGCGTGGCTCTAGAAGGCGCTCTTCACAACGCCCCCGTCGGCCCGCAACGCAGCTCCCGTGGTGGCCGACGAAAGCGGACTCGCGATATAGGCCACCAGTGACGCGACTTCCTGCGGCGAACCAAATCTCTTGATCAGCGAGGTGGGACGGACCTTCTCGAAGAACTCTTTTTCGAACGCTTCGAACGATTTGCCGTCGGCCTTGGCAAGGGTCTCCACGAATTCACCGACTCCCCGCGATTTCGTTGGCCCCGGCAACACGCTATTGACTGTAATGCCGGTGCCGGCAACGGCTTCGGCGAGTCCGCGCGCGACCGCCAGCTGTGCGGTTTTCGTCATCCCGTAGTGGATCATTTCAGCTGGGATCTGCACCGCGCTTTCGCTCGAAATGAAAATGATGCGCCCCCAGTTGGCGTGCCTCATCGCCGGCAGATACAGGCGAGCGAGGCGTACCCCGCTCAACACGTTGACATCGAAGAACCGCTGCCAGTCCGCGTCGGGAATCTCTTCAAACGGCTTGGGCTCGAAGATGCCGAGGTTGTTGACCAGAATTTCCACGCCGGGGTAGCGTCGCGCGAGTTCTTCTGCCGAAGCGGCGGTACTGAGATCGCCGGCAAATCCCTGCACGTCGCCGCCCGTCTGCGCTTTGAGCTGCGCGACTACGTCATCCACGGATGACTGCAAGCGGCCGTTCACGATTACACGAGCGCCCTCCTGCGCCAACGTGCTGGCGATAGCGAGACCGATGCCGGCTGTGCTGCCGCTCACCAGTGCGAGTTTGCCTGTCAGGTTCAAGTCCATGGGTGATTTCCTTTCAATGGATGAATTAAAAATCGCGACGTCGGTACAGCCTCGCTTTCGAACAGCAAAAAGACTAGATGATCTGACGGAAATGGCAACGCACATGAGTGACAGGCGGACAGTGACGCAGGCAGGCCCGAAGTACCGTGTACGAGCAGGAAAACGAGGCCATGTCAGCGATTTTCCGACTTCGTTTGGCCAAGTGATGGTCGCGCCCAAACTCGCATCATCGTGATGCACCTTGGGATGCGCTCTGCACAGACTACGCGCGGATGGCATGACATGTGCGTACCGTGCTGCAAGCAGCCGGCCGCTTGAATGTTCTACAACCCTCTTGTTCTTGTTCGAGGAGACACCCCATGAACACACTGACCATCGACGACATCCAGAACTGTGCTGAACTGGATCACCAGGAGATGACCACCATTCAAGGTGGCCGGATGAAACTACCCGGCCAGCACGTCGGCTCGATTCTCACGAGCGCTGATGGCGACCCTGTCGGCGTCTATGTAGACGGCGTGCTGCAGAACTCGGTTACCGACGGCTTCTACCACGGCTGACAGCAAGGCGGCGCGCAGCCCTGCGCGCCCCGTTGCCGCAGGTGTGGCCAGCGCGTGCGTGAAAAGCACTCGTCACCTGTCGTGGAGATGACTCACAAGGTAATCGATCAACGCACGTGCTCGAGACGGCAAAAATCGATTCGGCGGATAAAGCAGCCAAACCGGGCCCATATAGGGACGCGCCTCGAACTCCCAGTCGCTCAGCACCTGGACGATGTCGCCCGCGGAAATCGCCTGCGCAGCGACAAAATCGGGCAAGCTCGCAATGCCCAGGCCATGCAGCGCCGCATCCAACCGCGCGCTCGTATCATTGGCAACGTAGCGCCCCTTCACTTCGACCGACCGTGTCTCAGAGTCGCGGCGGAAATGCCATCGATTGTCGTCGACCGTCTCTCCTAGATACATGCATGCGTGCCGCGCCAGGTCACGCGGCTCGCCCGGCGTCCCCCGCTCCGCCAGATAAGCAGGCGACGCGCACAGAACCCATTTGACCGCGCCGAGTCGCCGGGCAGCAAGACCCGGCGGAGGCGAACGCGTGAGCCGGATCACCAGATCGACATCGTCACGCAGCGGATCGACGTCGTGGTCGGCGAACACCAGATGGACATCCACGTCGGGCCACATACGCAGAAATTCGGGAACCAGCGGATGGATGACAGATCGCGCAAATGAAATCGGCGCACTGATGCTGACCTTGCCTCGCGGATCACCCGCGCCTTGTCCAGCGACGTCGACGGCGCCCGAGGCCGCGCCGACCATATCCCGGCAGTACCGGTAAATCTGCGCGCCCGAATCCGTCAACCGGATGCTACGGGTCGAGCGCTCGAGCAGGCGTGTGCCCAACGCATCCTCGAGGCGTTTAATCTGCCGACTGACAGTCGACGGTGTACTGCCCAGTTGCCGCGCGGCGATGGAGAAGTTGCCGGCGTCGACCACCCTCGCAAACATCGCCATGTCGGGTAGCAACGCAAAAAGCTCATTCGGATTCATCGCGATCCTCCGACCTGCGTTGGACATTTGTGCATTACAAACATAAAAGATGTTCCGCCGCCATGGATTATAGTTTTCGGCGCAATACCCGACAATTCGGACCATACGAGTGAAAACACAAGGTCCGTCATGTCGAAGCAAAAGAGCGCGTTATGGATGTCCGACCTGATGCTGCTTGCGGTCGCGATGGTGTGGGGCACGAGTTATGGGGTCGTTAAAGGCGCGCTCGCGATCTATCCGGTGCTCGGTCTGCTGGCGTTGCGCTTCGGACTGACGTTCGTCGTGTTGTCGCCTGCGTTGCGCTCGCTTCGACACGTTAAAGCGTCCGCCTTGCTGGGCGCGCTCGGTTCCAGCGCAATCCTGCTCAGCATCTTCCTGGCCGAGACGTTCGGGATCGCGCACACACGCGCGTCGAATGCGGCGTTCCTTATTAGTCTGTGTGTCGCGCTGACGCCGCTGGTCGAATGGGTGTTGCTGCGACGAAAGCCCTCGAGTGGCGAATGGATTGCCGTGGCTTTGTCGCTGACGGGCGCCGCGTTCGTCAGCGGTGGCGCGATCATTCCGACCGCAGGCGATGCGCTGATCCTTGTTGCGGCGTTGCTGCGCGCGCTGATGGTGTGCGTGACCAAGCGCGTGATGCGCGAATCGCATCTTGCCCCGCTGTCGGTAACGGCGGTCCAGGCAGGCGTCGTTGCACTGGGCAGTGTGCTGGTGGCGTTCGTGTTGCCGTCACAGCATTGGCAGGCGCTGCCGTCGCTCAATGGGCACAGCGACTTCTGGGCGAGCATTGCTTACCTCGTGCTCGCCTGTACGTTGTTCGCATTTTTCGCACAGAATTTTGCCGTCAAGCGCAGCAACCCGACGCGCGTCGCTTTGCTGATGGGCAGCGAGCCCGCGTTCGGTGCGCTATTCGCCTACGTATGGCTCGGGGAGCATGTTTCGGCCTCGGCATGGTTTGGCGGAGGTCTGATGGTACTTGCATCGGTGCTGGCGGCGGTGCCATTCAAAAGGGACGCCAACGCGAGGCTCGCCATGCGTCCCGCCACTTCGATCGAGGGTTAGCCGATTATTCAGGCCAAGCCTTGTTTCGATGCCTGCGCTCGCCTCGGCTCATGGCCCGGCTCGAGTGACAGATTTCGCACAGCACACACCGGCCTCTTGCACGGACGGGCACTTGACCGAGCCATACGAACAGAAGACGCAGCAGTCGCCGGACTTCGGAGAAAGCAAGGCTTTGCACCCGGCATTCATAGAAGTAAACGCAGGCGTCGGTCGGCATCGTCACGACTGTGACGCACCCGCAGTGCGGACAGGTCAACGCGGACTCCGGGATCGCTGAGTTTTGCATTGATCGCGTCTACATCGATATTCCTTGCACCTGTCAATGTTAGCGCCGGCAAACGGTCGCGGGGGGCTTGCGCAAGGTCCGTGCCGCATTGAAGGCAAGTATCCCGACGCGAAACGTGTCACAAATAACCGATTGCGGTGGAATAAAGGCGAGCCGTTGGCGTTCGTAGATTAGGCGTCGCGTGATCGAGCGCGTAGCCATGGAACCGCGAAACGGAATCGTCGGCCGCGCACAGCGGTTGCTTGCCCGTTTTGCAGAAGGTTTGCCTGTCCTTTTTGTAACCGCCGCCGGCGTCGCGGGACTTGCCGCTAGCGATCCGCGACTCCCCGGCTCAACGCGTGGCCGCGCGGCAAGTCAGTCGCGTTGGCCGTGCAGGAGAGTTCTACATGAAAGTATCAAGACTGTTATCGGCCGTATCCGTGATCATCGCGCTAGGAGTCGCATCGTTGTCGTTGGCCGCGTGCCAGTCCACGGGCGGCGACATGGGCTCGTCGGGCAGCAGCAGCGGCGCCACCAGCAGCGGCGGCTATTGATGCGCGATCGCGCGGCCGTCAGCGTCGCGTGAACTTCGATACGGAAGTGATATCGCGGCTCCCGTGGCCGCGGCGCTATGCGCGTGCATTGACGTGCCCTCGGTCAGGGCGGTCAGCCTGACCGGAACAGCCCGATCGGCTTACGCTGATCGGGCTGTTTCCTTTTTGGGAGGTCGTCATCGACACGCGACAAAAATCCGCTCGAACCCTCAACGGTTCGTCGGCACCGCGGCCAACCCGTCCAACAGCGCCTTGTGAAACGCATCCGGGTCCTGCATCTGCGGTGCGTGACCGAGCGCCGCAAACTCCACGAGCGTCGCGTGCGGAATCGCCTTCGCGGCCGCGCGGCCCAGTTCCGGATAACGGCCGAGCTTCGCGCGTACTTCGGGCGGCGCGGCATCCTTGCCGATCGCGGTGGTGTCCTTCTGACCGATCAGCAGCAGCGTCGGCATGCTGAGTTGCCCAGTTCATAGGAAACCGGCTGCGTGCAACTGATGACACCATAAACTTTTCGCCGATGCCGTCCAAATTCTTATCCGATAAAGGGTTGAGCGCAATTCAGTTGTGCCAGAGGCAGCAAAATGGTTGTTCGCGGACGTCTAGGGAACGGCGGTTCCCGACCCAGGTCGTGTGGAAACGCGATGGCATAACGATGCGGCGCGTGAACCGGAGCCCAGCGGCGCGTTCGACTGCCTTCGCAGCCATCACGACGCCGACGAGAAGCTAAATCTCTCTGACGCGTTC
>NZ_JBFPKF010000159.1:0-255 GCF_040948685.1 Paraburkholderia sp. BR14374 | reverse complement strand
AGCCGATCTGCAGGGTACTGCCAATCGCGCCGTCGACGTACTACACGCATGTGGCCCGCCGCGCCCATCCTGAGCTGGTGCCGGCGCGGGCCCAGCGCGACAGGATGCTCAAGGATGAGATCCGGCGCGTATGGGAAGAAAACTTCCAGGTCTATGGCGTAGACAAGGTCTGGACGCAATTGAAGCGCGAAGGCATTGTCGTGGCGCGCTGCACGGTCGAGCGGCTGATGAAGCAGATGGGCCTGCGCGGTGTGG
>NZ_JBFPKF010000158.1:0-258 GCF_040948685.1 Paraburkholderia sp. BR14374 | reverse complement strand
CAAACCCGCACCTTCGTCAGCTGCCATCGCCAGCGTCTGCCGCTTCATCTTGTTCTGCCTTCCTTATCCACTCCGATCTATAACGCTCCAAGTAGCTATGCGGTGGACTTGATCAGCTTTGCCTTAATTTCCCGGTGTCACTGACCGGCATATTCGAGCCATTCCGGGATCGGCGTAATCGAGCCACCGGATGATCGCCGCAATCGAGCCAGTGCATGATCGGCGCAATCGGGCCACTCGATGATCGGCGTATTGGAG
>NZ_JBFPKF010000157.1:0-267 GCF_040948685.1 Paraburkholderia sp. BR14374 | reverse complement strand
CCTGCGCGCGACGCGCATCGAGCTGGTCGATCACCGCGCGCAAGTTGCGGTACGTCGCTTCGGGCGCGGTGATGATCAGCGAGTTGGTCGCGGAATCGGCGGTAATCATGCCGCCGCCCTGATCCTCACTCTTTTCCTTGTCGCCGCCGAGAAATCCGCCGGTATTACTGCTCGAGCCCGAAGCGCCGCCGCCCATCGGCGAGTTCATCGAGCCGCCGCCGAGGCCGCCCGACGGCAACGGCGGCGTGCCCGACGAGCCCGTCGAAT
>NZ_JBFPKF010000156.1:0-270 GCF_040948685.1 Paraburkholderia sp. BR14374 | reverse complement strand
GAACGGCTATCGTGTCTGGAAGCGCGGCGGCACGCCCGAGCGGAAACGGTTGACCGACACGCAACTGCTTACGCTGATTCGGTCGATTCATGCCGAGGTCAAGGGCGCCTACGGCTCGCCACGCATGCGTCACGACTGATTCTCGGCACAAGCTGCCCGTCGCGCCGAACCTGTTGAACCGCGAGTTCGCGCCGGCTGCGCCGAATCAGGTGTTCAGTTCGGACATCACGTATATCTGGACCGACGAGGGCTGGCTGTATCTGGCGGTCG
>NZ_JBFPKF010000155.1:0-283 GCF_040948685.1 Paraburkholderia sp. BR14374 | reverse complement strand
AGGCTCATGTTCGACAGCGCGATGTCCTCTTCGAGGATCGGGCCGTGGCCGCACCACTCGCTGTTGCGCTGACCGAGGATCAGCGCGGTATCGGCGAGGCGCAGCACGTACTGCAGATGTTCGGGCGACGGGGACGTAGGGGACGTAGTGGACAGAGTGGTCATGGCGCGCTTACATGTGGTTGACTTCGTCGGGCAGCGTGTAGAACGTCGGGTGGCGATAGATCTTGTCGCCCGCCGGTTCGAACAGCTCGGCCTTCTCGTCGGGCGCCGAGGCGGTGATC
>NZ_JBFPKF010000154.1:0-285 GCF_040948685.1 Paraburkholderia sp. BR14374 | reverse complement strand
GCGGACCAGCCGCCTGCGCGATGCTGTTCTGGGTATTCGTGTGGACCACGCGCTCCGAGTACTGCACGCCGGCGCGCGCGGCGGCGACCGCACCGAGACCGATACCGGTCGCGACCGCCGCATTGCTCGTGACCTTGCCCGCGACCGCGGCACCCGCGATACCGGCGCCCGCGACCGCGCCTTCCGAGTACAACGAGCTACAGCCGCTCAATGCGGACGACACCGCCAGCGCCAGCGCGATCAGCGCTGTTACGTGGGGGCGTTTGGCTGCGACAACGGACTTCG
>NZ_JBFPKF010000153.1:0-300 GCF_040948685.1 Paraburkholderia sp. BR14374 | reverse complement strand
AAAAGATCGAAGCCGCAGCCGACGCAGGCATCTCGCAATTCGTGAGCCGCGAAGTGACGAAGCTCGATCGTCCGGAACTGACGAGCGCGAAGATCATCGTGTCGGGCGGCCGGGGTCTGGGCAATGGTGAGAACTACACGAAGGTGCTGGAACCGCTGGCCGACAAGCTCGGGGCGGCGCTGGGCGCATCGCGCGCAGCCGTCGACGCGGGCTTCGTGCCGAACGACTATCAGGTCGGCCAGACCGGCAAGATCGTCGCGCCGCAACTGTACGTCGCGGTCGGCATCTCGGGTGCGATCC
>NZ_JBFPKF010000152.1:0-302 GCF_040948685.1 Paraburkholderia sp. BR14374 | reverse complement strand
GGCTGTGGTGGACTGGGCCAGCCGAAAGGTATTGGCACATCGCGTGGCGATCACGCTGGAAGCGATCCATGCGGTCGAGGCGCTTGAAGAGGCATTCGCGAAATACGGCCAGCCTGAAATCGTCAACGCCGACCAGGGCAGTCAGTTCACGGCGACCGCTTTCACCGACGCGGTTCATATGAGTCGGTCAGCCACGCCCGGCGCTCAATCGGCGATTACATCAATCTGTACAACCAGAGACGACCTCATTCGAGTCTGGAAGACCGCACGCCGGATGAGGCATACTTCGCGACACTGCCTGC
>NZ_JBFPKF010000151.1:0-306 GCF_040948685.1 Paraburkholderia sp. BR14374 | reverse complement strand
CGAAGCGCTCGACGTGCACCTTCGCGGGCGGCACGCCGGCGGCCTTCAGCGCCGCCTCGGCCGCGTCCATCATCGGCGCGGGGCCGCAGATGAACGCCTCGTCGATCGCGTCGGCCGGCAGCAGCTGCTCGAGGAACGCCGCGCACTTCTGCTGGTCGAGCACGCCGTTGAACAGCTCCACGTCCTGCAGGTCGTCCGACAGCACGTGATACAGCACGAAGCGGTTCATGAAGCGGTTCTTCAGATCCTCGAGCTCCTCGGCGAACATGATCTGGTCGACGCTGCGGTTGCCGTACACCAGCGTGA
>NZ_JBFPKF010000150.1:0-308 GCF_040948685.1 Paraburkholderia sp. BR14374 | reverse complement strand
AGGAGATGGCATTGGCCCCACCTGAATGAAAGACTTCGAGTATCAAATCGACATCAACCAAACCGGCGCAGCGACTCATTGAAATGAAGTGCTGCTCGCCAGCGAGGGGTATTTCAACAGCCTGCTAAAGGACCATCCACTCGACTACAACGGCCGCACGTATCACTTCAACTCGGAAATCGATCGCTGGGTGTTCCAGCAGGATCCCGTTCGCTACCGCAATCACCTCGCGCTCGTTGATCGCTTACTGGCTGGGCAGATCCAGCCACCCGACCTGAGGGGTGCGTTGAAGTACATGGAACTCGCAC
>NZ_JBFPKF010000014.1:0-188689 GCF_040948685.1 Paraburkholderia sp. BR14374 | reverse complement strand
CACGCCGATGATAGTGCGGATTGCCCGTGTGAAAGTAGGTAATCGTCAGGCTCCCCCCAAAGCCAGAAACCCCACCGCCCAGCGGTGGGGTTTTTGCGTTTACGCGGTCAATTCCGCGCGCTTCACTGCTTTCCGATCCGCAGCGCATCCGCGTAACCCGGCGACTTCCGACATGTTCGTCCAAAATCCGCGTCCTTCTGGTTCAGGCGGTCAGCACTTCCTCCAAAACCGCTATGCCCGCTTACGCACCGGCGCTCGATCGGATCTCCCCGCGATAAAGCGGTCTAGTCTCTCACTGGCCTCCGTAATCGCCCAAAGCGGAGCGCGATGCAGTTGCCGATCGTACCTCGTAGCGATCGATGCAAAGAGTTCGAATCCCGCTTCGTCCAGCTTCCATTCGTCGCGTTCCCGACCTGCGTCGAACACCATCGCCGAGGCGCGATCCGCGGCGTGGAGTTCTTCATGGCTCATCGAGCCGAAGCCGGCATCGGCGAGATAGCTGGTCAACAGCATGATCTGCGTGAGTGTCTGTGCATCGCTCTTGGTGCCGACGCCGCGGCGCAATGCGTCGAGCGACAGATGAACTCGTAACGCGAGATCGTCGGCGATCTGGCGCGCGATGGGCAACAGCATGGCTTTGGCATGCCGCGCGCGGGCGGCGCCAGAGTTGCGGAAAGGAATCGGTTGTGCCATGGAGATCCAAGGGGTTTGCCTGAGCACATGCAATAACGGCGCGCTTCGCAAAAGGTTGAGCCTTCATTGCGTTTTACCCGCTTCCTTCGACGAAAACGTTTGCTGGCGACCACTTGCGCGCAGATTGCCGGCATGTCGCGGCGTCCGTAGTCGAGCGGATTGACACCTAAATCGCCCGCGGTGCGCCGTTCGCTACCCTCGAATCCAGCGGTTTTCCCGCTATCCTCGCCCACGGAAAGGCGTCGCCGCATTGCCGCCTCGCGGACGTCCGGCCGTCAGCCTCGGCAAAACCTCTCTATCATGACAACTGGAACAACGCCGACCAGCAAGCCGGAACGGAGCAAGTCCCGTCGGCAAGCGCCATCCAGTTGCGTTCGACCCGGGAAGCATCGAAGCGGGCTCCTCGCGGCGAACCGCATCGGGCGCGCGATCATGCGCCGCGTCGCCGCGCCACGGTCGGCTGGCTCGAGGTGTCTGTCCTCGACGGATGTAACCAGCGGCGCGGGCAATGACGCGGTCTATTTCGCGCGCATCAGACTCAGCGCGACGATCTTCGTTCCGTGCAAGGACGGCATCAGCCACGACGAAATCGAGGGCGCGCGCCGATCATCTGGAAGCCGGCTTCAAGGTGCTGCTGCAGGTGATGCTGAGCGCCGCGTCGAGGACAGGGAGCGTACGCGTATGAAGATCCTGATCGCACGAATGAACCACGAGACCAACACTTTCTCGCCGGTAGAAACCCCGCTGGCCGCATTCGGCCGCACCGGTCCCAGCTACGGCCGCGCCGCGTTCGACGAAAACAAGGGCATGCAAACGGCGATGGCCGCGTTCATCGACGCCGCCGAGCGCGTGCACGCCGAAATCGTGACGCCGATCTCCGCCATGGCGAATCCGAGCGGGCCGGTGGACGCCGCAGCCTACGATACGATCTGCGACGCTATCCTGGCAGGCGCGACGGGTTGCGAGGCGGTGATGCTCGATCTGCACGGCGCGATGGTCGCCGAGAACTCGGCCGACGGCGAAGGGGATCTGCTCGCGCGCGTGCGTGCGTCGTTGCCGCACGCGCGGATCGCGGTCGCACTCGATCTGCACGGCAACGTCACGCAAAAGATGATCGACAACGCCGACATCATCGTCAGTTTCAAAACCTATCCGCACGTCGACATGTACGAGACTGGCGCGCACGCGGCGCGCCTGCTGTTCGACATGATCGACGGCCACGCGAATCCGGTGATCGCGTGGCGTCAACCGCCGCTGCTCACGCACACGCTGCGCAGCGCGAGCGCCGACGGCGCGATGAAACGCGCGCTCGACGCCGCGCGCGCCGCCGAGGCCGACGGCATGCTCGCGGTATCGGTGCTGGCGGGCTTCTCGCTCGCCGATATCGACGCGCCATGCATTAGCGTCGTTGTAGTGGGCAATGGCGAGCGCGCGGATGCCGAGGCGGTCGCCGAGCGTGTCGCGCGACAGATCTGGGACGAGCGCGACGATTTCGTCTATCGCAGCGCGCCGCTTGCCGAATCGGTCGCGCGGGCGGCGTCGCTCGCGCGCGGCGCCGACAAACCGGTGCTGCTGCTCGATCATGGGGACAACTGCATGTCAGGCGGCACGTGCGACTCGATGGATCTGCTCGAGGAAGCATTGAAGCAGGGCCTCGAAGACATCGTCAGCGGGCCGTTGTGCGACCCGCAGGCGGTCGCGGCCCTGGCGGCCTCGGGGGTCGGAAGCACGGTCACGCTCGCGATCGGCAACAAGCTGACAAACGATGCTTTGCCCTCGCGTTCGCCGCTCGCCCTGACCGGCGTCGTGCGCGCGCTGACGGACGGCGAATACGTGATCAGCGGTCCGACCTACACCGGCCAACGCGCGTACATGGGGCGTGCGGCAGTGCTCGACGCCGGCACGGTGAAACTCGTCGTGACCGAACACACGCATGAGCCGTGGGATCTCGGCGTATTCGAGAGCGTCGGCATCGATCCGCGCCGCGCGCGTTTTCTGCTGCTCAAATCACGCATGTATTGCCGGCCGGTCTTCGTGCCGATCGCGGCGGCGCTCGTCGAATGCGATAGTCGCGGCGTCACGAGTTCGGACTACAGTCTGTTCAGATTCGAGCGCGTGAAACGGCCGGTTTATCCATTGGACCCTGACACCGAATGGACCGCGACCAACTGATCAACACGCATGCGATTCGATAAATCGCCGCAAGGGCTTGTGAAGTCTCCAACGAGTCTCTATAATTCGCGCCTCTAAAGGCTCGTAGCTCAGTTGGTTAGAGCACCACCTTGACATGGTGGGGGTCGTTGGTTCGAATCCAATCGAGCCTACCAACGCATCTGTGACGTAGACGAAAGCGGTTCCGCTTTCGTCTACGGTCCAGTCAAATCCATCCCGTCGTTCCCGCAGTTTCGCCGTTCGGCATCACGTCCCCTTCGTTTTCGTTGTCCGCTTGTGGCTCGCAGCTCGCGCACATTCACGCGTTTTTTGCCGCTGTTGCGTCGTCGTTCGACAATGCGCGGTACAGTTAGTCCTTCCGCTTTCGCCGACGACCCGACTGCCGTTGCCATCGCATCATTCGATCATGCGCTGCCGGCAGCATCCAACGGAGCTGACGCAATGAAGAAGCTCATCAACGATGTGTCCACCGTGGTCCCCGACATGCTCGACGGGCTGATCGCCCTTAATCCCCAGCTCTCGCTGTTGCAGGGCGGCACGATCGTGTTGCGCGCCGATGCCGAGGCCGTGGCTGCGCGCGGCGAGGTCGCGCTGATCTCCGGCGGCGGCTCGGGCCACGAGCCCGCGCACGGCGGCTACGTCGGCCACGGCATGCTGAGCGCGGCGGTGGCCGGCGAGATCTTCACATCGCCATCCACCGACGCCGTACTCGACGCAATCAGAGCGGTGGCCGGCCCCGCGGGCGCGTTGCTGATCGTCAAGAATTACACGGGCGACCGCTTCAACTTCGGCCTCGCGGCCGAAATCGCGCGCGCCGAGGGCATTCCCGTCGAGATGATGATCGTCGCCGACGACGTCGCGCTGAGCGCGAGCGGCAATCACGCGGGCCGTCGCGGACTCGCGGGCACGGTGCTGGTTCATAAGATCGCGGGCGCGGCGGCCGCGCGCGGATTGCCGTTGCCCGAAGTCGCGCGGATCGCTAAAGAAGCGGCCGCGTCGCTCGGCACGATGGGCGTCGCGCTGACGCCGTGCACGGTGCCGGCCGCGGGCAAGCCGGGCTTCGAACTGGGCGATCGCGAAATCGAATGGGGCCTCGGCATTCATGGCGAACCCGGGGTGGCGCGCGGTGCGCTGGAACCGGCCGATGCGATGGTCGGCAAGCTGCTGGCAAAGATCATCGACGATCTCGCGTTGCAGGCCGGCGAGCGCGTCTCGCTGCTGGTCAACAATCTTGGCGGCACCCCATCGAGCGAGCTCCACGTGGTAGCCGGCGCCGCGCTGCGCGAGCTCGCCGGGCGCGGCATCGAAGTTGCGCGCGCGTGGGCCGGCACGTTCCTGAGCGCGCTCGAAATGGCTGGCGTGTCGCTGACGCTGCTGCGGGTCGATGACGAACGGCTGAGCCTGCTCGACGCCGCCTCGCATACGAGCGCATGGCCCGCGCTGAGCGGCCGCGTCGCGCAGGTCGCGGTGCGTGCGGCGCCACCCGCGCCGCCAAGCGCGAGCGGCGCGACGCTCGCGCGTGACGCGACGCTGCGGCGAGCGATCGAAGCGGTCTGCGAGTGCTTGCTGGCAGCAGAGCCGATATTGACCGAACTGGACCAGCGCGTCGGCGACGGCGACCTCGGCATCAGCCTCGCGCGCGGCGCACGCGCGGTGCAGCTCGAACTCGATTCCTACGCGTCCGCAACCACGCCGAGCGCGGTGTTGCGCGGCATCTCGGCGACGCTGCGGCGCGTGGTGGGCGGTACGTCGGGTCCCCTATACGCGGTGATGCTGCTGCGCGCGGCGGCCGCGCTCGAACCGTCGGGCGGGGCCACGGCATGGCAATGGGCGACGGCGTTCAGCGCCGGTGTCGATGGATTGATGGAACTCGGAGGCGCGACGCCGGGCGATCGCACGATGGTCGATGCGCTGAAGCCCGCCGCCGACGCGCTGTATGACGCACTCGCTCAGGGAGCGTCGACGGATGCCGCATTGCAAGCCGCCGTCTGTGCGGCAATCGATGGCACGTCGCGTACCGCTTCGATGCATCCGCGCCGCGGGCGTTCGAGTTATGTCGGCGAGCGAGCGATCGGTCATGTGGACCCGGGCGCGCACGCGGTGGTGTTGTGGCTCGCGGCGATTAGCGAGGCCCTTTCCGGTTAGGCGCGGGCGAACGCGAACGCTATTGCGAACAACGACCCCTTCAAGGCCGCAGCAGATCGAACCCCGCGAAAGCAACGACACCGCTCAGCGCGATCAGCGCCACCGAGTGCTGTCCAACGTACAGCAGCCCGGCGGCGGACCAACACGTGACGGCGAAAGCGGCGATACGTTTCATGCTTCCTTCTTCTACGACTCGAACTCAAATACCGTCTCAGAAGCCCAGCGCAACGGCCAGCAAACCACTGACGACACCGCACACCACCACCGCACAGGCCACCACGGTCAGCACGCGCCGCGGAAACGACCGCGCGAGCATCGCGAGCGACGGCACGCTGACGAGCGGCAGCGTCATCAGCAGCGCGCCGGCGGGGCCGGCGGCCATGCCGAACGACAGCATCGCCTGAATGATCGGCACCTCACCCGCGGTCGGAATCACGAACAGCGTGCCGGCGACCGACAGCGCGATGATCCACAGCAGGCTGTTGTCGACGTCCGGGCCGACGTGCGGAAACAGCCATGCGCGCGCCGCGCCGAGAATCAGCACGAGCACGATGTATTCCGGCACGAGCCGCAGCGTCATGCGCCCGAGAATCGAGATCCAGCGCGAGAACGCGGTACCCGGATCGTCGGCGCTGACCAATTGCGCGACGGCTTCTCGCGACGCTTGCGCTTCCTGCGGCGTGATCATGCGGTTCACGAGGTAGCCGAGGCCGAACACCATCAGGATGCCGAGCGCGAGGCGCAAGCCCGTCCACTGCCAGCCGAGCACGAAGCCCATGAAAATCAGCGTCGCGGGATTCAGCGCGGTGTTACCGAGCCAAAAAGCAATCGCTGCGCCCGGCGCCGCTTCGCGCGCGCGCAGGCCGGCGACGACCGGTGCCGCGCAGCAGGTGCACATCATGCCCGGCAACGACATCAGGCCGCCTTTGACGACACTGTTGAAGTCGGCGCGACCGAGCGCGCGCGCGACCCACTGCGGCGGAATCAGCGCCTGCACCGCGGAGCCGAGCAGCAGGCCAAGCACCATCGCCTGCCAGATCGCCTTGCCGTACGCGAGCGCGAAGTCGATCGCGGCCTGCCACGAGGCCGCCGGTGCGCTCGCGGACGTGCCCATCAGGATCGACTTGCCGATCGAATGCTGGCTCGCGGCGACGAACGCGCGGTTGTAGTACGGAAACCACTTCACATAGAAGAGGCCGACGACGGCGATCAGCAGGAAGACGATCCAGCCAAACGTGACGCGAGGTTGCCGAAGGGTTGATTGCATGATGGTTCTTAAATGTCGTTGTGAGTCAACCGAGGACTAGCGTACGGGTGTCGAGCTGCGCGAGCAGCGTTTTCGCCTGCTCGACGACGTCGGCGTCGTTCGGGCGGAAATGGAGTTGCAGCGCATTCGGCAGCTGATCGAAATGCTGGCCGCTGCTGCGCGCGTACGCGGGATCGTAGTGAAGTTCGATCAGTTCGTGCGCGAGCTCGGCGCGCCGGTTGTCGTCGACGAGCCGCTGCCAGCCCGCGACCCGCTCGCGGCTGTGCAGGCCGATCAGCCGTTCCAGCTGTCCCTTGAAGTAGTCGGGATGCTCGAACAGATGCGCGTAATCCTGCAGTAGAAACGCCGCGCGATCCTCGCGGCTCGAACGCACCTCGACGCACGTGCCGCGATGAAACGTTTCGAGCAGCGCGAGGGGCAGCGTGACGGAGCCGATGCGCCGGCTTTCCGCCTCGACGAACACCGGCCGGTTCACGTCGAAGTCTTGCAGCGCGGTGACGAGCAGCGTGTCGAAACGCTTTTGCGACGGCTGCTGCACGCCCGTGTACGCGCCGAGCAGCGAGCCGCGATGGGAGGCGAGCGCCTCGAGGTCGAGCGTTTGCGCGCCGGCCTCATGCAGCGCCGACAGCAGCCGTGTCTTGCCGCTGCCGGTCGGGCCGACGAGCGCGATGTAGCTGAAACGGCGCGGCAGGGTTTCGAGCCTCTCCAGCGTGGCGCGCCGGTAGCTCTTGTAGCCGCCCTCGAGTTGCCGCGCCGACCAGCCGATCATGTTGAACAGCGTCGTGACCGACCCCGAGCGCTTGCCGCCGCGCCAGCAGTAGATCAGCGGGCGCCAGTTGCGCGGCCGGTCGGCGAACGTGGTTTCCAGATGATGCGCGATGTTGCGCGCGACGAGCGCCGCTCCGAGCCGCGTGCCCTCGAACGGCGACACCTGCTTGTAGGTCGTGCCGACCAGTATGCGTTCCTCGTTGCTCAGCACTGGCGCGTTGGTCGCGCCCGGAATATGGTCTTCCTCGAACTCGAGCGGCGTGCGAACGTCGACGATTTCATCGAAATCGCCGGCTTTATCGAGGCTGACTAGAAGACTTTTCAAGGGAGTAGGGACGAAACGGACCGCGGGAAGACCGAAATTATCGCATGCGCGGCTCGTTCGGGCCGGTTATGCGTCCTTTCAGGCGTTCCCTAGTGACGCGTTCCTTCAACCGCCTGCCTCAGATGACCTCGACCCGCGCTTCACCGCTCACAAGCTCGCCGATCACTCGTGCGTCGGCGAAGCCATCGGCGCGGAACAGTGCGAGCACCTCGTCGACCGCCTCGGGCGCGCACGACACCAGCAGCCCGCCCGACGTCTGCGGATCGGTCAACAACGCACGGCCGGCCGACGGCAACGTGGCGGGCAGCACCACGTCGTGGCCATAGGCATCCCAGTTGCGGCACGATGCGCCGGTGAAAATACCGGCTTCCGCGAGGCTCGCGACGTTCGGCAGCCACGGCAGGTCAGCATAGCGCACGCGCGCGGTCAGCTTCGAGCCGCGCGCGAGTTCCAGCGTGTGGCCGAGCAGGCCGAAGCCGGTGATGTCGGTCAGCGCATGCACGCCGTCGAGCCGCGCCAGCTCGGCGCCCGGCCGGTTCAGCTTGGTGGTCGCGCCGATCATGGCCGCGTAGCCGGCCTCGTCGAGCCGGTCTTTTTTCAGCGCCGCGGACAGAATGCCGACGCCGAGCGGCTTGCCGAGGATCAGCACGTCGCCGGCCCGGCCGCCCGCATTGCGCTTGACGCGCTTCGGATCGACGATGCCCAGCGCGACGAGGCCGTATATCGGCTCGACCGAATCGATCGAATGGCCCCCCGCGAGCGGGATGCCCGCATCCACGCACACTGATTCGCCGCCTTTCAGCACGGCCGCGATCACGTCGTGCGGCAGCACGTTGATCGGCATGCCGACGATCGCAAGCGCCATGATCGGCTTGCCGCCCATCGCGTAGACGTCGGAAATCGCATTGGTCGCGGCGATGCGGCCGAAGTCGAACGGATCGTCGACGATCGGCATGAAGAAATCGGTGGTCGCGACGATCGCCTGGTCCTCGTTGAGCTTGTAGACGGCGGCGTCGTCGGCGGTGTCGTTGCCAACCAGCAGGTCGGGGAAAAACGGCAGCGGCGCGCTGCGCTTGAGCAGATCGGCGAGCAGGCCGGGCGCGATCTTACAGCCGCAGCCGCCACCGTGCGACAGGCTCGTAAGGCGGGGCGACTGGCTTGCTTGGACTTGGGTCATGAGGGCGGGAGTTCGGGTTCGTCGAATGACCGCATTATGAGGGTAGTTTTCACACTGTGCAGCCTCGGCGCGGGCCGCAAACTGGCTTAATGCCGAAGCGGTATATCCGAACGATAAACGCCCGCGTAGAAAGTACCAATGCCGAAGCAAATGCAAACGGCAGCGGCGCGCGATGAAACGAATTCTTCACGCGCTAACACAATTGCGCACCGCCGCGCGAATCGATCGCCGTCGACAATTAGCAAACCAATTACCGCGCGATTGCAAAGCCTTATTTATTGCTGCCTGCGCCGGTCCCATACAAGCCATTGTTAAATCCGCCAGCGCCCTCGGTTTTTTGTCCCTGGCCGGCGGTCTTGCCGCGCGCGTTACCTTGCCCGCTGTCTTTCGACTGAGGTTTCAGTGATTCGTGAACCGCCGACGCGCCCGGGTCGGGCGTCGAACCCATCCCGGACGAGCGGCTTTCCATATGCGAAGAGCCGCCCGACTGGGGAATCTGCGCAAGGCTGGGAGAGTTCGTGGCCAGCAGTGCGGCGCCGAGAAGCGCAAGCGAGGCTGCGCCGGCTGCCGCGCGACAGGAGTAAGTAGAGGAGTTCATAGGAGCGCAATAATCCGTCGAGAAGATCAATTGAATTACCATTCGCGGATTCAGCATGAACGGTGCCCGGCGCCTGGAATAAATCGTGCAGACAGAGGGAGCCGTTCATTCAGGTGACTTTCGCATGTCTGATTTACCCGGGTGGCGAATGCACTACGATCGAGCTACGGTCGTGAAACGGCATCTATAATCAATTTTGTTCCCAAAAGAGCCGAGGCCATGCAATGACGCAAATGACTCGGCGACAGTTCCTGAAGGTTTCTGCCACCTCGCTCGCCGGTTCGAGCCTAGCCCTGATGGGCTTCTCGCCGTCCCCCGCGCTGGCCGAAGTCCGTCAGTACAAATTGTCGCGTGCTACCGAAACCCGCAACACCTGCCCGTACTGCTCGGTGGGCTGCGGCGTCCTCATGTACGGCCTCGGCGACGAAGCCAAGAACGTGAAGACGAGCATCTTCCACATCGAGGGCGACCCCGACCATCCGGTCAATCGCGGCACGCTGTGCCCGAAGGGCGCGAGCCTGATCGACTTCATCCATAGCCCGAGCCGTCTGCGCTATCCCGAGTACCGCGCGGCCGGGGCGAACGAGTGGAAGCGCATCTCGTGGGAAGACGCGCTGGACCGCATCGCGAAGCTGATGAAGGAAGACCGGGACGCGAACTTCGTCGAGACGACCGCAGACGGCAAGAAGGTCAACCGCTGGCTGACTACCGGGATGCTCGCGGCGTCGGCCAGCAGTAACGAGGTGGGTTATCTGACGCACAAGACTGGTCGCAGTCTTGGCATGCTCGGATTCGACAATCAGGCGCGTGTCTGACATGGCCCGACGGTGGCAGGTCTTGCCCCGACGTTTGGCCGTGGAGCGATGACGAACCATTGGGTCGACATCAGAAACGCGGACTTGATTCTCGTGATGGGCGGCAATGCGGCCGAGGCCCACCCGTGCGGTTTCAAATGGGTCACCGAAGCGAAGGCGCACCGCAAGGCGCGCCTGATCGTGGTCGACCCGCGCTTTAATCGCACGGCGTCGGTCGCGGACTACTACGCGCCGATTCGCACCGGGACGGACATCGCGTTCCTCGGCGGGGTGATCAACTATCTGCTGACGAACGACAAAATCCAGCACGAGTACGTGAAGAACTACACGGACGTGTCGTTTATCGTCCGTGAGGACTTTGCGTTCAACGACGGCATATTCTCCGGCTACGACGCCGACAAGCGCCGCTACGACAAGACCTCGTGGGACTACGAGCGCGGCGACGACGGCTTCGCCAAGGTCGATCCGACGCTGCAGGACCCGCGCTGCGTCTATCAGCTGATGAAGAAGCATTACTCGCGCTACACGCCCGAGCAGGTCGAAAAAATCTGCGGCACGCCGAAGGACAAGTTCCTGCACGTGTGCGAGATGCTCGCGGCGACGTCGGTGCCGGGACGCGCGACTACGATCATGTACGCGCTCGGTTGGACCCAGCACTCGATCGGCTCGCAGATCATCCGCACCGGCGCGATGGTACAGCTGCTGCTCGGCAACATCGGCATCGCGGGCGGCGGCATGAATGCGCTGCGCGGTCACTCGAACATCCAGGGCCTGACGGACCTCGGCCTGATGTCGAACCTGCTGCCTGGCTACATGACGCTGCCGATGGAAGCGGAGCAGGACTTCGACGCCTACATCGAGAAGCGCACCCAGCATCCGCTGCGGCCGAATCAGCTGAGCTACTGGCGCAACTATCGCGCGTTCCACGTGAGCTTCATGAAGTCGTGGTGGGGCGACAAGGCGACCGCCGAGAACAACTTCGCTTTCGACTATCTGCCGAAGCTCGACAAGTCCTACGACCTGCTCCAGGTATTCGAGCTGATGAGTCAGGGCAAGATGAACGGCTACATCGCGCAGGGCTTCAACCCGCTTGCCGCCGCGCCGTACAAGTCAAAGAACGGCGCGGCTCTGGCCAAGCTGAAGTGGCTCGTGATCATGGATCCGCTCGCGACCGAAACGTCGGAGTTCTGGAAGAATCACGGCCCGTTCAACGACGTCGACAGCGCATCGATCCAGACCGAGGTGTTCCGTCTGCCGACCACCTGCTTCGCCGAGGAACGCGGCTCGCTCGTCAGTTCGAGCCGCGTGCTGCAATGGCACTGGCAGGGCGCGGACGGCCCGGGCGAAGCGAAGAGCGACCTCGAGATCATGGCTGGGCTGTGGTTGCGGATTCGCGACGCTTATCGCAAGGACGGTGGCAAGTATCCAGATCCGATCCTGAACATGAGCTGGCCTTATGCGAAGCCGGATAGCCCGACGCCGGAAGAACTCGCGATGGAGTTCAACGGCAAGGCGCTCGCGGACGTCACCGATCCGAAGGACCCAACCAAGGTGCTCGCGAAGAAAGGCGAGCAGCTCGCGAGTTTCGCGCTGCTGCGCGACGACGGCTCGACTTCGAGCGGCTGCTGGATCTTCTGCGGGGCGTGGACCCAGGCGGGCAACCAGATGGGCCGCCGCGACAACTCGGACCCGACCGGCATCGGCAACACGCTGAACTGGGCGTGGGCATGGCCGGTGAACCGGCGGGTTCTGTACAACCGCGCGTCGTGCGATCTCAACGGCAAGCCGTTCGATCCGACGCGCAAGCTGATCGCGTGGAACGGCAGCACGTGGTCGGGCGCCGACATTCCGGACTTCAAGGTCGACGAGCCGCCTGACAGCGGCATGAATCCGTTCATCATGAATCCGGAAGGCGTCGCGCGGTTCTTCGCGCGCGACGCGATGGTCGAAGGGCCGTTCCCCGAGCACTATGAACCGTTCGAGACGCCGCTCGGCTACAACCCGCTGCATCCGGACAACAAGCTGGTCGTCAGCAACCCGGCGGCGCGCGTGTTCCCGGGCGACAAGGCCACGTTCGGCACGCACGAGAACTTCCCGCATACGGCGACCAGCTATCGTCTGACCGAGCATTTTCACTACTGGACGAAGCACGCGAAGCTGAACGCGATCATCCAGCCCGAGCAGTTCGTCGAGATCGGCGAAGACCTCGCGAAGGAGATCGGCGTGGTGGCCGGCGACCGGGTCAAGGTGAGCTCGAACCGCGGGCACCTGATAGCCGTCGCGGTCGTGACGAAGCGCATCAAACCGCTGACTGTCGAAGGCAAGAAGGTGCAGACCGTCGGGCTGCCAATTCATTGGGGCTTCATGGGGCTCGCGAGGCCGGGCTATCTCGTCAATGGGCTGACGCCCCCGGTGGGCGACGGGAACTCTCAGACACCGGAAACCAAGTCGTTCCTCGTCAAGGTCGAAAAGGCATAAGGTAAAGAGATGGCACTGCAATCACTAGACATCAGACGCGTCTCGGCCACCACCACGCAGCCGCCGGTGGCTCGCGCGCCGGCCACCGCGCAGGTCGCGAAGCTCATCGACGTATCGAAGTGCATCGGCTGCAAGGCGTGTCAGACCGCCTGCATGGAGTGGAACGATCTGCGCGACGAGATCGGCGTGAACGTCGGCGTCTACGACAACCCGCCCGACTTGAGTCCGGATTCGTGGACCGTCATGCGTTTCGCGGAGTACGAGAACTCCGCCGGCGATATCGAATGGCTGATCCGCAAGGACGGCTGCATGCACTGCGAAGACCCGGGCTGCCTGAAGGCCTGTCCGTCGCCGGGCGCGATCGTGCAGTACACGAACGGCATCGTGGATTTTCACGAGGAGAACTGCATTGGCTGCGGCTTCTGCATCGCCGGCTGCCCGTTCAACATACCGCGTATGTCGAAGAAGGATCGCCGCGTGTACAAGTGCACGCTGTGTTCGGACCGCGTCGCGGTCGGCCAGGAGCCGGCCTGCGTGAAGACCTGCCCGACCGGCGCGATCATGTTCGGCACCAAGGAGGACATGAAGCTGCAGGCCGAGGACCGCATCGCCGATCTGAAGGAGCGCGGTTTCCAGAACGCTGGCCTCTATAACCCGGAAAAGGTCGGCGGCACGCATGTGATGTACGTGCTGCATCACGCCGACCGGCCGTCGCTGTATCACGGCCTGCCGGACGATCCGCGCATCAGTCCGATGGTGACGTTGTGGAAGGGTATAGCCAAGCCGATCGGGCTCGCCATCATGGGGATCGCCGCGCTCGCGGGCTTCTTCCACTACACGCGCGTCGGTCCGAACGAGGTGACCGAGGCCGACGAAGCCGCCGCCGTCAAGGAAGCCGAAGAAGCGCGCCGTTCGCGGGAGGGTAAGCAATGAACCACTCTGAGCACACCGACTTCACGGACGTGAAGGGCAACCGCCTGATCGTGCGCTATACGCCGAACGAGCGCACGAATCATTGGATCACCGCAATCTGTTTCATCCTGCTCGCGCTGTCCGGTCTCGCGATGTTCCATCCGGCGATGGCGTTTCTGTACTTCGTGCTTGGCGGCGGACAGTGGACGCGAATCCTGCACCCGTTCATCGGCTGCGTGATGTTCATCTCGTTCCTGATTCTTGCGTTGCGCTTCTGGCATCACAACTATCTGGACCAGGCGGATATCCAGTGGATGAAGCAGTACCGCGACGTGCTGAACAACCGCGAGGAGCGCCTGCCCGCAATCGGCAAGTACAACGCCGGGCAGAAGCTGCTGTTCTTCGTGATGGTGATCTGTATGCTGCTGCTGTTGCTGAGCGGCATCGTGATCTGGCGGCGCTACTTTTCGTTCTATTTCCCGATGGACCTGATCCGGCTCTCAGCGCTCGTGCACGCGGTGACGGCATTCCTGCTGATCGTCGGCATCATCGTGCATGTCTATGCGGCGCTGTGGGTCAAGGGCTCCATAGGTGCGATGACGCGCGGCACCGTTACTTATGGCTGGGCGCGCAAGCACCATCCGAACTGGTTCAGGGAAATCATCGGCAAATAAAGTATGCTCAATCGGCGCTGCCCCAGCGCGTGTTTCAATGCGCCGCACGCAGCACTCCGCGCACCGGGCCGCCGCGCCACGTCGATGACGGGCGGCGGCTCTTCCGTTTTCAGAGGTCGATAACTTGGCTCAACGAATTCTCGAAGCCGCCGACATCGAGTCGCTCGATCCCTCGGCAATCCCCCGCATCCGCATGCCGGAGCGGCTCGCGGTGTTCGCGCCGCGCGCCGCGCGCCTGCGCCAGCTCGCCTCGCGTGGCAATCCGATTGCCGGCTATCTGCGGCTGATGGCGGCGCTCGCCGATGCGCAGCAGGCGGTGCTCGCGCACTTCAAGGCGCAGCCGCCGAGCCCGGAGCTGATCGCGAGCGCGCAGCAGTATTCGATGCCGCTGATTCCGGCGCTGTCCGCCGCGCGCGATCCGGCGTGGCGCGACGTGCTGCTGCAACTGCTCGACAAGATCGAAGCCGCGGGTCCGTTGACGCCGCCGCTCGTCGCGGTGTTCACGCAACTGCGCTCGCTCGACGTCGCCACGCTCGAAGCGCAGGCCGACGCGATCTTCGCGCAGCGCTTCCCCGACGTCGACCCGGCGAGCGCGCCATTCATCATGGCCGCGCTGCAAGTCGTATGGACCGACCTCGCAGCCGACATCGACAAGCGCGCCGTGCCGTACCTCGACACGCCGGGCCTGTGCCCGGTATGCGGCTCCCATCCGGTGGCGAGCACGCTGCGCATCGGCGGCGCGTACGACAACTATCGCTATCTGCAATGCGGGCTGTGCGCGACCGAATGGCATATGGTCCGAAGCAAATGCTCGAACTGCGATTCGACGAAAGGCATTGCGTACCACGTGGCCGGCTCGCCCGACGCCGACGCGGCCACGCGCGAAGCCGAAACGAAAAACGCCGTGCTGAAGGCGGAGTCGTGCGACGAATGCCATACTTACCGCAAGATCGGCATCCAGGCGAAGGACTACGAGTTCGATCCATTCGCGGACGACCTCGCGAGCCTCACGCTCGATCTGCTGATGGGCGCGGAAGGTTACCGGCGCGCGTCGCCGCATCCCTGGCTGTGGCCGGAACAGACGGCCGGCGCGACGGACGCGGAGGACGACGAGTCCGCCTGACGGCGACCTGGCCGGACGCAAGTTCAACACGACATAAGGGATTGCTCGTGAGCGATGTGAGCGGCTCGGAATTGCGCGCGCTGATGGCGCGCGTGCCATCGGTGGACAAGGTGATGGCGTCGGCCGAATTCGCGCCGCTGATCGGCGAATACGGCCGCACTCAGGTGCTCGATGCGTTGCGCGACGCGCTCGACGCGTGGCGTATCAGCGCGCAATCGGGCGATGCGGTGGCCAACCCGGCGGTGAGCGCGCTCGAAACCCCGCAGCTGCATGCGACGGTCGCCGCGGCGCTGCTCGCGCGCAACGCGTCGCGGCTGCGCAGTGTGTTCAATCTGACCGGCACTGTATTGCACACGAACCTCGGCCGCGCGCTGCTGCCCGACGAGTCGGTGCGCGCCGTGATGACCGCGCTCACGCAACCGGCGAACCTCGAGTTCGATCTCGCCACCGGCATGCGCGGCGATCGCGACGACCTGATCGACGATCTGATCTGCGAGCTGACCGGCGCCGAGGCGGCAACCGTCGTCAACAACAACGCGGCCGCGGTGCTGCTCACGCTGTCGGCGCTCGCGGCGAAGAAGGAAGTGGTGGTGTCGCGCGGCGAGCTCGTCGAAATCGGCGGCGCGTTTCGCATTCCCGACATCATGAGCCGCGCGGGCGCGAAGCTGCGCGAAGTCGGCACGACGAACCGCACCCATCTGAAGGACTATGAACAGGCGATCAACGCGCGCACCGCGCTGCTGATGAAAGTCCACGCGAGCAACTATGCGATCAGCGGCTTCACGAAGGAAGTCGGTATCGACGAGATCGCGCCGCTCGCGCACGCGCGCGGGCTCGCGGTCGCCGTCGATCTCGGCAGCGGCACGCTGGTCGATCTCGCCGAATGGGGCTTGCCGCGCGAGCCGACGGTGCGCGAGACCGTCGCGGCCGGCGCCGATGTCGTCACCTTCAGCGGCGACAAACTGCTCGGCGGACCGCAGGCCGGGTTGATCGTCGGGCGGCGCGACCTGATCGCCAAGATCAAGAAGCATCCGCTGAAGCGCGCACTGCGCGTCGGCAAGCTGACGCTCGCGGCGTTGGAGCCTGTGCTGCGGCTGTATCGCGCGCCCGAGAAGTTGGCGGAGCGGCTGACCACGCTACGGCTCCTCACGCGTCCCGCCGAGGACATTCACGCTGCCGCGCAGCGCGTGCTACCGGCGCTGCAGCAGGCGATCGGCGCGCGCTACACCGTGGCGGCGGAGCCGATGTTCAGCCAGATCGGCAGCGGTGCATTGCCCGTTGACGTGCTGCCGAGCCACGGCCTTGTCATCAGGATGACCGACGGCAAGCGCGGCGGCCGTCATCTGCTCGCGCTCGAAAAGCAGTTGCGCGGGATGGCGCGGCCGGTCATCGGCCGGATCGCGGACGACGCGATGAGGCTCGATCTGCGCTGCCTCGAAGCCGCCGATGAGGCGCAATTGATCGCACAGCTAATCGCGCAACCGAAGAGCAACTGAAGGACAGGCACGCATGATCGTCGGTACAGCGGGGCATATCGACCACGGCAAGACCAGCCTCGTGAAGGCACTGAGCGGCGTCGATACGGACCGGCTCAAGGAAGAAAAAGCGCGCGGCATTTCGATCGAGCTCGGTTACGCATACGTGCCGCTCGAGAACGGTGACGTGCTCGGTCTGATCGACGTGCCGGGCCACGAAAAGCTCGTGCATACGATGACCGCGGGCGCGAGCGGCATCGACTTCGCGCTGCTCGTGATCGCCGCCGACGACGGCGTGATGCCGCAAACGCGCGAACATCTGGCGATCGTCGAACTGCTCGGCATCCGGCGCGGTGCGATCGCGTTGACGAAAGTGGATCGCGTCGACGAGGAACGACTGCGCGAAGTGCACGACGAAGTAAGTGCGTTCGTCGGCAATAGCGTGCTGCGCGACGCGCCGGTCTTCGATACCTGCGCGACTCGCGCGGGCGACGCGGGCGTCGCCGCGTTGAATGCGCATCTGCGCGAGCAGGCCGCGACATGGCGTATGAAGCGCGACGACGGCCTGTTCCGCCTCGCCGTCGATCGTGTGTTCACGCTCGCGGGGCAGGGCACGATCGTCACCGGGACCGTAGTGGCAGGCAGCGTGAGCGTCGGCGACACGATGCTGCTCGCGCCGAAAAATCAGCCGGTGCGTGTGCGCAGTATCCACTCGCAGAATCGCCCCGCCGAAACCGGCCGCGCCGGCCAGCGCTGCGCGCTGAATCTGGCGGGCATCGACAAGAGTGCGATCGAGCGCGGCGACTGGGTCGTCGATCCGCGGCTGTCTCAAGCGAGTGAGCGTATCGACGTCACGTTGACGCTGCTCGCCGACGCGCAGCACCCGCTCGAACACTGGACGCCGCTGCACGTGCATCTCGGCACGCAGCATCAGGTTGCGCATGTCGCGCTGCTCGAAGGCGACACGCTCGCGCCCGGTCAGCGCGCGCGCGTGCAACTCGTGTTCGAGCGGCCGCTGTGCGCGGTACCGGGCGATCGCTTCGTCGTGCGTAACGCTCAGGCCAATCGCACGGTGGGCGGCGGGCATGTGCTCGATCCGTTCGCTCCGGCGCGCAAGCGGCGCTCGGCGGAACGCTTCGACTGGCTCGACGCGATACAGACGCTGCTCGACACCGGCTCGCTCGATGCGCCGTTCGCGCGCGCGCCACACGGTTTGTCGCGGGCGTTGCTGGAGCGCCTGACGGGGAAGCCGGCAGCCGCGCTCGCGTTGCCCGCCGGGACGCGCACGATCGAACTGCCGGGCCATGACGCACTGCTGCTCGCGGACGCGGCATGGCATGCACTGGCCGGGCGCTTGACGAGTGCGCTCGCGCAATACCACGAGCGCTCGCCGGATGAGTTGGGCCCGGACCTGTCGCGCTTGCGGCGCATCGCGGCGCCGCTGGTCGACGACGCGCTGTGGCGCGCGTTGGTCGACGATGCGGCGGCGCGTGGCGAGTTGATCAGACGCGGACCGTGGCTGCATTTGCCCGGCCACACCGTGACACTCGATGCCGCCGATCAGGCGCTTGCCGCGACGCTGCTGCCCGAGATCGAGGCGGGACGTTTCGATCCGCCGTGGGTGCGCGAGCTCGCGAACGGGCACGGTGTGCCGGAGGAGCGCGTGCGTCAGTTGCTGCGCAAGCTCGCGCGTCAGGGCGAGCTGTTCCAGGTCGTGCATGACCTGTTCTATCACCAGCAGGTGATTCGCGAACTCGCGTCGATCGCGGCGACGGAGGCGCACAAGAACGCCGGCACCGTGGCGGCCGCGCCGTTTCGCGACGCGACAGGACTCGGCCGGAAACGCGCGATCCAGCTTTTGGAGTTCTTCGACCGGGTTGGGTATACTCGCTTCCACCGTGGCCTGCACCTCGTGCGCACGGATAGCCGCTGGCTCGATCTGCGTTGATCTGGCTTCTGCGGCCTGTTTCTATCGGGCACGCGTCATTCAATCACCGTAGGAAGGCATTCGTATCCGGTGGTGCGGCTGGGCTTCAAACCCAGTTGAGGGCGTCAGACGCTCTCAGGTCGGTTCGACTCCGGCTGCCTTCCGCCACAAGGCTTTGGGTGATTTTGAACGAAAGCTGCGGGATCTCGGCCGTTCCATCTGGTCGGACGTTGAACGTGGCCTGCCCACACTTATTGCCGCCAGCAAGGACATTCAGGGATTCGTGGAATCCATCAAAACGTTCGAGGCGCGACTTCCGTTCTTAATGCCTTGCTCCCTTAAGCCATATATATGGGATCTCTTCGTCATGTCGCTCGGCTGCATTCGCCTGTTAAAGGAGATTTTGGACGAAGCAGTTGACTTAGCAATCGACGAGGAAATAGAAAGAATCACAGCCGATATTCTTGAGCGTGGCAACCTCAGATTGATGCAGAGAGAAACTCTCGCGAAAGAGTTGCTTGACGGTTTTCGGCTCATTGAAGGGCGCGACCACCCTGACAGGACTCTATTCGAACACGCTTCCAGTTCCGAAACGAACGGGCGCAAATGCCGTCCTGGGACGCGGTCACCGACGCGAGATCCAATCATCTTGGGTATACGCTCACGTTCCGGATCTGTGTCGATAAATTGCGAAATCGACCCACGACAAGCGCGACAAAATGCTCGAAGCGATCAGTCCAAAAAGCGCCACATTGCTCTGTGCGTGTATTGCATCTCAAAAAAGATCACAGTGACGAGAATGGCAGATTTTCTGTTCATTTGACGAACTCCTCATTTTCCATAAAGACATGGACGACGGTGCGCGATGAATGAAGCTGATAAAAAGAGTATCAGATAAACCGGTGACGCAGCTGGACAGCGGGCTTTCGCGATGCGTGCGGTGAATCCGGAACCTGCATTGTCGAACGTTTCAATCGTAATCACGGTAGGGTCGAGATGCAATGGTCGAGTAATGAGGCGGTGGTGAAATCCATTTAGCGCCTGTATGGCCGCGAAGGAGCGCAACGTTTCCAGTCGTGACCAGCGCAGTTTCGATACATTTTCAAGGAGAGCTTGTCATGGGTTCCCTCGGTATCTGGCATTGGCTTGTCGTGCTGACCATCATTTCTCTCGTGTTCGGCACGAGCAAGCTCCGCAATATTGGCAGCGACCTTGGTTTTGCCATAAAAGGCTTCAAGGACGGTGCGAAGGAGCGCGAATCGCTCCACGATTCAATGAAGGTCGACCAGTTGTTCGGGCCGGCCATGCACGACACGGGCGCAGCGCGTGGTGTGAATGAGGCGCGTCGATAGGGCGCATCTGCAATCGATGAAATTCCATCATCAATAGGTTCGACCTGGATCGGGAAGAACAAAGTTTAAGAAGCACGGCATAGCATTGCCGAGTGGAGGGGCCCCAGCAGCAGTGCATGCGATGAGTGTACAAAGCGAAAAATTTGCGTACCTGGCCGGCCGCCTCGCGAAAAAGGACGGGCATATTTGTAGTGCCGTTCAGTTAAGGTTTCTTCTGAGGAAGCGAACGGTATAACGAAAGGCTCGAGCGCAGGTGCGCCCGGGCCGTCTTTCATTGGGAAGTTGATTGAGCCGCTCACGCAGGCGCTTGAGCAGCGCAGGCAATTTGCCGTACGAGGGTGTCACGGCCACCCATGCCATTTCGTACTGGATGGTGTGGACCGCGCGGATAAAGATCAGTGTAGTGGTCGACTTATTTCGGACAGGCAGATAGGTTCCTTCACTTTTGGTGAACCGCTTCAGCGATCCGCTAAACATTTCGAGAAGCGGTGGATGAAGGTTGAGAGTCGCTGGCATTACAAAGGGCTGTCGCCAGCGTCCCACATAGCATCGCGCGAGGGATATGGCGAATCTTCACTGACATGCGTCTGATAGCGACAAGTCCGCGTGCCGAGCCGGATCTTTCGGGATCCAGTGGGGTGAGGAGGCCGATGGCATGTGTCGCCAATTCGGTGAGCGCGGTTGTTCCTCGTCGTCAACATGCACACCGCTTCAGTACCTTAGAAAGCGCCGTCGCGTTCCAAAAGCGTTACATCTGCAATTCGCGCACCATCATCTGGTAATGCGTCCGCAAAAGCGACGATGCATTCTACGACCGATGGCCAAAGACCAAAGCCCACGTGGTAAGAAAGCGAGAGGTTCACGGTGCAACTGACTGCGATCGGAATCAATCACCAAACGGCGCCCGTCGCCTTGCGCGAACGCGTGGCGTTTCAGTTCGAAGAGATCAAACCCGCGCTCGCCCAGTACAAGGCAGCGTGGTCCGGGAAGCGCTCGCTGAGCGCGCCGGAAGCCGCCATTCTCTCCACCTGCAACCGCACCGAACTGTACTGCGCGACCGATGCGCAAAGCTCACGCGACGAAGCCGTGAGCTGGCTGGCGCAGTATCACGGTATCCGCACGGAGGAGCTCGCGCCGCACGTCTACGCGCTGCCGCAGTCCGAAGCGGTCCGTCATGCGTTCCGGGTGGCGTCGGGGCTCGATTCGATGGTCCTGGGCGAGACGCAGATCGTCGGGCAAATGAAGGACGCGGTCCGCACCGCCTCCGAAGCCGGCGCACTCGGCACCTACCTGAATCAGTTGTTCCAGCGCACCTTCGCCGTCGCAAAGGAAGTGCGCAGCACCACTGAAATCGGCGCGCAGTCGGTATCGATGGCCGCCGCCGCAGTCCGCCTCGCCCAACGCATTTTCGACAAGATCGCGAACCAGCGCGTGCTGTTTATCGGTGCGGGCGAAATGATCGAACTGTGCGCGACGCATTTCGCCGCGCAGCATCCGCGTGAACTCGTCGTCGCGAACCGCACCGCCGAGCGCGGCATGCGGCTCGCCGAGCGCTTCAACGGCCGCGCCATTCCGCTCTCCGAACTGCCCTCCCGGATGCACGAGTTCGACATCATCGTGTCGTGCACGGCGTCCACGCTGCCGATCATCGGTCTCGGCGCGGTCGAGCGCGCGGTCAAGGCACGCCGTCACCGCCCGATCTTCATGGTCGACCTCGCGGTGCCGCGCGACATCGAATCCGAAGCCGGCCAGCTCGAAGACGTGTTCCTGTACACCGTCGACGACCTCGGCGCAATCGTCCGCGAAGGCAATGCGTCGCGCCAGGCCGCGGTCGCGCAGGCCGAAGCGATCATCGATACGCGCGTGCAGAACTTCATGCAGTGGCTCGACGCGCGCAGCATCGTGCCGGTGATCCGCCACATGCACACGCAAGCCGACACGCTGCGCCGCGCGGAAGTCGAACGCGCGCAGAAAATGCTGGCGCGCGGCGACGCTCCGGCCGCGGTGCTCGAAGCACTGTCGCAGTCGCTGACCAACAAGCTGATCCATCCGCCCACCTATGCACTGACCTCGGCGCCTGCAAACGAGCGGTACCTGCTAAAGGAAATTGTCGGACGCTGGTACTCGCCTCGCTGACCGTGGCCGCTTCCTGCATCGATAGAAACCGCACGCATTCGCTGCACGATACACGGGGCACGACGCTCGGCGATTGGCTGCTGCTGCCGGCAACACGATGTGGCGTGTAAGGCCTAACGCCTCATCATATTCCCGCGCGCCATCGTGCCGTCGCTGTACGATGACGTGATCACCGCGAGTCAGCAATGCGGTTTCAATTCGCAACACCGCGAGCAATCCACGCAGATCGCGTCGGCCGTCGGCATGGTTGCGGCGGGGTTCGGCGTGACCATCGTGCCGGATTGGATTCGCGATCTCCACAGCAGGGCGTGATGTACCACGACATCGAGGGTAAGCAGCCAACGGCCCGGGGCGGTATCGACGCGTCCGTTCAGGCCGCGACGCCTGGTGCTTCGGTTTCCCGTGCAAGTTCGCTCAAGGCCGCCTCGTCTTTATCAAGACGGGGCGGGAGCCAGTCGCAAATGAAGTTGATCCACGATCGTGTGCGCGCATCGATAAACCGGCGAGAGGGATAGAGAATGCAGATTTCGCGCGTATCGATGGTGTACTGGGGCAGTACGCGCACGAGCGTGCCGTCGCGCAATTCGTCGAGTGCGGCATAGGCGGGCAACGGCGCAATCCCCATCCCCTCGCGCGCGGCCGTTGCCAGCGATTCCGCAATGTTGATGCTGACCACGCTGTCGACGGCGAGCGTGACGCTCACCCGGTCGCGGCCTTCGAGGCACCAGCGTTGCGACGACGAGGTGGCGGTACGCAGCGTCAGGCAGTCATGCAACTGCAGATCGTCCGGCGATTGCGGCACGCCGCGCGCGGCGAGATATCCAGGTGACGCGCAAAGAATGCGCTGCGACCGGCCAAGCTGGAACGACGCAAGGTCGGCGTCCGGCGGCGGCGAGAAAGCGACGATTGACGTATCGCAGCTGCCGTCGAAGAGATTGGCAAGCGCCTGCGACAGGCTCAGTTCCACGTGGACGTCGGGATGGCGTTCCCGGTAGGCCTGGATCGCAGGCATGATGTGCCGATGGCCGAGACTTGCGAAACTGTGCACGCGTAGCAGTCCGCTCGGGTGGTCGGCGGCGAGGGCGGTGTCGTCTTCGGCCCGCGCTACGTCGGCCAGAATCATGCGGCAACGTTCGGCGTAGGCCAGTCCTTCGCGCGTCGGGGAAACGCGGCGCGTGGATCGGTGCAGCAGCCGCGTGCGCAGATGCTCCTCCAGTTCACTGACTGCCCGCGACGCGGTACCGAGGCTCACCTGTAGCGAGGCCGCTGCGGAGGTGAAGCTGCCGGTATCTATCAGGCGGACGAAGATCTGCATGTTGTGCAAGGTGTTCATGCGACGGTGTGCAATCTCAAGTTTGGGAGTGTATGAATTCTTCGGCGCTGCAGTTTCGACGGCGTTTCAGCGTCGATGCGGCGTGTTCCAAATGAAACGAAAAACGCCGCGGCGCGCTGCCGACACGCATTCCCGCACGATCGGTGTGAGGCATCGCACACCGGTGTCGCAACTGTATAGAAAGCGTCCGGCCTCCGAGATGGCGCTGCAAGGGCGGCGGCCGATTCTCTTTGGCCAGCGCAAGTCGCGCGAGAGACGGGGCGTGCGTTCGGCTCCATCTTCGTCGTGCCGACGGGAACCGGGCGCATCGAGTCGACACGCGCGCGGCTTGCCCCGCGCCAGACGACGCCCCTGGAATGCAATCATGACGTGTGCGCAGCCAGCCGTGCATTGGACGAGGTGGCGGGCGAGCTGCAACGACCGCGCAAGCGCCGGCTCAGCAAGCCGCGAGATGGGACGATGTCGGCGCCGTGGAGGTGTGAGCAAGGCGCTTCTCGGGCCCAGGCGAGGTTTGCGCCACGCCCGGCCGGCGTTTCATTCAGCCGTCAGAAGGCCGTTTGCTTGCGCAATTGCCGGCGCATCGCGAGTGTCCCGTCAAGCTGTTCCGGGGTCAAAGCTGGATGCGCAGGCAGCCAGCCGCGAGGGTTGCCGAGGCTCGCGAGCGCAGCTTGATCGCGTGCGAGCGCGGGGGGCAGATACTCGCGCATGTAGTCCAACCATGTGCGCGTTCTGGCGTCGACGTAGCGGCGCGATGGAAAGAGTGCGCAGATATCCTTGCTGTCCAGCGTGTATTCCGGCAGCACGCGCACGAGTGTCCCCGCGCGCAAGCCGGCGAGCGCCGAGTAGACGGGCAGGGGCCCGATGCCCATGTGCGCGCGGATCGCCGCGGCCAGCGACTCGGCGATATTGATGCGAAATACGCTGTTGATCTCGATGTTTTCGGTTTTGCCACTACCCGCCTTTTCGAGCACCCACCCGCTCGACGAACACGTAGGCCTGCTAAGGGCGAGGCAGTCGTGATCGATCAGGTCGCCGGGATGCAACGGCGTGCCGCGCCCGTTCAGATAGCGTGGCGAGGCGCACAGGATGCTGCAGCTCGAACCTAGCTGGTGCATGACGATCTCCGAGTCCGGCAGGCCGGAGACCGCGAGAATTGAGGTGTCGCATTTACCGTCGAACAGGTCCGGCAAGTTTTGCGAAAGCTGGAGATCGATCGTCACTTCGGGGTATAGGCGGCGATACGCGTGAATGGCGGGAACGAGGTAGTGCTGTCCAAAGCTCGCGAAGCTATGGACCCGCAACATGCCGCGAGCGAGACTGCCTGCCTCGGAGACCTCGTGCTCCGCTTCGTCGACTGCACGTACGATCAATCGGCAGTGGCCCAGGTAGGTGCGCCCTGCATCGGTCAATGCAATGCGGCGCGTGGAGCGCGTCAGCAGCCGGACCTTGAGGTGTTGCTCCAGTTCGCTGACTGCTCTCGATGTCGAGGCCGCGCTTGAATCGAGCGAATCGGCCGCCGCCGTGAAACTGCCCATGTCCACGACGCGCACGAATATCCGCATGTTCTGCAACAGGTTCATAAACCGTTCCTGAGGGCTGGAGGTTGGCGGCGCGCTTTGCCCCGGCATCAGTGCCGGCTGGCGTTCGAATCGCCGCGGGATGGGCGAAAGTCTGCAGGTGCGCGATTACTGCGTTGTTTCGCGCCACGCACGGCGGTATTGCAATTGAAATCGGGCTTGACGGGACGCGGCTCCGCAGCGCTTACGGGGTGCCGCCGACACCAACCTCAGCGCAGAAGGCGGGCGCGCAGCAGGTGTGCGACACACGCGCTTTCGGTGACTTCGCGTTCGATCTCGCGCGCGTGGCACGACGATGCGTGAGGTGCCGAGTCGTCGCGCGGATGGTGGAGAAGCTCGTCGGTGCAGGTATCGCGCGTGAGCCTCGCGTGCGCCTTGTGAGCGAGTGCGGCAAGTCGTGCGCGTTCCGTGTCATCGAGCAACGCATCGACATATTCAAGCGGGCACAGCGCGCCAACCAGCGTTCGGAGGCGCTGCATCAGCACACTTGCGCACGCAGCCCGTTGATTCACGACCAGCGACTCGAACCGCGTGGCGCCGATCGTGGCTTCCAGCGTGTCGATATCCAGGCAGGCGCGTCGGCGCACCTTTCTGAGCGTTTCGCCCCCGCGAGCCACCGGCTGAGCGAGACGGCGCGCAACCGCGTCGAGATACGCGGCCGTGCCCTCCAGCGCGCGCGCCGCGCTGCTGCCGAGACGATGATGGTCGCGCTCGGGCCACGCGAAGAGGCTCACGACGAAGCCGACGAGCACACCGGCCACGCTGAGCTCCGCCCGCGCGACAGCCAGCGCCCAAGGCGCTCCGGCGAGCGTGCCGAGATGCGCCACCAGGATGAAGTGTGAGGTCAGGAACAGGATGTACGAGAGGTAGCTCACTGCGCGCGCCGCCAACGTTCCGGTGGCGAGCGGGAGCACAACGAGGGCGAGCAGCAGCGGGTCGTGAAAGATAAACGAGAACGCCGTGGCCAGCGCCGCGCCAAGCAGCGTCCCGCCGATGCGCAGGCCGGACACCTTCACCGTTTGCGCAAGCGTGGGCTGCAGGATGAACAGCGTGGTGAGCGGCAGCCAGTAGCCCTGTTGCATGCCCGAGTGGCGTGCGAGCGCGACCGCGAGCATGGCTGCGACGGACAGCCGCGCAGCGTACCGGGCGTAGGCATTGCTGGCGACGAGTGCCACCATCCGCGCGGTCAAGCGGCCAGGGCGCGGCGCCTCGTGCGGCGCTGCGCGCGGGCCTGCTGCGATTGCGCGCGTAGCATCCACGCGCAAGTCGCGAGCGAGCAGAACGGCGAGGCGCTCGAGGAGATCGACATTCGCCCGCAGCCACGTCAATCCCTCGCCGGGCTCGTGGGTCGCCAGCCAGGCGGGCTCGCAGCCACGCAAGGTTTGTTGCACGCGAGCCAGCCGTTGCTCGACGTCGCCCGGCAATGCGCGAGGACCGCGGCGCAAGCGTGCCGCGCTCGCGTCGATCTGCAACGCGAGTTGGGCGTAGGCGGGCGCAAGGAGGCCGGCTGCTTCACGCCGGGCGGCATCGTGGCCGCCGTCGAGCAGCGTTTCCAGGCCCGCGAGCAGGGCGATGGCCTGCTCCGCGTCGTCGATCCACCGGCCGCACGCCGAAGGCGCCTCGCCGCAGCAGTTCGCGACGGCCGCTGTCATCGCGTCGAGCTTCGGGCGCAGCTCCGCGCGCCCTTGCTCAAGCCGCGCCCGGTTGCCGTGGGCCGCCTGTCCGAGGCGATCGACGAGCGACGACATTGCATGGAGATACGCAAGCGTTGCCTGCTGCGCGCGTTTGCCGGCGCTGGTTTGCCAGAGCGTGCCTCCCGCGACCGTCGCCCATACGCTTCCCGCAAGATAGAAGGCGGCGTAGCGCGTCGCGGCGTCGAGGCCGTGCGCCGGAAAGCATGCGGATACCGCACACGCCGTTGCCGTGAGCAGGCCGCGCAGTCCCGACGCAGGGCCTCGTGCACGAACGCAGGCGCCCGCGTAGACAACCACACCGACCACGGCAATCGGGAGCACGGGCAGCGCTTGAGCAGCGATCGCGCAGGCCGACGCAAGTGCGCCGGCCATACCGAACAGGAGCCCCTTGCAACTGCGCTCGACGCCCGGGCCGCTGGGCTCATCTGCGAGGCATGTCCAGAACGCGGCGATCGCGGACCAGCACAGCAGCGGCATGTGCAGCGCCGCGGCCAGCACGGCGGGCACGACGCAGATCACGCCGCCCCGCAGTGCGTCCGCCATTGGCAACTGGTGGCGGCCGTGGTGCCAGAAACGCAGCAGTTGCGCGCGTGCGCTCACGAAGAGTTGCATTGTCGTGGGTCCGGCTATCGGGTCGCGTTGGCTCGCGGCACGGGAATCACGGTGAGCGACCGGATGCCTTGGGCCCCGCGAATCAGCACACCCTCGATATCCGCCGTTGCCGACGGGCCGCTCATCAGGCATGCGTAGCGGGCTTCGAAGAACTCCCGCCGATGATAGGCATGGTGAAGGTTGTCGACGATATGGGACGGATCGACGAGCGCCACGAGGTGCTGCGACAGATAGCCGAGCGCATTGACGCGATACTCGTGCTCGCTCAGCCAGATGGAGCCGGTTTCCGCGACCGCGAACGCGGGACGCACGATGCCCACGTCCACATCCTCGAGATCGTGCGGACGCTCGACATCCTCGATGCGGCGGGTGCCCTCGACCTCGGGCACGGCGGAGCAGACTACGCGCGCCTGCGGGAAGCGCGAACGGACACAGGCTTCGAGATCGCCATCGGCGGGCATGTCGCACCAGGTACCGCCAAGACGCGCGAGCGACTTCCTGAACGTCTCGAGCGTGGGCGGAAGATGCTGGTCGAACATCGGCACTTCCGGCAGCGGACGCGGCGCGGGCGCCACTTCGCGAAGACGGGAGAGAATCAGATCACGGCTGCTCATTTCTTGTTCCTCTTCAGGTACCAGTCACGGAAGGTTTCGCTCGGCGCTTCGGGCACCTCGCGGTTCTTGCCCCATTCGTTGAGCGGGTTGTAAAGCACCACGCGCGGCAGCGTGGAAACGGCCTTGTTGGCGGTTTTGATCGCGGCGCGGTAGAGCTTCGGGTGCGACAGCACCTGGCCTGCGACCATCATGGCTTCCTGCTTGACGAACGGCAGCTCGTGCTTTTCGGCGATGATCTGCCGCCACTTGTAGATCTGTTCGTGAATGTTGATCTTCACCGGGCAGACGTTGGTGCAACTGCCGTTCATCGTGGAGGCGAATGGCAGCGAGCTGTACTTCTTCAGGTCGTAGGTCGGGTTGATGATCGCGCCGATCGGACCGGAGTACACGCCGCCGTAGCTCAGGCCGCTGCTGCGCCGGTACACCGGGCAGGTGTTCATGCACGCGCCGCACCTGATGCACTTGAGCGAGTACCAGAAGTCGTCCATCGCGAGCCGCTCGGAGCGGCCGTTGTCCACGAGCACGAAATGCATCTCGCCGCCCTCGCGCGGCCCGCGAAAATGCGACGTGTACTGGGTGATGGGCGAGCCCAGCGCGTTGCGCGACAGCATGCGGATAAACAGGCCGAGATGCTCGAGCTTCGGAATGAGCTTCTCGATACCGATCGAGGCGATATGCAGCGGCGGCACGTTCGCGCTGAGGTCGGCGTTGCCCTCGTTCGTGCAGACCGTGACGCCGCCCGTTTCCGCCACGGCGAAATTGCAGCCGGTCATGCCGGCGTCCGCGTTCAGGAACAGCGGGCGCGTGGCGTTGCGCTGCGCCTCGGCGAGCTTCGGAATGTCCTTTTCATTCGGGTCCGTGCCGAACTTCTCGGCAAAGGTCCTGGCGACGTCGGTGGCCAGCTTGTGGACCGCCGGCACGACGATGTGCGAGGGCATCTCGTCGTCGAGCTGCTGGATCTGCTCGCCGAGATCGGTCTCCACGACGGTGATGCCGCGCTCCTCGAGATACGGGCGCATTTCGCACTCTTCGGTCAGCATCGACTTGCTCTTCACGAGCACACGTGCGTTACGCTCGCTCAGGATCTCGTACACGATGCGATTGTGCTCCTCGGCATCTTTCGCCCAATGCACCTTCACGCCATTGGCGGTAGCGTTGCGCTCGAACTGCTCGAGATAGTCAGGCAGATGCGTGAGCGTGTGCTCCTTGATCGCCGAGGCGAGCGAGCGCATTTCCTCCCATTCGGGAATGCCGTGGACTTCGATGTCGCGGGCGCTGCGCAGCCCCCACAGACGCTTGTCGTGGAATTCGATGTGCTTTTCGTCCGCGATGAACTTCTTCGAAAAACCCACGTGATCGACGCGTTTCATGCTCGTGCTCCATTCAGGATCTGGGCGATATGGATGAACTTCAGACCGAGCCCGAGGCGGTCCGCGCAACCCTTCTGGTGCATCAGGCACGAAGAGTCGGCCGAGACGATGTATTCGGCGCCGTTGCGCTTGTGGTCGCGCACCTTGTCCGCGCCCATGCGGGCCGACACGGGCTCCTCCGAGACACAGAACGTGCCGCCGAAACCGCAGCATTCGTCGGGCCGGTCCGGCTTGATGAACTCGATGCCTTTGACGCCGCTCAGCAGCGTCATCGGTTTGGAAAAGACGGGCCCCGCGATTTCCGACATGCTGGCCGTCTTCAGGCTGCGCAGCGTGCCGCAGCTGTTGTGCAGACCGACCTTGTGCGGAAACTCGGCCCAGGGGAATTCGCGCACCTCGAGGACGTCGTGGATGAACTCGACGAGTTCATAGGTGTTGCGGCGCACCTTCTGCGCGTCGCTGGTCTGATCGGCCGCCGTCAGGTTGTCGCGGACGTGGTGCACGCAGCTGCCGCTCGGCGCGACGATGTAGTCGTAGCCTGTGAAATTGCGCACGAAGAGATTTTCGGTGGCGGCGGCTTGATTCTCGCAACCGCTATTGCCCATGGGCTGACCGCAACAGGTCTGATCGAGCGGATAGTCGACGTCGCAGCCGAGGCGCTCGAGCAGTTCGAGCGTGGCAATGCCGACATCGGGAAAAAACGAATCGATGAAGCATGGAACGAACAGGGCGACCTTCATGGCAGCATTTCCTCAAATGGAAGGGTCGATTCAGTGATAGGCATGATTGCTGGAGACGCGGCCGCGGAATACCGCATAGGCCACGTACGTATAGGCGACGATTAGCGGCAGGACGAAGAGACCCGCGCCCCAGAACATGAAGGTTTGACTGGAGGCCGGTGCGGCTGCCTGGTCGATCGTGAGATCGAACGGAACGACGTACGGCAGGTAGGATGCCGCGAGCGTCACGAGAAGCAGCGCGCAACTGAGCGCCGCAAGGACGAAAGGTGTGCGTCCTTCACCACGGCGCGCGGCGAGCGGCAGGCCGACCAGCGTCGCGAGGCTCAGCAGCGGCAGAACGAAGAGCGCCGGGTGAAGCTGCCAGCGCGCCTCGATCACGCGATGGTCGAAAAGCGTGACGGCGAACATCGCGGCGAGAACAAGGACCGTCATCGGCGTCAGGCGGTTCAGAGCCGAGCAGCCAAACTGGCGCAGGTCGTACTCGCCCTTGAGCACCAGCCAGCCGGCACCGAGCAGACCATACGAAAGCACCGCGCCGAGACCGCACCACAACGGGAACGCCGAGGCCCACTCGAAGCCGTTGCCGGTGTAGTGCATGTTCTCGACAGGGACGCCCTGCGCGTACGCGCCGAGCGCAACACCCTGTGCGAATGCGGCAAGCAGCGAACCCGCGAACAGCAACACGTTCCACACCCAGCGCGAACCGTGCGCCCTGTGGCGGAATTCAATTGCGACACCGCGCATGATCAGGCCAGCCAGCATGGCGGAGAGCGGAGCGTAGAGCGCCGGGAGAGCGATCGAATAGATCGACGGGAACGCTCCGAACAGGATGGTGCCCGCGATCACGAGCCAGGTTCCGTTGCCGTCCCAGACGGGCGAGATCGAGGCGACCATCTGGTCGCGCCGGGCGGTGCTCGCGGCGAAGCCGCTCAAAATGCCAACGCCGAGGTCGAAGCCGTCGAGCACGATATAGGCGGCGAGGGCGAAGGCGAGCTCGAACAGCCAGAACCAGTCAAGCATGTTGTTCTCCCGATTAGTGATTGGACGATGAAGCGCGCGTTGTCGCGGGCAGACGGGGTTCGTACGTCTGCGGAATGACGTGCCCGTTCCAGACGGTGAGCACCTTGCCGCTGAAAACGCCGCTGCGGATGATGCTCAGGATGTAGTAGACGCCGAAGCAGAAGATGAACCCGTAGACGAGCACATACATGATCAGCGACGCGAGGGCGAAGTGAGCGGAGAGGCCTGGCGTCATCGCGTCCGCGGTGCGCAGCACGCCCCAGATGGTCCAGGGTTGACGGCCGACTTCGGCGGTGAACCAGCCGGTGAGGATGGCGACGAAGCCCAGCGGGAAGCTCAGGGCGACTGGCCACAGCAGCCACTTGCGTTCCTCCAGCTTGCCGCGCCGTGCAACGTACGTGCCGATCCAGGCGAGGGCGAGCATCAGCATGCCGCAGCCGACCATGATCCGGAAAGCGAAGAAAGGAACAAGGATCGGCGGCCGGTCGGCGACGGGGAAATCCTTGAGGCCGACTTCGCGCGAATCGAGCGTGCCGGAGGCAATCACGCTGCCGAGCACCGGGATCTTCCACTCGTAGCGGTTGCGTTCGGCCTTGGCGTCGGGCACCGCGAAGATCACTTCGGCAGCCGGCTGCTCGTCGACCCAGCGGCCTTCGACGGCCGCGAACTTGGTGGGCTGGTCATCATGGATGTAGTCGCCCGTCAGGTGGCCGAACAGGATCTGCAGCGGCACGAGCACGGCGGCAAGGCCCAGCGCCATGCGGAACATGACGATGGCCTCCACGCGGCTCGTGTCCTTGAGCAGGTACCAAGCGCCGACGGCCGCGACGCAGAACGCCGTGGTCAGATAGGCCGCGAGCAACATGTGCGGAAAGCGAACCCACACCACGCTGTTGAAGACGATGGCGGCCCAGTCGGTGGGAACATAGACACCGTTCTGCACGACATAGCCGACCGGATGCTGCATCCACGAGTTGTTGACGAGGATCCAGAACGCCGAAAGCGTGGTCCCGAGTGCCACGAGCATGCACGACATCAGATAGAACCACGGCTTGACGCGGTTACGTCCGAACAGCATGACGCCGAAAAACGTGGCTTCGAGCGCGAACGCAGTGAAAGACTCATAGCTGAGCAATGGCCCCTGAATCGGTCCGCTCGCACGCGACAGCTCGCTCCAGTTCGTGCCGAACTGGAACGCCATGACGACGCCGGACACCACGCCCATGCCGAACGCGACGCCGAAGATCTTCAGCCAGAAGTCGAACACTCGCCGGTAGACGGGATTGCCGGTCGCGAGCTGCATGGCCTCCAGCACGGACAGCCACGCAGCGAGGCCGATTGTGAACGACGGAAAGATGATGTGAAACGAAACCGTCGCGGCGAACTGTATCCGCGATAGCAGGAGTGCAGAGGTTTCCACGCGCTCGCTCCAGTGAAGTAGTGTTGGCTGGAGTTTGGGTCTCGCATGTTGCTAGTCGGTTTCGAGGCGGCGCTGGAGCGTTACAGCTGTAACGTCGGGTGAAGCAATCTACGGTCGCGGTGGCGCGTAGCTACATCGCGCACGCGGCCATTCCTTCCGACATGGTGAACAGCCCGAGCAGGGGGCTGTTCAGTTCAGTTCCGTTTTTCGGCGGTTTTCCTGGAACGCTGCTTTCAGTGCCCAGTGTCGTTTGTGCGGTCTTCGGTCTATAGCATTGTCTCTACCGATTCCGCCCCGAGCCGTTAAAATGTGCGTACGATCAAACCGATACGCCGACTTTTCCCTTACAGGACGGTCGCCGGACTATCGGCAATTCGAAATCGCTTGAGCTAGCTGCCAGGCCTTTACTGTCGCGAGGTTTCCAGTCATGGCCGACATCACCTTGCCTCACATACTCGTCGTCGACGATGACCCCGCAATTCGTGACATAACGACCGAATACCTGGGACAAAACGACTTTCGCGTGTCCGCCGTGGCTAGCGGAGCAGAAATGGCGGCCGCGCTCGGAAACGGTGCCGTCGATCTGATCATCCTCGATCTGCGCATGCCGGGCGAAGACGGTATCCAGATAGCCGGCCGCATCCGTGAAAAATCATCGCTCCCGATTTTGATCCTTTCGGGTCGCCACGAAGAGGCAGACCGCGTGATGGCGCTGGAACTGGGAGCGGACGACTACATGACAAAGCCGTTCAGTTGCCGCGAGCTGCTGGCGCGTGTTCGTGCCCTTCTGCGCCGATCCAGGAACACGCAGGCTGCCACCGGGCGGCAGGCAAAACCGCGAGGCTACCGTTTCGCAGGTTGGGAACTGAACATCAACACGCGGCGCCTTGTCTCCCCAGCGGGCCGCACGGTGGGATTGACCAACGGCGAGTTTTCGCTGCTTGCCGCGTTTCTCGCGGCGCCCGGCCAGATCCTGACGCGTGACCAACTGCTCGAATCCAGCCGACTCTACGACGAGGTCTACGACCGCGCCATCGATGTGCAAATCCTGCGGCTGCGCCGAAAAATCGAGGAAGACCCATCTAACCCGCGTTACATCAAAACCGAACGCGGCGCGGGCTATGTCTTCACCGCGCAAGTTGAAAAGCTGGCCCCGCCGGTCGAGTGGGAAATGCGCTGACCCGCAGCTTTCTCGCCGCGTCCCCTGCGCTTAACATGCAGTACGCGATTAGCGGGACTTTTCGGTCGCAATTGATGTAGCCCGAAACGGAAACGGCTAGGTCATTGCTGGTAATTGTCCCCATCGAAAATGCTCGCGGCAATACGGCGCGGCCACGTTTGTCCGATCGTCGCGAACTGAACACAAGAGCCTCGATGAGCAAGGAAAGAATCAGGCGCAGGTTTGCATGGCCGCATCAGTACAGGTTGTTGGCAGCAGGGTGCCTGCTGGTACTCCTTTTGTGGATCGGCGCGGTCACAGAGAGCTTTCGATCGCGCCAACTGGTGCTTCAGTCCAACGCCAGGGAACTGTCGAGCCTCGCGAGCGCGCTCGCAGAGCAAACAGCCCGATCGCTGCAGGGCGTCGAATTCATACTCCGGCGCACTTCCGGCTGGTCGCACGACGCAAAGTACCCAGCGGACGGGCAGGCGGTGAACCGCTTTCTTCGCGAGGAAATCGCCGGCGTACCCCAGATCAGGCAACTTGACATCGTCGATGCCACGGGCCAGCGGATAGCGACGACCCTCCCGGGCAACCCCGCCGCCAATGTCTCACAACGGCCCTACTTCAAGGCTGTGCAGCGCGCATCTGGCAACGCGATGGTGGTGAGCGAGCCGCTCGTCAGCATGGTCGACGGGCGCCCTACGTTTGCGATGGCTAGCCGTCTCGAGGACGCAAATGGCCGATTCAAGGGCGCCGTTGTCGCGCTGATCGAAGACGGCTACTTTCGCGACTTCTACAGGCGGGTCGATGCAGACGAACGCACCGGCATCACTCTCCGGCGTGAGGACGGCGCGCCGGTCGTGGCGTCCATAAGCGGGAGGCAACCGGGCGAGCGCGGGCGGCCGTTACTCTCCGCCCGCAAACCGGTGCCCGGATTCCAGTTGACGGTCGACGTCACCCGCGACGAAGCGCTCGCGCTTCAGACATGGCGCATAACTACGATCTACGACTTCATCGGCACCAGTGCGCTTTCGCTACTCGTGGCGGCGCTCGGCCTCGCGCTCATGAGGAGGCTGCAGCAACTCGGACGCTTCACGCGCCGGCTCCAGTCGAGCCAGCGACGCTGGAGAGCCGTGTTCGACAACGCGCCGGCGGGAATCATGCTGTTGCGGCCGCGCGGGCGCTACCTCGCCGCCAACCCCGCGTTTCAACGCATGGTCGGTTACTCGTCAACGGAGCTCAAGAATCTGACCGACACCGACATCGCCCATCCCGAGGACGTCGAACTCACCCGGCAGCATGTCGAGCGGCTGCTGCGAGATGGCTTGCCAAGCATTCGCTTCGAGAAACGCTACCAGCACCGCGACGGATACACGGTCTGGACAGACGTGCGGCTCGCGCGCGTTACTGTGTCGGACGAGACGACGGACAAAGACTTGGAACGCCAGGAAGATGTCATCGTGGCGACCGTGGAAGACGTCACGCAGCGCCGCCAGGACGAGCAGGCGCGCCGTCAGCTAGAAAGCCAGCTCAGGCAATCGCAGAAGCTGGAAGCGCTAGGCACGTTCGCCGGCGGCATTGCCCATGACTTCAATAACATTCTTGGCGCGATCGTCGGCTATGGCGAGCTCGCGATCGAGGCACTCGCGGACCAGACGCCAGAGCACCACTATGTCGCGCAGATGCTCAAGTCGGCTGACCGCGCACGCTCGCTGGTCGAGCGGATTCTCACCTTCAGTCGCAGCGGACTCACCACCCGGCAGCCCGTACAGGTTCAGCCCGTCGTTCACGACTCGATCGAAATGCTGAAGGTGCGCCTTCCCGCCGGCATCCGACTGCAAGTCGAACTTAACGCACCGGAGGCTCACATCGAAGGCGATCCGGCGCATCTCGACCAGCTGGTGACCAACCTTTGCGTCAATGCGATCCACGCCATGCCGGGCGGCGGAACGCTCAGCGTGGTCCTCGACACGCTCGATCTCGACGCAGCATGCTCGCTGTCGCACGGCGCCGTCGAAGCGGGGCATTTCGTCAGGCTCGCCGTGTCGGATACCGGTGTAGGCATGACGCCCGATCTGCTCGAACGCATTTTCAATCCGTTCTTCACGACGCGCAAAGCCGGTGAGGGAACCGGGTTGGGACTGGCGCTCGTCGACGGGATCGTTCGCGAATATGGCGGCGGCATCGACGTCCGGACGGTGGTCGGTGCAGGAAGCCAATTCACGCTTCTGCTTCCAACAATCGATTCACATACCAGTCAAGCACCCGGGGACAAAGAGGCTTGCCCCCACGGTGAAGGGCAGACCATCCTGCTCGTCGACGATGAAGAAGCGCTGGTGCGGATCGGCGAGGAGCGCCTCGCGGAACTGGGCTACGAGCCGGCAGGCTTCGTCTCCAGCGACGCGGCGTGGCAGGCCTTCCGCGCCGATCCTCAGCGCTTCGACGCGGTCGTCACGGACCAGACGATGCCGGAGATAACCGGCGTCGAACTCGCCCGGATGATCCGTTCTGTACGCGCCGAGATACCCATCGTTCTTGTCAGCGGATTCAACAGCCCCGCGCTGGAAAGCCAGGCGCGCGAGGCTGGCGTCAACGCGCAATTGCGCAAGCCGTTGCCTAAGGCAGAACTTGCGCGCACGCTGAAGCATCTACTGCCCGACTAGGCGCTCGCATCGCCACAGCCGTCGGCGCCACGCGTCGTCACCCAGAGCCATTCGCGACCCGGCCGACCAACGCCGCAGCGGCTTGTAGCAACGCTTCGCGCCTGAACGGCTTGGCCAGCGCCCGTTCTACGCCCAACCGGCTGGCAAGCATCGCCATGGCATGAGCCTGTGTCGGGAAATAGCCCGAAATCGCGATCACTGGCACCGAGGGAAAGACAGTCCGAACGAGAGCGATCCGCTCAGGATCCATCGCCTTCGGCTGATTGATATCGACCACCGCAAGATCAATCGGGCTTACTATGAAATCCGGAACGCTCGCGCCCGCTGACTCCAGCACGTCATAGCCCGCATCCCGGAACGTGAGGGAGAGCAGCGCCCGCATTGATGTGTCGTCCTCCATCACCAACACCCTTTTTCGATCTTCCACAATCGATCCTTTTCGGTTGTCACGAATTGGCCTGAGTGCGCCATCGACCTACCTGCGCGTCACTGGTCGGCCGATTTCCCGATGCTGCCAAACATCCTTGCTGCCACGATCCCGAGCTCGTAAAGGAGCACGAGCGGGCCAGCAAGGAGCAACTGCGACACGACATCGGGCGGCGTCACGACTGCGGCGACGACGAATGCGCCGACGATCATGTAAGGACGAATCTGCTTCAATGTGGCGATATCCACGAGCGCACTGCGGACCAGCACGACGATGACGACCGGCACCTCGAAAGCCACGCCGAACGCGATGAACAAGCGAACGGTAAAGCGCAGGTAATGGTCTATGTCCGTCATCATCTGAGCGCCGAGCGGCGCGTTATAGTGCGCCATCAGATGAAGGATCGCGGGAGATACAAGGAAATATGAAAAGGCCATCCCGGCGAGAAACAGTGCATAGCTGCAGACCACGAGCGGCCCTATGAGCTTCCTTTCATGCCTGTAGAGGCCCGGCGCCGCAAACGACCACAACTCATGCAACACGACCGGCAACGCGACGACGAATGCCACCATCATCGTGACTTTCATCGGCACAAAGAACGAGCCCGTCACGTCCGTGACGATGAGCTTGCCGTTTTGTGGCAGGTTGTCGGCCAGAGGCCGCACTACGAGGCGGAAGATCTCCGGCGCCCAGTAGACGAGTCCCACGAAAGCCCCGAGGACCGCGGCGGCTGCTCTCATCAAACGCCGGCGCAGCTCCACGATGTGGGTCAGATACGGCTGGTCGGTTTGTACGGCTTGCTCGTCGGCTTGATAGGGGAGTTTTCGTGTACTGCTCATCGTGTGTCACCTTTTGCGTTTCCCGCTGTCACCGGGCAATTCCCATTAGGATGCGGTTCCTTCTTCTGGCGGCCGCATGGCGTAGCGGACGCGGCTGCGCAGCACCGATGTGTCGGCGGCTGCGGCGCGGAGGGTGCCCATCGCCTGCGCCTGTCGTAGGTGCATTCGCACGCCATGATTCCGTTGCACGACGTGATAGCCGCGCGGGCCTAACCGCTTGATCGTGCTCGGGTGGAGCGGCCATCGGGGTCTCTGACGTGTCCGCGTCCAGCAAAGTCACGGCGTTGCGCGTGAGCGACCCGCCTCGGTCCGCGAGCGCGGCGAATTCCTGTACGCCCGACTCGATCTGCGATTTCATTGCGCGCAGTTGCCCGAGCTCGAGATCCTCGGTGACCTGCGACCTGAGATCATCGAGGTATCGCCGCGAACGCCCAATGAGGACAGCCAACGCGCGCGCAGCAAGCGGCAGGCGCTCGGGCCCAAGCACGACTACTGCGACCGCCGCGATCAACAGCAATTTCGAAAAATCCACGTCTAACATCGAACTGCTCTCCAAAATGGTGAAACGGCGGGCAACGAAGCGTCGCTGAAGATCAATGGCCGCGTCCGCCGCGCTCACCCGTGAGCTCCGCGTTAGCGCTTCGCGAAAGTGACTCGGCCTCTTTGACTCCATCCTTGAAGCCCTTCACCGCAAAGCCAAGGTCGGAGCCGATATTTCGCAACTTCGCCGTTCCGAAGACCAGAGAAACGATGACCAAAACAATCAACCAATGCCAGATACTCAGCGATCCCATGACAATGCTCCTTAAAAATGCGGTCGTTGTGATGAACCGGAAATTGGGCTGGTAGCCCGTATATGTGAAGTTAAGCTTCTTGCCTGCAATTGCGGGTTTTCAGCGCGACAAGGCAAATCAGTGCGATGAACGCGAGGGACGAAGGGCCGAGCAACGCGATATCGTGAAACCGTTGCGTCGCGACGGCACCCGCCGTAGCACCGCAGGCGAAGCAGAAACATATTGTTGCGAGCACAGCTGCGCTGCGTATTCCCGCGAAATCGCGCCGCGGTATCGTCGATCGAAAGAAACCTTGCAAGGTCCTCAGCAAGTTCCCTGTCGTCATGACCGACGAATAAGGCTGTGTGCCGGAATGCGTGAAAATGGTCGTCTGCAAAGCGGCAACGAATGAGATTCCCGGTATCAGCAATAGCTGCGGCATGCCGACTATTGCGGCGGCGAAGAGGAACACAGCTTCGAGCAGCAGCGCAACGATGGCTGAAAGCGACTCATCTCGTGAAGCAGCCAGACGCAACAGGTGCGCGCCGAACACCCCAACAGCAAATCCGCCCAGAGGCACTAGATGCGCAAGTGCTGCGCCGCGGTTTTCGGCGGCGAGACTGACCGCCGTCACCACGATGTTTCCCGTCATCGAATTCGCAAATATGCGGCCATGACCGACAAATGTGAACGCATCGAGAAATCCGCCGCACAACGTGAGCAGTATCGCGATTGCCGGATGCGCTTTCACTGATTCCATCTTCATTTCCTGACGGCGGAAGCCCGATCACCATCCAGTCCGAGTCGGGGCTCCCGCTTGTGAATGACATCGCTGATACGTCGCGCCCTATTTGTGCGCAACGTAAGGCGTCACCATTTTGCGCGGATCGACGATCCGGTCGAAGTCCGCTTCGCTCACGTAATTGAGCTTGAGTGCCGCTTCCTTCAGCGTGAGGTCATTGTCGTACGCGTAGTGCGCGATCTTCGAAGCCTTGTCGTAACCAATGACCGGCGACAGCGCAGTCACGAGCATCAACGAGCGGTCCACGTACTCCTTGATCTTCTTCAGATTCGGCTTTGTGCCTTCCACGAGGAACTTGCGGAAGTTCGTGCTGGAGTCCGTCATGATCGTGATCGAGTGCGTGATGTCGAAAATGATCAGCGGCTTGTACACGTTCATTTCCAGGTATCCGCTTGCGCCGCCGATTCCCGTGGAAACGTCGCTGCCCATCACATGCGCGGCCACCATCGCGAGCGCCTCCGCCTGCGTGGGGTTGACCTTGCCGGGCATGATCGACGAGCCGGGCTCGTTTTCCGGAATGATCAGTTCTGCGAAGCCGGCACGGGGCCCGCACGACATCAACCGGATGTCGTTAGCGATCTTGTAGAGCGAAACCGCCAGCGTGCGCATGGTGCCCGACATGTGAATCAGCGCATCGTGAGCGCCCTGCACGGTGAACTTGTTCGGAGCGGTCACGAACGGCAGGTTCGTGAGGCGCGCAATCTCCGCCGCGACAGCGGGCGCGAATTGCGGCGTGGTGTTCAGGCCGGTGCCTACGGCAGTGCCCCCCAAGGCAAGGCGATAGGTTCCCTTCAGCGCATCGTCGAGCCGTTCGAGGTTGTCGGTCAGCATGCCCTCGTAGCCGGACCACTCCTGACCAAGCGTGATCGGCGTTGCGTCCTGCATGTGCGTGCGACCGATCTTGACGATGTCCATCCACTCCTTCGCCTTCGCGCCGATGGAATCCCGCAGGTTCGCTATGGCGGGCATCAGGCGGCGCTTCACGTTGATCGCCGCGGCCATGTACATCGCGGTCGGAAAAGAGTCATTGGACGACTGCGACATGTTCACGTGATCGTTCGGATGAACCGGCGTATGACTGCCGAGCGGCGTGCCCGCGATCTGGCAACAGCGGTTGGAGATCACCTCGTTCACGTTCATGTTGAACTGCGTGCCGCTGCCGGTCATCCATACGTGCAGCGGGAACATGTCGGCGTGCTGGCCGTCGATGATTTCGTCGCACACCTTGACGATCAGGTCGTGCTGCTGGTCAGTGAGCCGCTTCTCCGAGTAATTGACGTTGGCCGCTGCCTTCTTCAGGATCGCATACGTGGTGACCATCTCCCTGGGCATCAGATCGGGGCCAATACTGAAGTGCTCGAGCGAGCGCTGGGTTTGCGCACCCCACAGTTTGTCGGCAGGCACATTGACGATGCCCATACTGTCAGTTTCCTGGCGGAAACCCGTCACCGATGCCGATGCCGATGCAGTCGCACCAGCCGATTGTGCAAACGCGTTTGTGCTGGCAAGCGCCACCGAGGCAAGAAGGGTGGATTGCATCATTTCCCTGCGATTCATCTGCGTTCCTTTATCTATCCAATTGCGACGCCGTGTCTGGACTGTCGAGAGATTCAACGCCGCTGGACTGCAGCGGCACCCGAGTCGGGAGCGCCGTTTCCGATATTCGACTGCGCTTCCCGATGACAAGCATTTGACCCGCGAGCGGTTATCGGAGCGTTTCGGATTTGAGCGTTGCCATTGCAATTGAAACGCGGGGAATGATGGTAGTTGCAGCCGTAACAAGCGGCGCAATTAGGGAAACGGGAAGGTAGCTGGCGCTAACGAAAGAGCGGCTTTCCGTTTGACTGTGCGGCGATTTGCCTACCGAGGGAACCTGTCGGATGAAAAAGCGAAAGTTGACGATTTTTTTTTCAGCGACGAATTTGCCCTTTGCGGCTCGCACGCAGAGCGGCGTCACGCTGTAGGGTCTTATCGATACGGGCGTCGAGCGGACGTTTGTGGGGAACCGGGGCACCGCGGCTTTGCGCTCGATGACCGGGTGCTCGCTTAGAAACCGTAACGACCTGCACGATGCCGACCTTGTCGCCGGCTGCGCTGGCGCTTCAGTCAACCGTTGCTGATCGTCGCTTACGGCCGACAAGTACAGCGGTGGTTTCGAGAGAATCTACCATCGCTCGCTGTAGCATGCAGTGCTGCGGGCGCGTGTTTCGAATCCCGTGAGATAAGGCCAGGATGGGCAGTTGGAACTCCCCCATTGATGGGCGCGTAAATTCCGACCCTCGTAAAGCAGGACGAGATCGATATTTTGCTCTCTTTCGTTTTGCGCGAAAGGCTTTTGGCAGCCTCCTCGGCCGGATAGCTACCGCCATCGAATTCGGGCAGGCCAGTCAGCGCATCGTGTCAACTTCGACACGCGCAGCGGCTTCCTCGACGACCACACTCTGCGCGGCCGGCGCATTGCTCATGCGATACCGCGCGAATGCCTCGTCCGCATCGCGAATGCGTGTGCGTCCGTGCGGTGCCGGCTCGCCGTTCTCGCCGAGGTTCACGAAAACCATCTTCTCGACCGTCAGAATGCTCTTGCGCGTTATCTTGTTGCGCACTTCGCAGCGCAGCGTGATTGACGTACGGCCAAAGTGGGCCGCGGTCATGCCCAGTTCGATGATGTCGCCTTGGCGCGCGGAGCTGACAAAATTGATCTCCGACATGAACTTGGTCACCACGCGCTGGTTTTCCAATTGGCAAATCGCGTAAATGGCGGCTTCTTCGTCGATCCAGCGCAGCAGACTGCCGCCGAACAGCGTGCCGTTCGGGTTCAGGTCTTCCGGCTTGATCCATTTTCTGGTGTGGAAATTCATAGCTTCTGTGGAGCTGAAAGTGGGTCCGGCACCGTGCCGAACCTGGGGTTAGCGCTAGGGAATATAAGAATGCTGGTCGCGTGTCATCATCAATGCAGCTTGATGCGAGGGCTCGTCGCCCGGCGCAGCCAGTTCGCCATGGTGTCGAGCACCATGCGCCGGATGCCGTACAACGCCGCCACGTGCATGCGCTCGAGCAACGCGTGCAAGCCGCGCGCAATCAGGCCGGCGACATACAGGCCCTCACCGCTGCCCGCGACGAGGTTTCCAACCGCGCCGAATCGGCTCAGCGAAACCAGAGACCCGAAGTCGCGATACCGGAACTGTGGCAGCGTCTTGCCCTCAACGCGGGATGTGAGCGCTTCGACTAGAAAAGCGGCCTGCTGATGCGCCGCTTGCGCGCGCGGCGGCACGCCACCGCTTTTTCCCGGCCATTCGCATGCTGCGCAGTCGCCGAGCGCGAAGACGTCTTCGTCGGTTTCGGACTGGAGCGTATCGCGCACAACCAGTTGGCCACGCCGATTGATGTTCAAGCCGTCGAGCAGGGAAAGCACGGGCGGCGCGGTCACGCCAGCGGACCAGACCGTCAAGTCCGCGCGTATGCGCTTGCCGCTGCCCGTGACGACACTGCCGGGGAGCACGCGCGCGACGGACTCTCCAACCATCAACGTCACGCCCAATTGGCCGAGACGTTCGGCCGTTGCGCGTGCCACGCGCTCTGGAAGGGCTGGCAGGATGCGCGGCCCCGCCTCGATGACGACGATTCCCACATCGTGCGTCGGGTCGAGATCGTGAAGTCCATATTGCGACAACTCGTAGGCGGCGTCGCGCAGCTCCGCCGACAGTTCGACACCCGTTGCCCCTGCACCGACGATGACCACCTGCATGCGCGGCGCGACGGCGGCGTTGTCACTGCCGCGCGCGCCGCCGGCCCGCCTGCACGCTTCGATGAAGCGCCTGCGAAAGCGCTCGGCCTGGGCGACCGAATCGAGCGCGATCGCATGACGGGCCGCGCCCTCTACGCCGAAATACTGAGTCGTACTGCCAATCGCAACCACCAGCGTGTCGTAGTCGAGCGCGCGCTCCGGCAGCAACTCGACACCGTGATCGTCGCGCACGGCCCCGAGCATCACCTGCCTGGACGAACGCGAGAGCCCGACCAGTTCGCCCTGCTGGAAATCAAATCCGTGCCAGCGACCTTGGGCGGCATACGAAAGCTCGTGGGAGGCCGGGCTCATACTGCCAGCTGCCACCTTATGCAGCAGGGGCTTCCAGATATGGGCGGGTTGACGATCGACCAGCGTGACGCAAACATTTCGCTCGCGTTGACGCTTGCGCAGGCCGAAGCGGTTACTCAGCCGGGTCGCCAGCTCGAGGCCGCCGGCGCCACCGCCTACGATAACTATGCGATGCATTCAGGCACCTTCGTTTCAGTGGGCTTGATGTCGGTGCGCCGAACTGCGCCGCGCGGCGCAGTTTGAGACGCGGTCATGCGGCGGCGCTGAAGTCCACGACGCCTGGATAATCCGGACGATATGCGCAGGCGCGGATGTGAGCCGCCATGTCGGCCGGGCGCGGGGCACGGGCAAAGCCTCGGTCATGGATGAAGTTCGCCACGCGCGTGGCGACGCGCAGCGAAGCTTCGAGAATCGATTGCTGAGGCGGATAGATCAATCCCTTGTCCAGGTCGGCGGCGGATACCTGTTCGGCCACTGCCCGCGCGGCAATGATGAACATTTCATCGGTCACGCGCGTGGCCTCGGTCGCGTAGATCGCCATGCCGAGTGCAGGGAAGATATAGACATTGTTGCCTTGCCCCGGGACGAAGGTGCGGCCGTTGAACGTCACCGGCGCGAACGGGCTGCCGCTCGCAAAGATCGCACGACCATCGGACCAGCGATAAGCCTCTTCGGCCGTGCATTCGGAACGCGAGGTCGGGTTCGAGTAGGGGAAGATGATGGGCCGCTCGTTGAGCGCGCTCAGGGCCTCGATCACATCCTTGTCGAACAGATGGGGCACGGTGCTCACGCCGATGATGCCCGTCGGGCGCAATGCCTGGATCGCGTCGACGAAGCGGTCGACCGGAGCGTGGTCGAGCGCGAAGGGGCGCTGGAAGTCAGCCAGATCGTCGCGCGAACTCACCAGCAGGCCGTTCACGTCGAACAGCGCAGTGCGTTGCAGTGCTTCCTCGCGCGACAGGCCTTCCTGCATCATCGCCTGCGCGATCAGGCCCGCGATGCCGGTTGCCGCGGCGCCTGCGCCGAGGAACAGGAAGCGCTGCTCCGAGAGCTTCTGACCGGTGATGCGCAGGCCGCCGTAGATGCCGGCGAGGGCGATCGCAGCTGTGCCTTGAATGTCGTCGTTGTACGTGCAGATGCGATCCCGGTAACGGGCGAGCAGCGAGACCGCGTTGAAGTTCGCAAAATCTTCCCACTGAATACAGCACTTTGGAAAGCGCAACTGAACCGCTTCGACGAATTCCGCCAGAAATGCGTCGTATTGTTCGCCGCGTACGCGCCGACGGCGCAGGCCGAGATATAGCGGGTCGTCCAGCAGTGCCTGGTTATTCGTCCCTACGTCGAGCATGACCGGCAGGCAGGCTTCCGGTGGCACACCCGCGCACGCGGTATAGAGCGCGAGCTTGCCGATCGGAATGCCCATGCCCCCGACGCCCAGGTCGCCCAGTCCCAGGATGCGCTCGCCGTCCGTCACTACGATAAAGCGAACGTCTTCGACCGGCCAGTTGGCGAGCAGTTCGTCGACACGGCCGCGAGCCGTGATGGGAAGGTACACGCCTCGCGTCGCACGAAAGATATGGTCGAACTTCTGACACGCCTCGCCAACGGTCGGGGTGTAGACGATCGGCATGAACTGGGCGGGATCGGACATTACCGTCGCATAGAACAACGTGTCATTGCGCGCCTGCAGATCGGAGAGCAACAGGTATTTCTGCAAGTCGTTGTCCAGTGCTGCGACTTCGGCCTTGACTCGGGCAATTTGCCGATCGAGCGGCAGCACCGCGGGAGGCAGCAGCCCCTCGAGCCCATAGCGGCGGCGCTCCTCTTCGCTGAACGATGTGCCGCGGTTGCGGCGGGGATCCTGAAGGATTTGACGTGCGGTCAGTGCGTTACTCGTGCTCATAACATGCTCCACAATTTTTCCAGATGACATCGGCGGCAGCCGTTCGCAAGCGCGCGGTGGTTGCGCTCAGGCAATGTCCGGTTGGTTCTTGCCTGCGTTCGGGGCTAATTCTTGTTCCCCTTGAGCAGGTTGTCCATATCTCCCGATTTACAATTGAAATCTGCTTGATGTCATCGATTAAAAAACACCTGCTGGTAAGCGGTTTTCGACTTGCAACGGATTGCCAATTAATCGGGCAGAGCCGTGCTTTGCCTGGACCGCGTGAGAAAAACAGGAGACATCTTCGCAATTGTTACGACTGAAACCGCGCACGTGCCGCGCTGAAACGTGTCATCCGCCACGGAGGCGCAGGGCGCAAGTGCGTCCACCTCTATCGTGGTTTAGAGGCACGCACTTAACCGCGCATCGGAACTTCGCTCCACCGCATGAAGTGTGGGCGCGAGGCCATCTCGGGCCAATGTCCGACAGGCATTCGATGCGAGGTTGGCCCGCTGCCGGACATTGCCGCGCTAGCGAGCCGGATATTTATGTAGGAACGCGCCGGGTAGTGCGCGCCCAGACTGGATGCTCAAGCCAGAAGCTTTAGCATCTGCCGTACATCCCATATCGATGCGTCACTGATGGCTGTAAATCGTGTCCACGCTCTCGCTCGACACTGCGGGGCGTCCTGCATCGGAAGAACCACTCGCAGCACCACCGTAACCGTCGTTCGCTTTGGCTTGCTGCGCCGCCACCTTCGCTTCAGCTCCCTGGATGTCGGCGGGGTAGAACGGGTCTGTGCCGCGAGCCGGGTTATAGCCGACCTTTTCAAGCTTGACCAGTTCGGCGCGCACCTGCGCGCGGGTGACTGGCTGGTTCGATTGAGCGAACACAGCGACAGGAACAGCAAGGGCAGCAGCGACGACAACAGCTTGAATAAGGGACTTCATGGTACTTACCTCCAGACTTTGGTTGGTTTCCTTTACGAACAGCCCTGTTCGTAGATCAGTGAACACAGTCTAGTCAAACGGGTACCTAAGATTAAGCCGCATCTCTGAAGGGACTTTTTCAAGAAGCAAAGGAAACCGTGGTAGGCGACGAAGGTGCCGCTGGCCGCTCTGCAGAGTGGTCCGCGCTTATCGACTAGTCCGAGTAACGTTGGCGATGCACGATGGCGATGAAACGGGTTCGAGCGCCTATCACGGTTGGGTGATCACGCCGAGCCAGAATGGTTGTCATCTTCTGACCGGAGAGACGCAGCAATGCCAGTTCTTCGTTGAGCTGTCGGCAGCAGGAATCCAGGCGCGCTCTATCGCTGTGACGCAAGGATGCGTTGAATTCCTCGGCCGAGCCGCCGAAGCGGAAGTCGAACGGAGATAAGTGCCATGAAGGTCAAATTGAATGGCAAGGCGATCGTAACGGATTCCACCGCCAGCATCGGTCGCCCGATTGCGGAAGGGCTGGCGCGCGCAGGCTCTGTCGTCGTAGTGAACGGCCGGACCTGGGAACGGTCGATGCCGCGCTGAGCGAAATGCGTCCAGCCGCTGGCCGATATTCTCGTCAACAACGCAGGGACAGAGCGCCCGAACGACTTCTTCGCGCAGGACGATAGTGAATGCCTAGACTTCCTCCAACTCAACCTGATTAGCGGCGTTCGACCCGCGCGCGTTACGTGCCAAAAACGGCGGAGCTGGACTGGGGGCGCGTCGTATTTATCAGCAGGGAGTCGGGCCATCCATGGGCAACCGACCAAAGTCCATAACTTTCGGCTAAATGTAAGATGTCTCTTTGCCTCAACTTCGGTCGCTTGTTCCCCTGGCTGGCTATCGTGCCCGCGCCGGCAACGTAAGTGCCGCCTTGTGGAAGGACGCCCCCTGCGAGCGTCGCATGGGCAAAGAACAGTCCGGTGACAGAAAGAGTTATCTTAATGGAAGCATTTCGATTCGCGTTTCACGGGAAAAGTCGCGTCGCTCACACAAGTAGTTGTGTCTAAATTGAGTAACTTATCGCAATAGGTTGATCTTGCGTCGATCTCTGGAGAAAACCAACAGATCGAGCACGCGCCCGCGAAGACCGGGAGACGCGCTGTCCCGAAAGTGGCTGGAAACGGTTCAAGGCAGCTGTGCGCCACGGCGGGGAACGCGTGCCAGGCCGCTAGCCTCAACAGGAGACTCACAAGTAACCCGGTGGCGGGGGCGTGTCGTAGGCCGGCGGAGGTGGCGCATTGTAGGCCGGCCGAGGTGGCGGTGCTTCGTCGCGAGTCTGAGATACAGCGGCGGCGCCCGGGACTGGCACACGCTCGCCATTTGCGTACATGCATTGAATGTACGCCTGGTCATAGCGAGTTTGAAGGCAGGTGGCGGCACGCTGTGCTATGCCGGCGCCGATCATGCTGCCACCGAGCAAGCCCATACCTGCACCGACTGCCGCGCCACGGCGGCCGTTGAACGCGGCACCGGCGGCGGCACCAAGCGCGGTGCCGACGGCCGTACCGCCGAGCGCGCTGCTTCCTGAGGCCGATTGAGTGTTGGCGCCGCCTGTCTGCCCGGAAGCGAATTGCTGGCACATCGCGTCATCGCTGCGAAATTGTTCGAACGATTTGCCGGTGCCGGGCAGCGCCATCACTGTGGGGGCCATCGGCGTGGCAGCGCAACCGGCGAGCGCGACGATAACGGTTGCGATAGTCATTGCAACTACGACGAATAAGCCCCGTTTCGCGCTCGGAATCAGGGAAATCAAATTGTTCCTAGTCATGTCATTTCGTCCCGGCCGGTTTCGCAGGCACCTCTACCCAACCGCTCGAACATTCCTTGACGTATGGGTAATATTTCTTCGTCGCTGGGCAATACCACCACGAGCCCACCGCCGGAGTTTCCTGGGCCTTTTCAACATACGCGGTCGTCGGCGATGGCTGGATCGATTGGACGACGACGGGGGATGGCGCTGCGTAGAACATCGGCGCGGGCGCGATCATGACCGGAGGCGGCACCCATACCACTACCCCGATGCGCGTATGCGCTTGCGCACTGCCACACAAGCATGCGGTTATAGTTGCCAAAAAATGTATAACTATCCTCAATCGCACAGCAGTGTCCCTATTCAATGAAGCGGGTTTAGTCGCGATCCGGCGCACAACGCCTGGCGATTCCAGACAGGAACGCGAAGGACCACTAACTTGCCGACGTACCGATGCAGCTGACGGAAGCACAGTTTTGTTCGACGTCCTACACCGGCGTCGCGTTACGCAAGACGTGACAAGACTGGAAAGGTTTGCCTATAGCGCGCTTCGACGTCCAATCAACTTTCCTGATAAATCGAACGATAGGAGGCCAGACGCGACGCAGTTGTTGCGCCGGAAACCGATGAATGGTATTTCACTGCGCGGGCTCTGCTGAACGCCTGCTGTCGAGCCGCCAGGCTCGCCAAAGTCACGTGCATGTCCGCAGGACTGGGCGAATAGCCATCGATGCGTTCGCAGTCCGCCTGCTGCAGTTGAACGCTGGCTTTGCGCGCCAGTTCACGCGCCAAAGGATCGTTGTTCTCTGCGGATCTGACAGTGGAAAGAGGGAGGACTGACACGACCGTGAAAACGGGCATGGATGCGTTCGCCATGATGAACTTCCTATCTTGGGCGTCGGAGACAATGACGCGGATTATCTGGAAACGACCTCGGGAGAATCTGGGGATCTTTCTGCCTATGGTCTCGAGGAGCGTAATCTTCTGATCCGCGTATTTCAAACGACTTACATAAATTCATTGTTTCCGGGTATGCAACGTTCGTCGCCAGATAGTGAGGGAGCCGTCGTCGCTGCGCCTTAGCCGGAAAGACCGGCGCTACGCCTCGACGCCGCTCCGCAGTATTCCGGGCGTTCGCCGATACGCTCGTTGCGCCTGAAGAACTGCCACGGGACGGCCCGCCCGCAGCCCCGCCACGCCCATTGCGGAGGCACCCCGGTGCGGTGCATGGAGCAAAACCGTTCGCAGGTTCGACAAAGGGATATCCGCGGCACGGGGCCGCTTCAGGATGGCGAACATGAGTTCACTTTTGATGCCGGGAGCGTTCCTAGGACTCCTTAAATGCCCCGTTGACCGTGAGCGTGATGCCTTCGGGCGTCAACTGACTGAACATGACGGATGGCGCCGGATGCGCCAGAACCGAAGGGTGATCCCTGCAAGCATCGAGAAGAATGTGGCAGGACCTGCTCCGGCTCGACGCCGAGGGCGAATATGAGCACCAGGGAGGCGATACCCTGTGTGGTGTTTCCCATCGTGACGTTGCGCACGTTCTGCGAGATGAGCTGCGAGTTCGGCACGATCGCGGTTGACCTGTCTGCAAGCTGGATCTGAGTGGCACGCACACTAATGCGCCGTATGTCCCCCTCGATGCCGGCGATACTGATCATGTCGCCCCACCTTCACCGGCCACTCCGCGAGCAAGATGAATCCGGAGATAAAGTTCTTTGCGATCTCCTGTAGACCGAAACCGATTCCCACCGACAACGCACTGACTATCCATGCAAGGTTGTGCCATCTGACGCCTAGCACAGACAAGGACTGCAGCACGACGAGCACGTAACCGATGTTCGCAAACAACGTGAGCAACGACGCCCGCATGCCGGGACTCATTTCTGTTTTGGGCAACAACTCCCTGTCGAACCATCTGCGCACGGACCGCACCAGATATATTCCGACGCCGCATGTGAGCAGGGCGCTGAAGATATGAGCGGGGATGATAGTGAGCGCACGCAGCCGGTCGCCGCCCAGTGCCAGGGCGTCTATTGCGACAACGCAGACGGCAGCCTGAATCAGACCCGCAAGTGTCGACCGACCTTCCGGTGAATTTCCGGCTGCGGCCATTGCAGTACGTACCCGGTTCGCATGAAACAACGAAGCGCCGATGGTCAACGCGACGATCAACGCGACTAGACCGCGAGTGCAATGTGGAAGAAATCGCGACTGCTATCAGTCAACGCCAGGCGCGGCCACAGGTCGTCGCCGTGTTGCCACGTCTCGTTTGCCCCGCCGGTGTTCGTCGGGTGGTCGATGAAAGAGGCAACTGCAAGACAAACATCCATAGCGGCCGCGAGTGTCGTGCGCATTTGCGCAGGACTTCGCGGCCGCGAGCAGCTTCTATCAGTTCTATTGGGGGAATTGCGGAAGCGGTGACGAGGGGGGCGTCGGCAGTTTAGGGAGCTGTGTCGGCAACTGTGATGGAAGCTGGCTCTGGGCTTGAGACGTTCCCTGCGCCAGCTGCTGCGACGAAGGCTGCTGTGACGAAAGCTGGCTCCGGGCTTGAGACGTTGCCTGCGCCAGCTGCTGCGACGAGGGCTGCTGCGAAGCGAGCTGCTGATACGTTACGCTTTGGGCGAATACTGAGGAGCTGCTAAGGATAACGAACGCCGCCAAATAAAGTTGTTTCATGGTTATCTTCTGGTTTTTGAGAAATCACGTTAACTTCGCCGGCCTGCGAAACCGGCCATCTCAACTGTCGCGCCGCTAACTTCAAATATCCGATAACACGCTGCTGCCGGAAACGGGTTGCACTGACGAATGCTTTGCGGACGAACCTCTCACGCCCCCATATTGTTCAAACGCCTGTTGTTGAGCCTGCATCCGCGCCTTGGCGCACGCAAAGTCCATCGGATAGCCGGCGGCGGCGGTTGTTCTGTCCAAATAGCTTGGACCCTGCTGCCGAACCGGAACGCGCACTTGTTCGCTCATTGGCGAGCCAGTGCTGTGTGCGAATGAAACAGCCGGTACGGATAGCACAGACGCGAGAACGGTACTTGGGATGAACTTTCTTGCCTTTGCCATGATGGTCTCTCCACTAGCGCGTCGGATACAAGAGAACGCGGATTTCTGAATAACGTGCTGGCGCAGCACAGTGTCTTGCCGCCAGTTCGTTGAGCGAGAGTCTATCGAATTACTAACCACTGACAAGCAACTGCGCGGCAACGAACAGTTCCTCCGGGCGCAACGTCAGAAGCTCGCACGGACCAGCCCATCGCCGCGTTCGTTGGCAAGATGGAAACAGACAATTTCGAGCGGCGATTCAAGGTCTGCGGCGCATATACTTCCCGCCGTCACCTCATCCATCAGGTGCCGGATTCTTATTGTCCAGAGAAGGAATACTTATGGAAAAGCAATTCATCGCGAGGATCGGTAAAGCAAGACCAGAAAGCGCTCACCGGATCGTACGGGCCGCGCTTCGCAGTGCTGCTACGGCGTCCACGCCCAACGGCGCCATTGACCTGCTTGGCGAGGCCCTGCTGGAACTGGAGCGCCTGCTCGCACTGAATAGCGAGCAGATGCACTGAACTTCATCGGTTCACGTGGCCGCCCCAGAACAGATGCAACCCTCCAGTGAGGTATCAATGAAGAAGTCACTTGCCGCGCTGCTCCTGCCGATAATGGTCCATGCCAATGCGGCTACCGATGTGTCAATCGAGACCACAGTCGTGGGCGCTCCGGCCACTGACTCGAACGGTGGTTTCATGGTACTGGCGTCGGTGGATCAGAAATGTCGCTACTACGGCGACCTTTGGGAAAGGCCGCGGGAACCCCGCGGCCTGGTTGAACAGATCAAGGCGATGCCGCGTGGCGGGAAAATATACGAATGGGTAGCTGTCGTCAGGTATTCGGCATGCGTGCAGCCGGACGGGAGGGAGTTCAGTAAACCGGTTTCACTGGTTTCACCGGCTGGCAAGCGGTTCCATATCGGAGATAGTGCGGTCCTGCGAGCGGCAACGCATGCCGCGGAAGAGGGCAGATCAGACCATAGTTGACGACTCTAACCAAGAGTGATGAGAATATCACATATGTGGACTGCGGGTGTGTTGCCGCTGTCGCCATGCGGTGCCCGCAAATGCGTGGTGATCAGGGCAGGGTAAAGGCAGCGCATGCGAGTCAACCCAGTTTGCGGCGCCGCTCGCGTGCCGAACAGATGCTTTAACGCCGAAAGGTCGTACCTATGATTGCCTCATCGCCAATCATTGTTCTGGGGAGCCGAACGCTTTCAGGAAGCTCGGCCGGAAAATTCCGTAAGGTGGCCAGACGCGTCTGCAGGGTGCACCCCCGCGAGTCCGCTGGTCTTCCTTTGCTCGACCGCGCACCGTGGCTGGTGGTGCGGGCTGTCGATCAATCTGGGCGGCATTCCTGGCAGGCCGATTGCTGAGCAGTAGTCCAGTCCTCGGCCGTTACGCACGAACGGCATGCCGAGTCCGATACCCCTCGCCCACACGAGATCAATCCAACGCGATCCACTCAGGCACGTTGCAGGTGACCTGTTTGACCATCTTCGTCACGACGTAAGTAAAGTAGCGCTCAATGCCGAGATCATCCAAAAGCATTGCGTCGATGAAGCGCTGATAATCATCTATGTTTCGTGTGACCGTGTGCACGATGTAGTCGATGCCACCCCCCGTCGCATAGCACTGCACAACTTCCGGCGCGGAACACATGCGTGTCTCGAAGCGATGCAGGTCGTAAGCGGTATGCCGCGAGAGTGTCACCTCGACGATGATATGGCTGATATCAACTGCGCCAACCCAATCGAACTCTGCCCGGTAGCCGCGGATAATTCCACCTTCTTCGAGCCGACGGACGCGTTCCCAGGCAGGCGAAATAGAGAGATGGATCGCTTCGGCCAATCGCGATTTGGTTATGCGCCCTTCGCGGGCGAGGATCTGCAAGATTGCGATATCGTAGCGATCAAGCTTCAGCATGTGCGGCCTTCGGTCGACAAAACGGAAATACGCGATGTCATGGCAAGGAGCGGAGGTGGAGACGCTGCATGCCAGGTCAGTAACCGCGAGTCAAGTCGACATTGGCGGGGATGCGCCCGCCACTCCGATACGCGCGAACATTGTCGGCGAACACGGTGGCGGCTGTTTCGTTGTCCGTCGGCGCTGAAATGTGCGGCAGCACAGTGACCGATGAATGGCGCCACAATCCGGATTCTTGCGGCAACGGTTCGACACTGAAGACGTCCAGCACTGCGTGCGAGATATGTTCACGCTCGAGCATCGTGAGCAGATCGTTCTCGACAAGAATTGGCCCGCGCGAGAAGTTGATAAGCGCAGCGCCTCGCTTCATTTGAGTCAGTCGCTCGATATTTAGCAAGCCCTGCGTCTGCGGTGTGAGAGGCAACAGGCACACGACGATGTCGCTCTCGCGCAGTATGAGATCGAGCCCGCTCTCGCCGGAACAGGTCTCGATGCCAGGCAGGCGCTTTGTCGAGCGACTCCAGCCGCGCACCTTAAACCCTGCGTCCGCCAGCCGGACTGCCGCAGCCGTTCCAAGTTCACCCATACCCAGTAGACCGACGCTGACTTGAGATGGTTTGCGGTATGGCAACTGCCTCCAGAGCAATCTCGCTTGCTGGCGGGCGTACGCGGACATGTCCCGTTGAAGGAAGTACGTCCATGCGAGTACGGCTTCGGACATCGTTCGCGACATTTCCGGGTCGATCAATCTCACGACTGGCGGCGCTTTGCTCCCAAGCGCGGGCAGGAGTTGGTCGACGCCTGCCCACATGCTCTGGATCCATGCGAGCTTGGGCAGGGCGGCGACTTTGACAGGATCGGGTCTCGCGACCACCGCGATTTCGACCAGTTGACGCTGCGCGTCCGTGAGCAGATCAAAGGGAACGATGTTCTCACCCGGCATGGCCGCGCGGAGCGATGCGAGGTAGCTGTCCTGTACCTCGGACGGCATGCTGCTAATAAACGCAATCGGGCCTGTCATGGTTGATCTCTTTCGCGTGGGCGTTGCGATGCGACGTAAGCTCAGGCGGACGCCTGTTCGTTGGCCATCTCTTCCATATCCTGGAAGCGGTCTGCGATTCGGGGATGGACCCGTCCGCCGTCGGAGGCGCCGATCGCGATCACGATTTCGTCCGGGCCGGGCGCATCTGCAATCTGGAAGGTGCTCGTAATGAAGTGGGAGCGCTTACCGGTTTCCGATTTGTGAATCATCGGCACTGAAATCAGGGCGCCTGGTCCGACACGCGTATTGGTGAAGCTCAGAAAGGCGGTGCCTTCGACGGCGTGGCGAAACACGTTGCCGAAGCGCAGTGTATGGATCAACGCCGAGGCGTGCTCGATTTCGCCGTTCACGCCGACCACGGCCGCTTTCCCATACGCCTGCACCCCTTCGGCGGGTATGAGGTTTGTCAGTTGTCGCGTCAGGGTTTCCCCGAGAGAGGGTGCCGACGCGAGAATTTCGGCCCGCAGGTCTTCAACGAAACCCTGTCCTGCCCACGGGTTGCGAATCACTGCCGCCACGATGACCGTCGTGACGGGCTTTCCCGCTGCCTTACCCCCTTCGACGTAGGTTGTCTCGATGAAGGTCGCGATTTTTCGAAGTTCGGCGCTCACTGGAAGTCTCCTGGTGCATTGGGCTTGAGATCGGCTCGGGAACGAGCACGCATCAATGCTATGCATCGTGGCGCGACGTGTCTTCCTCTCAACGCAGGAAGATTCTTTTTTTCTTTCCTACGGTTTCGTGTAATTTCCTCGGAAACATAGGAGGGGACGATGTCCGATCAGCAGAAACAGGTCATGGCGCTGAGCCGGGTTGCCAGCCAGATCAGTGCGGACGAGAACATCGACGAGCTATTGGCCGGTTTGATTCGGTCCGCCTGCGAGCAGGGCGCATGGCATCTTGGCTCGATCATGTCTGTCGACCTCGCTCACGGCTATGCGCTTGTTCTGACCCGGTATGAGTCGAGCATGCTGCCGCAGCAGACCGAGGATCGCTGGGAGCTGGCGACGAGTCCTTGTCTGATCGCATTGCAGACGCGCGAGCCCGTCTATATTCGCGACGCACTCGAGACGACACAATTCCCGGGCTATCGACGCGAAGCCAAGGTACGCGGTTACCGCACCGTTCTGGTCTTGCCGATGACCAGCAGCGATACGGCAGGTCGGCCAATGGTACTGACGGTTGCGTCGCGCGCCGTACGCGAAGTAGGCGAGGAGGACCTCGCGTTCATGTCGGCGGTTGTGCAACTCGGCGCGATCGCGGTCGAGCGGGCGCATCGTCATCGGGCGCAAACGCAGGCCAATGAGCAGCTTCAGCGCATCATCGAATCGCAACGCACGTTGCTCAGAGAGGTTCTGGCGGGTGAGTCATTGGCGACCTTGACCGTGTCGCTCGGCGACCTCCTTGACGGGCCGGTGGTGGTCGTGGATTTCTTCTCGAACTACCTCCTCGGATCGGGATCGCCTCTTCCCTCCATCTACGACGACGCAGCGTGGGCCAAATGGCTGACGGGTGCCAGAGGCCGGGAATTCGTTCCGATCGTGCGTGATGCGATCGAGTTTCAGCGCAAGTCATCCGTGGTGCTGCCGATCGGACAGGGAAGCTCTGTCGAAGCCACGATCCAGCCGCTCACCATCGACGATGAACTGGTGGGAGCCCTGCTGACGTTCGGCGAGGGCAAACCGTCGGACCTGCAGAAGCTGATGCTCGAGAGCGTCAGCTTCGCCCTGAGCGTTCAACTGATGCGCAGCGTGATCCGCTTCCGCATAGAGACGCGCACGCTCACCGAACTGTTCTTCGAAATCGTGGAGCGTCGCTGGCGCAGTGAGGACGACGTATTGGGGCGAGCACGGCATCTTGGTCTCGCCCTCACCGCGCCACTTCGGATGATCGTGATCGACTTTCCGGGCCCCGCTGGTCAAGGCACCAATCTCACCGTCGAGGGCCATAGAACGGTCACCTTGCTCGCAAGGCAGCAGAACATCACGATGCACGTCGTGATGGTTGGTAGTGGACTTGTCTGCCTGCTCCCCGACGAAGAAGATTCCGACGCTACCGCATTGACGAGGCTCGGGCAGCAAATCTCGGATGCGGTCTCCGGGACTTTTGGGTGTGCGCCAATCGTCGTACTTGGCGAACGCTTCGAGGGAATGGAACCTCTGGCGCAGGAATGGGAACGCTGCTGGCGGATGATCCGGGTTGCCCGCAACTATGGAAAAACCGGCTTCCTGCGGATGCCTGATCTCGGCCCTGTTCCCATCCTGATGGGTGCAGCGGATTCTGCAGACGTTCGGATTTTCGTAGACGGTGCGATCGGCAAGCTGATCGAATACGACAAACGCACCCGCTCGGATTATCTGCAAACACTCTCGGCTTATCTGCGCTCGGGATGCCGCAGTCAACTCTGCGCCAACGAGATGGGCTTGCACGTCACGACACTGCGCTACCGCCTGTCACGTATCAACGAGCTTTTTCACATCGACGTCGAGTCGCCTGACCGGCGGTTCGCCGTCGAACTTGCGATTCACCTTCATCAACTGACAGGAACCCACTGAGTCGATCGTGCGATATGCATCCGTGAAAACCCTGCCTACAAAACGATACTAATTAATTGCGGTTTTCCTTCGGGACGGAGGAAGAAGCTCGGATTTTCATCACATATCGTTCACCTCAAGACAAACACGTTTTGAGGTGACGGGAATGCAAAAGGACGCCGGAGAACAGGTCAAACCAATCGATCCCGTGGCGTTGCGCCGTGCTTTCGGCACCTTCGTCACAGGGGTGACGGTCATCACGACGCGTGATGCGGAAGGCCGTCCGCGCGGCATGACGGCCAATTCCTTCACGTCTGTCTCTCTTGACCCGCCGTTGCTGCTGGTGTGTATCGGCAAGGGTGCATCGAGCTACCCCGTGTTCCAGCAGAGCGGGCATTTTGCAGTCAACCTTCTGCACGACGGGCAGGTCGATGTCTCGAATCTTTTCGCGTCCAAATCTGCCGACAAGTTCGCATCGGTTGTCCACGACGCCGTGCACACAGGCGCGCCCGTACTCACCGATTGCCTGACGTGGTTCGACTGCACGGTTCATAGCCTCGTCGATGCCGGTGATCACGCCATCCTGGTGGGTCGCATTCAGGCATTCGGCACGAGCCCCGCGGACCCGCTCGGTTTCTGTCGCGGTCGATACGCGCAGGTCAAGGATCCGCTGCCGCCGGGTTGGTTGTCTTCGCACAACATGATCGTCGGATACCTCATCGAGGCCGACGGCAGTCTGTTGCTTGCACGAGATGGCAAGGGAGGCTGGGTATTGCCAAGCGCCACGAGCCGCATCAGGGAGGGGCGGCTTCCTCTTGCCGGCGGCAGAGAACTCGCGCTCGAGCCCTATGACACGTTCCTGTACTCGGTGTTCGACATTGCCGATAACGATCCCGGATACCTGATCTATCGCGCGAGGATTGCCCATCCGTATGGAAGTTGCGGACTGCCGGAGCAGTTCTGCTTCTTCCCGATGAACCAGCTTCCCTTCGAGGACATCACGTCGCAAGAGATCCGCGCGATGTTGCGACGCTACGTCCATGAGACCGAACGCGGGAGATTCGGCATCTACATGGATTCACTCGACGGCGGTCGCGTCGCCATGGTCGGCGACACGCAGCCGTGGCTTCAATCTGCTCATTCTTGATACGTGGAGTCAACCGATGCAAACGACCATCCAACGTCTGCAAGGGTCCCGCCTGGGACTGTTCATTGACGGGGAATTCACCGCGGCGCACAGCGGGGAATTCATCGCCAGCTACGACCCATCGACAGGCAAGCCGTGGTACGAGTTCTCGCAGGCGGATTCGGCCGATGTCGATAAGGCGGTTCGCTCGGCGCAGGCTGCATTCGTCAATCCGGCCTGGCGGCGCATGACGCAAACGGAGCGCGGCAAACTGGTGCGGCGCCTCGGAGAACTGGTGCTCGCCCACGCGGACGAGCTTGCGATGATCGAGTGCCGCGACAACGGCAAGCTCCTCAAGGAGATGCGGGCGCAAATGCGCGCGATGCCCGACTCGTATTTCTATTTCGCCGGCATGGCCGACAAGCTGCAGGGCGAGACGATCCCTGTCAACAAGCTCGATACGCTCAACTACAACGTCCGCGAGCCGATCGGCGTCGTCGGCATGATCACGCCTTGGAACTCGCCGCTGATGTTGCTCACGGGCACGCTCGCGCCCTGCCTTGCCATCGGCAACACGGTCGTCGTCAAGCCGTCCGAGCACACGACGGCGTCGACCCTCGCACTGGCCGAACTGGCGATCGAGGCCGGTATTCCACCGGGCGTATTCAACGTCGTCACGGGCGACGGGCAGACCACGGGTGATGCGTTGACCCGTCATCCGGGCATTGCGAAATATGTCTTTACGGGCAGCACCGCCACGGGGCGCAGGATCGCCGGGAATGCCGCGCAAAATCTCGTGCCGTGTCAGATGGAGCTGGGAGGCAAATCTCCACACGTAGTATTCGGTGACGTCGACATCGAGCGTGCTGTGAACGGTGTCGTCTCCGGTGTATTCGCTGCAGCGGGACAGACGTGTGTAGCGGGTTCGCGTTGCTTCGTCGAAGCACAGGCGTACGACGATTTCGTCGAAGCGCTGGTGGAACGCACGCGTCGGATCACGATCGGCCACCCGGTCAGCGAAGGAACTGATATCGGACCGCTCGCGCTGTCGTCGCAACTCGACAAGGTTCAAAAGTACGTGGGCTCGGGCGTACACGAAGGCGCAAAAGTTGCCGTGGGCGGACAACGCCCCAATGATGACGCGCTGGCCGGCGGCTGGTACTTCGAACCCACGGTCATGACGCATGCACGAAACGACATGCGCTTCATGCAGGAAGAGATCTTCGGCCCCGTAGTCGGCGTGATGCCGTTCTCGAGCGAAGAAGAACTGATTGCGCTCGCCAACGCGACCGAATACGGATTGGCTGCCGGCATCTGGACCCAGGACATCAGCCGCGCCATGAGATTTGCGCGTGACGTCGATGCAGGCACCGTGTGGATCAACACGTATCGCTCGGCCGCCTACATGTCCGCAAACGGCGGCATGAAGCATAGCGGCTATGGAAGGCGCGGGGGATTCGAAGTGATGCGCGAATTCTCGCGTCTCAAGAACATCGTCCTCGATTACTCCGGCGCGATGCAGGACCCCTTCGTCATTCGCCTGCGCTAAGCGTGACGCGTTCAACACATGTTCTCAGGAGCTTGATATGAAATTCGCGGTTTCGCTCAGCATGGAACGCTTTTCGCCGAACGATACGATGAATGACGCAGTGACCCATATGCTGGCACTCGCGCGAATCGCCGATGAAGGCGGCTTCGAAACACTCTGGACGGCAGAGCATCACACGATCGAGTGCACGATTTCGCCCAATCCGTTCGTGACCCTGACCTGGCTTGCGCAGCACACGGAAAATATCCGGCTGGGTACCGCTACATTGGTGGCGCCCTATTGGTCACCGATTCGGCTCGCTGGCGAAGCCGCATTGTGCGACCACCTGACCGGCGGCCGACTTGAATTCGGCATCGCACGTGGCGCATACCAGTACGAGTTCGACCGCATGGCGGGCGGCATCCCGCAACAGGAAGGCGTGGGTTATATGAAGGAGCTGGTTCCTGCCGTCATGAAGCTCTGGCAGGGCGACTACGCACACGATGGCCAGTACTGGAAATTTCCGCTCGCGACCTCGGTGCCGAAGCCGTTGCAAAGACCGCATCCGCGCATCTGGGTGGCAACCCGTGATCCTGGAAGTTTCGACTGGGCGGTGGGGGTGGGCGCAAATATCCTGTCGACGCCGCTCTCGGCGCCGGCTTCAGAGGTCGCCGTTCTCGGTGAGAAATTTCGCAAGGCGGTCGCGGATCATCCGGAGCGCGCGCGTCCGCGGTTCATGATGCAGCGCCGAACCTGCCTCTACGACCGGCCGCAAGACTGGGAGGTAGCCGTGCGGCACAGCGTCGATTACGGACGAACGTTTGAGAATCTCATGCAGAACATCGGCACCGTCACCAACGGCTTTCCGGAAGCCGTTCCATACGAGAGCGTGGTCAATCGCGCCAATTACGATCCCGCGGCCATCCGCGAAAACCTGATGTTCGGCACCCCGGATGAGGTCATCCACAAACTCGAGGTCTACGAAGCGCAGGGCGTCGACCAGTTTTGCCTCGGACTCACGTTCAACCTTCCGTTTGAACTCCAGGTCAAGACGTTGCGACTGTTCATCGATGAAGTGATGCCCCATTTCGCCGCGCGCACACGCGAGGCACAGTACGCAACCTGACACTCGCAGGCGGACCAACATGCTGACTCGCAAACCTGTCAATGACGACGTCGTCACGCAAGGTCGCCTGAAAGCCGGCAATGTCGAACTCAACTACCGGCTGCAGGGACGTGGCGCACGGCAACTGATCTGTATTCATGGTGTCGGCTCCTATCTGGAGGCATGGGAGGGCGTTGCCACGCATCTGTGCGATGACTTCCGCATCCTGACCTTCGACCTGCGTGGCCATGGTGAGTCGTCGCACATCCTGGGCCGCTACGAGATCGATGAGTTTGTCGACGACACGCTGGCACTCGCCGATCACGTGGGGTTCGAGACGTTCAACCTCGCGGGATTCTCTCTCGGAGGACTGATCGCGCAACGCATGGCGCTCTCGCATCCGCAACGTCTGCGTGGGCTCGCTTTGCTCGCGACGGTGTCGGGCCGTACGCGAGAAGAGCGCAGCCGGGTGCTGGAGCGGCTTGCCGCTTTGCAGAATGGTGAGCGTGGCGCGCACTACGACGCATCGCTATCACGCTGGCTGACGGAAGATTTTCAGGCGAGAAATCCGGAGATGGTCGCCTATCTGCGCAAGCGCAATGCAGAGAACGATCCGCATTGCTATGCGGCCGCATACCGTGTTCTGGCTGAGACGGATTTCGGTGGCCTCATCGACCAGATTCGCGTTCCGACTTTGATCGCCACGGGTGAGGACGACCAGGGCTCGAACCCAAGGATGGCGCGGTACATGCACGAATGCATAGAAAACTCACAACTGGAGATCTTGCCGGGCTTACGTCATTCGATCCTGATTGAAGCGCCAGAGGTTGTTGGAACCTTGCTGGGTCGTTTCTTTGCAGAAGCTATGTCGAGGAGTTGACCATGGTAGTGGAAGAGCGCATTTACAGCATCCGAAGCGGCGCAATGCTGCGCTACCTAGATCTTGTGCGCAACGAGGGGATTGCAATCCAGCAGCGGATACTGGGCCGACTGATCGGATACTTCACGACAGAAATCGGCACGCTGAGCCAGGTTACACACATGTGGGCCTATGCGAGCCTCGAGGACAGAACCCGCCGACGCAGCGAGTTGGCCGAAGACCCTCAGTGGCAGGCGTTTGTGCCGCGACTCGCGCAATACATCGAGCGTGCGGAGAACCGCATTCTGGTGCCGACCGATTTTTCCCCGCGGCCCGGATTCGCACATCATGCGACGACACTCGAGGAGACGCAGTCATGACCGAGCGCCTGGTAATCGAACATCTCTACAAGATTTTCAGCGACAGGCCCGAACCTGCACTCGCCATGTTGCGCGCCGGAAAATGTCGCGCCGATGTGCTGGAGAAGCTGCGGCACGTCGTCGGTCTCGATGACGTCTCGCTAAGCGTTCCTTCCGGAGCGATCTACATGATCATGGGTCTGTCGGGTTCAGGAAAGTCGACGCTTGCCCGTTGCATCAATCGGCTTCACGAACCGAGCGCGGGCAGGATCCTGCTCGATGGCGAGGATCTCTGCGCGCTGGGAGACAAGGAGTTGCGTGAAGTACGGCGAAACCGGATTTCGATGGTTTTTCAGCATTTCGCGTTGCTTCCGAACAGGCGCGTGATTGAGAACGTCGAGTTTGGTCTCAAGCTTCGGCGGATGCCAGCGGCACAACGTCGAAGACGTGCTGAGGAGGTACTCGCTGTGGTGGGGCTGTCGAAGTGGGCGTACCACATGCCGCATGAGCTAAGTGGCGGTATGCGCCAGCGTGTGGGTCTTGCCCGCGCGCTCGCGACGGAAGCCGACATCCTGATCATGGATGAAGCGTTCAGCGCGCTCGATCCACTGATTCGCACCGAAATGCAGGAGGAACTGCTTCGCCTGCAGCGCACCCTCAACAAAACGATTCTCTTTATTACGCACGACTTCCAGGAGGCGCTCAAGCTCGGTACACGCATCGCCATCATGTCAGAGGGACGCGTGGTGCGTGAAGGTTCACCGCAGTCGATCGTACTGGATCCGGGAAGTGATTACGTCGCCGCATTTACGCGTGAGGTGGACCGTGCGCGACTGTTCGACGCGCGCTCCGTCATGACGGTGCTATCACCCGTGTGGCGAGATGCGGGCCGGATCCTCATGGCAGCGAGCCCGCTTGGGCAAGGGCCAGGGTTCGTGCTCGACGCCGAAGAGCGCGTGCTTGGGGTCCTGACAGGCTCCGAAATGGCGCAGGCGCGTGACGGTCGAGCCATCCCTGAACCAGACAGGCGGTTTGCATGTGTTTCCGCATCGACGCGCTTGGTGGACGTGGCACACCAGTGCGGTCAGGGGAGTCCGGTCGGGGTAACCGACACAGACGGCAAACTCATCGGACTTCTGGACGCGAGCCAAGTTCTCGCAAGAATTGGCGCCGGCAGTGGCGCAGAGGTACATCATGCTTAGTGCTGACCAGCTTGCAATTTTCCCGGTGGATCAGTGGATTCAGGAATGCGTCCACTGGATGGCCACTCACTTGCGGCCTTTGTTTCTGACGATTCGATGGCCAGTCGAGCAATTGCTGAACTTCAATGACAGCATTCTCCATGCCGTGCCTTTTCCTGTGCTCGTAGCGCTCACCTTTGCCGTGTTCTGGCGTTTGGCGGGTTTGCGCGTGGCGTTATTTGGTTGTGTGGTCCTTGTTGTCATCGCCATGCTCGGTGTGTGGACCGAGGCGATGACAACACTGTCCCTTATCGCGACGGCCATTCTTTTCTGCGCGTTACTTGGCATTCCGATCGGAATTTTATGTGCGCGCAGTCCACGCGTGTGGATGGTGGTGCAGCCTGTACTGGACATCATGCAAACCACGCCAACCTTTGTTTATCTCGTGCCAGTCGTGATGCTCTTTGGTGTCGGCACTGTGCCGGGAGAAGTTGCCGTCGTGACAGCGGCCATGCCGCCACTGATCCGTTTCACACATCTTGGAATCAAGATGGTTGAAACCGAAATCGTCGAGGCGGGTAAGGCCTTTGGTGCGGACAAGTGGCAGCTCCTATGGGAAGTGCAATTGCCGCTCGCGATGCCGACGATTCTAGGGGGACTCAACCAGACCGTACTGACGGCCATGGTGATGTCGGTCGTTGTATCGATGATCGGCGCGGACGGATTGGGACTCGTGGTGTTGCAAGGTCTGGGGCGGCTGGACGTAGGACGTGCAGCGGTAGGAGGGATCGCAATCGTCCTGCTCGCGATGATGCTCGATCGCTTTTCGCAGAAGATCGCCAAAAAACAACCTGACAAGCAGCGTCATTTTCGCACTGTCATCAAGCGCTTTTTCCGAGGTGGTCACGAGGAGGCACATACGCCCGGCGATGCGAGTGAAGCGCTGTAAGGGCGTGCATCAGTGCAGCAACGGGTTTCCCGGGAGCATGTTGTGTCATTCGACGAATGAACATTTGAACGATGGAGGAGTATCAATGAACGCATTGGTAAAAGTGATCGCTGCGGTTGCGACCGGTTTTTTGTTCGCAGGTACGGTGGACGCGCAGACACTTCCGGGAAGTGGAAAGACCATACGCTACGCGCAAGATGACAGTCTTGGCGGGAACTACGTAGTCGCTCAGATAACGTCGCAGGCCCTCAAGAAACTCGGCTACGACGTCCGGCTGAGCACCATGGATACGACGTTGTTTTTTCAAGCGGTCGCGCAAGGTGACATGGACCTGGCAACAGACGTGACGTTGCCTCAGCGCGAGCCGGGGTTTCGCGCGATCGCGCAGCAGGCGGCGGTGGTCGGTGACGGCATGATCATCGGTGGAGGAATCAACGGCTATCTCGTCGACAGGAAAACTGCGCTTGCTCACAACATTACGAATCTGGAGCAGATGAAGGATCCGAAAATCGCTGGGCTGTTCGGCCGCGATGGCAAGGCGGAAATGATCAGTTGCGATCCTGCCTGGAGTTGCGGCGTCGTCGTGGACTATCAGCTCGACAAATTCGGCTTGAAGCAGACAGTCAGTCCCGTGCGAGGCAAGTACGAAGCCCTCATGGCAGACGTCATTACGAAGGTGCAAAACGGGAAGCCTGCGTTTTACTACGCATGGAGTCCATCGTGGATGACCAATGCTTTGAAACCCGGCACCGATGTCGTATGGTTGCCCACTCCACAGGACGCGCTTCCGCCCAATATCCCGAACCGCGGTACGGCATTGGTCAATGGAGTGGTCGGCTGCGCTGGCGGAGCCAATCCGTGCCGAATGGCCATGGGCTCGTGGAACTATGACACGGTGGCAAACAAGGCATTTCTGGCGGCGAATCCCGCGGTCAAAGCCCTGATCGAGCAAATCCGGTTTCCACTCGCGACGTGGTCTGAATGGGAAGGCGTGATCAGTAAGGATGGCGGGTCCGTGAGCGTTGTGAAGAAGCTTTCGGATGCGTGGATCGCGAGCAACCAGTCTCAATTCGATCAATGGGTCGCCACAGCAAGCAAGGCTCATTGATTTTACGCATCTCCTCATCAACGATTCGAGAGGTTTGGCGCAGATTTCGATAACGGGGGCAGGGCATTAGAAGTCGTGAGACTGCCACGCCCCATATTCGAACAGGAGATTCGCATGATTCAGGAATTATTTGAAACCGGTATGAAGATCCGGCGAGAGGTGCTGGGTGACGCGTATGTCGACTCGGCCATTGCGAATGCGGATGACTTCAACATGTCGATGCAGACACTCGTCACCCAGTATTGCTGGGGGGCAGTGTGGAGTAGGCCAGGGCTGGATAGGCGGACACGCAGCCTGCTCAATCTGGCAATGTTGACAGCCCTTAACCGTCCGCATGAGCTGAGGCTTCATATTCGGGGGGCTCTCAACAACGGGGTAACAAAGGAAGAGATCCGTGAAGTCTTTCTACAAACGGGAATCTACGCGGGGATCCCCGCGGCGATCGACAGCTTTCGGGTTGCGCGAGAAGTATTCAAAGACGACTTTGAGAATTCTCAGGTTTCTTGATACGTTTTCCGACGCCTCGAAGATCAATTGCAGATTGGAGCTGTCGAATCTATCGAAAGTAAGCAATGCCCGCCCACCACGAGCAGATCGACGGGAAGCCCGCTTCTTCATGTGTGTGTTCTCGGCAATCATCCTCTGATGCTCCTCGAACTGATCCCACGTGATGTACCCTGGGTGATGGTCGCGCAACAGGACGCTCCAGTCTGGGCGGCGATAATCATTTTGGCCGGTCGTGTATAGCGGCGAAGGTTTTGTCCGGTAGGGAGGAGGATTCCCAGTCGCGATACCCGGCCTGCCTCGTGGCGGCCACCGACTTTCGGCCAATTTGCACTGTATTTTCGTCAACACGCGGAAAACTAACCTCGTTGCTCATGATCGTGGTCGATGATTCCGACCAGTCGTAACGTGAGTGACGAGGACATATGAAGACCAAAGCAGCAATCGCATGGAAAGCCGGCGCCCCATTGACGATCGAGGAAGTCGATCTCGAAGGTCCGCGCGCCGGTGAAGTCCTGATCGAAGTGAAGGCGACGGGCATCTGCCACGGATTACTACACGCTCTCGGGCGCCGATCCCGAAGGCATCTTTCCGGCGATTCTCGGCCACGAAGGCGCCGGCGTGATCGTCGATGTCGGGCCGGGAGTCGGCACGCTGAAGAAGGGCGATCACGTCATTCCGCTCTACACGCCCGAGTGCCGCCAGTGCAAGTTCTGCCTGTCGCGCAAGACCAACCTGTGCCAGGCGATCCGCTCGACGCAGGGCAAGGGCCTGATGCCCGATGCGACTTCGCGCTTCTCGCTCGACGGCAAGCCGCTGTTTCACTACATGGGGACGTCGACGTTTTCGAACTACATCGTCGTGCCGGAGATCGCCGTCGCAAAAGTGCGTGAAGACGCGCCGTTCGACAAGATCTGCTACATCGGCTGCGGCGTGACGACCGGCGTTGGCGCGGTTGTGTATTCGGCGAAGGTCGAGGCAGGTGCGAACGTGGTCGTGTTCGGGCTCGGCGGCATCGGCCTGAACGTCATTCAGGGCGCGAAGATGGTTGGCGCGGACAAGATCATCGGTGTCGACATCAATCCGGGCCGCGTCGAGCTCGCGCAGAAGTTCGGCATGACGCATTTCACCAACCCGAACGAAGTCGAGAACGTCGTCGATCACATTGTGCAGTTGACCGATGGAGGCGCCGACTACTCGTTTGAATGCATCGGTAACGTCAAGCTGATGCGCCAGGCGCTCGAATGCACGCACAAGGGCTGGGGCCAGTCGTTCATCATCGGCGTCGCGGCGGCGGGCGAGGAGATCAGCACGCGGCCGTTCCAGCTGGTGACGGGCCGCGAGTGGAAGGGCTCGGCGTTCGGCGGCGTGCGCGGACGCACCGACGTGCCGAAGATCGTCGAGTGGTACATGGAAGGCAAGATCAATATCGACGACCTGATCACACACCATCTGCCGCTCGAGCGCATCAACGAGGGCTTCGACCTGATGAAGAAGGGCGAGTCGATCCGCTCGGTCGTGCTGTACTAAGAGATGGAGCGTCGCGATGCTTGAACTACTATCGTCGCACGCCTGTCATGGCGGCGAGCAGCGCTTTTACCGGCACGAGTCGCGCACCATCGGTCTGCTGATGCGCTTCTCGGTCTATCTGCCGCCGCAGGCGTTGCATGAGAACGCGGGACGTGTGCCGGCGTTGTTCTATCTGGCCGGACTGACCTGCACGGAAGAAACGTTTCCGATCAAGGCCGGCGCGCAGCGTTTCGCGGCCCAGCAAGGCATCGTGCTGATCGCGCCGGACACGAGTCCGCGCGGCGCGGGCGTGCTAGGCGAGAGCGATGCGTGGGACTTCGGCGTTGGCGCGGGCTTTTGCGTCGACGCGACCGAGAAGCCGTGGGCGCGGCACTACCGCATGTACTCGTACGTGAGGGACGAACTGCGCGAGACGGTCGTGAGCGAATTACCGGTCGATGGCGCGCGCCTCGGATCGACCGTATAACGCTTCGCGTCAAATGCCATGAGGTACGGCTTGACGCCGTACACGTCCTACGATGGGTTCCATTGCAGCGCATGTGAGCACTGAACCGCTGCAAACCGCCCTTGGACCTTGAAACAGAAGCGGCGCGAGTTGCCATCGCCCTCCGCTGTACAAAGCTTATGAACCGACAGAAAAGGCCGCAACGTCCTTGAGCAACTCGACCTCAGATTTCGTGAGCGCATCATGGATGCAGCAACACGACGAATGGCCAAAAAAGCCCGACAAGCAGGCACAAAACGACGAAGTATCGGCATCCATCCGCGGCTGCAACGGCTATTCTTCAGACACTGCGACCAGCGCGTCTCCGCTCGGCGCCGCGGTCGTTAGTGGCTCATCCGCCCCTACGCGGAGAGGGGAAATGTATGTCACGACCCAAATTACGTCCGGCTGCGCGTCACGCACCACATCGTTGGCAGCCTAGCAGACGCATCTGGATAGCCTTAGGCATCTCGCTTGCTGGACCGTCTTTCACCTCCGCTGTGCTTGCCGCAGGCGTTCTTCCGCAAGGCGGTCAGTACGTCGCCGGGGCCGGCACTATCTCAGGTCAGGGTAACGCGCTGCTGGTCACGCAGCCAGGTTCGACGCGCGGCGTGATCGACTGGAACAGCTTCTCTATCGGTGCCCAGAACCGCGTGACGTTCGATAACGGCTCAGGCGCGACCTTGAATAGGGTCACGGGCGGCTCGCCGTCGGCCATCCTCGGCAGGCTCAGTGCAACGGGCAGCCTCTATGTGATCAATACGCAAGGCGTGGTCGTAGGCCCGTCGGGTGTCGTGACGACGGGCGGCCGTTTCGTCGCGTCCACGCTCGATGCCGACAACTGTGCGTTCATGGATGGCGGCGCACTCACGCTGTGGGGCAACTCGAATGCGAGCGTGATCAACCTCGGCAAAATCAGTTCGAGTGGCGCCGATGTCTTCCTGATCGCGCGAGGCGCGGTCGTCAACGGAGGGACGATCAAGGCGCCTGACGGTACGGCCGAGCTGGCCGCAGGCGAACAGGTGCTGCTGCAGGACTCGACCAGCAGCAAGCAGGTGTTCGTGCAGACAGGCAGTGAAGGTACGGTCGTCAACAGCGGACGCATCAGAGCCGCGCAGATCAGCCTGCAGGCCGCCGATGGCAACGTGTTTGCGCTCGCCGGCGGTGGTGCGCGCATCCGGGCCACGGGCACGGCGAACCGCGACGGCCATGTCTGGCTCGTCGCTGACGGCGGCCGGGTCGAGCAGGCGGGCGTCGTCACGGCCACGAACGCAGACGGCAGCGGCGGGACGGTCGACACCGACGCCGCGCAACTGGCGTTCGACGCAAAGGCCGCCGTCCGTGCCGGTGAATGGAATCTGTCGACGCCCGCCTTCACGATCGATCAATCCGCTGCACGCGCGCTGCGCCGAAGCCTGAATGCTGGCACCTCCGTCGATGTCGCCACGACCGGCGCGATGGGCGCAACGGGCGACATCGACGTCGCATCGAACCTGAGCTGGCGCGGTCCCGCTTCGCTGACGCTCGCCGCGTACCGCAACGTGTCGGTTGACAGCGGCGCGACGATCGCGAACAACGGCGCGGGCAATCTGAACTTGCGCGCCGACGCGAGCGGAATCGACAATGGCGGCAGCGTCACAAACAATGGCACGCTCGACTGGTCGAAGAGCGCGGGCGCGCTGAGCGCTTTCTACGACATGAACGGCAGCTACATCGCCGGCACGCAGCTGAGCAACCCGGCGTGGACACCTCCCCCATTCAGCGGGCTGGTCACGCAAATCACCGCATACAAGCTGGTGAACTCGCTGACCGATCTGACGAACGTCGCCAACGATCTCACCGGTAACTACGCGCTCGGCAGGAACATCGATGCGAGCGCGACGAGCAGCACGCCATTCGTTGCGATCGGCACCGTCTTCACACCCTTCATGGGGCAGTTCGACGGACAAGGCAATACGATCGGTTCGCTAACGGTCGCGCAGGTGGTGGCTTCCGAGTTCTCACGCTTGATGGGTATGTTCGGTGTAATCGGCCCCCCGGGCGTCGTGCGCAACCTCGACATTTCGGGCACGGCGAGCACGACTCCCCTCCAGATGGCCGTCGTCTATATGGGCTTGCTGGCCGGCATCAACAACGGCACGGTCGTTCGGGTCAACACGTCCGGCACGGTTCGTACCGTCGCATTCAGCAATGCGGTCGACTTTTCGATCGCCGGTGGGCTCGTAGGCACCAACGCCGGCTCGATCCTGCGTTCTTCGAGCAGCGCCGCCGTGTCAACGGGGGGTGGGCTCGGTGGTCTGGTGGGCACCAATAGCGGCCTGATCAGCCAGTCCTTCGCCACGGGGCCTGTCGATTCGTCGGGTTATATCGCTGAGGGCGGTGGCGGCCTGGTCGGCGGTAACAGCGGCACGATCAGCCAGTCTTATGCAACCGGCTCGACATCGTTACCTTTCTTTTGCCGAGGCGCTGCCGGTACGCCATGCGGCGGCGCGGCACTCGTCGTCATTAACTCAGGAACGATCACCCAGTCATTCGCAACCGGCTCTGTGACAAACCCGACCGGCTATGGGCCGATTGGCATCGCGCGATCCAATACAGGCACGATCGGCAACGATGTGTACTGGAACTCCGACACCACGAACGCCACAGTCGGCGTCTTGTACGGCACGCCGATTCCCGCGGCGAACGGGCTGACGACCGCTCAGATGAGCACGCCGGCCTCGTTCGTCGGATATGACTTCAGTCCGACGGGGGTGTGGTCGATGCCTGCCGGCGCGACGCATCCGGTACTGCGCTGGCAACTGGCGCAATGACACACGCGGAGTCAGTGAATAGCGCGGTTAGCGAGCTATCGGCGCGGGATGACTTTGCCCACGAATTTGCGTCAAGGCACGCGTCCGCAAAGGTCGTGAACACGCCAACGATTTCGCCTCACGAATGTCCACTGTACTCGGAGAAGAGCCGCGCAGGTCGCAACCGGGCGACTGGCCGAATCGGGTCGACAGTACGCATTCGTTGAACTCGGTAGCGGCCGTTCGTAGCCCCGTCTCGGCGAACGGCCGGTGAGCGCCCGTAAGCACGCATGTCGGCGTCGACACACGAGCGTCAGCATTGGCCGAGAACACGCCAACGAGGTCAGCCGCTGACCTTGTCGCTTTGAGGCCCGAAAAAGCCCTACAGAGCGACGCAGAGCCGCAACGGATATGCAATTCGTGTCGCCTCGGCATGGTTGTCATTAACTCGGGCCGTCCGCCGTTGCGCCGTATCGCGGGCGTGACTGGTTAAAAAAAAGGGACGGCTCATCGATTTTTTAAGCATGCGCATGTCAAGGCGACACGAATTGCATGTCCTTGGCGGTTTCGCATCGTTCCTCTGGTCGGTTTCGGGGCTCAAAACGACAAGAATTGGTTGGAAAACAGCGACATAAATTGCTGAACTCCACATCAGTTGTGGAAGAAACCATAAAACTTCCGTTTCGAAGCGATATGGTGTTTTCTGTGCCGCAGGATGTAACACATAATAGACGCCAAAACCCTCCAGAGCACAGTGCTCCACGCAGTGAAGGAGAGGGTTGAGCGACGCCAGTTCAAGTCGCACGGTTTTCGCGCGGCGTCAGTTTCTGGTCGTCGCGCCGACTGAACGCCGTTGCGATGGTTCTGTTGCATTGGTCAGTGAGGCTGCCCGACTCATCCGTCCGGCGCAGCGTCGTTCCTGCGTCTGCGACCGCTGCCGCAGATGCCCGCAAGTGCTCCGAGCTGTGCCTGCCGGATGCACGAGCGGTCCGCAGGTTTATCCGCGCCCAGACCATGCTGTTTCGCGTACGTGATCAGTCGGTCGACGCTTGGGTACTGTCCCGTTGAGATCATGCGGGCCGCCTCGATCCGGATCGCCTTATCAAGCCGGTCTTTCTGCTGCTCGCGGGCGGCCCTGACAGCTTCCCGACGTCTTTCCCGCACTGCTTCCGCTATATGGCAACACAGATCCGGAAATCGGGCATACGCCTCGTTGGGCGACAGGGCGCAGGGTAGTACGTGAAAGGATTGGGGGCAGGGGAAGGGGACAACTGCCGCTGAAGACGTCCCTTCCCGGCAGAAGATCACGAACTGAAATCTGCAGGATGCTCACTGCGCAGTTGTCGGTCATTGCGGACGTTGGAGTGCCGGCCACTATGAGGGAGCTGGGAGGCACTTTGCCGCCGTTCGCTCCGTCGTAGCCTCGAATGTCAGGTAGGAGTGCCGATCGACGGCTCCGCCAAGCTAACCACGAAGATCGTCAAAAACGCCGCTGAACGGCTAGGCTGCGCCCCCAACATGGCATGTCCGGCACGCATGTCGACGAACCCAACGCAGATCTGCTTACCCCCTGCGGAACTGCCGTGCACTCCAGCGTACTCGCATGGGGATGATCTGAGCTATTCATAACACTTCAGGTTTTATCAAGGACTTTAAGGTGCGCGATCCATAAGCTGCAAGGGTTCGATGACCGCTCTGACGCGGCATCACTCGCGCGGACGCGCGACCATCAAATTTTTAACGGCGGACAAAAGGTTCGCCAAACAAGGAGATCGACCCGATGAAACTGTATTCGAAGCTCAAACCGGCCGCAGCACTCGCTACCATCGTTCTGTTGACGGGCTACGCTGGCAGCGTGTTCGCCGACGACGCGGCGGTCTCCTACTTGCCGCCCGTTCAGGCGCATCCCACCGTGCCGAAGGATCCGGTCAAGGCGCAGCGTAAGACAGAGCAGAAGGCCGAGCGTGCTGCCGACCGTCATTTCGCCACCAACGTTCGTAAAGCAATCATCAAGGCAGGCGGGGTGGACGCTTCGCATATGTCGGTCGTCGCCAAGTCGGGCGCCATCACGCTGGAAGGCTCCGTGCCCGAAGCGGCGCAGATCGATCTCGCGCAGCAACACGCGCAGCAAGTCGCGGGCGTCACCGGCGTGACGAACCGGCTGAGCCTGGCAACTGCGGGACATTAAGCCGCCATCTGCATAGCGTGTGACGCGAAGCACGAGGTGTACGGCTACTCGGCTTTCCGGCACGCGCACACACCGCCCGAGACCGTCATTTCATTGCGATTTCTGCAACGTGGGGTTGCGTGGCGTCTGGCTTCCGGAGGGCAGGCGCCTCTTCTAGCCTTCCGATCTGACAAGTGTTGCCCTTCATCCGCGCCAGTGCTCGGCGGCCGCGAATACGGGGTGACCGGACCCGCCTCGCCAAACCATGAGGCCTTCCGACGCCGATCCGCAACCAGATCGAAGGCGCCGGCCGGTTGCTGGAAGTGCTGGCCGACTTCAACACGCCGCAGCGGCCGGTTTCCGTGGTGTCTCCGCCCACTCGCCATATGCCGCCCAAACTGAAGGTGTTCATCGAATGGCTCTCGGCGCTCTACGCGGGCATTCCGGCGTTGCAGGGGCAGCGTCTTTCATGAGCGGGTGCGCGCTCAAGCGTGCAGTGGCGTGCTGCTTGCGCTGGTGTGGCTCGCGGCGGCGCCTGATGCGGGCGCGCTGCCGAGTTTGCACCTGCGGCTAACGCTTCTTAGCAAACTTTAACTGAACGGTCCGGCCCCATCGCCTGGACAATAGCGGTTATCGGGACTCGGCATCGTTTCAGACTCAGCAGGCGCGCTCGGCACTGTGTGTGGCGCGAGCGGGAGTCCCTGCCAACCGCTCAACCGCTCAACTCTCCTACGTCGGGTTTTATGGACCACGTTCAACCTGCAAGTACCGTCGATTCCGCGTCACCGCGTCTCGCGACGCCGTGGTCGTCCCACCCGGTCCTGGACCCCGACACGCAGCAGTTTCTCGATCTGGTCTCCGAAGCCGGCATGCATCCGGATTCGCTGCTCGCCCAAGAGCCATCGTTCCCCGGCCGCGCCGACCGTGACGACAGTTGCGCAGACGAATATGCCGTCACCACCGAAGCGCTGACCTTCAAGACCGGACCGACGGGCGCCATTGACGTGCACATCGTGCGACCGGCCGGCGCGCCGGGCTTACTGCCGGTCGTGCTCTACTATCCGGGCGGCGGCTGGCGCATGGCGAGCTTCGCAACCCACCGCAGGCTCGTCTCACGCCTTTCGGCTGAAGCAGAGGTGGCGGTTGTCTTCGTTCGTTGTTCGCCCGCGCCTCAGGCGCTGTTCCCGACACAGAACGAAGAGGCATACGCCGCGCTGCAATACGTCGTTGCACATGCCGAAGTGCTGCAGCTCGATGGTCGCGCGATCGCGGTGGCCGGCGATGGTGCAGGCGGAAACATCGCTGCAGTCGTGGCGCGATGGGCGAGAGACCGGCATGGCCCGAGTCTGCGCCTGCAAGTGCTGTTTTGCCCCATCCTGTCGGCAGACGCCACCACGCAGTCATATCGTCAGTTTGCGACGGGGCCCGGTATGACGGCCAGGGCGCTGGAGCGCTTCATCGAGTCACAGTTTCCTGAGAGAGCGCGGTCACTCGCGGCGGCGATGCCGATAAAGTCGAAACCCGCCGAACTCGAAGACCTGCCCGCCGCACTCGTCATCACGGCAGAGAACGACATTACGCGAGACGACGCCGAAGAATATGCCCGCAAGCTCATGCGCGCAGGCGTCAGAGTGAACGCCGCTCGTTATATCGGCACGATTCATGACTTCATGGTTTTCGACGGGTTGGCTGACACCTGCCCGACAGACGCTGCGTTCAGACACGCCAGCAGCGTTATAAAGCGCGCACTCCGTCGGTAGCCGACAAAACTTCAACACTCACCGCTGGGGAAGACACGCGTGTCTATTTCCCTTGCTGGAGGCGACCTTATGAAAATCGGCCGGATCGAACTCGACATGAACGCGCGATGTTTGCGGCGCGATGGCCAGGACCTGCGACTGGGCTCGCGCGCCTTCGACTTGCTGGCGACGCTCGCCTCGGCAAACGGTCGAGTGGTGTCGAGGTCCGAGCTGATGCAGACGGTCTGGCCCGGCACCGTCGTCGAAGACTGTAATATCGACGTCAACATCTCTGCGCTGCGCAAGGCGCTGGGCGATGACCGGGACCTCATAGTCACGGTCGCGCGCCGTGGCTACCGGTTGGCCCCGTCTCGGGACGTACAGCCGAAACTCCGTACTGCCGCCAGTCCGCGGCCCCTCCCGCGCCGTGTCGGGAATCTCGTCGGGAGAGACGTGGCGGTGGCCAAGACAGCCGAGGCATTGGTCGACTCCCAGGTGCTTACCTTGACGGGAGCAGGTGGTGTCGGAAAATCGAGTCTTGCACTTGAACTCGCCTATCGGATAGCGCCGTCATGCCCGGCGACGGTGGCCTTTGTCGATCTTTCATCCGCAGCCACGATCGACGAGGTGCTGAGTGCGATCGCGTACGGTTGCGGTATCGACATGCCGGAGGACGTCGTCTGTTCCGAGCGTCTGGGCGCAGCGCTGTCGAATGCGCCGTGGTTGTTGATACTCGATGGTGCGGAGCACGTCATCTCAGTGGTTGCACAAATCGTGGAAGCATTGTTGGCGGCAAGCCTGAATATCCAGTTGCTGGTGACGAGCCGGGAGCCGCTGAAGATTCGCAACGAGACGGTTTTCCGGGTGAACCCGCTTGGCGTTCCTAAACTTACGGACCGTTGCGACGAGATGTTGGACAGCCCGGCTGTCCAGCTCTTTGTCCACCGTGCGCAGCAGATGCATCCGAGGTTTGTCCCTAGCATCGGCGAGATAGCGAGCATCGCAAACATTTGTCAGCGCCTGGATGGTATTCCACTCGCAATCGAGTTGGCCGCCGGCAGGGCGGAATTGTTGGGCGTCGAAGGCGTGCAGCGCCTGCTGAGCGATGGACTGTCGTTCCTATCCGGGGGATACCGCACTGCGACGGCGCGGCATCGCTGTCTACGGGCGGCCTTCGATGTCAGCTTCGACCTGTTGAGCGACTCGGCCCAGTCCCTGCTCGTTCAACTTTGCCGGTTCGTCGGACCATTTAGCTTCGATTCGCTGCGTGGAGTCGTCAACGATATGGCAGTGACGACAGGCAGCTTGATTGAAAACATCGATGAGCTTGTCTCGAAGTCGCTTGTCAATGTCTGTATCGACGGGCCAGAGGCGATGTACAGCCTGTTCGAATGCACCCGGACGTACGTCGCAGAGAAATTCCAGTGCGCGTCGAATGAGCACGCCGCCAGCAGGGCAGTTCAAAAGCCTCTCGAAGGCGATGTAAGCTTTCCCGGCGAGTTGTTAGCCTTGAGCGCCTGAACAACGAGCCCGTTCGTCCATCGGGCCAGCCGGAGTCGAAGCCCGAGCGACGTAGACACATGGCGCGGTCCCGGCAACGCTCCTGACGCCGCCGGGATCGGCGATAGGTGGCAAGTCCTACCACCCGTACTTGAGTTCGACGCCCGCGTAATCGGCATTGCGGCCGCCCGCCTTACGAATCGAGTCTCCCACCTGGAAGTGCACGGCTTCGACCGAACCTACCAGGTTCGCCGCAATCGTCCAGTCCGCGCGCAATTGCACGTACATACCTGTCCACAGGCTGCCTTTTCCCGCCGTGCCCGGCACAGGCTGATTCGGCTGCTGGTATACGGCGTCGCCGGTCGTCTCGCGCCACTGGAAGCCCAACGCGCCAAGCAGCGTGAGACTGGCCGAAGGCTTGAGCGTAATCGACGGTTTGATATGGATCAGGTTCGCGTAGCCGGTATAGCCCGCCAGCGTGAAGTAATAGCCGTTCGGAAACAGCGGATTGAAGGTCTCGAGCCGACCATCATGCGGGTGCCGGTCGCCGGACGCCGCGTCGATCTGCAGTGCGACGCGCGGCGTCCACGGCATGTCGAATTTGTAACCTGCGAGCGAGCCAACCGCCCACGCGAGAACCGTACTATTGCCGACCGTTCCCGTCTGCAGCATCGCCTCCGCATCCCAATCGACGCCGCCACGCGTGCCGAAATAGTGCAGGTCCCAGACGTCGCGGTGCTCAGAACCCTGAGCGTCGAGGTATCGCGCATTGGCGTTGTTATAGCGGGACCAGTACCCGGACATGTCACCCGGCCCGACGGATTGCCGCTCGAAACGCACGCCGCTGAAAGTGAGATTGCGGTTCGATACATCGTCGAACACGGTCGCGTTGCGGTACTGCACGGGCTGCGTTGCGTAGGCGATAAAGCGCCACTTCTGGTATTCGTAGTCTGCCCAGATGGCATCGAAGGCCTGTCGTACGTTCGGGCCATCGCGTACGGCAATGAAACGCTGCAAGTCGAATGCCATTTCCTGGCGGCCAACGCGAAACTTGAACGTACCGCCGCCGACCGCTCCAGTGTATGCCGCGAATGCCTGCTCGAGATCGAGCGGATTCTTGTCCACCGGCGTGACCACGTTTTTGCCAAATGCTCGCGCATCCTCAAGTTGGACGAAAAACTGCCAGTGCTCGGCGAGATGTGCGTCGGCATGCACTTCGATGCGCTGAAGCAGATAGGTATCCGACTGCGCAGAGCCGACACCGAACAGCGGGGCGTCATTGGTTTCGATACGCTCACGCAGGTTCGCACCAAGCGACAGATATGACGCGGGGTCGCCGCCGAGCGGAATGTACTTGAGGCTGTCGAGCGGCTTGCGCGGAACGCAGGGGTTCGAAAGCACCGACCAGTCCTCCTGCCAGCGGTTGAACATCACGGCAGGACGTTTGACGTTACACGCGTCGCTCGATGCGGCGTCGTTCACTGCCGTGCCTGCGGTCGCGCCAACCGGGTCAGCCGCGAGGCTCGCATCTGCAACCGGTTGCGCAGCCGTTCGCGCGAACCCCGCGTCGGCGCCCGCCAGCAGCAGCCCGGCGATGGCCGTCAAGCGCGCGGCCTGCGCGCATCGGCGCGCGCGCATCGTACTCGATACCATGGATTTCCTTGCCTTTGTCGGCTTATGTTTGTGTTGGCCCGTCCCACTCTGCGCAGGATGATTCACTGCACCACCTGGATTCATGAGTGCCCCGGTGCAATCGCGCGCTCATGTTCTCCCGTGGTCGCCGCGAGCCCGACGAGGGCACACGCCGGCGCAAGCAGCGCCCAGAAGCCCATGTAGACCACCCCTAGTGCCCCGGCCACCGCGCCGACTGCGAACGCGACGATGGCCGGCATCATCGAGCCGAAGCGCGTGCGCGCCGCGGTGCGCACGCTGTCGGGCGTGCCCGGCGACAGCATGTCGATCACATCCAGAACGGCTTGCGTGACATTGCCCGTCATGACGGTGTTGGGCACACCAGGGCGTTGGACCAGGCGCGGATGCGCATTCTGCACACCCATCGCGAACGCCCCCACGACGCCCGCCAGGATGACAGGCAGGCTATCTGGCTGGTTGATCGGCGTCGCCCATACGCCGGCGAGGCAAAACCCGAATATCAGCACGGCCTGCACCGCATAGAGCAGGCGTGCGCCCTGACGTGCCTGCCCCTGCGGGAGCCGACGCACGAGCAGGCTGCTGAGAACGACCCCGCCGATAAACGCGGGGAACACGATCAGCTTGAGCAGAACGCCCTGCCCGGAGCCGGCGATGCCGGCGCCTATCAATACGAAGTTGCCCGTCACGTGCGCGGTGAACAAACCGAACAGTGCAACGAAGCTCAGCGTGTCGACGAAGCCAGCGATCGCGGCAAGGATCGAGTCCTCGGACTTCATTGCGCCGCGACCGTGTGAATTTCGGCGATATAGCCGCCCGGGAACTGCACGAGCGCGGCATCACGGCCGGCCGAGGTGAACGGCGGCACCAGCACATTGACGCCAGCGGCCTTCGCCTTCTGAAGCGTATCGGCCAGATTCGATACTTCGTAGCCGGTCATTTCGCGCCCGAACGGGTAAGGCAGATGACCGTCCGTCACGAGCACGGTCATCTTGCCGAACGGCGATTCGATACGAATGCGGCGATAAGTGTCTGCAGGTCTGCCGATCTCGACACCCGGCGCCTTCAGATCATCGGACACCACCTTGCCGTGCGAGAACTTGACGAAATCGTGGACCAGCTTGTGCACGCTTTGCGGCGACACGTAGACCCGATTGTCGGGAATGGTTTGCAGGTTGTCGTAATGCGGAGCCTGGGTGTGCCAGTACAGCTGCATGTTGGCGCCACCCGGCCACGTGATGATCGCATCGCGGCCGATCGGGTCGGGGAACGTATCGACGATCACATCCGCACCGAGTGCGCGCGCCGACTTCACCGCCGCGTCCATGTCCGTCACGAGGTAGCCCGTGCGCTCCGCGCCGAACGGATACGGCATGGGCGTCTTGAAGCCGAACACGGAGATCGTGCCTGCCGGGGTAAAGACGAGCTGCGACATCGTCTGGCTCGGTGTCGGCGTGACCTGGAACACGCCCTGCTTCGACTTGCTGCCGCCAAACGTCGCCACGAAGCTGTCGGTGAAGCGGTCGAAGTCCTCTGGTGCCACGTACACGTGCGTCGTGTCGTACTGCGGACCAACGGCGACCGACGGCGATTCCATCGGCATCACCGGCGGCTTCGCTAAAGCAACGGGCGCGGCAACGAGACCGCCCGCGATCATCAGGGCAACTAAGGCAGTGCGAATGGCTTTCATAGCGGAATTTCCTTGATATTTCATCGTACTGATCAATCGGTCAGGCGCGGCTCTCGCCGGCCGGACGCTGCGTATCGTCGAGCAGGGTCGCGAGCACGAGCCCTGCGATCAGTCCCAGATGCTCGAAAAAACTGTTGAGCGCGATGAAGCGCTCGACGCCGGCATGGTTCCAGAAGTCGTTGGCAACCAGCATCGCAACGACGGTCAGCATGCCGAGGCCGCCTGCGCCGATCCACGTGAAGCGGCGCAATACCACGCACAGCGAGCCGACGATCTCGACCGCCACCGCGAGAGCGGCCCACAGGGCGGCCGGGTGCAGGCCGAAATGCGCCTGCTCTGCAATCGCGCCCTCGAAGTTCAGCGCTTTGCTGATACCGCCGATAAGGTAGGCGGACACGAGCGCAAGACGCACGAGCGGCCCAACCCAAGCCTGCGATAGCACCGCGCGAACCCATGCGGGGTTGCCGCGGCCGTTCCATATCGTCATGTCAGATCGCCCAGCAGGAACAGCCGAATGCGCCCCAGAAGCCCTTTGCATCCGAAGTCGGCAATGCACTGGCCCACGCGCTCGCGTGCGCATGGCCGTGCAAACCGCAGGCGCTCGCGCAGGCGCACATCGCGGCGGCGGCACCTGCGAGCGGAGCGCCGTCGCGCTGCGTCGCGCCCCAGCCGCCATAGCCGCCGTATTGGCGCACCGGCGACCAGTCAGGCATGGCAGGCGGGATCGGCCGATCGTGTTGCGAGAACGGGCCCGCACCCCAGACGATCTTTCCGCCGACCACCGTGAGCAACGCGGTGGTACCGGCAATGTCGTCCTCCGCGCACGAGAAGAAGTCACGGTCGGGAACCATCAGGTCGGCGAGCTGCCCGGCCACGATGCGCCCCTTCTTGCCCTCTTCGTTCGAGAACCAAGTCACGTACTCGGTCCACATGCGCAGCGCCGTATGGCGATCGAGCAGGTTACGTTGCGGATACATCCGCAGACCGCCAACCGTCTTGCCGCTCACGAGCCATGCGAGCGACACCCACGGGTTGTACGACGCGACGCGCGTCGCATCGGTGCCAGCCGAAACCTTGAGGCCCTTCTCCAGCATTCTCGCGACGGGCGGGGTGGCTTGCGCCGCTTGCGCGCCGTAGCGCTCGACGAAATACTCGCCCTGGTAGGCCATCCGATGCTGAACCGCGATGCCGCCACCGAGCGCTGCAATGCGATCCATCGAACGCTCCGAAACGGTTTCCGCGTGGTCGAAGAACCAGTTGATGCCGTCGAGCGGAATGTCCTTGTTGACCTTCTCGAACACATCGAGCGCACGGCTGATGGTTTCGTCGTAGGTCGCATGCAGGCGCCACGGCCAGCGGTTCTGTGCGAGTATCCGCACCACGCCTTCGAGTTCGCCTTCCATTCCGGGCGGCAGTTCCGGGCGCGCCACGCGGAAGTCCTCGAAGTCGGCCGCCGAAAACACCAGCATTTCACCCGCGCCGTTGTGGCGGAAGTAGTCCGAACCATCGTGATACTTGACCGAGCCGGTCCAGTTCACGAAGTCTTCCTTTTCGGCCTGCGGCTTTTGCGTGAACAGGTTGTACGCGATGCGCACCGTCATTTCGCCGGCATCATGGAGCTTGCGGATGACTTCGTAGTCGTCCGGATAGTTCTGCGAGCCGCCGCCGGCATCGATCGCGCCGGTCACGCCAAGGCGGTTGAGTTCGCGCATGAAATGGCGCGTCGAATTGTATTGATACTCCAGCGGCAGCTTCGGGCCTTTCGCGAGTGTCGCGTAGAGGATCGACGCATTGGGGTTCGCCAGCAGCAGCCCGGTGGGGTTGCCCGCGCTGTCGCGCATGATCGTGCCGCCCGGCGGCTCCGGCGTGTCCTTCGTATAGCCGACGACGCGCAATGCGGCGGCATTGAGCAGCGCCCGGTCGTACAGATGCAGGATGAACACGGGCGTATCGGGCGCGACGGCATTCAGCTCGTCGAGCGTCGGCAGCCGCTTCTCTTCGAATTGGTGCTCGGTGAAGCCGCCGACCACGCGCACCCATTGCGGCGCGGGCGTGACCGCAACCTGCTGCTTGAGCATCTCCATCGCAACGGCGAGCGAACGCACGCCGTCCCAGCGCAGCTCCATGTTGTAGTTCAGACCGCCGCGGATCAGATGCAGGTGATTGTCGATCAGGCCAGGCAGCACCGGCCGGCCACCGAGATCGATAACTTTGGTCGCGCGGCCCGCGAGCGGCATGACCTCCGCCTCGCTGCCGACCGCGACGAAGCGGCCGTCGGCAATCGCCACGGCACTGGCGACCGGGTTCGAACGATCCAGTGTCGTGAACCGTCCGTTATGCAAAATCAGATCGGGATGGGTAGCGGTTGCGCCCATTTGCGTTTCCTCGTTTCTATCAGTTCGATTAAAAGCCCAACAACTGCCTCAGGGATGGCACGGCCTGCGCGCCGATCAACATGCCAAGCAGGCCGATGAGGGCAACGAGCGGAGGCGCGGGTGAGCGGACCTTGATCACGCTGTAGATCACGCCTATCAGCATCCCTGCAGCGAGGGACAGCAGATAAGATTCCATTCGATCAGTCTCTCTGTGAGGTTGGAATGCTGATGCGAGACCTCGCGGTTCAACCCGAGTACCTCGCGGGAGATGCACTGCAGCGCAGAGATTGGTAGATCGCATGCGCTGCCGCCGCCTTCACGCGGAGCGCATCGCCCCGGTTTCGGCGATCGCGACGAGGCGATCAGCGTGCCGGTACAGCCGGCAGCACCTCGTGCGGCGTAGCCGTGCGCTGTGCTGCCTTGTGGACCATCGTGTAGGCGTAGTCGACGCCCATGCCGTACGCGCCCGAGTGTTCCTTCGCGATCGCCATCACAGCGTCGTAGGTCGCGCGGTGGGCCCAGTCGCGCTGCCATTCGAGCAGGACCTGCTGCCACGTGACGGGCACGGCGCCCGCCTGGACCATGCGCTGCATCGCGAAATCGTGCGCGTCTTTCGACGTGCCGCCCGATGCATCGGCCACCATGTAGATCTCGTAGTCGCCTTCGAGCATCGCGCACAGCGCGAATGTGGTGTTGCAGACCTCGGTCCACAGACCCGCCACGACTACCTTCTTGCGGCGATTCGCCGCGAGCGCGTCGCGCACCTTCTGGTCGTCCCACGAATTCATCGACGTACGTTCGAGCACCTTGTGCTCGGGGAACACGTCGAGCAGTTCCGGATACGTGTAACCCGAAAAGCTTTGCGACTCGACCGTAGTGATCGTGGTCGGAATGTCGAACACCTTGGCCGCCTTGGCCAGACCGACGACGTTGTTCTTCAACACCTGGCGGTCGATCGACTGCACGCCGAACGCCATTTGCGGTTGGTGATCGATGACGATCAGTTGGCTGTTCTGCGGAGTGAGTACTTCGAGCTTCGAATTGTTCATGACGGGTATTTCCTTTGAACCGGAAAGAGGAGGGAGTCGCCGTGCCGGCATGGCCGGTGGGCGTCCGATGTGCGTTGGCGCTGGGCGATTCGGCATCCAGCTGCGGTGATTTGACACGCGAAGACCGGACAGCAACAACTAAAAATGGATTAAATTTTATTTCTCAAATGATTAATCTTAAAAACGCTTAATTGGGATTTTCTTAATGCAGAGTAGCCGGTAGTCTTTTCACGAATTCGCTGGGTAAATCCTGTAATGGGACAGGTCTTTAATGAGACTCGCACTATGAAACCGTATATCTTTTCCATGTTGGCCGGCATCCTTGCCGGGGTCGTCTACGGTGTGATCGGCGTGCAGTCGCCGGCGCCGCCCACCATTGCGCTGATGGGCCTGCTAGGCATGCTTGCCGGTGAGCAGATACTTCCGCTCGCGCGCAGAGTACTGTCCGGTTCCAGGTTGGGTGCCGCATGGCGCGAGGCGAAATGCAGCCAGCATATGTTCGGCTCGCTGCCGGGTGCTCACGGCTCCAACGCAGCTGCAAAGGACCCGCAGTCATCCTCATTCTGATCGGCATCTCTCGGGCATCGGCCTCGAATGCCCGAGAGAACCCCTGGGTTACCTCGCCCGATCCCTCAAGTCACCTCGCCGCTTCACCTAAGCTGCGGCAAACTCGAGTCGATCGTCTTCACAGTGGTGTTGCCGCGGCGGAGCAGCTTGACCTGAGACTGCGCGATGTCACTCCATGTCTGCTCCGCTCGACGCACGGCGCAATCGAACGACTCGTCTTCCACCGTGCAGCGACCGTCTACAGTAATCAGCCATCCCTTGCGCGTACGCGTGCAACTCACGCGCCCGTCTTCCATGAGGTCGGCGTACCAGCGCCAGACACGCGCATCGTCCGCGTTCGCGCGAACGGCGGCAGCCAGACGCGTGATCTCGAGGCTATGCGGGTGCGAGCCTTGCAGTTTCAAACCCATTTCATTCCCTTTTCGAAGCCACTCAAAACCGGGCGCCAGGCGCAAAAGGCCTGTTTCGCGTTCGTTCAAAACGCGAAGCGACTACAGCCGGGAGCGCCCCAAGCAAACCGTTCAGGTCCGACGCAGGCACGTCACTGCGCCATGCCAAGCCGTGCGCGTGCCGGCGTATGCCGGACAGGGTCGCGCGCGGCAGTGCGCGCGTGAACCGCAGCGGGGCGAACTCACGCATGCCCCGCCGCACGGCGGAGCATGGTGGCCGCGATTGGCATCGAGCTTAGGCGGCGCGCGGCTGATGGTCCTTGTGACAGGCCGAACAGTTCCGAACGGACGCGCGTTGCCTCGCAAGCGTGTCACGCAGATCTCGTCGTGGCGCCTCAGGACTTGAGGAACTCGAGCAGGTCGGTATTGACCTGATCGACGTGCGTGCTGCACATGCCGTGCGGCGCGCCTTTGTAGACCTTGAGCGTCGCGTTCCTGACGATCTTCGCCGAGAGCTTCGCCGAATCGTCGATCGGCACGATCTGGTCGTCGTCGCCGTGCAGAATCAGAGTGGGCACACTGATCTTCTTGAGGTCGTCGGTGTAGTCGACTTCAGAGAACTGCTTGATGCACTCGTACTGGCCTTTGATCGAACCGGCCATGCCCTGGCGCCAGAAGTCCTGCACGAGGCCCTGCGAGACTTTTGCGTCGGGGCGGTTGAAGCCGTAGAACGGTGTGGTTAGGTCCAGATAGAACTGCGAGCGGTTCGCCGCCACGCCGGCGCGGATGTTGTCGAACACCGACATCGGCAGACCGTTCGGATTGTTCGCGGACTTGACCATTTGCGGCGGCACTGCGCCGATCAGCACGGCCTTCGCCACGCGCTTTTCGCCATGGCGGCCGATGTAATGCGCGACCTCGCCTCCGCCCGTGGAATGGCCCACGAGCATCGCGCCCTTCACGTCGAGCGCGTCGAGCACAGCGGCGAGATCGTCGGCGTAGGTGTTCATGTCGTTGCCCTCGGACGGCTGGCCCGAGCGGCCATGGCCGCGACGGTCGTGCGCGATCACCCGGTAGCCCTGGTTCACGAGGAAGAGCATCTGCGCGTCCCACGCGTCAGCCGAGAGCGGCCAGCCGTGCGAGAAGACGACCGGCACGCCGGTGCCCCAGTCCTTGAAGAAGATTTGCGTGCCGTCCTTCGCGCTCACGTAGTTGCCGCCGTGATGATGCGAGGTGCCGTGCGTATGCACCGAGCCGCCCGTCACGGACGCCGCTGCATTCGCGGACAGGCTCGACATGGCGGCCACGGCGCCGGCCATGCCCGCACCTGCCGAAAGCAGCTTGCGGCGCGATGCCGAAGGTCTGGTCGAATCGATTTGCTGCGTGTTCATGCTGGATCTCCGTCGTTGCATCGCCGCGCGCGGGCGTGGCGACGACCTTGCGTGTTGAGTTGGACAGCGATGCGGCGACGAGCGAGAACTCGCTGAATAGCGCCACATGCCGGCTGGCACTCTAATAACGCAAGCGGCCGAAGTCCTTGGCGCAAACTGAAAAGTCCTGAAATGAAGCCGTCATTCCTTTTGCGCCCAGAGAGACCTAAAAGCTTTGCGCTACGATTCGGCGCCGTCTTCGCGCTTACGCACGTCCCCAAGATCGATCGAACGGATATGCGGCATGTGCCAGAGATTAAATGTTCTCAATCCGACTCTTGGTGATCCAGACGAACCTATACTCTTTCCGCGAGCCTTTTCGCGTAGTTCCTGCTCCTGTCATGCCACGCTCACCAACCAAGACCCGCATCATGAGACTGTCCATCCTTTCGCTGTTCGCCGGTGTTCTCGCCGGCGTCGTCCACGGTGTGATCGATGCGCCATCCCCGGGGCTCTAGCGGATGAACAACGTCGAGTTTTTTCATTACCTGCTGCTGTTGATCTGCGGCGCGGGCGCCCTGACCTGGCTCGCCGAGCGCATCGCGATCCCGCCTGCCGTCGTTCTGCTGCTCGGCGGCTGTGTGATCGCGGTCGCCGGCAGGCGCGTACCCGACGTGGACCCGAACCTGCTGCTCGCGGCCGTGCTGCCACCGCTGCTGATGTCGAGTTCGTTCTATACGGCCTGGAAGGAATTTCAACGCGGCATCGGCACGATCGTTTCGCTCGTGCTCGGGGCCGTGACGTTCACCACCGTCGCGGTCGCTGTCGCCGTGCATGCCTTCAACCCGAACCTGCCGTGGGCGGCGTGCTTCACGCTCGGTGCGATCGTCTCGCCGCCCGACGCGGTCGCCGCCAAGGCGATCCTTCAGCGCCACCCACTGCCCGCCAGGCTCGTGGCGGTGCTGGAAGGCGAAAGCCTCGTGAACGACGCGTCGGGCCTGCTGCTCTATCAGATGGCGGTCTCGGCAGCTCTAGCCGCGACGATTACCGTCACGAGCGGAACCGTGCTGTTTTTCACGCTTACGCTGATCGGCGTCGCGGTCGGTATCGTGTGCGGCCAGGCCATGTGTTGGGTGTTGCCGCGTCTGCGCGATCCGATGCTCGGCATCGTCGTGACCTTCGTGATGGCGTGGGCCAGCTACGGTATCGCCGAGGCCGTCGGCGGATCGGGTGTGCTGTCCGTCGTGACTTGCGGTCTCGTGCTCGGCATCCGCCAGCATCGGGTATTCGACGCCGGTATGCGCATAAAAGCCAAGGCGACCTGGGAAGCGGTCGTGTTCGTGCTCGAGGCGCTGGTGTTCATCCTGATCGGCCTCACACTGCATGCGCTGCTGTCACGGGTGAATCACGAATCGGGCGTGTTGACGGCCGGGCTGCGTGTCGCGTTGCCGGCAACTGCCGCAGCCATCGTTGCGCGCCTCGCATGGGTGTTCGCTGCGATCTGGCTGCCCGACCAGTTGCGCACGAAACGCTCGGGTCGCCAGCCGTGGACCTTCAAGGAAGCGGTCGTGCTCGGCTGGGCGGGTATGCGCGGCGTCGTCAGTCTGGCGGCCGCGATCGCGCTGCCCGCTAATTTCCCTGGCCGCGACCTCATCGTTTTCAGCACATTTCTGCTGATCATCGCGACGCTTGTGGTGCAGGGCGGCAGTCTCGCGCCGCTGATCCGGCTGCTGAAACTGCGCCCGACGGCCCGTCACACCATGTCCGAGCACGAGGCTCGCGCCCGTACGTTCGGCGCCTCGCTGGCCGCGCTCGAGGAAATCGACCAGCGTTCGTCCGGCATCGAACGCGCGACCTTCGAACGGCTGCTCGCCGAATACCGGATTCGCGTCACCGCGAACGAAGGCGCATACCAGTCGGGTGCGGACCGAATCGAACACCGTGCGCATTTCCTGCGTGTCGAACTCGAACTCGTCGGCGTGTCGCGCGAGGCCTTGCTCGGCCTGCACCGCGACGGCAAGCTGGACGACGCGGTCCTGCATCGCATCGAATCCGAGCTTGATTTCGAGGAACTGCGGCTGTTGCGGCTGCTCGAACCGTAACGGCTCGCGTCCACGTCGGCCCGTAACGAAAGGTATTCATCATGCCCGCTACGATCAAGGCTCTGCTCACGCCGCGCGAAAGCGACATCGGCAACCTGATCGTGCGTCGCGTGCTTCCCGCACGTGCCGCGCGCCTCATCGGTCCATTCATTTTCTTCGACCAGATGGGCCCGGCAGTGCTGCCCGCTGGCCGCGGCGTGGACGTGCTTCCGCATCCGCATATCGGCCTCGCGACCGTCACGTACCTGTTCGAAGGCTCGTTCATGCATCACGACAGCCTCGGCTGCCGGCAGAAAATCGTACCCGGCGACGTGAACTGGATGACGGCCGGGCGCGGCATCGTCCATTCAGAACGCACGCCGCTCGAGGACCGGCCGGTTGCTCAGGCCATCCACGGCATTCAGACCTGGGTCGCGCTGCCGCTCGAACGCGAAGACGTCGCGCCCGCGTTCATTCATCACCCGGCCAATACGCTGCCGACGTTCACGCGCGACGGGACCACCGTACACGTGATCGCAGGCACGGCTTTCGGCAAGACCTCGCCGGTCGAAGTCTTTTCACCCACGCTCTACGTCCACGCCGAATTCGCGGCTGCCGGCCGCCTCGCACTCGATGCCGAGCACGAGGAGCGCGGCGCCTATCTCGTCGATGGAGATCTGAGCATCGACGGGACGCCATTGTCGCCAACCACGATGGCCGTGCTCGAGCCGCATGCAACGGCCGAACTCGCCAGCGCGCATGGCGCGCGCGTAATGCTCGTCGGCGGCGCGCATCTGCCGGGCGAACGCTTCATCGAGTGGAATTTCGTGTCCGCTTCGCGCGAGAAGATTGTGGCTGCGCGGCAAGCCTGGGCTGCGCAGACCTTCGGCAAAGTGCCTGGCGAAGAGCATGAATGGACACCCCAGCCCGAGCGTGGCGCACATTGAGCAGGGGCTGGGAAGCGACTGCGTTTTCCGCGTAACGCCACTCGTTGCGGCCTCAAGCAGCCTTGACGCGCGCCTGTTCTCGGCTGAGCCACTGATGAATCTGGCTGACAACCGCTGCGCCGTCTCCTACCGCGGCGGCCACCCGCTTCGGCGCGCCTGAACGAACGTCGCCGATGGCGAAGAGCCCCGGCACATTCGTCTCGAGCGGGAGGCGCCGAGTGCCTGCGCTCGCATCGGACGATCCCGTTTCGACAAAGCCGCGCTCGTCCAGCCCAACGCCCAACGATGTCAACCAGTCCGTTTTTGGATCCGCGCCGATGAACAGGAAAAGATGCCGCGCCTCTATGAGCTCGCTGCCCTTGTCGTGATGAAAGACGCGAATTCGCTCAAGACCGCCGTCGCTCGCTTCCAGTGATTCGAGCGTGCATTTTGCGCAAATCGACACGTTTGGCAGAGCGCCGAGCCGGTCTATCAGGTAGCGAGACATGGTCGCTTCGAGACCATGTCCACGTATCAGAACGCGGATGCTTTTGGCAAAGTTGGCGAGAAAGACGACAGCCTGCCCAGCCGAATTACCCCCACCAATCAGCACAACGTCTTTCCCGCTGACGAGACGCGCCTCGATGGGCGACGCCCAATAGTAGATCCCTCTGCCCTCGAAGCGTTCAAAGCCCGTCACCGAAGGCTTTCGATACACCGCTCCGCTCGCGACCACGACTGTCCGCGCACGAACGCACTGTCGATCGGAAAGCGCGAGCATGAAGTTGCCCGCCGCGCCCTCGACCCGATCGACCGCAGCGGGAATGGCCACGTGAACACCAAATTTCAATGCCTGCTGAAACGCGCGCGCTGCAAGGGCTTGCCCCGATATGCCAGTCGGAAAGCCAAGATAGTTCTCGATACGTGCGCTCGCACCGGCCTGACCACCTGGCGCGCGTCGATCGAAAACGACGACCGAAAGGCCTTCCGAGGCTGCGTAAACGGCCGCCGCGAGGCCCGCCGGACCCGCGCCGATGATTGCGATGTCGTAACGCTGCGACGCACTGAACGTCGGCACGAGGCCGAGCCGGGTGGCGAGTTCGACTTCGTCGGGCGCCCTTAGGACCGACCCGTCCGGGCAGAAAACAAGGGGAAAATCCTCAGCCTTCGAGGTGAGGCCGGCAAGCAGTTGCACGGCGTCCGAATCCTTGTGTGCATCGATCACCGCAGCCGGATAGGCATTGCGCCGCAAAAAGCCTTGCAGGCGGACCACCCTCGCGTCGTCACCCTTGCCGACGATAATCGGACCGAGCCCCTGCTCGATGAGCCCGAGACGCCTCAGGATCAACGCGCGCATGATGTGCTCGCCCAACTGGGCGTCCGCGATGATCAGCGCCCGCAACTGCTCCGAGTTCAGGACGAGCGTCTCGCAGTCAGTCATGGCGACTGCGTCTACTAGCGACGGTTTGCCGGTGAGTTGCGCCATTTCGGCCATGAAATGGCCGTCATGATGGTCTGTCACGACCGTGGTACGTCCTTGCGGATCGCACGAATAGATCCGGACACTCCCGTGCAGCAAGATGAATAGCCCTTCGGCAACGCGCCCCGTCCGGAAAATCGAATCGCCAGCCTTGAACGCCTTGGGGCGGCCATAGCGGCTCGCACTACGGATCTCCGCATCAGAAAGACGCGGAAACATTTGGTGCTGCCGATACTCAAGGGACGAAAATGGAGGTTCAGCGTCGACTGGGCCTGCGTCCGTATTACCTGCGTCGATCATATTTGCCTCGCCCGTCGACCAAGTTGAGTTAGAGGCAGGATGTTAGCGATAGGGAGCCTAAAAGTTCTTGTCGCGACGCTGAATAGTTCTGAAGAGAGCAGCAACCGGTTTTGTCAGCGACGCGAGCATCTGGGAAATCGCAATGGAGTCAGGAATCGGGAAGCTGGACGCAGATGTAAACGAGCTAGTCGCCCGCATTGAAGAAGCGGGCTTTCGCGACTTGCCCGTGACAGCGGGCGCACGCTGCGGCAGTTCGCGATCTGGCCGATATTCACCGCGATCCGTTTGACCGGTTACCGGTTGCGCAGGCCATTACCGAGCCATTGCGGCTGCTAACCGCCTGAAGGTCAGCGGGCCTCACTAACATTCGAATTCCGAGCCGCGCACTGACTCCACCAGATAATCGACGAACGACCCGATGCGCGACGAAATCGCAGTATTGCGGTAGTACACCGCGTTGATCGGCTGCCGGAAATCCAGCGTCTGGCGAGGCAGAATCTGCACCAGCGCCCCTTCGCGACGGTCGCGCGCCGTCATGAAGTCGGATAGACACACAATGCCGGCACCCGCAAGTGCCAACTGCCGAAGCGTCTCGCCACTGGAGGAGTGAACGGCGGGCGAGATGCGGTAAGGCTCATTGTCGGGCCCGAGAATGGGCCAGACGTTCAACCCTTCCGGTTTAGTGAATCCCAGCAGTGAAAGTTTCCTTAGATCCTCCACCCGCTTCGGCTGGCCATGCGCGTACAGGTATTCCGGGCTCGCGAGAATGCGCATACGGCTGCTGCCCACCGGTCTGCTGTGCAGGGTCGAGTCCTTCAACTGGCCGATCCGGATGGCAACATCGGTGCGATGCTCGAGCAGATCGATGATCCCTTCATTGCTGTTGAGCTCCAGTTCCACTTGCGGATAGCGAGTTCGATAACCCGGCACGTTCGGCACGATGACGTGCAGCATGAATGGCGTTGCTGCGTCGACACGCAAGCGCCCCGACGGTCGCTCGCGGCGGGTTGCCATCTGCTCCTCCGCGTTCTCCAGAAGCGAAATAATCGCCCTCGCGTCGCGGAGAAACGCCTGTCCTTCTTCCGTCAATTCCAGCCGGCGTGTCGTCCGGCGCAACAACGTCGTCCCGAGCTTGTCTTCGAGCCGCGCCAACGTTCGGCTCGTTGCCGAAATGGTTAGATTTAGCTGATTCGCGGCTGCCGTGATGGATCCCGTGTCGACCACGGAAACGAATGCCTCTAACTCATCGAACGTACTCTTCATACTTGTTTTCGGAACCAAATCGAGTCGTTTTTGAACAGGTTTAGGGTCGAGATTCTGACACGCCGACCGCCAATATTTGATCTTTTTTCAAATATCTTTCTCGCTAGCCGCAGTTTTTCGCCAGGATATAAATGGGTAGAATCGCGCCGTCGATCCAGGAGGCCGGTCCGCGACCAAAGCCACGGGGATGGAGCGAGTCTAATCACCCGCGTGTATCCGACTTTGCAGGGATTGGATTTGCCGGACAGCTTGTTTTGACCGCAACGGATAATCGTATCGTTGACCCCATGGTGCTTTGATGGTTACCCGGTATCGCCTGACTTTCGGCCCGTTCCGCATCGATTTCCCGCAGCGTGTCCTCACCAGAAATGGTGATGAAGTCCGCATCGGCAGTCGTGCGCTCGATATTCTTATCGTGCTAGCCGAGCACGGTGGCGAACTGGTGTCGACTCGTCAACTGCGCGACCAGGTCTGGAAAGAAAGCGTGGTCGACGATGGCGCGCTTCGTGTGCACGTTTCCACCCTTCGGAAAGCGCTGAGCGATGGACAATCGGAAAGCCGGTACATCGTGAACGACAATGGACGCGGCTATCGGCTGGCGGTGCCGGTCCATTCCACGAAAGCTACGCAAGTCACCGCCGCCGCGCCGACTGCGCCGACCAGTACCCCCGATAAAAGTGCGCGAGCGTTGCCCTTGACCCTCGCCCGGGTCATCGGCCGGGAGGATGTCATTGACGGCCTGACGGACCAGCTTCCCGAGCGCAGGCTATTGACCATCGCGGGTCCCGGCGGCATCGGCAAAACCACGGTCGCCGTGGCTATCGCGCATCGCTTTTCCGCGCGTACCGGTATCCGCGCACTATTCGTCAACTTCGCCCCTGTTTCCGACAAGGCGAGCGTCGCCAGTACTGTGGCGTCGACGCTCGGCGTCGCCGTATTCAGCGGCAATCCAGTCCCCGACCTGATTGCCTCACTGGGTGACACCCCAATACTCCTGGTGCTCGACAATTGTGAGCATGTCGTCGAGGCGGTTGCTCAGGTCGCGGAACAATTGCTGCAAGGCGCGTCAGGCGTGCACCTTCTGGTAACAAGTCGGGAGCCGTTGCGCGCGGAGGGCGAGTCGGTGCATCGGCTTTCGGCCCTGCCGTTTCCCGACGTCGGTGCGCGGATCGGCATCGAGGCGGCCGGAAGCTATCCAGCCATCTCGTTGTTTCACGACCGCGCAAAGGCTGCCGACGACGCCTTTCAGTTCACGGTTTCGAACATCGGCGCCGTGGCCGACATTTGCCGACGCCTGGACGGAATTCCTTTGGCGATCGAATTTGCGGCGGCGCGCGTCGCGCACATGGACGTGCGTGCGATCGCCGCGCGCCTGGACGACCGCTTTGCGCTGCTCACACAAGGGCGCCGAACCGCACTGCCGCGGCATCAGACGTTGAAAGCGACGCTTGACTGGAGCTACGAGCTGTTGGACCCGCGTGAGCAGCACGTTCTGCGCCGGCTGTCGGTGATGCGCTCTTCGTTTGGCATGCGTGAAGCCGTTGCGGTGGCACGCTGCGGGCAGATCGACGAAATGGCGGTATTCGACGCAATCAGCGGCCTTGTCGCCAAGTCGCTTGTAGCACGTGATATCGGTGACGCCGACAACCCCTATCGGCTTCTCGATACGACGCGCCAATACGCACACCTTCGATTGCTGGAAGCCGGCGAAGCGAACGCGACCAGGCGCCTCCATACCATACATTGCTGCGAGACCTTCGCGGATCTGGGCGCCGCCTGGGACGGCAAGGCGCAACCCCAATGGCTGGCCCAGCTCAGCAAGCGAATTGACGATATCCGCGCGGCGTTCGAGTGGGCCTCCCATCAGGAAGGCGATCCGGAGCTCGAAATCGACCTCGTTATCGCCACGGCGCCGCTTTGGCTCCATCTGTCGCTGCCACACGAGTTCCTCAGCATGGCCGAACACGCCATTGCAGCGGTTGAGCGCTCCGAGCAGGCCGGCAGCACGCGGCACGCCGAACTGCTGGTGGCCTACGGACACTCGCTCTGGCATACGCGTGGACCAAACATCGAAATGGCACGCGCTTTTGAACGTGCCTACGCGCTGAGCCGACGACTGGGTGACGAGGCGTTGGAGTTCCGCATTCTGTGGGGTGTATTTGCGCATCGGCTCGTCACAGGTCGATACCTGGAAGGTCTCGCACTGGCCGAGGCGATGCAGGCGTTCGCGGATCGTTCCGCAGACTTGACGCTCAATCAGATGTCGGGCCGCAATCTCGCGTATGCACACCATTACCTCGGCGATCAGGCGAAAGCGCGTACGCTGATCGAGAGGGTCATCGCCCTCGAAGCTGGCCCCACGCGGGAAAATCTTGCAAAGGCGAACGATGCGCAGATGGATGGCCGAATCGCGAGCATGACGGTGTACATGCGAATTCTCTGGCTGCAAGGTGAGACTGAGCGCGCTGTCAGGTTGGCAAGGGACTGTGCCGAACTCGTCGCTTCGATCGGGCACGACCTGTCGATCGTCTACGGCCTCGCCCTCGGTTCAATACCCATCATGATCTGGGCCGGCGAGCATGACTCCGCCCGGCAGCTCACGCGCATGCTTCGCGAGTGCACGAGCCGGCGCGGATTGGCGCATTGGGACGTCTACGGCGAAGGATTCGAGAACATCCTCGGCGGCAAGCCGGTAGCCGTTTCCCGAGCAACCGTTCCGCAACTGGAAGCGTTTGCCAGCGCCGGGTGCAAAGTCTCCATGAATGCGCTGATTCTGGCGGATCGCATTGCAGAGCCGTGCTGGGTGAGCGAGACGCTTCATGAACACGCGCGCTCAAGCGTGCAATGACCCGCACCTTGCACGGATGGGACTCGCGGCGGCGCCTGAGGCGGGCGCGCTGCCGGGTTTGCACTAACTAACTGGTCCGGACGCGTCGCTTACGACTGCGGAGGTGCGCACGTGCAGTCAAGCCGACCGACCAAAGCCATCACTTGAACGTCTGCATTATGGAGAGCTTTACATAAGGCCGACGACTTGCCGGCCGATATTCCGCGCGAATGGCCGTTCCAGTTGGCGGATTCAACCGGTCGACGCAACACAATCGAAGTTGCGTAAGCAGCGGGAGTGTTGCAGATGAAGTACAGAACCCGGACCTTTTATAGCGAAAGCCAGAAAGCGTTAATGTGGGAGCTCTGGCAGAAAGGCGAGTCGCTTCAGCATATTGCGCAACTGTTCGATCGGAATCACTCGTCGGTGCAGGGAATCCTGGCGCAGACAGGTGGAATACGGCCGGCACTACGACGTCGTTCCAGACTGGCGTTGACGTTGGCCGAGCGCGAGGAGATTTCACGCGTAGCCGGGGACTCGATCCGTTCGGTGGCCAGCAGGCTTGGACGGGCACCGTCAACCATCAGCAGGGAAATCCGGCGAAATAGCGGATCTCCAGGCTATCGGGCAAACCACGCCGATGCGCATGCCTGGGATCGTGCCCGTCGCCCGAAGGAATGCAAGCTCGTCAGGAATCGGGAGCTCGCCCGCGTCGTGGCGGATAAACTCCAGTTGCAGTGGTCGCCCGAACAGATTGCCGGCTGGCTCACGCACTCTTACGCGGTCAACAAGGACTATCAGGTGTCGCACGAGACGATCTACCGGAGCCTTTATATACAGGCCCGCGGTGCGCTAAAAAAGGAATTGCTGGAGCATTTGCGACGAACGCGAGCAATGCGTCGTTCACGTCATCACACCATGAAGACGGACGACCACGGCAGAATCTGCGACGCCGTATCGATCAGCGAACGCCCCGCGACAGCTGAAGACCGTGCGATACCGGGACATTGGGAAGGCGATTTGCTGTTTGGCAGCGCGAACAGCCAGATTGCTACTCTCGTCGAGCGCCAGACCCGCTACGTCATGCTGGTGAAGATCGCCAGTAAGGATACAGAGACCGTCGTCAACGCTCTGATAAAGCATGCGGGCAAGCTGCCTCAGGATCTGTACAAATCCCTGACCTGGGATCGGGGCAAAGAAATGGCTGGCCACAAGCGCTTCACCGTGGCGACCGACATCAAAGTCTACTTCTGCGATCCGCAGCATCCCTGGCAACGTGGCTCGAACGAAAACACGAATGGGCTTCTGAGGCAATACTTCCCGAAAGGTATCGATCTCGCTTCCTATTCACAGGCCAGGCTCAATGCCGTGGCAAGGCGGCTCAATGAGCGTCCCCGAAAAACACTAAACTTCGACACACCGGCCGAACGATTTCATCAAACCGTTGCGTCGACCGGTTGAATCCGCATTTGCAACCGGCCATAGACCTCGCGTTGGGTCTGTCCCGCGGCTGACATCGCACGTCGATAGCCAGACGGAAAGAACTCGTCCTTCCTTCGCCAGCCGCTGGTACTATGCGAGTGCGGGCCGTTACGCATGGGTTTCCGCATACGGTTGTCGATAAGTCACGTGTAGAGCCGAGCGATGAAAAGCGAAAAAGATTCCGAGTTGTTCGCCAGTGAGTCTGATGAGACTGGCGACGGGAGGTCGATCGAGGCATTCCTTGGGAAGGTCGTCAAGGAGCACCGGACGAATCAGGGACTGACGATTGCCGACCTCGCGGAGCAAAGCGGTCTGTCGCGCAGCATGGTGTCGAAGATCGAGAACGGGCAGGTGTCGACCAGCCTGGACTCTATCGTGAGCCTTGCGCGCGCACTGGGCATATCGATTTCCACGCTATTCAAGAACTTCGAGCATCGCCAGGGGAATGCGCAGCACGTGAAGTCGGGTACTGGAATGGAGGTAGTGCGGCGCGGTACCACTAAAGGGCACACGTATCATCTGCTCGCCTATGACCAGGGGCCCGTCAAGCTGTTCGAACCGTTCCTCATCACGCTGGACGACGAAGCCGAGGTATTTCCGACTTTCGAACACCCCGGCACCGAGTTCATCTATATGCTGCAGGGAAAAATGGAATATCGCCATGGTAATCGCAGTTATCTGCTGCAGCCCGGCGACGCACTGACCTTTCAAGGGTCGGTTGCGCACGGCCCCGAACGACTAATCAAATTGCCCATCCGCTTCATTACCGTCATCATGTACGGGCACTCGCCTGACGTGAGTGAATAGCATTGCTCCTGCGTTCCGGCATCACGACCTTCCACAAACTGGCGCGCTGGCGGGACAACTGCTTTTCGCGCGCTACGGCATCAACTAGCGCACGGTCGAACTGACAGCGATTGAGCGCTGCGTCGACCGAGCGCACATCGGCGCAAATCCGCACCTGATGGTCGGGGGTGCGCATTCATCCCGCTCTTCGCATTCACGCTATTCAAAAGGCATGCTTCCGACCGATAGGTGTCGCGAGCATAGATGCACCTCGGACTCCGGATGGGGATTGCAGAGCATTTTTGGGGTAAACGGGAGCGATTTTCTGGGCGCTGGGACTACATGCATCGCGATACTCCTCCATGGGTAGAAAAGTCGTACGGGTGTTTCCTGACGAGAAAAAAAGTTGATTAGCGTTGACGGTGGCGTTTTATCTGGCTACTGTTGTGCTCAACGACTCCCCACTTCGGTTCGATGCGCACCATGTCCTCCACCATGCACCGCTTCACGCTGACCCTCTCGTGTCCCGACCGCATCGGGATCGTCTCTGCTGTAAGCACGTTCCTTGCCGAACATCGCGCGTGGATCATCGAGGCCACTCATCACGCGGACGAGATCGAAAAGCGCTTTTTCATGCGTCATGAGATTGCCGCGGAGTCGCTGCCATTCGGCATCAACGCGTTTCGCGAGCGCTTTGCCAACATCGCTCGCGAGTATGCGATGGACTGGAAGATCTCCGACAACTCGGTCAAAAAGCGGGTAGTGATACTCGTATCGAAGCTCGAGCACTGTCTCTACGATCTGCTCGCGCGCTGGAAGGCGGGTGAGCTGGACATCGAGATTCCGTGCGTGATCTCGAATCACGAGACGTGGCGCAGCTTCGTCGAGTGGCACGGCATTCCGTTTCACTACGTGCCTGTCACCCCCGACAACAAGGCACAGGCGTACGACCAAGTCCAGCGCCTGTTCGACGATGCGCGCGCCGACACGATGGTGCTCGCGCGCTACATGCAGGTTCTGTCTCCGGCCCTGTGCTCGGCCTATCCGGGGCGAATCATCAACATCCATCACTCGTTCCTGCCGAGCTTTGTGGGCGCCAAGCCTTATCACCAGGCATACGGGCGCGGCGTGAAGCTCACGGGTGCCACCTGTCACTACGTGACGGAAGAACTCGACCAGGGGCCGATCATCGAGCAGGACGTGATTCGCGTGCGTCATTCGGACCGGCCAGACGATCTCGTGAGGCTTGGCCGCGATATCGAAAAGGCCGTACTGGCGCGGGGCTTACGCTATCACCTCGAGGATCGTGTGCTGATCCACGGCAACAAGACCATCGTCCTGCGCTAGTTGCGCGGTCATCTTTGGTTTGTCCAGGTCGCAGAGCCGCCCCCTCGCGGGGGCAACACAAAGGAGTGTGTGTTATGCCATGGCGTCTTGTCCGCTTCGCTCTCTCGAAGAAACACCCCGAACCGAGGATGTTCACCAGACACGACACGTTGCGTCGTTCATATGACGTGGTGATCATCGGCGCTGGAGGCCACGGTCTTGCGTCGGCGTACTACCTTGCGAAGGAGCACGGCATTACGAATGTGGCAGTGCTGGAAAAGGGGTATATCGGTGGAGGTAATACCGGGCGTAACACCACGATCATCCGCTCGAACTATCTGACGCCCGAAGGCGTGAAGTTCTACGACGAGTCCGTGAAACTTTGGCAGGACCTCTCCCAGGACTTCGACCTCAATCTGTTCTATTCCACGCGCGGCCACTACACACTTGCCCATACGGATTCTGCGATGCGCACGATGCGCTGGCGCGCGGAAGTCAACAAACACTACGGGGTGGATTCGGAAGTCGTCGGGCCGAACGAAATCAAGAAAGCCGCACCGATGATCGATATTTCATGCGGGGGTGTCGCGCCGATCATGGGAGCGCTGTATCACGCGCCAGGCGCCGTTGCACGGCATGATGCGGTGGCTTGGGGTTACGGGCGCGGCGCGGATCAACGAGGCGTCGAGATTCATCAGCAAACCGAGGTGCTCGGCATCGACGTGGTGGGGGGCAAGGTCAAAGGGGTGAAGACCTCGCGCGGCTACATCTCGACGAACAAGGTGCTGTGCGCCGTCGCGGGCTCGACCCCTCGCATGACGGACATGGTAGGCGTGCGCACGCCCATCTTCATCCACCCGCTTCAGGCGATGGTGAGCGAGCCGCTCAAGCCCTGGCTCGATCCGATCCTCGTGTCCGGCAGCCTGCATGTCTACATCAGCCAGTCGGCACGAGGAGAACTCGTGATGGGTGCGTCGCTCGATCCGTACGAGCTGCATTCGACCCGCTCCACGCTGGATTTCGTGGAAGGCCTCACTGCCCACATGCTCGAAATGTTCCCGTTCCTGTCGCAGGCGAAGGTGATGCGGCAATGGGCGGGGATGGCCGACATGACGCCTGACTTTGCGCCCATCATGGGCAAGACTCCCGTAGAGGGCTTCTACCTCGATGCGGGATGGGGCACCTGGGGCTTCAAGGCCACGCCCGTATGCGGCAAGACGATGTCGTACACGGTGGCGAACGACACCAGCCACCCGCTGATCGAGGGTTTCTCGCTTGACCGGTTCCGCCGCTTCTCGCTGACGGGCGAAAAGGGTGCGGCATCCGTTGGCCACTGACCTGGAGAATGACGATGAAGATCATGACCTGTCCGGTGAATGGTGCGCGCCCGATGTCGGAGTTTACGTACTGGGGCGAGATACGGCCGATGCCAGACCCGCTGGTCGCGGACGATGCGCAATGGGCCGACTACGTGTTCTGCCGCAACGGCGCTGCGGGCGTGAAGCAGGAGTGGTGGTGCCACACCTCGAGCAACACGTGGTTCATTGCCGAGCGCGATACTGCGAAAGATCTCGTGCTGCGTACTTACCTTGCCGGCGCGGAGGCCTGAATGCGTCTCACACCTCATCGCGGCGAATGGATCACACGCAATACGCACATCGGCTTCTCGTACGAAGGCAAGCACTATAGCGGCCTTTCAGGCGATACGATCACGAGCGCACTGTGGGCATCCGGCGTGCACGTGCTCGGCCGCAGCTTCAAATACCACCGGCCGCGCGGCGTGCTTTCGCTCGCCAATCACGATGTCAACGTGATGCTTCAGGACGGCGCGAGATTGAATGTGCGCGCAGATGTGACGGCCCTGACGCAGGGCAACTGGCATTCGGTCAACACGTTCGGCGGCGTGGACGCGGATCGAGGGCGGGTCATTGGCAAGCTCGCCGCGTTCCTCCCCGTTGGCTTCTACTACAAGGCGTTCCACAGCAAGCGCTGGTTTCCGCGCTGGGAACGCATGTTTCGCGCGATGACGGGCCTTGGTACCGTCGACTTCAACGCGCCGCATATTCGCACACCGAAACGCTATGGCTTCTGTGACGTCCTCGTGGTCGGCGCGGGTCCGTCGGGTCTTTCGGCGGCGCTCGCTGCGGCTCAACAGGGCGCCGACGTCGTCATCGTCGACGAGAACGCGCGCATCGGCGGCAGCGGCGGCTATCAACTGGGTGGCGACGAGAAGCGATTCGAGCGGACCCGTGAGTTGGAGACGGCGGTGCTTGGACACCCGCGCATCCGCGTGATGACGGAAACGCTCGCGGCGGCGTATTACGCCGACCTGTGGGTGCCTCTCGTGGAGCCGACGCGCATTACGAAGATGCGCGCGAAAGCGGTGATCGTCGCGAGCGGTGCATTCGAGCAGCCGGCAGTATTTCGCAACAACGACCTGCCTGGTGTGATGCTGGCTTCGGCGGCGCAGCGACTCGCGTATCGCTACAGCGTCGCGCCCGGGAAACGGGCCGTGGTGCTCACGGCCAACGCCGATGGCTATCGCGCGGCGCTGGACATGCTCGCTCGCGGCATCCCGGTCGCTGCGGTCGTGGACCTGCGCGCATCGCACAAATGCCAGGAGCTCGAACGCGTTCTGAGAGCGAAGGGTGTCGACGTGCTGATGTCGAGCTGTGTCGTCGAGGCCGTGCCGGACGCCAAGGGCAGCCAGTTGACGGGTGTACGCGTCGGCGCGTTCTCGGCGGAAGACGGTTTGCGCGCCTCGACAGTCGCGACGCGCCTGATCGAATGCGACACGTTGCTCATGAGCGTGGGCTGGGCGCCCGCGGCGAACCTTCTGTACCAGGCCAACACGAAGATGCGCTTCGACCATGACGTCGAGCAGTTCGTGCCGGAGCAGTTGCCGCCCGGTGTCTTCGCGTGCGGCCGTGTCAATGGCGTCTATACGTTCGAGAGCAAGCTGCTGGACGGCGCGCGCGCCGGCATTCAGGCGGCGGCGCACAGCGGCTTCTGCGATGTGAAGACGGCGAGCGCGACCCGGTCGCGCCTCGCGGAGCAGGAATCGCCTTCTCATCCCTGGCCGATCGTCGGGCATGATTCCGGCAAGAACTTCGTGGATTTCGACGAGGACCTGCAACTGAAGGACTTCGCGAATGCGGTTCAGGAGGGTTTCGACAACATCGAACTGTTGAAGCGCTTCTCGACAAACGGCATGGGGCCGAGCCAGGGCAAGCACTCGAACATGAACGGCCTGCGCATCCTTGCGCGGCTCACCGGCAAGAAGCCGCAGGAAGTCGGCACGACTACGGCGCGGCCGTTCTTCCATCCGGTACCCATGTCGCATCTCGCCGGCCGTGGTTTCAATCCCGAGCGGCGCACGCCGCTGCACGCGCAGCATCAGTCGCTCAACGCAGTCTGGATGGCGGCAGGGGTCTGGCAGCGGCCGGAGTACTACGCGGTCCCGGGCAAGGCGCGCGGGGCATGCATCGAGGAAGAGGCGCTCGCGGTGCGCAATGGCGTGGGCGTCATCGACGTGGGCACGCTCGGCAAGATCGAGGTGCGCGGGCCGCAGGCCGCGGAGTTTCTGGAACGCGTGTACGTGTCGAAGTACGCAGGCCTGAAGCCCGGCATGACGCGCTATGCGGTCATGTGCGACGAATCGGGCGTGGTGATCGACGACGGGGTGATCGCACGTCTCGCGGATGATCACTTCTACTTCACGACGACGACCTCGGGCGCGGCCGCCATCTATCGCGAGCTGTCGCGGCTCAACACCATCTGGCAACTCGATTGCGGCATCGTCAACGTTACGGGCGCGTTTGCGGCGGTCAATCTCGCCGGCCCGGCGTCGCGTGCGGTGCTTGCCAGGCTCGTCGATCTCGATCTGTCGTCCGCCGCGTTTCCGTATCTCGGTGTGCGCGTGACGGGCATCGCGCTCGATCAGCATCGCGTGCCAGCACGGCTCATGCGGGTCGGCTTCGTCGGCGAATGGGGCTACGAAATCCACATTCCCGCCGAGTACGGTGCGGCGCTCTGGCGCACGCTTCTCGAAGCCGGCAAGGAACACGGCATTCGTGCATTCGGTGTCGAAGCTCAGCGTCTGTTGCGGCTGGAGAAGGGCCACGTGATCGTCAGCCAGGACACCGATGGTCTGACGACGCCGCGCGACGCGGGCATGGAATGGGCCGTGAAGATGGACAAGCCGTTCTTCGTCGGCAAGCGCAGCCTGCAGATCATTAACAGGGCGCCGGCCAAACAGCGCCTCGTCGGCTTTGCTTTGGACGCGGGTCAACGCGAAACCGCGCTGCGCGAGTGTCATCTCGTGATCGATCGCGGCGAGATTGCGGGGCGCGTGACGAGCGTCGCATGGAGCGCAACCCTGAAAAAGACGATCGGTCTCGCGTTCGTGCGGCCGGACCAGGCCGAGCCCGGCACGCGCATCAGCTTCCGTTTGACGGATGGCCGGATGGTTCCCGCAACGGTCGTTTCCACACCGTTCTACGACCCGGAGAACGAACGTCAGAAGGACAGCGTCACGACCGAAACCGCTTCGCCGAAAAAGGAGACCGCATGAACGCGCCACTTCGAATGAGCCCGGTCAGCGATGCACGCAAGCCGGCGAGCCTGCGATGGAGCGTGCGCGACGACATGCGCGTCGTCGAGCAGATCGATGACGCAGACAGCGCACGGGCGCAGACGCTCGGGATTGCCGACGTTTCGTACCTTGCCCGCACCGGCTTCAAGGGCAATGGCGTGGCCGCCTGGCTGCAGGCACAGGGCATTCCTGTGCCGGCGCAGCCCAATAGCTGGGCGCCGCTCGCTGCCGGTGGCGTGGTGTTGCGGCTGGGCCTCGCCGAGTATCTGATGGAAGACGGGCTCATTCAAGGCAGCTCGGCGCGGATGTCGCATCTCGACACGCCCGTGCACGTGTATCCCGTGCTGCATCAGGATGTCGCGCTCGTGCTGTGCGGCGAAGCGGTGCACGAGTTGTTGCTGCAAACCTGCAATGTCAACTTCCGCGCGCTCGATCTGGCGGCCCGGCCAGTCGTGCTGACCTCGATGGCGGGAGTCGCCGTCACCGTCATGCCAGGCGCCCGGGCAGGCAGGCCTTACTACCGGATCTGGGCCGACGGAACGTACGGGCTGTATCTGTGGGAAACCTTCTCGGGCATCGCTGCCGAGCTTGGCGGCGGCCCGGTCGGGATCGCCGCGATTACGGATATCGATCAGTCGCCGCCCCGGTAGTGAGCACGTGGTCGACGCGGGCGCGAACACGGGCCAGCGTTCTCCGAAACCCCTGGACTTATTACGTTTGAGGACATTCACATGACCCCCGAATTCGCCCGCAAGTTTCTAGCAGAAAACGAGGTGAAGTACATCCTCGCCCAGTTCGTCGACATCCACGGAGTGGCGAAGACGAAGTCCGTGCCCGCCGCTCACCTGGACAGCATTCTGACGGCAGGCGCCGGTTTCGCAGGCTTCGCAGTATGGGGGCTCGGTATCGATCCGCAGGGGCCTGACTTCATGGCCGTCGGCGACATCGACACGTTGCAACTCGTGCCATGGCAGCCGGGCTACGCCCGCATCGTGTGCGATGGGCATGTCAAGCGCGAACCCTGGCCGTTCGAAAGCCGCGTGACGCTCAAGAGGCAGGTGCGGCGTCTCGAAGAACGGGGCTGGATTTTGAACACGGGCCTCGAGCCCGAGTTCTCCCTGCTGCGCAAGGGCCCCGACGGCGCGATCGTGCCGTGCGATCACACCGACGCGTTGCCCAAACCCTGCTATGACTACAAGGGGCTCTCGCGCTCGCGCGAGTTCCTCGAACGCCTGACGGATGCGCTCATCAAGGCAGGCATCGATGTCTATCAGATCGACCACGAAGACGCCAACGGCCAGTTCGAGATCAACTACACGTACACGGATTGCCTGAAGTCCTGCGATCACTACGTATTCTTCAAGATGGCGGCCGCGGAGATCGCCAACGAACTCGGCCTGATCTGTTCGTTCATGCCGAAGCCCTTCGCCAACCGGCCCGGCAACGGCATGCATATGCACATGTCGATTTCGGACGGAAAGAAAAACCTCTTCGCCGACGACCACGACGAGAACGGTCTTGGCCTTTCGAAGCTCGCGTATCACTGGACGGCGGGCATTCTCAAGCATGCCGCGGCGCTCACGGCGATCTGCGCCCCGACGGTCAATTCATACAAGCGTCTTGTCGTGGGCCGTTCCTTGACCGGCGCGACATGGGCGCCCGCCTACGTGAGCTATGGCGACAACAATCGTTCGTCGATGGTGCGTATTCCGGGCGGCCGGATCGAACTGCGCCTGCCCGACGCCGCCTGCAACGCATATCTCGCGACCGCCGCCGTGATCGCGGCCGGGCTCGATGGCGTCGAGAACCGTCTGGAGCCAGGCAAGCCGTGCAATGCCAATCTCTATGAAATGTCCCCGCAGGAACTCAATGAGCACGGCATCAGCATCCTGCCGCAGAACCTCTCGGCCGCGCTGCATGCACTGGAGCACGATGAAGTGATGCTCGAAGCGCTGGGACCGGCGGGCGGGGAATTCCTGCGTCTGAAGAACATGGAATGGATCGAGTACATGCGCCATGTGTCGGACTGGGAACAGAAGACGTACCTCGAATTTTTCTGACCAAAACCAGGACAGTTTGTCGATTTGAATGTGATCGCGAGGAGAAAACGATGTGCGGAATTGTAGGACTACTGGTTAAAAAGCCCGAGCTGCGGGGCCGGCTCGGAGAATTGATGGTGCCGATGTTGCTGGGCATGACGGAGCGGGGGCCCGATTCGGCAGGGTTGGCCGTGTTCACGGAGCCCACTGCGGACGGCGTGCGCAAGATCAGCCTCTACTCGGGCCTCACCGATGAGGGCGCCGACTTCAACTGGCAGGGGCTCGCGCATGAGTTGAACGAGCATCTCGGCGCGAAGGCATCGGTGCATGCGAAGGACAATCACGCGATCCTGAGCGTCGCCATCGATCCCGAGACGGTCAAGCACTGGATCCGCGAAACACATCCCCGGCTGCATGTGCTGTCGACCGGCCGCATGATCGACCTGTACAAGGACACGGGCACGCCCGGCATGGTCGCAGACCGCTACGCATTCAGCGGGCTGACGGGCACGCATCTGGTCGGCCATACGCGTATGGCGACGGAGTCCGCCGTGACGCCCGATCGGGCACACCCGTTCACGGCTGGCGAAGACTTTTGCCTCGTGCACAACGGCTCGCTGTCGAACCCCAACGGCGTACGGCGCATGCTCGAACCGCATGGCATTCGCTTCGACACGGACAACGACACGGAGGCAGCATGCCGTTTTCTCGAATACCGGCTGCGTGAGGGCGACGATCTCGAAACCGCCTTGCAAAAGGGCTTCGAGCAGCTCGACGGTTTCTACACGTTCCTGATGGGCACGCCGGACAAGCTCGCACTGATCCGCGATCCGTTCGCGTGCAAGCCGGCCGTCGTGGCCGAGACGGACGACTTCGTCGCCATTGCTTCGGAGTTCCGCTCGCTCGCGCACCTTCCCGACATCAAGCACGCGCGCGTTTTCGAACCGGCCCCAGAGGAGATGTACGTATGGACAGTGTGAACTTCGACCTGGCGTCCGCCTCGGTGACGGACGTGAATGGCTTCCTGCATCGCGAGGCCGCGCAAGCGGGCACGCGCAAGGTGTTCATCTCCAATCCCGATGGTGCGCACAACATCGCCGTGGGACTCGATCTGCCCATCGAGGTGGAGATCGACGGCCACGCGGGCTACTACGCCGCCGGCATGAACAAGGAAGCGAAAGTGACGATCGCGGGCAGCGCCAGTACGGGTGTGGCCGAGAACATGATGAGCGGGCGCGTGCACGTGAAGGGCTTCGCCTCCAATGCGGCGGGTGCATCCGCGCACGGCGGTCTGCTCGTCATCGAAGGCGATGCAGGCCTGCGTTGCGGCATCTCGCTCAAAGGGGCGGACATCGTCGTGAAGGGATCGGTCGGAAGCTTTTCGGCGTTCATGGCGCAGGCCGGCCGGATCGTGATCTGCGGCGATGCGGGTGATGCGCTGGGCGACTCGTTGTACGAGGCGGTGATCTACGTGCGCGGCAAGGTCAAGTCGCTGGGTGCGGATGCGCGTGAAGAGCCGATGCAAGGCGCCGACGTGGAAGCCGTTGCACAGCTGTTGCGCGCAGCTGGCCCAGCATTCGCCGAGTTCGACCCCAAGGAATTCAGACGCGTGGCATCGGCTCGCTCGCTGTACCACTGGAATGCCGACGCGAATCAGGAATATTGAACCAGGGACCCCGCCATGGAAATCAAGCCCGTACACATGAAACACATCGCCACTGAAGAGTCCTGGGGCTTCGACCGCAAGACGATCGACTATATCCAGAACGCCGCGGCACACGGACTGTATGAGATCCGTGGCCTGGGGGCGAAGCGGCGCGTGCCGCACTTCGACGACCTTCTGTTTCTCGGAGCATCGCTGTCGCGCTATCCGCTGGAGGGATACCGCGAGAAGTGCGTGACGAAGACTGTGCTCGGCACACGCTTCGCCAAAAAGCCGATCGAACTCGCGATTCCCATCACAGTTGCGGGCATGAGTTTCGGTGCGCTGTCGGCCAATGTGAAGGAGTCGCTCGGCCGTGCTGCCACGGAGATGGGCACCTCGACGACGACCGGCGACGGCGGTATGACACAAGAAGAGCGGATGTCGTCGAAAACGCTCGTCTATCAGTGCCTGCCGTCGCGCTATGGCTTCAATCCCGACGACGTGCGCAAGGCGGACGCCATCGAGGTCGTGATCGGACAAGGCGCGAAGCCGGGTGGCGGCGGCATGCTGCTCGGCCAGAAGATCTCGCCGCGTGTCGCGAAGATGCGCACGCTGCCCGAGGGTATCGACCAGCGCTCGGCATCGCGCCATCCGGACTGGACGGGCCCCGACGATCTGCAGATCAAGATCCTCGAACTGCGCGAAATGACGGACTGGGAGAAGCCCATCTACGTGAAGGTTGGCGCGACGCGCACGTTCAATGACGTCAAGCTTGCGGTGCATGCCGGCGCGGACGTGATCGTCGTCGACGGCATGCAGGGCGGTACGGCTGCCACGCAAACCTGCTTCATCGAAAACGTCGGCATTCCGACGCTTGCCGCCCTGCGCCAAGCCGTCGACGCGCTCGAAGACCTCAACATGAAGGGGCAGGTGCAGCTCATCATCTCCGGGGGCATCCGCAGCGGCGCCGACATTGCGAAGGCGCTGGCGATGGGCGCCGACGCCGTCGCGATCGGTCAGGGGGTGCTGGTGTCGCTCGGCTGCAATAGCGCTTCGTACGTCGAGGACGGCCACCATGTCAACGCGCTCGACGACTATGCGCGACTCGGCACGGCGCCTGGTTTCTGCCACCATTGCCACACGGGCAAGTGTCCCGTGGGCATCACGACGCAGGACTCCGTGTTGCAGGAGCGGCTGAAACCCGATGTCGGCGCGAAGCGCCTGAAGAACTATCTGAAGACGCTGAACATGGAGCTGACGACGATCGCGCGAGCATGCGGCAAGCAGAACGTGCACCACCTGGAGCTGGAGGACCTCGTGGCGCTCACGGTCGAAGCAGCGGCGATGGCCCGTGTGCCGCTAGCCGGGACCAACTGGATCCCCGGCGTGAACGGCGCACGATGACGGCGCAACTGATTGACGGCCGCCACCTCGCGCGACGTCTGCGCACGCGCTTTCGCGAGCGCGTGGCGGCCTTGGCCGCGCGAGGTGTCGTGCCCGGTCTCGCGGTGGTGCTGGTCGGCGACAACGCCGCGTCCGAGCTGTACGTGGCGAACAAGGTGAAGGCGTGCGCGGACTGCGGTGTCCGCTCGTTCATGCATCGCTTTCACGCGGACTGCCGCGAGGCGGAACTGCTCGACCGGATTGCCGCCCTCAACGTCGAGCGCAGCACGCACGGCATTCTTGTGCAACTGCCGTTGCCGGCGCAGATCAACGTGCGGCGCGTGCTGGAAGGCATCGTGGTCGACAAGGACGTCGACGGTTTTCATCTGTACAACGTCGGCGCGCTGGTGGTGGGCGACTCGATTTTTCCGCCTTGTACGCCGTATGGGGTGCAGCTCCTGCTCGAGACGACGGGCATCGACGTGGCGGGGAAAAACGTCGTGGTAGTCGGCGCGAGCAATATCGTCGGCAAGCCGATGGCGCTGATGTTGCTGCAGAAGGAAGCGACGGTCACCGTTTGCCACGTGAAGACGCGGGACCTCGCACAGCACACGATCCACGCCGATATTCTCGTCGTCGCGGCGGGCAAGCCCGGGCTCATCAAGGCCGAAATGGTCAAGGAGGGTGCGATCGTCATCGACGTCGGGATCAACCGGATGCAGGACGGGCGCATCGTCGGCGATGTGGACTTCGAGCCCGTGCGCGAGCGGGCGGCATGGATCACGCCGGTGCCGGGCGGCGTGGGTCCGATGACGGTCACGATGCTGATCGAGAACACGCTGCGCTCTGCCGAACGGTTTGCGGACGGCCATGCGTTTCACCCGCCGCAGCCGTTCTGGCAGGTGCCGGCAAGTTAGGCGGCAAAGTATTCTCCTTGATTCAGTGTGTTTCGGGCGCCCTGCGGACGCCCTTTTTGTTTTCCGCCACCCACGCCCGTGGATCGCTAACGGCTGCTGTCGTTGCCGATCGCGCTGGCCGTCGCGAGCAGCGCCTCGGCCATCCGGATGCTGGCGGCATCGATCAGGCGGCCATCCAGCGATACCGCGCCTTTGCCCTCCTTCGCGGCCTGCGCCATGGCGTCCATGATGCGGCGCGCCTTCGTCACTTCCGCTTCGGCGGGCGTGAACACCTGGTTCGCGTGTTCGATCTGCGACGGATGAATGGCCCATTTGCCTTCGTAGCCGAGCACGGCGGCGCGGCAGGCTGCTGCAATGTAGCCATCGGGGTCGCTGAAGTCGCCGAACGGTCCGTCGATGGGACGCAGACCGTACGCGCGGCAGGCGACCATCATCCGCGTTTGTGCGGCATGCCACTGATCGCCCCAGAAGTAGTCGCGTTCGCCGCGCTCATTCTTGTCCGCGAGCACGCCGTAATCGCGATTCACGCCGCCGATCACCGTCGTGCGTGCGCGCGTCGAGGCCGCATAGTCTGCGACGCCGAACGACATGGCTTCGAGCCGCCGGCTCGACTGAGCGATGCTCTCGACGTTCGCCATGCCGAGCGCGGTTTCGATCAGCACCTCGAAGCCGATCCGTCGTGTGCGATTGCGTGCCGTTTCGATCTGCGTGACGAGCATGTCGACGGCGTACACGTCGGCAGCCACGCCGACTTTGGGGATCAGGATCATGTCGAGGCGCGGGCATGCCTCGACGATATCGACGACATCGCGATACATGTAATGCGTGTCGAGTCCGTTGATGCGGACCATCATCGTCTTGTTTCCCCAGTCGATGTCGTGGAGTCCTTCGATGATGTTCTTGCGTGCGTGCTCCTTGTCGTCCGGCGCGACGGCATCTTCGCAGTCGAGGAAGATGATGTCCGCGGCCGAACGTGCGGCCTTTTCGAACATCGCGGTGTTCGAACCGGGGACGGCTAACTCGGAACGGTGCAACCGTGCTTTGGCCTGCTCGATGACAGTGAAACTCATAGTGAAATCTCCTGGGTTGTCCAATAGGCGCGGCGCGGACCGGCGCAAGGGCGCTCAGCCCGTCGCGCCGAAGCCTGACGCAATGCAGTTGATGGAAAGCAGCAGGGGCACCTGATAGGCCCGGCGCTGCCGTTCGGTCTCCGCCGTGCGGTAGAGGCGCAGCAGTTCGACTTGTTGCCGGCTGATGAGGTCGATGGCGGGCACGCGCCGCTGCAGGCGGGCGCTGAACTTCGGAAAGCGCGTGCCCAGGCCGGCCGAACCCGTGACGGCCTGCACCATCTTCACGGTGAGCCGGTATTCGGCTTCGACTTGCGAAAAGATCGTGTCGCGGATGTGGGCATCCTGCACGAGGCTCGCGTATTCGCGCGCGATAACCAGGTTCACCTGTGCCAGCGTTTTCTCGACTTCATCGATGACGAGCCGGAACACCCGTGACTCGTCGAACATCCGCCGCAGCAGCTCGGCGCCGCGCTCCTGCCGTACCGCGAGAAAGCCCTCTATCGCGCTGCCGACGCCGTACCAGCCAGTGAGCGCATGCCGGTTCTGCGCCCATGCGAACACCCACGGAATCGCACGCAGATCCTCGAGGCTCTTTGCGCCAAACCGGCGGGCAGGGCGCGAGCCCATGTTGAGCATCGACAGTTCTTCGAGCGGACTGGCGGCCTGGAAATACGCAAGCATGCCAGGCTGTTCGATGAACTTCACGTACGCTGCCCGCGACGCGCCGCTGAGCGCTTCCATCGCCTCGTCGAATTCGCCCTTGGGCAACAATGCGTCCTCCCGCTCGGACTTCAGCGTATGTTCAAGCACGCTCGATGCCAGCAATTCGACGTGATACTGCGCCGTGCCGCGATTCGCATATTTGAACGAGACCACTTCACCCTGTTCGGTGACGCGAAAACGTCCATTGACCGAACCGGCGGGTAGCGCGGCAATGGCGCGGCCAGCGGGAACGCCGCCGCGGCTAACCGATCCACCGCGCCCATGAAAAAACGCGATCGTGACGCCAAGCTCGTCGCCAAGCCGCTTGAGCTTCGTTTGCGCCTTCGACAGTTCCCAGTTGCTGGCGAGAAAGCCGCCATCCTTGTTTGAATCGGAGTAGCCGATCATGACTTCCTGCACGCCGCCTTGCGCGCGTATGCTGCGACGGACCATCGGCACTGCCAGCAACTCGCGCAGTATCTCGGGTGCCCGGCGCAGGTCGTCGATGGTTTCGAGCAGGGGCACGACGGGCAACGTGCAGCTCTCGGTGCCGAGCCAGTCGGAAAAGAGGCCGGCCTCCTTTGCCAGCAGATAGACGCCGAGCACATCGCTCGCTCGATGCGTCATGCTCAGAATGAACGCGCCGAACGCATGACGGTCCACCCGTTGACGCATTTCGAGCACCGTACGGAACATCTGCAGTGTCTGCGCTTCGTCGGGCGGCAGCGATTCGAAACGGCGGGTCCTTTGCGCTTCGCTCTCCGAGGGCTTTCCCAGTTCGCCGATCAGCCAGGCTTTCCATTCGGGCGAGTCGCTCGCGGGCGGTTCGCCCGCGGTCCCGCATGTCGCGCGCCACAGCGCGCGCAGCGTTTCCCCGATGACCGTTGTGTTCTGGCGCAGGTCGAGTTGCACGGTGCTGAAGCGAAACGTCTCGACTTCATGACGCAACGGCCGCACGAGCATCCGTGCGAGCTGCTGGCTTTGTGTCGCGAGTAGCGCCTGCTCGATCACGAGCAGATCGGCCGCCAGATCATCCGCGCTCGCGTATGCGCCCGGAACCGGCGAACCGTGGCTCGCCTGATTGGTGTCGGCAAGCGTCGCATCGAGGCGGCGCAGGATGCAGGTCAGGTATTGCCGGAACAACTCCCCAGGATTGCGCGATGCGATCGGCCCGGGTTCGCCGCTGCGCGTCAGCGCGCGAGCCAACGCTGCGTGGAAACTGTCCGGTACGGGCAGCGCTTCGGACGTGATGCTGAGCATCTGCGTCAACTCGACGAGACGTAGCCGGTATCGCTTGAGAGACGCAGCCCGGTGCTCGTGCAAGGTAGCGCGTGTGACGCTGTCATCGACGAAGGGATTGCCGTCGCGGTCTCCGCCTATCCACGAGCCGAACTGGAAGAAGCGCGGCATGTCGAATTGCTCGCCCGGATAACAGCGCTCGAGCGCGCTCTGCAGCTTATCGATGAGTTGCGGCACGGCTTCGAAAAGCGTTTCGCCGAAGAAGTGCAGTCCCCATGCGACTTCCTGCGCAACGGTGGGCTTTTCAAGCCGCAATTCGCCGCTCATCCACAAGAGCTCGATGTCGTTGCGGAGCGCGAGGACGAGCGTATAGCGCTCTCGCGGCGTCCAGCGCGGGGATTCGAGTTCCATTAGACGCCGGTAGATGCGCCGGTGGCTTTCGAGCACGGTGACTCGCTTCGCTTCGGTCGGGTGAGCCGTCAGCACAGGCCGCACTTTCAGATGGCTCAGCGCGTGGCGTACTGCGGCGGCGGGGACGCCGGCGCCGGCGACTTCGGCGATGACCCGTGCAAACGAGTCGGGCAGCCGGTCGTAGCCGCCTTCGATCTCGATCTCGCGGCGCCGGCGCATTGCGGTGCTCTGCTCGGCGATGCTGAGCAACTGGAACCACATGCCCTGGGCTTGCAGCATGCGTCGCAGGACGACGCGCGCGGTGCGATCGTTCATCCGTTCGTGCATCAGTTCGCTCATCGACTCGTGTGCGGACTCGCCGCGCAAAGCACGTTCCACCTCGGGCTGACGGGCGCGCGCGACGTCGCACAACAGTTGCAACAGGAGGTCGATCACTGCGTGCTCATAGTTCTCCGCGCTGAGCGTGGGCAAGGACGCCGAGGCCGTTGCGAGCTTGTGCAGCCCGTCGTCGGCGGTGTGTCCGAGCACATGGAGGGGGCGCACAGTCTCGACGCGCGGCGAGTCGGACTGTGTGTCTGTGCCATAGCCCCAGTCAGGCAACGCGGCGCGTGACATTTTGTTCGAGCACAGAAGCAACCGTGGAACCCAGGTCGGACGCGCTGGGCGCAACCGCAAGGCCGTAGGAATGCATGATTTGCGCTTTTTCGGCCGCGCTGTCGCCCGCTGCCGAGATGATGGCGCCCGCATGTCCCATGCGCCGTCCTTTGGGCGCGGTCAAGCCCGCTACATAGCCGACGACAGGCTTGGTCATATGCTCGCTGACCCACCTGGCCGCTTCAGCCTCTTGCGGGCCGCCGATTTCCCCGATCATCACGACAGCCTCGGTTTCGGGGTCCTGCTCGAACAATTTCAGGTGGTCGAGAAACGAACTGCCGTTGATCGGGTCGCCGCCGATGCCCACGCTCGTGGTGACGCCGAGGCCGAGCGCATTGAGTTGCGCAGCGGCTTCATAACCGAGCGTGCCCGAGCGCGAGACGATGCCGACATTGCCGCGGCGGTAGATATGGCCGGGCATGATGCCGAGCATCGCGCGTCCCGCGCTGATGATGCCCGCGCAGTTCGGACCGACCACCATGGTGCGGGTCTCCTTCGGATAGCGAAGGAGATAGCGCTTCACGCGCATCATGTCCTGCGCCGGAATGCCGTCCGTGATCACACAGACGAGTTTCAGGCCCGCGTCGGCGGCTTCCATGATGGCGTCGCCGCAGTAAGGGGGCGGCACGAACACGAGGCTCGCAGTTGCGCCTGTTTCGCTCACGGCGTTTTTCACGGTGTCGAACACGGGGCGCTCGAGGTGATGCTTTCCTCCCTTGCCGGGAGTCACGCCGCCGACCACGTTCGTCCCATAAGCGATCATCTCTTTCGCGTGGAATGAGGCCTTGTCACCTGTAAAGCCCTGTACGATGACGCGAGTGGTTTCGTCGATCAGGATGCTCATGTCGGTAGTCCTTATCTGTGGTTGGCCGCGCGGCGCGCACGATGCGCTTTCGAGGCCTCGACGGCCTTTTGCGCCGCTTCCAGCAGCGAATCTGCTGTGATGATGGGCAGGCCGCTGTCCTTGATGATGCGTCGCCCCGCCTCGACGTTGGTCCCCGCGAGGCGTACCACGAGAGGCACCGTCAGTCCCCGGGCCACCCGTACGACGCCTTCGGCGACCCAGTCGCAACGATTGATGCCGGCGAAGATGTTGACGAGCACGGCCGACACGTTGCCGTCCGAGAGCACGAGGCGAAACGCGGCCGCCACGCGCTCGGGCGATGCGCCGCCGCCGACGTCGAGAAAGTTGGCGGGCTCGCCCCCGGCATATTTGATCGTGTCCATGGTGGCCATCGCGAGCCCGGCGCCGTTGATGATGCAGCCGATATCGCCGTCGAGCCCAACATAGTTCAGGCCAAACTGAGCGGCCTCGGCCTCACGGGGATCCTCCTGCGTCGGGTCGCGCATCTCCGAGACGTGCGGATGCCGGAACAGGCCGTTGTCGTCGAACGATATCTTTGCGTCGAGGGCAATGACGCGATCGTCACCGGTCACGACGAGCGGATTGATTTCGACCATCGTCGCATCGAGGTCACGAAATGCCCGATATGCGCCCATGATCGCGGACACCGCGCGGCTCACCTGCTTGATGTTCAGGCCAAGTCCGAAGGCGAGTTCGCGCGCCTGGAATGGCTGCAAGCCGACGGCGGGCTCGACGACTGTCTGGAGCACGGCTTCCGGGTTCGTGTGCACGACCTCTTCGATATCCATGCCGCCGTGTGCGGAAACGATGACGCGCACGCGTTCGGCTTTGCGGTCGAGCACGATGCTCAGATAGATTTCCCTTTCGAATCTCTCCGCGACCTCGATGTAGACACGCTCGACGATCTTGCCATCCGGTCCCGTCTGCGCCGTCACGAGGCGCTTGCCGAAGAGACCGGTGGCCGCTTCATGCACGTCGTGGTAGGTCTCGCATAGCTTGATCCCCCCCGCCTTGCCGCGCGCGCCGGAGTGGACCTGAGCCTTGACGGCCCAATGCCAGCCGCCGAGTTCCGTCGCGCAGTACACGGCCTGGTCAGGTGTGTAGGCGACCGCGCCGCGCTGGATCGGCACGCCGAACCCAGCCAGCAGGTCCTTGGCCTGATATTCGTGAATGTCCATATCGGTGTCTCCGGTGGATTGCGTCGTTTGCGTTGCGAGGTTGTGCGTGGTCCCGTGGCGCTCAGACCACGAGGTTGCGGGGCTCGCCGCGCGCGAATGCCTCGATGTTCTCGATCAGCTGGTCGGCGAGGAACTGCATGGCATTGCCGGAAGCCCAGGCGACGTGCGGGGTCAGGACGAAGTTGGGCAAATCGAGCTCGAGCAGGGGATTGCCCGCGACAGGCGGCTCGTGGCTCAGCACGTCGAAGCCGGCGCCCGCGATCAGTCCTTCCTTGAGTGCAGTGGCAAGCGACGCCTCGCACACGAGCCCGCCTCGTGCCGTGTTGATCAACAGAGCGCTACGCTTCATGAGGCGCAGCTCGTCGAGTCCGATCAGGTTGCGCGTGGCGGCGGTGAGCGGCGCATGCAAGGAGATGACGTCCGACGTGCGCAGCAGCGTGTCGAGCGAGACGTATTCGAGGTCCGGCGAGCGGGGGCGCTTCGCGTCGTGAGCCGCGAAGACGACACGCATACCGAAGGCCCGGGCAATCTGTGCCGTTGCCTGGCCCAGAGCGCCGCCGCCGATAATGCCGAGCGTCGAACCGTGCAGGTCACGGATGGGATGATCGAAGAAGCAGAACTGCTTTGCCTGTTGCCAGCGCCCGCGCGACACATCGCTGCGGTAAGCGAGCAGGTTGCGCCGCAACGCGAGGATCAGCGCGAAGGTATGCTCGGGCACCGTATGGGTCGCGTAGTTGCGAATGTTCGCGACCGCGATGCCGCGCTCGCGGCAGTACTCGGTATCGACACAGTCGTAGCCCGTCGCCGCCACCGCGATCATCCTGATCGACGGATGCCTTTCGAGCACATTGGCTCGCAGCGGCACCTTGTTGGTGATGGCGATGGTCGCGCGTTCGAGCCGATGCCCGACCTCGTGCGACGATGTCGACGCGAACTGGACCCACCCATGTTCGAACGCCGGGCGACGGACATCGGCGTTCAATGTCGATCGGTCGAGAAAGACGATTTCGTGTTGCATGATGTCATTCCTGCCATAGAGTGATCGGAAGGACTGCGATCTGACGCGCCTCGGCCTGAAGATTTCATCGAGACCGCCGCAATCAGGCCGCGGCGACACGGCGCAGCGCCGGCTTGGCGACGGGGTCTGCCGCGGCTTGCGTGTGGGTGCGCCAGTACTGTCCGGCTGCACCCACGCCGCTGCCCGCGCAAACGTCGATACCGGCATCGAGCATCGCCATCTCCGCGCCCGCTATCGCGCTCATCAGCATCAGTTCGTTCAGGTCTCCGAGGTGGCCGATGCGGAATACCTTGCCGGCGACCTTCGAGAGCCCGGCGCCGAGCGCGAGGTTGTAACGGCGAAAGGCCGTGTCGATGACCTGTGCGGCGTTGAACCCTTGGGGCACGACGATTGCCGAGACCGTGTCCGAGTGCCACTTTGGCGCTTTTGCACACAACTCCAGACCCCAGCCTTCCGCGACGGCGGCGCGCACGCCAGACGCGAGGTAGTGGTGGCGTGCGAAGACCCGGTCGAGACCCTCGTCGAACAGCAGGTCGAGTGCTGCGCGCAGTCCGTAGAGGAGTGACAGCGCAGGGGTGTAAGGGAAGTAGCCGGTTGCGTTGGCGCGCACCATATCGGCGAGATCGAAGTAGCAGCGGCGCGATTTCGCCTGCGTAATCATCTTCAGCGCCTTCTGGCTCACACACAGGATGCCGAGTCCCGCAGGCAGCATCAGACCTTTTTGCGAGCCGGTCACGGCGAGATCCACGCCCCATTCGTCCATGCGGAAGTCGATGCAGCCGATCGAACTCACGCCGTCCACGAACAGCAAGGCAGGGTGGCTCGCGTCATCCATTACGCGACGCAGTGCGAGGATATCGCTCGTCACGCCCGTCGCGGTTTCGTTGTGGCAGGCGAGGATGCCTTTGATTGTGTGCTGGCGGTCCGCCTTCAGGATCTCGCCGATCCGTTCGACGGGCACGCCTTCGCCCCAATCGACATCGAGAATTTCCACGTCGAGTCCGAGACGCTGCGCCATATCGGCCCAAAGGTGGCTGAACTGGCCAAAGCGCGGAACGAGAACGCGGTCACCGGGCGAGAGCGTGTTGGTGAGAGCCGCTTCCCATGCGCCCGTGCCTGACGACGGAAAGATGAAGGGCTGGCCGTCTGCCGTCCGGTAGAGCGTTTTCAGATCGGCAAGCAGACCATGCGCGAGTTCGGGAAACTTCGTCGAGCGGTGATCTTCCATCGATACGACCATCGCGCGTTGTACGGCGTCGGGAATGTTCGTCGGACCGGGGACTGCGAGGATGTTACGTCCCGGAATACGCGTGACTGGCGTGTTCGACATGACTGTCTCCTTGGGTAGTGGTCGTGAAAAATCGTCTGGAGGTTTCAGTGCGCGGTGCGCGCAGTTGCGGCCGATGCGTCGTCGTTCGCAGACGCGCCGGGCGTCGTCGCGACGGGCCCATCGCGATAGACCGGAAACCTCGCGGTGAGGGCGAGCACGGCGTCGGCTGTGCGACGGATGACGAGATCGTTGGCGGGCGCATCCAGCACGTCGGCGATCAGATGGGCAAGCTCGCTCGTTTCGGCTTCGCGCAGGCCGCGTGTCGTGATGGCAGGCGAGCCGATGCGCACGCCGCTCGTGACGAACGGCTTTTGCGGATCGTTGGGAATGGCGTTCTTGTTGACGGTTATGAGTGCGCGGCCAAGCGCGGCTTCGGCCTCTTTGCCTGTCACATTCTTCGCGCGCAGGTCTACGAGGAACACGTGTGAGTCGGTGCGTCCCGACACGATGCGAAGGCCGCGTTGCTGAAGCGTTTGCGCCATGACTCGCGCATTCAGGAGTACCTCTTGCTGGTATTGACGGAATTCGCCGGTCATCGCTTCGCGCAGGGCGGCCGCCTTGCCCGCTATCACGTGCATCAGGGGGCCGCCCTGGATGCCGGGAAAGATCGTCGAGTCGATTGCCTTCGCCGCTTGCGCATTGGCGAGAATCAGCCCGCCACGTGGCCCGCGCAGCGTCTTGTGAGTGGTGGTGGTCACATAATCTGCAATGCCGACAGGGCTGGGATAGAGTCCGGCCGCGATGAGACCGGCATAGTGCGCCATGTCGACGAGCAGCGTTGCACCGACGCTGTCGGCGATCTCGCGAAAGCGTTGCCAGTCAATCACGAGCGAATAGGCTGACGCGCCTGCGACGATCATGCGCGGGCGATGCGTCTGCGCCAGCTTGCGCACTTCGTCGTAGTCGATGACTTCCGTATCCGGATTCAGGCCATACGACACCGCATTGAACAGCTTGCCGCTCACGTTGACGGAGGCGCCGTGCGTGAGGTGCCCGCCATGCGCGAGCGACATGCCGAGAATCGTGTCGCCCGGCTTGAGTGCGGAGAGATACACGGCCTGATTGGCCTGCGAGCCCGAGTGGGGCTGAACGTTTGCATATTCGGCGTTGAACAACTGCTTTGCGCGGTCGATCGCGAGTTGCTCGACCAGGTCGACATGTTCACATCCGCCGTAGTAACGCCTGCCCGGATAACCTTCCGCGTATTTGTTGGTCAATTGCGACCCTTGCGCTTCCAGCACGGCGGGCGACGTGTAGTTTTCGGATGCGATCAGCTCGATGTGGTCCTGCTGGCGCTGAGTCTCGCCTGCGATGGCCCGATGCAGCTCAGGGTCCGTCACCGCAATCGTGTTTTTGTAGCTGAACATGGCTGAACCTCGCTTTAGTGGAGTCGTTCACTCGGCAACCCGCGCGTTCCCTTGCCGCTTTGCTGCGGTCGGCTGGTTGGCATTCCTGTGAAACGATCGTAGCGCCATGCACGCGGAAACACTCATTCGGCTTACTTATTCGACCCATAACCCTGCATGCGAGCCTTGCAGGACGGGCTTTTCGCCTTGCGGAGTACCTCTTCATGGGCATTGCGCGCCCAGGTCCGGCTGATAGAGTTGAGGCGTGAAATCAGGCCGCTTCGAGCGTGCGGCCCGGGCATTCGGGAGGCAAGGAAAAGCGATGCTGCATCTGACTTTGCGCCAGTTACAGGTATTCGAAGCGAGCGCGCGGCATCTGGGCTTTTCGCGCGCAGCCAGGGAGCTTCACCTGACTCAGCCAGGCGTTTCGTCGCAATTGAAGCAGCTCGAAGCGATCGTCGGTATGCCGCTGTTCGAACAGGTCGGCAGACAGGTGTTTCTGACCGCGGCCGGCAAGGAGCTTTACAACCATACGCGGCTGCTTCAACAGCAACTGTCCGTCCTCGAAGAGTCGCTCGACCAGTTGCGCGACACGAAGCAAGGAAAGCTGAAAGTGTCCCTGGTTAGTGGCACGGCCAACCCGCTAGCACTGCAGTTGATCGCGAAATTTACTCGCGCGTTTCCTGGCGTGACGGTGAGCCTCTCGGTAGGAAATCGGGAGTGTGTTCTCAACGAGCTTGCTACCAACGAAACGGACGTCGCGATCATGGGGGCCCCGCCTGAAGGACAGGGTCTGGTCGCTGTGCATGTGGCGAGCAATCCGCTTGTGATGATCGCGCCACCCGATCACGCGCTCGCACGGGAGCGCCGCATCGCGTTGAGCACGATCGAACGCGAAACCTTTCTCATGCGTGAGTCGGGTTCGGGAACCCGCCGCGCGGTAGAGCGCTTCTTTGCCGAGCATCGCATCAATTTGCGGCCCGGGATGGAAGTGAGCAGCAATGAGGCCATCAAATGGGCCGTGCAGGCGGGAATGGGACTGTCTGTCGTCGCGCTCGCAACGATAATGGCCGAATTGGAAACCTTGCGACTGAAGGTGCTTGACGTCGAGAACTTTCCGATCCTCCGGTATTTGTATCTGGTGCATAGAGAATCCAAGCAGCTTTCTTCAGCCGCGTCGGCGTTCAGGGAGAGCCTGATGAGTGGGGCGCAAGAGGCGGGCGAGCGCGTAGCAATGCAAGTCTAGGCCCCGGAGTTCCCGCGACCATAGCGAAAAGGAAACCACATGAATATGATCGACAAAAACCTCGCGGCGAGGCCCTACCTCGCTTCGTCGGGGATGGACATGATCTTCATCGAAGGCTTTCAGGGCGATACCGTCATCGGGATAGATCCCGATGAACTGACTGCGCTGCAACCCGTGCGAATCGACTTGTGGGCCGGGGTACCGCATAGCCACGCATGCGATACGGACGCTATTGCCGACACGATCGACTACGGCAAGGTTCATGAGGCGCTGCAATTGCAACTCGTGCACCACAGGGTGAAATTACTGGAGGCGCTGGCAGAGTCGATTGCGCAGATGCTATTGGCCGATTTCAACGCGCATTGGGTGCGCATTTCAATTGCGAAGCCAGCGAAGTTCGCAAACGTCAAGGCTGTCGGCGTGACTATCGAGCGCACCATACGATGGCCGTAAGCGGCACATCGGCTCGCCTGGTTCTCGCGTCATATCTGCACGAAGGGGCGGGCGGCCGGGTCATGAGGGGTGAGGTCGGCGAACTGCCCTTCGAGCCACGCACCAGACTTCTCGATCAAAAAACGGCGGAACGCCACGCAGGTCGGAGACATCCGCTTCGCCTTCATGTGAACCACGTGCCACACACGGTTAATGGGCGTGCCGTTGACATGCAGGACCGACACTTCGCCCGTCAGCAGTTCGAGCCGTAACGTATGCAGCGGCAACACACTGACGCCGATGCCAGCGGCCACCGCCTGCTTGATTGTTTCGTTGCTGTCACAGGTGAGGGTGCGGGCTGGAGTGAAAAGATGATGGCGAAACATTTCGCTCGCGACGCCCTCCGTATCGGAACCTGGCTCACGCATCAGAAACGTCTCGCTGCGCATTTCGTGCAAGTCGAAGCATGCCGCGTCGATAAAAGGATGATTCGTGCTCGCGACGACGACATGCGGGTTGTACGCGAGCGGCTCGCTGTGCGCTTCGAGCTCGACGGGAGGCCGGCCCATGACGGCGAGGTCGATCTCATTGTCCTGCAACTGGCGCAGCAGTACGTCACGCTTGCCGATTGAAAAGCTGATATCGACCTTGGGTTGACGTTCCACGTAGCGCGCAATCTGGCGAGGAATGAAATAGCGGGCCGTGCTGGCGATTCCGATGGAGATATTGCCGCCATCCGCCGATGAAAGGCAACGCATCGCATCTTCGGCATCCTTGATGTCACCGAGAATCCGCTTTGCGTGGTGAGAAAGCGTCGAACCGGCTTCCGTCAGGGCAATGCGCCTGCCGATGCGCTCGAATAGAGGCACTCCAATCGCCTCCTCGAGCTGCTTGATCTGCATTGAGACGGCGGGTTGGGTCAGGTGCATGGTTTCCGCGGCGCGGGCGAAGCTCTCGTATTGAGAGGCGGCAGAGAAGATCTGCAACTGACGCAGCGTGAGATTGCGAAGGAGATTGAGCATGATCGGCACTCCTGGATGCGACAGATAAGCATCGCTTAAAACGCAAGTAAAAACATTTGAGTTTTCCCCGAGTATGCGCTGGCTTACCGTTCTAGTCAGCAGTCCTGGCGAGCAATGGACGATCGAGGTAGCGATGAATGCACGAATTGAATCAGCTGAGCATGCGCAGGCGGTGGGCGCAGGAAATCGACGCACCGCGGCGATCGTGACCCAACCGACGCTGCGGGTTTTTCTTGCGGCCCACCTCGGCACCGGCCGCGAGCAGGCGCTTGCCGTCGAGCAGGATCCGCATGCCGTCTCGCTGCGTAACGTTCTTCAGGGCATTGCGCAAGCGACGAAGATCATTGCGGCACGTATCGCACAGGGTACGATCGTCGATTCGCAGACGCTACAGGTGGCGAGCGCCTCGCCAGATAGCGGGTCGTGCCGCGATGCCGCGAAGGAAGCCTTCATCGCGTTGAGCGAGTGCAGGGCGCAGAAAGCGGGCATTGTGCTGCATTGCGAGCAGGCGCGGCATCCTGCGGTGGCAGGGCCATATGTGCTGTTTGCCAGTTCGCTCGATAGTGTGGCCAATATCGAATCGAACGTTGCGCTCGGAACCGTATTCTCGATACGGCAGACAGAGGCGCGAAGCCATGACGGTGACTGCGAGATCGTCGGCACGAAGCAGATTGCCGCTGGCTACGCTCTCTACGGTCCTTCCACGATGCTGGTGATCACCGTCGGGCGCGGCACCCATGGGTTCACGCTTTGCCGTCAACGGGACGAATTCATGTTGACGCATCACGCAATGCGCATCCCCGAACAAGGCCCTGTGGTCGCCATCAATTGCAGCAATGAGCGCTCGTGGGAGCGGCCTGTGCAGCGTTATGTGAACGAGTGCCGTGACGGAAGCGCGGGCGTGCGCCAGCGCGATTTCGACACACGCTGGAACGATTCGTTGGCGGCCGATGCGCACCGCACGCTGATGCGCGGCGGCCTGTGTCTTTTCCCGTGCGAAAGGCGCCGGGTGCCCATTGCGGCGACACGTCAACCGTTGCTATATCAGGCGCAGTCGCTCGCCTGGATCGTCAAACAGGCGGGCGGACTTGCCAGCTCGGGGCGTGCACGGATATTCGATGTCGACGCCGATGCGCATGCACTCACGCCGCTATTCGTCGGCAGCCAGCGTGAAGTCGAGCGTATCGAGCGATATCACTGGGAACACGATCGAGGCGAGGACACGCCATTCACGTCACCGCTTTTCAACGAGCGCTCCCTGTTCCGCCCGGAAGCACGCGTGTAGATAGGGGGTGGGAGCATGTCGATCAAACATCCAATCGTTGCGGTAACGGGGTCGAGCGGTGCCGGCACCACGACTGTCATGAACAGTTTTCAGCACATTTTCCGGCGCGAAAAGCTGAACGTGCAGATCGTGGAGGGCGACGCATTTCATCGCTTCGACCGCGCGGGCATGCAGTCTGCAATGAAAGCTGCAGAGGAAAGCCGTCACCAGTTCAGCCACTTCGGTCCTGAGGCGAATCTGCTGCAGGAACTCGCCGAGTTGTTTCGTGAGTATTCGGCGACGGGGCGGGGGAGGTTACGGAAATACCTCCATGACGACGCCCAGGCTGCGCCTTATGGTCTGGAACCCGGTACGTTCTCGCCGTGGACAGACATCGAGCCGCCCACCGATCTGCTTTTCTACGAGGGGCTGCATGGCGGCTTTATCGGCCGTGGCGTCGACGTCGCACAACATACGGACCTGCTGGTGGGGGTCGTCCCCATCATCAATCTCGAATGGATACAGAAGCTTCATCGGGATGAGGCGCTGCGCGGCTATTCGCGGGAGGCTGTCATGGATACGATCCTGCGGCGCATGCCGGACTACGCTCACCATATCTGCCCTCAATTCAGCAGAACGCACGTGAACTTCCAGCGCGTACCGACCGTGGACACGTCGAATCCGTTTGCAGCCCGCGACATACCAAGCGCCGACGAGAGCTTCGTTGTCATCCGCTTTGCCAATCCGAAGGGCATCGACTTTCCTTATTTACTCACCATGCTGCATGACTCGTTCATGAGCCGGCCCAATGTCATCGTCGTACCTGGCGGCAAGATGGGACTTGCGATGCAGTTGATCTTCACCCCTATGATCCTGCAGATGATCGACCGCCAGAAACGGGCATCGTGACCATCCGCGGGAACACTCGTACTCACCAGACAGGAGACACGAACATGCAAGTCATGCCGCGCAATATGCCGATCGATGCCGTGCTATTCGATCTCGATGGCACGCTGTTGCATACGTCGCCCGATATCGGCAACGCGCTCAACCGGGCACTCGCCGAGAACGGTTTTCCCCTGCTCGCGCCTGGCGTCGCGCAAACGTTGATAGGCGGCGGTTCAGAGATCCTCGTCGATCGCGCGCTGACGCTGCTCGGCATCGATGCGCGCCCCGCCACGCTGGATCTGGTCCTGCGCCGCTATGAGGCGTCCTATCATCAGATCTGCCGCGATAAGAATCAGTTGAGCGAGTTTTACCCGGGCGCTGAAGCGACTCTCGACAGCTTGCGGGAGATGGGTCTCAAGCTGGGCCTCGTCACCGACTCGGAGTCGTGCTTCGTCGATCCGCTGATATGGCGTTTCGGCTTGCATGCATGGTTCGACATGGTGGTCGATGCAAATGCCCGCTTGCCGCGTAAGCCCGATCCCGAGCCACTCCTGCAGGCGTGCGAAGCGCTGGGCGTGGACCCGACCCATACGCTATTCGTTGGCGATTGCGTGACGGATGCGCTAGCGGCACAGGCGGCCAATATGCCGATGGTGTGCGTCAGCTACGGATACAGCCACAATCACCCGGTATCGGAGTTGCCTTGCTTGCGCGTCATTCACCACATCGGCGAGCTGACGGAATTGCTCGGCGGTCTGCACAAGGGGCATAGTGCTACTCATGCTGATCAGAGAATCCCTATGCGGGCGATGCAAGCGCAGCAGCCGAATTGAGTTCAACGAGGCGCGTGGCAGCTCGATGTGCCGGCGCGGGTTTCAAGCCGCGCCGCGCCCTCATGAATATGAGTGCGCGCGCGCGCCGTGGTCCCGCTGCCAGAGCACGGCCTCGAGCCGCGAGTGAAGATCGAGCTTCCGCAGCACATGCTTAACATGAACTTTCACGGTGCCGACGCTGATATCGAGTTTGCGCGCGATGGCCTTATTGCTCAGGCCGGCAACCAGAAAGTCGAAGACCTCGAGCTCGCGCGCGGTCAGCTCGTTCTGTGTGACAGGAAGGCGCTGGCCACCCGACAATGCATGAACCAGCGCGCCCGTCACCGACTCGCTGAGAACGGCAGATCCCCTGAGCGCCTTTTCGAGCGAGAGGCACAAGTCCTCGGGGTCCATGTCCTTTAGCAAATAGCCATGCGCGCCGGCGCGCAACGCGGCCACCACGTCGCGCTCGTTATCCGAAACCGTCAGCATGATGAAACGCGCTTCGACGCCGGCTTCACGCATGCGGTCCAACGTTTCGATCCCGTTCATGCGCGGCATGTTCAGGTCGATCAGGATGACGTCCGGCTTCAGGCGCACGGCCATCTCGATGCCGTCTTCTCCGGAAATTGCTTCGCCCACCACTTCGAAGGCGGGATTCATCTGGATGAGTTGCGCGACGCCCTTTCGAAACAACGCGTGATCGTCGATCAGAAGTACTGTGTTAGTGACCATCGGCTCTTCCTGGGCTCATATGCCAGATCGACCAGCTACATCGGCCCGGCTTCGTCATCTGTGATGCGCACGGCAGTGCGATCTCGAGTACATGGAGGAGGCTTTTGTTGTTCGAACTTGATGCCTGAATCATTCTAGCAACATGACGCGATGGGAAAAAATAGATTCCTACCCGATGCTGACGCTTTGCGGGTTTTCCTTAGTCACAACAATACGGCGCCATTTAACGCGGTGGAGAAGGCACGTCGGCGATACCCTTCGTGGCTGGCGAAGAAATCGCCCTTTGATGGATCGGTGGACGTCTCTACCTCCTTGTGAGTAGGCTGAGCTACTCCCGGAGCGTTAGCTTCACGAATTTACGCTAACGGACACCGGCACCACTGATGGCGCGAGCCTTGTGCGCTGCGGGGATGAAGTTCAATACCACGCGCGAGCCGCGTTCGGCGGGCTTCAGTTCCAGACGTCCACCGAGACTGCGGGCTCGCTCGCGCATGATCGCGAGGCCGTAGTGATGTTCGTCGCCCCGTGAGCGGGTGACACCTTTGCCATCGTCCTCGATCGTCACCGTCATCGTGAGTCCGTCCGACATGAGTTGCACCTGCGCCGTCGTGGCGCGCGCATGACGGATTACATTTGTCAGCGCTTCACGCACGATCTGCACGACATGCATTTCCTCGTTGACTGAGAGACGCATGCGCGGCACACGATTGTCAATCGAGATTTGTACCTCACTGCGCGATCCGAATTCTTCGGCAAGCTCCTCGAGCGTGGACGCAAGACCGTGCGCATGCATTGGCGCGCGGAAGGTCGTGAGCAGTTCGCGCAGCTGCCGGTAGGCGCTGTCGATGCCCTCGCGAATCGCGCGCGCGATTTCGGCGACATCGCTCTGCGAGAGTTGAGGCGGCAGCACGGCTTGCAGCCGCGCGAGCTGGATCTTCATATATGAGAGCGATTGCGCGAGCGAGTCATGCAACTCGCGCGCAATGGCATTGCGTTCCTCGAAAAGCGCCATACGCCGGTCGCGCACATCGCGGCTGACATTGGAGATCGCGTGTGCAAGCACGCTGGCGATCGTTTCCAGCAGATACAGATGCCGCTGCTCGAAGCGCGTGTCCGGCTCGCCCTCCGCGATCAGAACCCCATAGGTTGCGAGCGGCACGCGTACCGGGGCGGCAAGCACCGGGGGCGACACCCCGCCGTCATTCAGCAAAGAAGACGTATAGTTGCCGGCAAGCGTCATCAGTTCGTTCGTGACCCGTGCCTTGACGATCTGCGGCACGTCGCCGTTCGGCGCTACGACGGGATCGATATCGAGCAGCTGGGCCGTCGATTCGGTGACCACCAGCGCAATACGTTGGGCGCGCAACACACCGACGAGACGCTGCAACAGCGCCTCGAGCGTGCGGCCCGATGGCTCTTGCTCGGCAAGCTGCGCGCAGATGTGGTGAAGCAGCTCGAGCGATTGGTCCGCAAATGCAATGTAGTCTTCGACGATTCGCTTGAGTTGCGCCGACTCGCTTTGCTCGGTGCGCAGTCGAACGGCAAGTTGCGCCTGAAGCTTCAAAAGCCGGTCGATTTCGTCGTCCCCTTGCGGGATTGTCTGCCCGGATTCCGCGAGCGCCTGTAGCGCCGCTGCTGGTCGCGTGACGAAGGCGCGATGCGCACCCCTTGCGAGCGCAACGATGCCAAGAACCAGAAGGCAAGCGGTTGCGCCCTGCAGCAGCCCGAGCACGGCCTTTTGCACCTGCGCCTGGTAAGCGACTTGCGAACGTAGCGCACGTAGTGCCGAAATTTTTGCATCCGGCCCGCGGGCACTATCTGATGTAGACCCTGCAGTCGCGGCCACGAGTGCGCTAGCGAGTTCTTTCGTCGGGGCGCCACGTTGCCTCCAGTCGTTCAGTAGCGTATCGTTGCTGACAAGCCAATCGGCCTGCTCAGTTAGCGCTTGAGCCTTTCCTGGCGAGCCTGGCTGTGGTTTCGCGGCGGCTGTTCGCAGGCGCGCGACTTCGTCGAGAGTAGAGAGGGTCTGCCGGAATCCTTCGTTTCCTTTGGCCTGCATATATCCACTCACATAGAGCAGCGCGATCAAGCCGACGATGCAGGCGAGCAGCGAGCAGACCTTCGCAAAGAGCGGATAGTGGTAAGAGGCCTCAGACCGGGCAGTATTCATGGGTGAATGAAGTAATAACGTGCACCGAACCCGGTCGCGAGCTGTAATCGTGTTTTTCCGAGCGAAAATGTCATGTCGGTTTATCTGTTCACCACGATACTTCTTGGTGCGGTCGCCGCGCTAGTGTTGCCCCGGCTTGGCTACGGTCCCGGTAATAGTGGTTTATTGTACGTCGCGATTGTACTGGCGGGATGCCTTGCCGCATTTCTGCTGGCGATGGCCTACAGTGCCCGCCGCACGGCGCCACGCGTTGCACGCGCAGTCAAGTTGCCTGATCTGCGCGCATTTGCTGCGAATCTTTCGATGCCCGCCGCGTTACTCGACAACGATGCGCTCGTGTTCGTCAATAGCGCTTTCCTCAAGTACGCGCGTTGGGAACCGTACGCGGATGAGATCGTCGGGATGCCGTTCAGCAACCTCGTTCATCCGCAGTCCTTATTGGATTTGACGGCGCTGCTCACGCAGTCGCGCGACGGGGGCGAGCGCACCTCTGCGTCGCTGCGGATCGCCTACGGCGACGGCAGTTTCCGTTTGCAACCCGTGACGGCACTGAGTGCGCGCGACTCGCGTATGACGCTGCTGCAATTTCCGGCGCCCTACACGAGTACGGACGCTCAGCGCAGCGAGCTGCAAATTCTTCAACATTGCCAGGATGCCGTGCTCCAGCTGCCCCAGGCGCTCTTTCGTGTGGATCGCGAGTTGCGTCTGATCTTCTCGAATCCAGCGTGGCGCAGCCTGGTCCGTGCCGTCGGGAACGACCCGGAGCCGCGACCATTTTCGGGCTTCTTTCATCCAGAGGACGCAGAAACCCTGAACGCCCGGCTCAAAGCGCTGCTCGGCGGACACATGAGCGAAATGGTCGGGGAAGCGCGACTCATTCGTGCCGACAACACGATGGCGCAGGTGGAACTGCGTTGTCATGCAGTGTCCGATCACGAAGGCGCGCTCGTCGGTGCCGTCGGACTTGCGATCGACGTCTCGAACCGCGAACGCCACGAAGAAGCTTTGCGCGCCAGCCGACGCAGCCTGCGCACCCTGTTGTCCAATTTGCGCGCGATGATTTATCGGGGGCAGAATAACCGTGACAGGTCGATGGCTTTCGTGAGTGAAGGCTGCTTCGAACTGACTGGCTATGAGGCTTTCGAGCTGATCGATGAAAGCCGCCTGACCTTCCGTTCGCTGATCCACCCCGCTGATCGCGAATTCGTCTGGAACGAGGTGCAGACGCAGATCGTGGCGCGAAAGCCTTATGAGCTGACTTACCGGATTGTCGACCGCGCTGGGCAAACCAAATGGGTTTGGGATCAGGGATGCGGTGTCTATTCCGCCCGGGACGAACTGATGGGGCTGGAGGGATTCATCGTGGAAGTGGCGCGCAGGCAGGTGATCCAAGAAGACGCCCGGCGCAGCCAGACTTTTGAGAATTCCACGGGCCTCATGAGTCTGCCGCTGTTTCTCGGCCGCCTGGAGTTTGCCCTGGCTCTGTCGTCGCGAAACCCACTGCCGTGTGCAATCTTCGCGATCAATGTCGGAGAACTGGAGCGTGTTGCGACGCGCTTTGGTCAGGATTACGCCGATCGCGTGCTGATCGCCATCGGCAGGAGGCTCGAAGCGATTCAGGGCCAACTGAACTGCGCTGCGTTGCTGGATTCTCACGTATTCGCGGTGTTGCTGGTCGACTTCAGCGCAGAAGCACTTGCCCGCTGTGGCGGTGCGCAACACTTCGCCGAACGGGGGTTGGCAGACACCGATGCGGTGCTGGAGGAGCTACGGAACAGCCTGCAGAAACTCCTTGATGATCCCATCAAGGTAGAAGGTCACGAATTCAAGGTTCCAACGCAGATTGGGTGCAGTTGGATCGAGGCGGGCGTGGCCGACACCAGAAAGATCCTCGACCGCGCACTGTCCGCTTCAGGTTGGCAAGGGGCGAGTGAGCGCAGCAACGGGGAGTGAAAGGTGGCTGGGAAGACACGGGCGCGGGTTACCCGACGGCGCGCACGCGAAACGCTTCCCACCTGTACCGTGCGATGAAGTAGGCGTCCATCACTGAAATTGCATAGACGAAAATCCCCCCGGCATTTCGCCCAATGAAAGACCGACCGGGTGCTGCAAGCTGCACCGTCACGAACCCTAGCGACAACATGAAGAACATCATGATCAACGCACGCGTGGGCATCCGGTTGATCACCTGACCGGCTCCTGGCAGAAGGGCTCCCGCTACCAGCACTAGATAAGGATGCACGGGACGCCGTGCACGGGACGATTCAGGTTTGTCCATAAACACCTCCTCTGATTACATCTGCACACACTTGCACGGCCTGGTCGAGCAGCGATTCAACGAGCGTTGTGGAAAGCCTCGCTTCGCGAAACACGGCCCGACGAAGTACGAGATACTCACTGCGGTCCGCACCTTGCGCCTGATAGACGATCCGCACGCCGTGTGGCGTGACGAGCATCTCCTTCGCACGCGGATCCGCGAAGAATTGCTTAACGTGAGGGTCCAGTACGGAAAGGGGTAACTCGGTGGCGGGTTTGTCGGCTTTGATCGTCGTCTGGCTGGGCCACTCCTCGGGGGGCACGAGGCGTAATGGCAAGCTGTCGGCAGGGGAGTAGAACTCGGTGTTCTGCGCGCGGGCGAGGAGGTCTACCGCTCCCTTTATCGGCAATTTGCGCTTCACCGTGACGAGCAGCCAAAGCGAGGGCACCTTGCGGAAAGCAGCATCGTCGACGAGCGGGGCGACATGGACCTCGTATCCATCGTAGGACCCCGCCAGCACGGGCCAGGAGACACCGTCCTGGGTCAGGCGATGCTGCTCGAACAGCGCGAGGCATGCGTCGAACAGTCTGCCTCGCTCCGCTCGTAGTACCTTGCCGTTACGCAGGTACATCAGTGCGAGCACGATCAGGAACAGTAACGCAAGGGCAATACCCGTTGAGTGCATATCGGCCGCTCCACGTGGGTTCACGTCGGCTTTTGCAAGGAGAATGTCGATCAATAGTCCTTTGGACGCGGCCAGTCCATCGTGAACTGCTCGCCGCGCTTGACGTATTTATAGCGATGCAGCGCAAACCAGATCGACGCCGTGATATAGAAGGCCATGATCGACAGCAGAGAAGTGCCGTACCCGAGATAGGTCGCGAAGTACGTCGCGGAGCAGAGTATGGCCAGCACGATCGACGGAATCGGATGGAACGGGTGAATGTAGCCGCGATTGATGATTCCGAGCGGCCATTTCCGACGGAACCTGACGATGTTGATCGACATGAATGTATAGCCGAGCAGGCCGGAAAGAATCGAGAATGTGATCACCTGGTCGAGCAGGCCCGTGAACGCGAAAGAGATGGCGATCGGCACGAGAAAAATGATCGCGCGGTATGGCGTGCGGTAACGGGGGTGAACGGCGCCGAACCACATCGGCATATAGCGGTCTCTCGACATGGAAAACCATGCACGCGAGGCATCGTTGATACAGCCATTCGCCGACGCAACGGCCGAGAATAGTGTCCCGACGAACAACAGTACCTGCAACGACTTGCTGCCGGTAAGCCGCGCGGCGTCGTAGAGGGGCGTGACCGCCTGGCCGAGATACTCCCAGGGCATGAGGCCCGTGGCGACATACCATGTCATGGCAGCTGCGACGAGCAGCGTGATCATGCCCGACATCGTCCCGAGCGGAATCGAGCGGCCTGCGGAGCGAACCTCCTCGGCAGCCTGGCAAGTGCCTTCGATGCCGAGGTAATACCACATGCCAAATTGCAGGGCTGCGACGACCCCCAGCCATCCATACGGCAACTGGGTCAGTAACTCGTGATGAAGGAGTGTTTGTCCCGGATGCCAGGGGGCGACGCCAAGGAACAGCATGACGATCGCGAGGAACGCAATGGCCGTGATGACGAAGTTGACCGTGAGCGTGACGAACACGCCCCTGTAATTGAGCAAGGCGAGACAGGCGATCGTGACGAGTGTAAATGGCCGTGAATCGAAATTCGCGTAGCCCGAATCCGTGGCGACTGCTTTGACCAGATCGCCCACCACGAGCGCGTCCGCAGCCTCGAGCATCGTGTAAGCCATCACCAGATAGAGCCCGACGTTGAACGCCATCAGCGGCCCGATGATGTGCTTGGCCTGGGTATATTGCCCGCCCGCTGCCGCGACAGTCGAAGTCACTTCAGAGTCGATCATCGCGACGCATGTGTAGAGCAGACCGATGATCCAGCATGCAATCAGCGATCCGTATGCGCCGCCTTTCGCGACCGAAAAGTTCCAACCCATGAACTCGCCGACCAGCACGATGCCGACGCCAAGCGCCCACACGTGAATTGGGCCCAACACCTTCAGCAAAGCGATGCGCTCGCCTGTCTGTGCTACTCCTGCTGCGTCACTCATGAGTGGCTCCCTGTGGTTTGTGCCAACACTGTGTGGCTATTCGTTCCCTTCCGTGGAACTCATCAGGAAATCATCGTCGTATTCACGGCTAACCCTGAATGCGTCGACGAGAATCCAAGCGAAGATGAGAACGGACAGGCCCCATGCGGCATTGCTCGACCATTGCCAAAGATTCATGACATCACCTCCCAAATTTTTCCGCGATCACCTGACGGTATTGCTTGTCGGATACGCGCAGCACGAACACGAAGTACCCGACGATGACGAGTGCCGTCGCAATCAGCGAGACGGGTTCAATCTGATAGTCGAAACGTTGGGTAATGATCGGCTTCGCTTGTTGCACGTCGAAACCCAGCTTGCGCCATTGCCCTTCCATAGTGGCGTTTTGCCCCAAATCGCGCCACGTTACCTGCTTGCTCTCAGCCTGCGTTGCAGGAGCCTGGTCGGGGGCCTTCAGCAACAGGGGCGCGAGAAGGCTGCAGTACACGAGAACGAGCAGAAAGATGCTATCGATAAGCTGTCCGAATCCTTTCTGCACGGGAGGTACGTAATCGGCTGCCATGATGATTCTCCTCTTCAGGCGGTATTGTGGATTGCGCACGCAGGCAAATACTGTTCGTCACAGTTGCCGACCAGGGCAACTGTGTGACACGGCCGTGCGCAGAAAAAAGTGAAAAAGGCAGTCCTAGTCGGCGGCAGGACTAAACGATCCATCGCCGCGTCCCGCCAACTCCGCCTTGGCAGCGCGGTTTGCGTCCAGGTGACGGATGTCGAGGCCGTAGATGTGATCTTTGTCTTCCCTGTAGTGGCGAATCATCGCGATGATCGATGCGGAATTGAACACCAGTACGGCACCTGCGCCGATCGATAGTGCGAGCCGAACCGCCGCGTCGGCAGTCAGGGAGGTGACGGCAAAGTACACATAGCCCACGGTCGCCCACAACAGGAGGAGAGCGATTTGCGCCATACGCTTGTCGCGGGAAAACATTCGATCAATACGCTTACGGATTGCGTGTTCCATGTCGTCCACTCCTTCCTGGGGTTACGCCGGAGACTCCGGCAAAGATCACTGATCGGGCTATCTTCCTGGTTCTGTGGGGTCAACAGAGTTTCGTGACAATATCTGTGTGTCCGGGTGGCCTTGTCAACAACGGGCAAGGGGTAGCCCGTTTAAGGGTGACTGCGCCTACCTTTTTGGAGGTACTCGCGTTTCGTACTGCTCGACGGAGTTCGCGACCGATGCGCGTGATGGTGAGGCGAATCGTGGGGAGGGGAAAAGTATTCCTAAAGTCGTGGTGGGGCGGGCTTTCGACCTGCCTGTCTGGGAGACGGCAGCGCTTGTGCGAGTGAGCGGCAATTCGAGGCGATACCCCTTAGGGTGTACTCGTGTTCCCTGACGAGAAAAAAAGGTGATTGGCGTTGACGCTTTGGGTGTGCTTCGCTACTGTTGGTCTCTGCCATTTCTCATTGATTCGCGTGACAGCGCAACGATGATGTTTCTTCATCCACGGACACGGAAACCGGCCAATGAACAGCAACCGAGCGTCTTCTATTGAACAGCCTCACATCATCGATGGCGTAGCCGCGGCCTCGAATGTCGTCGAGTCAATCAAGGCGAAAGTGCAGGCCGAAAAGCTACGGCCCGGTCTGGCCGTGGTTCTCGTGGGAAGAGACCCGGCAAGCAGCGTCTACGTGCGGAACAAAAAACGCCGTGCCGAAGAATGCGGATTTCTGTCCCGTCAGTACGATCTACCCGAGGCCACCAGGGAGGTCGAACTGCTCGCGCTCATACGGGACCTCAATCGGGATCCCGAGATTCACGGCATCCTGGTGCAGCTCCCCCTTCCACCGCAAATCAATCCCAATGCTGTTATCGAGGCGATTGCCCCGAACAAGGACGTCGATGGATTTCATTATTCAAATGCGGGTCGCTTGGGAACGGGAGACATCGAACAAGCCATTGTTCCTTGCACGCCACTTGGTTGCCTGCATTTGCTAAAGCAGGTGCTAGGCGATGGTCTGCGCGGCAAGCATGCGGTCGTGATAGGGCGCTCCAACATCGTCGGCAAGCCGATGGCGAACTTGTTGATGCACAACGATTGCACGGTCACCATCGTCCACAGTCGTACGGTCGAGCCGCAGAACATTTGCCGTCAGGCTGACATCGTCGTTGCCGCGGTCGGTATCCCGAAGCTCGTGAAAGCGGACTGGATAAAAGAGGGAGCGGTCGCAATTGACGTAGGTATTAACCGGGTCACGAGAACCAATGGCGAATCCGGCCTCGTCGGCGACATCGACTACGACAACGTGTTGCCGCTAACCACCGCAATTACGCCGGTGCCGGGCGGGGTTGGCCCGATGACCATCGCGATGTTGATGCTGAATACGCTGAACGCTGCGGCGCGTTCGAACCAACCAGCCGCAACGTTGACAGTTTGAGTGGGACAGTGTCTTGAACGTGTATATCGTCATTAGACCGCGAGACTGCGCGTGATAGCGACCACGAGGACCCCCGCGATGATCGTCCAATAGGGCAGGAGTCCCGCACGCCTGCTCGATTTGCCTTCTTCAGTCCGATGCATGTCCTCCATCATCGTTTCGGGAAAAATCCCTTTATCAGTGATGTAATGGCGATAAAGAAAAACGGGAATAATTATTGCGGCGAAAGCGAGGCCAGAAATGAGCGTCCCCGAGCCCCAGATGTTCGACCCCATGCCGAGCAGTCCGAGATTGACGAATGAGAATAACGTTCCGAGCGCCAGCAGCCAGTTAGGAGCGCGGAACGGCCGGTGCCAGTCCGGGCGGTCGCGCCGGTGAATCCAGGCAGCGTTCAGATTCAAAAAAATGAAGATGATATAGCCAACGTTGGACATGGCCAGCACGAATACATAGTCCGACATCAAGAGGAGGATCAGGTTGAAGCACAGGTCTGTCCACATCGCCCGGGTCGGAGCACCGTCTTGATTGACGTATGAGAGGTATTTCGGCAACCAGCCTTCCCGCGAAGCCTGATAGAGCGTCCTGGAGGACCCCGCCATCGCTGTCATGATGGCCTGCACGAGCGCCAGCACCAGCATGACCGCGAGCACGCGTTCTACAAGCGGGCCACCGTGGATCATCGGTGCCATTGCCTTCGCGATACCCAGACCGCTATAGATGCCGGGGGCCAGCATGCCGCTATAGACGGCCGGTGTCACGACGTGCCCGGCTGCGTCCTTGACTTCAGGGGTGACCAGGTGGCCCAGCCCGAGCACACCCTGAAAGGACAGAGGCAACACCGTGAATACGAAGATGCACAGCAGGCCTGAATAGAGATTGGCCTTGAACGTATCGACCTTCGGATCACGGAATTCGCGCGTATAGCAGATGGCTGTCTCAAATGCATAGGTCGAATAGCCGGCGATGAAAAGTCCACCCGCCATCAGGGTGATCCCGGCGCGTCCCCATGTGCCATCTACGATCTGTCCGCTCGCGTCTCGCGCGAACGGAAGGAGCGGCAAAAGGTTGTGAAGCGGCAGATCAGCATGCAGAAGGGGCACGGTGCCAACGATGATCAGCGGTATGAGCGCAAGGACGCCGAGCGTCATCTGGATGCGCGCCGTGCGCAGGATGCCGCGATTCTGCATCGCAAAGGTGACAAGCAGAATCGCTGCACCTAGTATGAATGTCGCGTTGATCCGGAGGCTCAATCCGCTTCTCAACCAGTCGAGATTGACGAGTGTGATCTGCCAGGTATTGATTGCGGCTTCCGGCGGGAACATGATTGTCAGGACATAGCCTGCCCCAAGTCCGGATCCAATCGCAATCACCGGCGACCATCCGAACCAGCTGCACCACACAGATAGCGGTGCGAGCAGTTTTGCGTAGCGCACCCATGCGATTGCACCGTAGACCGAGGCACCACCAGACTTGTGCGGGAACAGCCCCGCAATCTCCGCATAGGAAAACGACTGGATAAAGCCGAGACCTATCGAGATCATCCAGACCGCCCACGAGAGTTTGCCGACTGTGGCGGCAATCGAGCCGATTGAGAAAAGGACCAGCGCCGATGCGCCGCTTGCCACCCAGAATGCGCCCGTCCACGTTATGCTTCTTTTTAACGAACCTTGCGGTTCGAGGGCGTGGGGTTCGGGAATCGCGCTCATTGCTGTCTTCCTTTGCCGATGGGACACCTCGTGGGATGCCCCTTTCCATTGGTCGATTGAGGGAAAAAACGATCGCGCGAGTGCGCTACGGTTCGTGTGCGCCTTATGGCACAGCGAGCGCTTGTCGGTAACCGAATGTAGCACGCATGTGCCGATGGAAAAAAATCATGCTTCTGCGGCGCGAGCCCATTCGACAGCGAATCGGGCCTTCAGTCACTCTGACTGCCAGACGGACGTTGGCTGGGGCGCCGGTCAACTTTGCATGTACCAACGTCTTACGAGTGCAGTTAAGCTGCTATACGGGCCGTTTCGCTCGGGCGACGCGGCGACGAGAACCCGTCTGATGAGTGGCTTCCATCCGCTTTCAGGAGCGGGCCGGTTGCCGCTCCGCGAACGCTTCTCTGCCATGCCCGACACTACGGCGTGCCTTGGAGAACGCGAAGCTGCGCCTGCCGGATGCAAGGACGAAGCTCTACTGCCCGAACCGCCGAGGCGTGGCCGAAGTGCGTTCACCAAGGCGTTGGAGGTGCGCAGCAGCCATGCGAGTTGTTCTGCGTCTCGCGCGCGACCAGTCAGGTTTAGCTCAATTTCAATTTCCGGATATTGCGCCAGAAATTCAAGAACTAATGTGTTCAGACGCAGTTCACCACGGCCCATCGGCGCGCTGATCGTCAATCTGCCGACCGGTCGAAGGCTACAGTCCGACCGGGACGCGCAGTCGGTACTGCCAGTGCTGGCGGCCGCCGTCGGCGACCCGACGCTGAAGATCGTGGCGACGCGCATCGGTTCGGGCGCTCAACTCGGCATGCTGGTGGCACCGAAATCAACCATCCGCACCATCGCGGATCTGAAAGGCCGCACGGTGTTCGTTTCGTCGGCACGCGGCAGCATTTCGCAGTTCCAGTTATACGGTGCACTTGCGGAAGCCGGACTCACGAAAGACGACGTGACGGTGCGCTTCATCCTGCCCGTGGATGCGTTTGCGGCCTTCGCATCCGGCGCGATCGAAGTGTGGGCGACCTTTGATCCGTACTACGGCATCGCTGTGCAACGTGGCGGCCGGATCCTGCGCGACGGCTCGGGCATCAATAGCGGATTGGGCTTTATCACCGCTTAGAGCGCATCGCTGGCTGATCCGCGCAAGCATGCCGCTATCGCTGACGTGCTCGTTCGCTATCAACGTGCGGGCGACTGGGCGCTCGCGAATCCAGACGCCTACGCGCAAATCTACGCGACGCTTACACGCACGCCGCTCGATGCCGCCAGGCAGATCACGCAGCGCGCGTCGCTCAAGCAGCATTTCGTCACCGACGCCGATATCGCAGCACTGCAAAAAGTAGCGGATCGTGCGCATCAGGATGCGATCCTGCCGCGCCGCATCGACGTGCGCGCGATCTCGGAGACGCATCTTGCCAGCGCATGAACCTGGATTGATCGACGGAGCACGATGACATGTCCACGCAAACACAAACGCTTGAGCTTGCTGGTGTCGCAGAAGAGGGCAAGCGCGACGGACGCGAGCACGGCAAACGCCTGGTCGCGTTGGTGGCCGCGCTCGGCTGGCTCGGCGGCGCGGCCGCTACACGATGGTGGCCCGCGCTTGACGACTGGCCTTATACACGCGAGCTGTCGATTCTCAAGCTGCTGTTGGCGGCATTGTCGCTTGCCATATGCATCGCGGGTTGGCGTACGAGCAATACCCGAAGCGCGCGCGTCGAAGCATGGCTCAACGGTGCGCCGTGGCTGCTCGCGCTATCCATCGGATTGACCGCATGGGAAGTCGTCACCGCGCAACTCGAATGGCTGCCGCGGCCATTCTTTGCGCCGCCTCAAGCGTTGATCGCCGTTTATGCGGACGACCTCCCACGCCTCGCCGCGAGCGTCGCACATTCGTTCGAATTACTCGCATATGGCTACGTGCTGGGCGCGCTGACGGGCTTCGTGATCGGCGTGAGCATCGGCTGGTCGAAGGCAGTCGGCTACTGGCTGCATCCCGTGCTGCGGCTGATCGGTCCGCTGCCGGCTCCGGCCTGGCTGCCGCTCGCGTTCTTCTTCTTTCCGTCGAGTTTCAGCGCGAGCGTGTTCCTGATCGCGCTGGCGACGGCGTTTCCCGTTGCGGTGCTCACGTGGTCGGGCGTCGCGAGCGTCAATTCAGCGTTCTACGACGTGGCGCGCACGCTCGGCGCGAACCCTTCGTTTCTGATCCTGCGCGTCGCGATTCCCGCTGCGTTGCCGTCTGTTTTCGTCGGGCTGTTCATGGGACTTGGTGCCTCGTTCGCCGTGTTGATCGTCGCGGAGATGATGGGCGTGAAAGCGGGCCTCGGCTGGTATCTGCAATGGGCGCAGGGGTGGGCTGCCTACCCGAACATGTATGCCGCGCTGCTGGTGATGGCATTGATGTGTTCCGGCTTGATCACCTTGCTGTTCCGCGTTCGTGACCGATTGCTCATCTGGCAAAAAGGAATGCTGAAATGGTAGCCGCTTCTTTGTCTCAAACGTCTCACGCGAAGCGGGGCGCGCGCATCGACGTGCGCAACGTCACACATCGGTTTGCGCTGCGCGGTGAAGCGCTGCCCGTGCTCGACGACATCAGTCTGACAATCGAACCCGGCGAATTGGTCGCGCTGCTCGGACCGAGCGGTTGCGGGAAGTCCACCTTGCTGCGGCTCGTGGCGGGTCTCGATGCTCCCGCGCAAGGCGTCATTCATGCGGACGGTGAAACCGTCACAGGACCCGACCCGTCACGTGTGGTCGTGTTCCAGGACCCGACGCTGTTTCCGTGGCGCACGGTGCGCGACAACGTGGCGCTCGGTCCGCAGGCTCAGCGTGAGCAGCGCGCGGCAAAGCGTATCGATGCCGCGCTCGAACTCGTGGACCTGTCGGCGTTCGCGAAAGCCTTTCCGCATCAGCTCTCGGGAGGGATGGCGCAGCGCGCGGCGCTCGCGCGCGCTCCCGTCAACGATCCGCAACTTCTCGTACTCGACGAACCATTCGGCAAGCTTGACTCGTTGACGCGCATCCGGATGCAGTCCGAGTTGGTACGTCTCTGGCAGGCCGAAAACTTTTCGATACTGCTCGTCACGCACGACGTCGAAGAAGCGCTGTATGTCGCGAACCGGGTGATCGTGCTGAGCGAACGCCCGGCGCGGATCGTCTTGCAAGTGCACAACGACGCACCGTGTCCGCGTCATCGCGACGACCCCGATCTCGTCAGGTTGCGCCGCGAAGTGCTGGGGCTGCTCGGCCTCGACACCTGAGCGGCGCTAACCAAAACAACTTCACTTAGGGGAAATCACGCGATGAAGCATTCAGGCGACAACACACCATCGAACGCGGCGCGCCGCACGTGGCTGCGCAACACGGCATGGACAGTAGGCGCTGCGGCTCTCGGCGGCGCGACGTTCGGACTGCCCGGCGTGCGCGCATCCGCCGACGAAGCATTGAAACCGCTGAAACTCTCATGGAATGCGGGCGCCATCTGCACGGCGCCGGTGCCCGTCGCCGTGCAGCAGGGGTTTTTCCGCAAGCATGGCTTGCAGGTCGAACTGATCAACTTCGCGGGTTCGACCGACCAGCTACTCGAAGCGATCGCTACGGGCAAATCCGACGCGGGCGTCGGCATGGCGCTGCGCTGGATCAAGCCGTTGGAGCAGGGATTCGACGTCAAGCTGACGGCGGGCATCCACGGCGGCTGCATGCGCCTGCTCGCGACGCGCGCATCGGGCATCGTCGATCTGCAAGGGTTGAAGGGCCGCACTGTCGGCGTGAGCGACATGGCGAGCCCGGCAAAGAACTTCTTCGCGGTCTCGCTGAAGAAGATCGGCGTCGATCCCGACAACGACGTGCACTGGCGCCAGTATCCGGCGCCGCTGCTGGGTGAAGCGCTGAAGAAGGGTGAAGTGCACGCGATCGCCGATGGCGACCCGACCATCTGGACATTGCGCGTGGCCGATCATCTGCAGGAAGTGTCGAACAACCTGTGCGGCGAGTATGCGAACCGCGTGTGTTGTGTGCTAGGCGTTCGTGGCTCCCTCGTCCGCAAGGACCGCGCGACGGCTCAGGCGCTGACGCAGGCCTTGCTGGAAGCCACCGAATGGACCGCGAATCATCCCGCCGAGGCCGCGGCGATCTTCGCGCCGAATGCGCCTGGCGCGAACGTCGCGCAACTGACGGAGATGTTGAAGAGCCACACGGATCACCATCATCCCGTGGGCGATGCCTTCAAGAAAGAGATCTCGCTGTACGCCGACGATCTGAAATCCGTAGGCGTGTTGAATTCGGGGACGAACTCGGAGCGGTTTGCCACGCGGGTGTTTGCCGACGTATTGGCTTGATGGAGGAACGCAGCGCGCCGGCGTCGGCGCGCTGCGTTTGCGCAGAGTGCGGAAAATGAGCTAAGCGGGAAGGGCTTCTCGCGTCCGGTTCCTATCTGCGACCGCGTTGCGTACGAGCGGCAATAGATCACGCCCGTAGGCCAATGCATCCTCGAGCGGATCAAATCCACGAATGAGGAAGGTCGTTACTCCAAGTTTGTGATATTCGACCAGCGCGTCGGAAACCTGTTGCGGTGTGCCGACAAGCGACGTCGAATTTCCCGCTGCCCGCGTGAGTGCGGTGATTCCCGTCCACAGACGCGTGTCGACCACGCTTCCCTTGTCCGCCTCAGCGAGCAATCGCAATGCGCCGACATTCTTCGGCTCCTTTGGTCTGCGCGTGAAATTCGGCGAGGCAGCGACGACACCCTTCGCACGCTCCAGAATCGACTCGGCGCGCGCCCATGCGGCCTCTTCCGTCGCGGCGATGATCGGGCGAAGCGACAGACTGAAGCGGATGAGCTTTTCCCGTCCATGGCGCGCAGCAGACTGGCGCACCTTCGCTATCGTTTCTTCGACGGCGGCGAGCGATTCGCCCCACAGCGCATACACATCGGCATGCTTGCCCGCGACCTCGATTGCGGCGTCCGACGAGCCGCCGAAATACACGGGCAAATGCGGCTGCTGCAACGGACGGATCTGTGACTTGTGACCCGCGACACGATAGTAACCGCCTTCGTGATCGAACGGTGTTTCACTCGTCCATGAACGCCTGACGACGTCGAGATATTCGTCCGTGCGCCGATAGCGCTCGTCGTGCGACAGAAAATCGCCGTCGCGCTGCTGCTCGATGTCGTCGCCGCCCGAAATGATATGGACGGCCGTGCGTCCCTCGCTGAAATGATCGAGCGTAGCAAGCTGACGTGCCGCGAGTGTCGATGCGACGAAGCCCGGACGATGCGCGAGCAGGATGCCGAGGCGCTTCGTCTGTTGCGCGACGAACGAGGCGATCTGAAAGCCGTCGGGCGACGCGCTCGAATGCGCAATAACTCAATGATTTTCATGCAATACCATATCGGTAGAAATTAGATCGGTGGGCGCGCGGGCAGCGTTAGCATGCACAACCTTCCAGATAGTCTCTCTGCTCCTCGAAACAAGTGAATGGTGCGTGTCGAATCTCCGTTATGGAGCGCAGGCAATGAACGATATCGTTATCGAGCAGCCGGCCGTCGTCGAGGCCGCGTTGAACTATCTGGTTGCGAACGGCGAAAAGCCCGCCACCTATGCGTATGAGCCGCCCGATGGTGCGCCGTTGCGTAGCGGCGTCTACCGGACGCAGCGCGTGAATGTCAGCAACGCGCGCATAGCGCCGCCGCCGGGTGGTTTGTCGCTCGATCGTAACGGCTTCGAACTACACCATCACCCAAGTGCATTGAACGATTTTTCCGACCCGACGGCGATCGAACGCGTTTATTACCCGGAGTCTGAAACGCTGCTCAAACGGGCACGGGCGCAAAGCGCACCGTGATTTTCGATCACACGCTGCGCGATGGCCGGACCGAGCGGGCCGACGGTGTGCGCGAACCCGTCAAGTTCATTCACAACGATCAGACTTTCCTGTCGGGCCCGCGCCGCGTGCGCGATCATCTTCCACCGCATGAGGCGGAAGATCTGCTGAAAGGCCGCGTCGCGATCGTCAATCTGTGGCGGCCGATCGGAGGGAGAGTCGAGTCGTCTCCGCTCGCACTGTGCGATTCGCGCAGCATCTCTCTCAATGACCTCGTGCCGTCGGACCTCATCTTTCGCGACAAGGTCCGCGAGACGTATGCGTTCGTGTTCAACCCGCGGCACCGCTGGTACTACTTTCCGCTGATGTCGCCGGACGAAGTGCTGCTGCTGAAAATCTACGATTCGGCGGGCGACGATGTCGCACGGCTGACTGCACACACGGCGTTCGATGATCCGTCCTCGCCGCTTGATGCGCAGCCACGCCGAAGCATCGAACTGCGCGCGCTACTGTTCTTCTGAGCGTTTGCGGAACCGCCGTACGAGTTCAAACGCAGAAAAAGCCGCCCGTCGGCCGAAGCTGACCTGTCAATGCGCTTTGCCCGAGCGACTTCTCCTTGTAAAGGCGTGGATTGTGCGAAGCGATGAGCTTGATATGCGCCAGTGCCGGTCCAGCCCGCCCGCGCGGGGGACGACGGAGCCTCAGCCGAGATCGATGAGCCAGCTGACGGCGAAACAAGTCGCGGTCCGCCGTTAGCCATTTTTATTTCGCCCATGCGCGAGCCTTTTTAAACCTTGACGCTGTAATCTGCGACCTTCATGCGCGAGTTGATGATCTTGCGTTCCGCGAGCCAGTCGGCGGCGCGTTGAAACTGCGCGATAAAGGCTGCCTGCCACGCCCGACGGGTGCGAAGGGAAGCTTCCGTTTGAATCCCGAAGCCCGTTTTTTGACCCGAGAAGCGATAAGCGTTTAAGACACTATGACTTTCCGTGAGGCAGAGGCTGGCCCGCCGTGAGGAATCAAACGCGGGTTAGCATCTCTGCCAGAGCCGCACGGTGTGGACAGCGCCACACCCGGCGATTTCCGGCACGGAGGCCAGCATGGAAAACGATAGCACGGTGTACGTCGGCCTGGATGTTCACAAGGAATCCATCACGGTTGCCTATGCGCTTGGCACGGGCGAAGTCGAACTGCTCGGCAAGACCGGTACGACGAAGACGGATATCGATCGCCTGTGCAAGCGACTTCAGTCGAAAGCGAGACACGTACAGATTGTCTACGAGGCAGGGCCGTGTGGCTACGGCCTCTACCGTCAACTGGTGCAGAAGGAGTTCGACTGCATGGTGTGCGCACCTTCACTGATTCCCCAAAAGCCCGGAGAGCGCGTCAAGACAGATCGGCGCGATGCCGTCAAGCTTGTGCGATCCCTACGGGCCGGGGACCTGTCAGCTGTCTACGTGCCAACCATCGAGGACGAGGCATTTCGCGACCTCGCCCGTGCATGGATGACGGCCAAAGACGATTTGAAGCAGGCGCGACAGCGGCTCAAGTCATTCCTGCTCGCGCACGATGTACGGTATACCGGTCGCGCCGACTGGGGACCAGCTCACCGGCGCTGGGTGAGCCAGTACGCGTTCGCTAGCGAATGGCAACAATTCGCGTTCGAGGAACTTCGGCGCACGATTGAAGATCGGCTCGCGCAATGCCGGCGTGTTGAATCCGCCTTACGTGAGGCAGTGACAAACTGGCGGTTCTATCCAGCCGTCCTTGGTCTGCAGGCTATGCGCGGTGTGCAGTTCACAACGGCCGTTGGAATGCTCGCCGAACTCGGCGATCTGTCACGCTTTGAGCATCCGCGTCAACTGATGGCGTGGCTCGGCGTCACCCCATCGGAACACTCTTCGGGTGACAAGCGACGGCAGGGGAGTATCACCAAGACCGGCAATAGCTATGCAAGAAAGCTGCTTGTGGAGGCCGCCTGGAGCTACCGCCATCCGGCACGTGTCAGCGCCGACATTCAGCGTCGTCATGAAGGCATTCCCAAGCCCATCATCGATCGCGCCTGGGACGCGCAGATTCGACTGTGTCGCCGATATCGGCGGCTGGCCGCGCGTGGCAAGCATGCCAACACCACGGTCGTGGCCGTCGCTCGCGAACTGTCGGGTTTCATCTGGGACATCGGGCGCCTGGCGATGTCGCTCGCAATACCTTATCGTAGAGAGGGAACCTGATTACCAGACACCACGTCGCTCCCCCCTATAGATTCACGAGTTTCCTGAAGGCGGCGTAGCCCGGCTACTCGAGCAACCCACGGCATAATCCCGCAACGGATACATCCGACTTGCGGCTTAAGAATGCGGCAGGCTCATGAGACGGTCCACTGTAATGCGGTAACCAACCCGCGGATATCAGGATGATCCACCGTCGAGATTTACTGCTACGTCGCCCTCAGGGAATTCATTTGCGTATGCGAACACTGCGACCCACACATCCCGATTGACAAGGAAAGTCATATCGGGTTATTCGATGCCTGCCCTTATTGCGACGATGGGCGAAACTGCCCGGCTAAGGCAGGGCTTGCTGCATTACCTTCATCTTTTCACTTGCTCATCTGCAAAACCGCCCATCTTCCCTAGGCACCGTGCGTGCGGGTTTATGCCCGTAATATTCTGTAGGAAATTTTGTTTACAATACGCGCGCCTCCCGGCATATCGCGACGCCTGTCCCGTCGACGACAACCATACAAGGCGCAACTAACGTTGCCGCCGCGCGTAAGCAGAGACCACCGGCCTCAGCGACAACGACGAGGCGCCGCGCGTCTATGCGCACACGCACGATCCGTGGCGGCGCCGAAACGAAAAATATCATGCATGACTTAAGCGAAATCGCCCAATGGCTGGAGAGCCACACTATTCACCACGTATCTGACGTTCACGCAACACTGCCGGATCCCACCTTCATTTCAAATGGGCGTCAATTCGTTTCGTTCAGTTCGAACAATTATCTGGCACTGGCGAATCATCCCCGATTGGTGGCTGCCGCCAAGCAGGGACTTGATCGCTATGGCGTCGGTAACTGCGAGTCGCGCCTTCTGGGCGGCGATCTGGAGGTCTACCGCGAACTCGAGGCACGCCTGGGTGCACTCAAGCACAAAAGTGACGCAGTACTGTTCGTGACTGGCTACATGACCAATCTCGGCGTGCTCTCGACGCTGGTCAAAGCCGCTACGCTGGCGCGCTTACACGGCTACCGCCCCAAGACTCGCCGGAAATATGCTTACTACTCGGATGAGTTCAATCACGTCAGCATTCGGGAAGGCATCCAGATGTCCGGCGCACTGCGGCACACCTACCGACACCGCGACCTGAATCATCTGGAGTCGCTCCTGCAGAAGGGGGACCGCACCACACCAATTATCGTCAGCGACGGCGTGTTCAGCATGGAAGGGACGATTACCCCCCTGCCGGAGCTGGTGGCGCTGGCCGAGCGCTATGGCGCCATCCTGTATATCGATGATGCGCATGCTACCGGCGTACTAGGCGAGCATGGCGGGGGCACCTCGGAACATTTCGGTTGCTACAGCCCCCATATCATCCAGATGGGCACGTTGAGCAAGGCATTTGGCGCCATTGGCGGGTTCGTGGCAGTCGATCGCGATATGGCTGACGTGATCCGGCTTACTAGTTCCGCCTATGGTTTTACCTGCCCGCCGCCGCCGGACCAGGCTAGCGCCCTACTTGCTGCGCTCGACCTGTTGGCCGAAGAGCCGCAACGGCGGCAAAAACTGTGGGACAACCAGCGTTATTTCATTGATCGTATCCGCCCGCTCGGATACCAGCTGTTGTCGACCGAGACGGCAATCGTCCCCGTGCTGATCGGCGAGACGGAACTGTGCGCGCGTTATGTCAAGGTCCTGCGTGAAGAAGGTGTCCACGTCGACTCAGTCCAGTTTCCGGCCGTGCCACTCGGACAAGCACGACTACGTTTCATGATGAATGCTGCACATACCAAGGTGCACATCGATCATGCCATCGCGGTAATGGAAAGCATCGGCGCAAGGGCGGTGTCGTAGCTTTCTCCCGCGGTGCCTTTCCCAATGGCCGATGTGCGCGTTATTGCGGCCGTTTGATCATGAAATGGTCAACGGCGCAAGCGGGTCGGCTTGGTGCACTCGCCGACGGGACGGCGGCGGCCAAGAGCCAGCGTTCGCTAGCGGCAGAACCGGGCCACAAGCGGCCCTTCGGCGCTCACTTCTGAATTCGTAACAAGTCAAAGGTCCGGCGCTGACCCGCCACCGACCGGGCGGGAAATCGGACCGGCCAATCATTGGCATCCTGATCGTGTGCGCTATCTATTCCGCTGTCGAGGCGTCTGCGGGATGATGGTGCATCATGCCTGGATCGTGCCCTGCCATCGCGTCGTGGCCATGATCGGACAACTGGGCGTCGAACCATTCGTGTAGCGCCATGACGAGGCGAGGCTCGTCCGCGTGATATACGATTTCGCCTCCATCAGGCAAGTCGTGATAGTGGATCGTCAGTTCACCCTGCTTCGCGGTACGTAGTACGGCTAGGCCCGGCATGTCGTTGCCGTGGATCTGCACCGGCGCATTGAAATCTCCCTCCGAAAACTGCCGGGCGATCATGGCCAGGTGTCCGCGGATCATGGCGGCCTGCTTCGCATCATGATGCTTCGTGACGACCTGCTGCGTTCCGCCGTTGGCCGTCTTCGTAAAGATGTGTGTGGTGGCCGCAAGGGAGAACGGCATTACCTCCGTGCCGTGTTGCTCAACTTCCCTCTGGCGTGGCGTAACGTCGGCGATGGCGGGCGACGAAAGAACAGCTATCCCGAGAAGGACCGCGGTTGAGACCGCGACAACAGCCACCGACGGGCGCGACATGGTTTGCTCCAATCGAAAGAGAGAACGCATAGTCTAGCGTTCAATGTCCGTTTCCGGTATTGGCGAACGTCCCTTCAGGGTCGGGAGTACGCACTGCCGACTGGCCGCTTACGGGCCGCGGAATTCAGTGACCGTTTTCGGGCGACGAGTTTCGGGAGCGGACTGAAGCAGCCCGACCGGTTTCTGACGCTCGATACAACACCGCCTTAACGACAGCTTTCAAGGTACATCGGTCAATGCTGGTCGAGATACAGCTTTGCCAGTCGTACCTCCGGCCGGACCGTGTCCGCGTTTTGCGTGAGCGTGACAAGCTTCGCGTAGTAGAGTTGCGCCTTCTGCTTATCGTGCGCTAGGTCCGCTGCTTTCGCCGCACCATACAGGCCACGCAGACGGTTCGGGGTTGCTTGCATCGATGCCTCATACTCCTTCAGCGCATCGGCAGGTCGCTTCAGATCGAGCAACATTTCGCCCAGCAACTCGCGCATCGGGTAAAGCCGGTTTTCCATCGCGACCTGCTTTTCGCTGCCATCCTCCAGATCGGCGGCGGCGTGCATCTGCTTAAGCGCTTGATCGTCCTTGCCCTGAACATGATCCAGCCACGCCGAGGCGGCGAGGATTTGAATCTGGACCTGATCGGCCCAGTATGGTTGCCTAGCCTCTTCGAGCTTGGCGCGCAACTGCATGAGCATGTCGATATTGGTCTGCGCCATGTCCGCATTGCTGCTGCGAGCGCAGCCTAGTGCACGGGCAAAATACGTGATTGCCTCAGCTTGCGGCCAGCGGCTGCCACGCGGCTCAAGCGTGGCAGCCTCCTGCCAGTCGCCGCGCTCGAGCGCATATCGCGCCGGGATGGCAGCCAGCGCCGTGTAGACGGCCAGTCGGTCAAATGGAAATTTCGTGGCAGCGTTGGCGTCATCGCGGACTTGTTTTGCATGCGCGTCCTGGCCCAGCTGTAGATAGGCGTACTCCATGAAATCCCAGGAATGGGGCGCCCCTGTATGGGTGGCGCCCGGCCAGCTTCTGGCGGCTTCTTCCTGCATCACCTTCAGCGCCGCTTCGTTCGATTTGATGGATGCATCCCACATGCCGAGCATCGAGTAAATATGCGACGGCATGTGCAGGGCGTGCGGCGCCGCCGGGGCGATCTGCGCGTATTTGTTGGCAAACGGCAGTCCGCGCTTCGCGAGCGGCGGGTAGTCGTAGCTGTGGATCAGGTAGTGCGCGACACCGGGGTGGTCGGGCTGCTCGCGGTAGATTTTCTCTAGGATCGTTGCAGCCTCCAGTTGGTTGGCATACGTCTTGTCGCTGGGGTCCGCGGCCTCGTTGAGCGCAAGCGCATAGAAAATCGCGGCTTCCATATCGTCGGGATATTTCTGCGTCAGGCGCGCCATCGCATGCTCGTATGCCAACGTGCGCTGGCTTTGTGGGACTTTGTCGTAGTCTTTGTAAAATGCTTCGGCAGCCAGCAGCCAATCGCGCTCCCGTTCGGTCTTGGGATCCAGCGCCAATCCCTTCTCCGCAGCTTCCCATCCGCGCTTGAGTGCCGTCTCGTCAAACGGCGGGACCAGCGGATTAGGACGCTGGGCAATTGCAATGCCCCAGTATGCAATCGCACATTGCGGATCGATCTGGGTCACTGCCTCGAACGCCTTCAGTGTCGAAGGATAAAAGAAGGAATGCAGCATCGCCAATGCCTTCTCAAACTGGACTTGTGCCGCAGGGCTGCATGAAGTGGGGAACTTCACGGTGCCGAACTTGCCGCCAGTCGGTAGCGCAGCGGGGTGTTCTTCGTGCTGGGCGAGCGCGGGAGCAGAGGCGAGGACCGCGAGCAGGCATGCGGTTATTAGTTGCTTGCGATACATGTTGATCTCCCCCGCAGGATGAATGGCAAATTTCACGCGAGATCGTCGAAAGCGGTGGTGCCAGGCGGCCCGACGGCGATGCCCATCCCAATGACATTGTCGTGGGCGAGGGCTCCGGGCGCCATGGACTATTCCGACGGGAGTGAGTGGTGGGCACTCTTTTTCTAGTCAAGGCGTTACGTGCCCACAAGCTCGGAAACCCTGGGCGGCTGCACATTTTCACTAACGGATCGAACGGCCGGTTACGGATGGGGAACGGACGCGTCAATGTCGCTGGTACGGTTCGGTCGGATGACCCTTGGTGGCCGATTGGGAGAAGTCGCCAACGGCTGCTTAGGGGCACGCCGGTTCACAAAAACTGAATTCAGCTGACTGACCGGTGTGGAGAAGGCAATCTGACCGGAGTGGGTCGGCTTGGTGCACTCGCCGACGGGACGGCGGCGGCCAAGAGCCAGCGTTCGCTAGCGGCAGGACCCGGCCAACTACGGTCGTTCCGCCGACGCGCAGATCGCCATTCAAGCGTCGGCTTCGCACCCGGCACCAGACCGTCGCGGTTGGAGTCATCTCGACAACATGTCGGCCTTTATGGGAATTTTTTCTCGTGTTGCTGACCCAACCGTCGACGCTGTGAACGACGCACGCCCATGCCCCATCCAGCACCTGCGTCTCAAGATGGTTTACTGCCGCGCCGCTATCCGCACGCGCTCGCCCGCTTTGGTTCGCGCCGACGCGATCGACATGCCCAGGCCGAGCAACGTCAGGCAGACGACGGGCACCAGCATCGGAGCGCTTGCGTTGCCCGCGACCTTTCCTATGTAAGGCATCAGGTTCTGCGCGAAGAAGCCTCCGAGATTGCCAATCGAATTGATCGCCGCGATGCTGGCCGCAGCGCGGGCGCCCGTGAAGTATCGCGGGGGCAGCGACCAGAAGCATGGATAGAGCAGGGGAATGCATGCGCCGCCCAGCACGAGCGCGGCAAATTGCAACGGCAGACCCGGCAGCACGAGACTTAGCGCGAAGCCGATCACGCCGACGCCCGCAACCAACGCCATCGACCTGAGCACCACACCCTCGCGTTTCAGCTTCGCGGGCAGCCACAACAGAAGCAGCGCGGAGAGCATCCACGGAATCATGTTGAGCAGGCCATTGAGCGACGAATGCGAGACGCCGCCGCTTTTCAGCAGCGTGGGCAACCAGTAGGTCACGCCGTAGAGCGAGGTGGACATCAGCATGTAGCCGCACGCGAACATCAGCACGCGTTTGTCGACGAGCGCCCGCCACGGATGCCCGGCGGCCGCTTGCGCCGGCGCCTCTCGCCGCAGCGCCGCGATCATCAGGGCCTTTTCTTCGTTCGACAGGAACGGGGCGCGTTCGACGGACTCAGGCAGAAAGCGCAACGCGACGAGTGCGACGAGGACAGCAGGTATACCGGTTGCCACGAACACCCATTGCCAGCCAGCGAGACCCAGATTGCCGTCCAGCGACAACAGCAAGCCGCCCGCGAGCGAGCCGAGCATGTTGGCGAGCGCGCTGCCGAGCGTGAAGAAGCCGAGCATGCGTGTGCGATGACTCTGCGGAAACCAGAGCGTCAAATAGAAGATGACGCCCGGATAGAAGCCCGCTTCGGCGACACCCAATGCAAACCGGAACACATAGAAGAGTCCCGTTGAATGTGTGAATGCCATCGCCACGGTAATGGCGCCCCAGGTCGCCATGATGCGTGCGAGCCAAAGGCGAGCGCCGAAACGATGCAGCGCAAGCGTGCTCGGCACCTCGAACAGCAGGTAGCCGATAAAGAAGAGCGACGCGCCCAGACCATATGACGCTTCCGACATTCCCAGCGCATGCACCATCTGCAGTTTGGCAAAGCCGACGTTCTGCCGGTCGATAAAGGCGATCAGGAACATCACGATCAACAGCGGCATGAGCCGCCAGGCGACCTTTTTCACGACAGCCTGCTCGGCAAGCATGGTTTGGCTCACAATCAATCTCCGTTCAAGAATTCATATATATGTTTATGGGAATCCGTTTTCTCAACAATGGGTAGAAACCCGCTTTGTACATATTGAAAGGGGCATTTAGGGTTATCACTGATCTGCTGTTGGGCTTGAACATGAAATCATATAGATGAATTGAACGGAGACTACGATGCCCGCCGATGACCGGTTGCCCCGTTACCAGCGTTTGCGCGACGAAATGGTCGCTCTGATCGCGGCTCGCCATTGGCGGCCGGGTGAAGCGATCCCTACCGAGCAGGCGCTCGCCAAAAGCTACGATGTGGCGGTCGGGACGGTCCGCAAGGCCGTCGATCTGCTCGTCGCGGAAGGCCTGCTGGAACGCTTTCAGGGCAGAGGGACGTTCGTGCGCCGCGCGAGCTTCGACAGCTCCCTGTTTCGTTTCTTCCGCTTCCAGACACGGCAAGGCGAACGACGCATTCCAGAGAGCCGCATCTTGCGACGCGAGGTCGTCGATGCGCCGTCGGCTGTCGCCGCGATCTTGCAAATTTCGAGTAGCGCGCGCGTGATCCAGATGACTCGCCTGCGGCTGATCGACGGCGTGCCGATGCTCGCTGAAGAAATCTGGCTGCCCTATGTCCGTTTTGCGGCGTTTGCGCAGATGGACCTGAATGAAGTCGGTGACCTGCTGTACCCCGTGTACGAAGCGCAATGCAATCAGGTCGTGGCGTCTGCCACGGAAACTCTGACAGTCGAAGCCATTGGCCCGTTGCATGCACGGCTGTTACGCATAGAGCCGGGTACGCCCGCCGTCGTCATCGAGCGTCTTGCATACGGCTACGACAGACAGCCGCTCGAATGGCGCCGCTCACGCGGGCCTGCCAGCGAATTCATCTATCAGGCCGAGATCCGCTAGCGATTGCGCGCCTTCACAAACAAGTTGTTCCCACGCAGGAACGACGACTTGGGAGACAACAATGTTCAAGTGGTTCAGCCAGATTTCAGGCAATGAACGCCGGACGTTCTGGGCGTGCTTCGGCGGATGGGCGCTTGATTCGCTCGATGTGCAGATGTTCAGCCTCGTGATTCCGGCGATCATCGCCGAGTGGTCGATCAGCCGCATGCAAGCGGGGCTCGTCAGCGGCGTCACGCTGGTGGCGTCGGCGCTGGGTGGCTGGATTGCGGGCATGATGTCGGACCGGCTGGGGCGCGTAAAGACGCTGCAATGGACGGTCGCGTGTTTTTCCGTGTTCACGTTCCTGTGCGCGTTCGCGCAGAACTATCCACAGTTCCTCGTGCTGAAGACTCTGCAGGGGTTCGGCTTTGGCGGAGAATGGGCGGCGGGCGCCGTGCTGATGGCCGAGACCATCCGCAATGAGCATCGCGGCAAGGCGATGGGCAGCGTGCAGAGCGCATGGGCGGTCGGCTGGGGCGCAGCGGTGCTGCTGTATGCGCTGATGTTCTCGCTACTGCCTGCGGATACTGCGTGGCGCGTGATGTTTGGGGTTGGCATCGTTCCGGCGCTTCTGATTCTGTACGTCCGACGCGGCGTGCAAGAGCCTGCCGCGCCGGCGCGCGATGCGGGAGCGCGTCAGCAGCCGACGCCTGGCCTTGTCGTCGGCATCTTTTCTCCGCAAGTGCTGCGCATGACGCTGATCGGCGCACTGCTCGGCGTTGGTGCACATGGCGGCTACTACGCGCTGATGACCTGGCTGCCGACGTTTCTGAAAAGCGAGCGCCATCTGTCGGTCTTGAGTACGGGCGGCTACCTCGCCGTCGTGATCGTCGCGTTCTTTTGCGGGTGCCTCGTGAGTGCGCAGCTGCTGGATCGCATCGGACGCCGCAAGACCATACTCACGTTTGCGATCTGCTGCGTGATAACGGTGATCGCGTATCTGTTCCTACCGCTCGGCAATACCGCGATGCTGTTCTTCGGCTTTCCGCTAGGCTTTTTTGCAGCGGGCATTCCAGCAAGCATGGGCGCGCTGTTCAACGAGCTGTATCCGCGCGGGATGCGTGGCACTGGCGTCGGGTTTTGCTACAACTTCGGCCGCGTCGTGTCGGCGGGATTTCCGGTGCTCGTCGGGCACATGTCCGCGACCATGTCGCTTGGAACGGCGATCGGCATCGATGCGGGACTCGCATACGCAATTGTCGTCCTGTCCGTGCTGATGCTGCCCGAGACACGCGGCCGCACGTTGGGCGAAGCCACGTTCGAGCCCGAACACACAGGCGCGCTTTCTCACGCGCAAAGGCATTGACGGGCAAGGCATTCGCCGTAGCCGCGCAAGACTGGTGATGAAGGAACGTCCATGATGGAGAAGTCGAGGATAGAGGCGAGCCACCGGCAGGCTGTGTATCGTCCAGCCCACATTGCCTCTGTCGATACTCATGCTCATGTATTCGAGCGCGGCCTGCCGCTCGCCCAAAAGCGTCGCTACGTGCCCGACTACGACGCCACACTCGACGCATACCTTGCCCAACTGGACACGCACGGCGTATCACACGGCGTGCTTGTGCAGCCCAGCTTTCTCGGCACCGATTGCAGCTACATGCTCGATGCATTGCGCCGCGCGCCGCAGCGGCTACGCGGTGTCGCGGTGATCGAGCGTGATTGTCGGATCGACACACTGACGGAGATGGCGAATGCGGGCATTGCAGGGATTCGGCTGAACCTGATCGGACATGCCGATCAGCCGCTCGACAGATGGGTGAGCGCGCAAACGCTCACCCATGTCCGCGATCTGAAATGGCATGTCGAAGTGCATGCGGAAGCTGCGCGGCTGCAGGGCATCGTCGAGCCGCTTCTGGACGCTGGCATGAATGTCGTCGTCGATCACTTCGGCAGGCCCGATCCGGATATCGGTGTAAAAGACGTAGGCTTTCGCCGTCTTCTTCAACTGGCTGACACGCGGCGTGTGTGGGTGAAGATATCGGCCGCGTACCGGAATCGACGGCAGCTTCGCCCGGATGACCATGATGCGCATGAGGCATTTCATTTTCTGAAAGCGGCCTTTGGCGTGCATCGCCTTATGTGGGGCAGCGACTGGCCGCATACGCAGTTTGAAGCAGACGAGGATTTTACTCACGCGCTCGAACTTCTGCGCGCGCTGCTCCCGGTGGAAGAAGAGCGCAGGGTTGTCCTGGCAGACACGCCTGCAAGACTTTACACGTTCGACATTGCGTGATTCACTTCGCGCATTGCAACCGCAGCACTGGCTAAACGGGTTGCCTAGCCGCGCAGCGGCGATAAGGTCTCAGTGCGACGTACACCGGTCATAGTCATACGCGCCTTCGGAACCGGCGATACGGCTCAGGCATTCTGCCTTTCGGCGTTGCGTCCTCAACGGCTCAACCATGTCCTCGCTGGCCGGCACGGTGGGCGTCGTATGCTGGACGACGAGGAGCTGGAGGAATTTCGCAGGTCGCCTGGTTACGCCCCTAGAGTACGACGACCAGCTTTCCGGTGACCTCGTTGCGCTCCATCAATTCGTGAGCCCTCGGCACGTCGGTCAGCCCGAATACACGCATTGGGCGGCCTCGATACAAACCGCTCGCCGTTAGATCCACGATTTTCTGCATGGGCACGTCCGACAGCGGAAATTCTGAGGTCCCGAAGGTAAAGCTTCCAAAAAAACTCATCTGAACGCCGCTTGGCATCTGGCCAAGCGGATCGAACTCGGCGAGGGGGGTAAGCCCCCCAAGAAATCCGGCGATGCATACGCGACCGCCGCGACGTGTGGCCCGCAATGAGTCGAGAATCGTGCTGTTTCCGATAAGATCGAGTACCGCGTCAGCCTTGCCATCCGGCCAACCTGGCGCGGTAAGCAAATCGCCAACCGTCGTCACGACGTGTGCAGCGCCAAGCGAGCGCAGCAAGGCTTCATTGGTTGATCGACGAGTGGTTGCAATCACCTCGGCACCCAGCTGTCCACCGATGTCGATGGCAGCCTGCCCGAGGCTCGACGTGCCTCCGCGTACGACGAATCGCTGTCCTGCCCTCAATTCCAGATTCCGGTGAAGGCATGTCCAGGCAACCGCATAGGCTTCCGGCAGCGCGGCGAGAATGTCCCAATCAAGCGTGGTTTCAATTGCGACTACATTGGAAGCGGGCACCGCGACATATTCGGCATAGCTCCCATTGATAGTTCGGCCCATCCCACCCATCAACGCCATGACGGTTTGACCCTCACGGAGAACATCCGTCGCATCCGAAACAACGGTCCCGACACACTCGATACCGCTAATGTCGGCGACTTCCCCCCATAGCCCACGACGCATATAGAGCTCGGCCCGATTCAGACCGAACGCCCGAACACGAATCAGGACGCAACCCGGCCTCGCTCGGGGTTCCGGTACGTCGATGAGCTCCAGCATTTCCGGGCCACCAAACCTTTTCCTCACGATTGCTTTCATGTCGATCTCCCCAACAGGAGAACGAATGGTAGGATCTGTCATCGTCGAATAAAATTACCATGTTTCGACAGAGACTGAAGGCGCGGCCTACAATGAATGAGCCTACGTTACTGCAGTTGCAATGCTTTGAAGCTCTTGTATCGGAAGGTAGCTTTGCCGCGGCCGCTGCTCATCTGAACCGAACCCATCCGACGGTTCACGCGGCTGTGACGGCGCTGGAAGCCCAGGTAGGCATGACCCTGCTCGACAGGGCCGGGTACCGGGTCACGCTCACAGCGCAGGGGGTGGCGTTTCGCACGCGCGTGGCAGTGTTTCTTAACCAGTATGAAAACTTCCGGCGGGACGTGGCTCAACTCGCTGCTGGACAAGAGGCCGAATTGCGCGTGGTCGTGGGTGACCTGTGTCCGTTGTCGGAGACATTGGGGTCTCTGAAGCAGTTCTTTGCGAGCAGTACCGGCACGCGCCTGGCGTTGCTGTTCGAGGCCATCAGCGGTCCATGGGAACGGCTACGAAATGGCGATTGCGACTTGATCTTTCATCACCTCGACAAGCCTTCGCCGGCAATCGAAACCATCGAACTGTTCGATGTGAAGCTGGTGCCCGTCGCAGCGCCCGGATTTCTCAGACAGCCTCTTGATGAATCGCTCACGCCCGATGACTTGAGGCCTTATGTCCAGTGCGTCATTCGTGACACGAGCAAGCAGCCGTCAGACGCCAATTACTATCTGATCGAGGGCGCACCGACCTGTACTGTGCCTGACCAGTTGATGAAGCGTGAACTAATCGTGCAAGGGCTCGCGTGGGGACATATGCCGTCTCACCTGATCGCCGCCGACCTCAAGGAACATCGGCTAGTGTCGCTCGAAGGGCGTCATCTGCGCGGCGCCACGCTCAAGCACTATGCGGCACGCCGCCGGGACGACGCTCACGGTCCCATTGCGCAGAGGCTCTGGATGCAGTTGCTGGAGCAGGAGAGAGGTTGAACAGGGGCTAGCTGACATGTGGCCAGTTGCGATCATTGCCCTTGCATTTTCAAGGGCAATTGAGCGTCGGCTATGCAGCGCACCGCGGACATCGACTCATCTACTGTGTGTAAAGTCTCATAGAGCTCCTGTGAACAAGGGATCACAATGACAGCCTCTGGGCGGCCGACCTCGGTGACACGAAATTGACGTGTTCGATCCAACGACCGCTGAGTTCGTATCTGGCGTTACCTCGTCCGAGGTTCGCAGCACGCGCGCTTGTACCATCTTCCTGTCGAAATCAACCGTCACCGCGCTGACGCCCGACGGCTTCCGACGAAGCGACGCTCCACCGGCGCTTACGTATCAGATGGTCGAGCGACAAGGTTCCGGCACCACGGCACAACAGGACGAGCAGCATGGCTGCCCACTGAATATGTGTCGGCCACGCCTGTGGGTACACAAAGATTTCGATCACAGACGTCATCCCGAGCAGGACCAATGCGGCAGGCCTGACGCCCAGGCCGAGCACGAGCAACACCGGCATGCTCAGTTCTATCGATACGGTAATGTGCGCTGCCACATCCGGCGGCAACAACGGCAGCCTGTATTCGTCGCGAAACAGTGCTAGCGCCGCATCCCAGTTTGCGAGCTTGGTCATCGCGGAATTCCAGAATATCGTTGCAACCGCGAGGCGCAGCGGAATGGCCAGCAGCCAGTAAGGCACGTTTTCCAGCCACTGAACTGCGCGCTGAAATACGCTACGGCCGTCTGCAGGGTTGGAAAGGCGAGTCATGTTGACGATCCCTGGTCGAACCGCATACGGCTGGCAGTCAGCGACGTCTGCACGACGCACCCACGCGCCAGGTATGCGCCGATGAGTGCATACCCGTCCGCTTCGGGCGCACATGCCAGCGCCGCGTCGAGCGCTTCGCCTGCAAAAAGTGCCTTGCTGATGCGCCACTCTCCGGTGCACAAGCGCAGCGTATCGACGCCTTCGTTCACGCGTTGCACGAGCAGATGCACCGGGCCGTCCGCAAGCACGATCGCGCGCAGCGCTGCGTCGTCCTGCTGGAGCACCGCACGCCAGATGGTGTCGGCGGGCGAGTCGCAACGCAGCAGCCGCGTGGCCGGATGAAGCGACAACCGCAGCGAGCCGAGCGCGTCCTCGTTGAGCCCTGCGAGACACGCTGGATCGAGCGGCGCGATGTCGGGCGCGTGCAGCACGCCATTCACCTGGCATTCGAGCTGCGCGACGTCGACCACATACGGCATCGATGAGAGCTGCGGCATCTGCGCGAGGAAGGCCGGGAATTCCGCGCCATATTCGTCGAGCCATGCGGTGCGCGGTGGCGCGGTGCGGACGAACAGGCGCACCGCGCCCTCGAAGAACTCCGCGCCGAGCAGACGTTGCACGGCGGGAAAGGCGAGCCGCAGCGCATTGACCAGCACGCCCTCCGCGGTGTTCCGGTAGATGTTCAGGCGTGCCTGCGGATCGAGTCCGTCGGCCAGCACGGTGGAGGCCGCGTCTCCAGCAGCGCTTTCATGGGCATCTTCGAGCAGGCTGCGACGCATGGCCTGTTGGAGATCAGCCAGCGATGGCGTGCGCATACTCATGGCGAACCGCCTCCAGTGCCGATTCCGCCGTTGCGGCTTCTTCGATGAGAACATCGAGCGGCGGCACGTCGGTGTCCCATTCGATCAGCGTCGGCACCGGCCCGAAACGTTCTAGCGCAGCTGCATAGAGCGCCCACACCTGCGCCGCGACACGTGAGCCGTGATCGTCGATGCGCAAGACCCGGCCGCCCTCTAACTGCCTCACGCTGTGGCCGGCAAGATGGATCTCGCCGATGGCCGCCGGCGGCAGCGCGTCGAGGTACGCCTGCGGATTCCATCCGTGATTGCACGCGCTGACGTAGATGTTGTTCACGTCGCACAAGAGTCCGCATCCCGTGCGTTGCGCGAGATGCGCGAGGAACTCCCACTCCGGTATTGTCGAATGCGCGAAGCGGAGATAAGTGGACGGGTTCTCGACGAGAATCGGCCTCGCGAGCGCCGTCTGCATCCGATCGACGTTGCGACACACGACGTCGAGCGATTCTTCGGTCATCGGCAACGGCAACAGATCCGCCAGATACGTACCGCCCGTCACGCTCCACGCAAGATGTTCGGAGACGAGGCCGGGCTGCACGCGCGCGACGGCCTCGCTCACGCGTGCAAGATGTGCGGCGTCGAGCCCATCGGCGCTGCCGAGCGAGAGGCCTACGCCGTGCAGGGAGACCGGATATTCGCGGCGAATCGCATCCAGATCGCGCGTAGCGGACCCGCCGCCCATGTAGTTTTCAGTGTGCACCTCAAACCACGCCGCAGCCGGTCGTTCGTCGAGCACGGCGCGATGATGGCGAAAACGCAGTCCCACGCCGGCCCTCGAAGGAATCGGGCCGGCTGGCGCGCGCGGGCGGGCGACCGTTGCGCTCATGGCCGCAGCGCCCCTCAACCTGCCTTCGCCTGACCGCCGGCGATCTTGCTGCAATCGCCCGCCGGCAACAACACGAATGACTTCGGGTCGCGCGCCTGAGTGGCCTGGCCAGCGCACGAGTGCGCCCCTTCGGCGCAGTCGTTCTTCGCGACCGCGTTGATGCCGTAGCACTTTTCGAGGTGGTTCTGTGCCATTCTGGTCATGTTGTCCTTCACGACCTGTGGCGGGTTGCCCATACCCTGCGCCTGCGCGGGCAGCGCCTGCATCGCGAGCGCCACGCCGACTGCGGCGGACAGCGACGAAATGGTCAATGCGGACTTGCTCATAATGTCTTCTCCGAGGGTTGGGATCGCGAAGCTGCGATCTCCTAAGCAGATTCGGTCCCAAGCGGCCAAAGGTTACGCCGCGCGCAAATTATTTTTTGTCCAATTGCCTCTTCCACTGAGTGCAACGATGGCCGACTATCGACACCGCTGCGCCGCGCGCAAGCTGCCCGAGCGGTCCACACCGGCAGGCGAGGAACCGTGCGGCGCCGTGCCGGATGACGCAACGCGACCCGACGGCACGCCCGACTGGTCCGTTTTGATGGCGCGCGCGCAGCAAGGCGATCGCGACGCCTACCGCCGCCTGCTGCAGAGCATGACGCCGTATTTGCGCAGCCTTGCGGTTCGTCATGGGGTAAGTCCCGACGCCGTCGAGGACGTCGTGCAGGACATCCTCTCCACCGTGCATCTCGTACGCCATGCCTATGACCCTGCGCGGCCGTTCGGCCCCTGGCTGCTGACTGTCGCCATGCGCCGCATCGTCGATACGCTGCGCCACGCTGGCCGTCTGGACGCCCGCGAGGTGCCGCTCGACGTTGGACATGAAACCTTGGCCGACCCCACAGCGAATCTAATGGAAGAGGCCAGCGATGCGCGCATGCTGCGCGAGACAATCGAGCGCCTGCCGCCAGGGCAGCGCGACGCGATACGTTTGCTCAAACTCGAGGAAATGTCATTGAAAGAGGCGGCTGTGGCGAGTGGAATGACCGTTGCCGCGTTGAAGGTCGCGGTACATCGCGGGCTGAAAGGCCTGCGCAAGCTCCTGACGCAGGGAGACCGAAAATGAGTCCGACCTCCGATCTGATCGAATCGCTGGTTGCCGACGCGAAGCCGGTGCGCCCGCTTCGCGCGCCCGCCGTGCGGGCGTCTGGCTGGCTGCTGTTCGCCACACTCGTGCTCATTCTGGTCGGCGTGGCGCACGGTGCGCGGCCCGATCTCGCGACGAAGCTCCAGCAGCCGGTGTTCGTGACGAGCGTGGCGGCAGCCGCATTGACGGGAATTCTCGCTGCAGTCGCGTCGTTCGTTGCCAGCGTGCCGGGAAGGTCGCTGCGCTGGCTACTGTTGCCGCTGCCCGCGCTGGTGGCGTGGGTAGCGACGATCGGCTACGGATGCTTGACGAACTGGGTGCAGCTCGGACCGGACGGCATGTCACTGGGGGAAACCGCGCGCTGTTTTGCGACGCTCGGCCTCACGGGCATTCCGCTCTCGCTCGCTCTGCTCATCATGTTGCGCCACGTTGCACGGCTTGCGCCCGCTCTGGTGGTGATGATGGGCAGCCTGGCCGTTGCCGCGCTCACGGCTGTGGCGCTCTCGACGTTTCATCCGCTCGACGCGACAGTCATGATCCTGGTGTGGAATTTCGGCGTCGCGGCGATGCTGTTGTTGATCAGCGCGTGGTACTCCCGAAGATTGCTCGCGTGGGTGATATCGCCTGTCCGGTGACAGCATTGGTGGGCCTTGCCTTCACACGCGCATACTCGGGACCGCGGAAGGGAGCACCGATAGTCCCGACTGGAACTTGAACTTACGTAGCGCTGCTCGTGACCTCTCCGGTGTCCGACGTGCGTACCATTGACCTTCGCGACACAAACGCGGGTATCGCCCATCGCTCCCCGCTGTGCACAGCTCGTGTCACTGTCGTGCACAGCTCGTATCACTGTCGACTAAGAGAACACATTCCCTGTGCGCAGTCTCGCGTCGATTTCGCAAGCGCGTCAGATGGCCCCCACTACAAGCGGCCACAAAGGCCGGGGCAAGAAGGCGCAAGAAGCAGAGGTATCGGCATGCGATCCACGCGTTTCAGGTCGACTCCGCGGGTCGTCGGCAGCCATTCCGCGCTCGACGCGGAAAGGGGGATGTATGTCACGTTCAGAACTACATCGGCCCGCGCGACGCGCACTGCGTCGTCGGCAGTCGCGCGGACACATCTGGCTCGCCATCGACATGTCGCTGACTGGACTGTCCCTGACTCCAGCGGCGTTCGCGGCAGGCCTCCTTCCGCAAGGCGGCACATACGTCGCCGGCACGGGCACGATAGCCAGCCAGGGGAATGGCCTCGTGATCACCCAACCAGGTTCGACGCGCGGCGTGATTGACTGGAACAGTTTCTCGATCGGCAGGCATAACAACGTGACGTTCGAGAACGGCGCCGGCGCGACCCTGAACCGGGTAAGGGGTGGCTCGCCCTCGGCCATTCTTGGCAGGCTCAGCGCAACGGGAAGCCTCTATGTGATCAATCCGCAGGGCATCGTCGTGGGTCCGTCGGGTGTGGTCAGCACCGGTGGCCGCTTCGTCGCGTCCACCCTCGATGTCTGCAACAGTGCATTCATGAGCGGCAGCAGCGCGCTTACGCTCTCGGGCGGCTCCGATGCAAGCGTGGTCAACCTGGGCAGCATCAGTTCGAGCGGCGGCGATGTGTTCCTGATTGCGCGACACGCAGTCATCAACGCCGGCACCGTGGCAGCGCCCAACGGCACGGCGGAACTGGCCGCAGGGGGCCAGGTGCTGTTGCAGGACTCAGCGGGCAGCCGGCAGGTGTTCGTGCAGACGGGCAGTCAGGGCATCGTGGTCAACAAGGGACTCATCAACGCCGCGCAGGTCAACCTGCAGGCCGCCGATGGCAACGTATATGCGCTTGCAGGTGGCGGCACGCGCATTCGCGCAACCGGCACGGCCAGCCGCGACGGGCACGTCTGGCTCGTCGCCGACAGCGGTGGTGTGGAGCAACTCGGCAAGATCGCCGCAAGCAACGCGGACGGCCGCGGCGGAACCGTCGATACACAAGCGGCACAACTGACGTTCGGCAGGCACGCGGTGGTCGATGCAGGGCAATGGAATCTCTCGACGCCCACCTTCACCATCGATGATGTCGCAGCGCATGCGTTGCAGCGCAGCCTGAACGCGGGCACCTCGGTCGACGTGACCACGACGGGCGCGAACGGCGCAACGGGCGACCTCGGCGTCGCTTCGAGCCTGCGCTGGTCCGGTCCAGCCTCGCTCACGCTCGCCGCGTACCACGACGTCTCTGTGACGACGGGTACGACCATCGCGAACGCCGGTGCGGGCAACCTGACGTTGCGCGCCGACGCGTCGGGAATTGACAACGGTGGCAGCGTCGTCAACAACGGCACGATCGACTGGTCGAAGAGTACGGGCATCGTTAGCACGCTTTACGATATGAACGGCAGCTACAGCCCCGGCACACTCGTCGCCAATTCGGCCTGGACCGCGCCGCTCTACAGCGGGCTCGTGACACAGATAACTGGATATCAACTCGTCAATTCGGTCACGGACTTGCAGAACATCCAGAACAATCTGGCCGGCAATTACGCACTCGGCAAGGACATCGATGGGAGCAATTTCGCATTCGTAACACTCGCTAATCCTCCCTACCCTGGGTATCCGATCATGTTCACGGGCCAGTTGGACGGTATGTGGCATACGATTTCCAACGTCTTGCCGAGCGATGTCGCGATTTTTGGTGATATTGGCGCAACCGGTGTCGTGCGCGACGTGAACGTCACCTCGAACGTCAGCCTCACGGCTCCCCCCGCAACCTTACCCCTCGGCGCCGGGATACTGGCCTTTTATAACTACGGAACGATCGCCAACGTCTTTACCTCCGGGGCCTTTGGCACACCGGTCAGCAATTCATACACCGAGATCGCCGGACTTGTCGCTGAGAACGACGGGCTGATCGCGCGCTCGGGCAGCAGCGCAACCCTCCAGGGGGGTAGTGCCGCCGGGCTGGCCCTCACTAACGGAGGCACGATCACGGAGTCATACACAATCGGATCAGTCACCGGATCTGAACGTGCTTTCGTCTCCGCGGGAGGACTTGTACTGAGCAACCAAAGTGCAACGTACGTGGGACACGGAATAACGATCAACCAAGGAACGATCACTCAGTCTTTCGTTGCGGGTCCCGTGAGTTCGGGCACGACCGGGGGTTCGAGCACGACCGGCGGCATCTGCGCACCCGCTTGCGGTGGCATCATTGGGAGCGACGTTTACTGGAACGTACAGACAACTGGACAGTCGTCGAGCGGCGGCAACCTGCCAGCGTCGAACGGGCTCACTACGGCCCAGATGAGCGACCCGGCCAGTTTCGTTGGCTGGGACTTCGGGCCGAACGGCGCATGGACGATGCTGCCCGGAGCGACGCACCCCGTTCTGACCTGGCAAGTTACTGGGCACTGAATCTTAGCCACCGCACCGACGCTTGCATGAGCGTCTGCCGCGTCGCGAGACGCGGCAGACAGATCTTTCGCCAGGTTCGTCCTGAGCCGATATATTCTGCTTCGAAGCAGGCATAAGGCTGCGAGGAATCAAATAGCAGATAGGGGTCGATCTGGTGCATTCACCGACGGCGTGGTGGCAGCTAACTGTCCCCGGTCGTCAACGGGCAGAGCCCGGCCAAACTGAGCCATTGCGGTATGACCGGCGAGCGTCGGCTTCCCGTCCGACTTCAGACCGAAGAGCGACATTTGAACAGCACGAAGAACTACGCGTTTCACTAATTGAGCGGTCTCGCGCTTGCATGGAAGTCGTTCGTGTCTTCCTCGGAGCGAGCAAGGAGTATCCTTCCAGTGAGGCCGACGCATTTCGGTTTCGTCTCCCGGAAGTGCAACTGCCTGCAAGGCAGGTTTCAAGCGTCGAAGCACCCGTCAATGGAGAGTAGGCAGGTGGCCGTCGAAGGTTGCCGTGCGGCCAGACGGAAAAAGGAGGCAGGTATGAGCACTTGCAGCGAACCGCATCACGCACACCATGACCATCAACATGGCCCGGGCTGTGGACACACCGCGATCAAGCATGGCGATCACATAGACTATCTGCACGATGGCCATTTGCACCATCCGCACGGCGATCACGTGGACGAACACAAGATCGACGTTAGCGCAAAAAATCCGGACCAATGCACACCAGACTGCGGTGGCCATGAACCGGGCCACATCCACGGCCCAGGCTGCGGACACGACCCAGTACCGCATGGCGATCATGTCGATTATCTGGTTAACGGCCGTCTTCATCACCCGCACGGCGACCACTGCGATGACCACGGTCCGGTGGAACTCGCCTGAGCGTTATTGAAGCGCGGGCGGGTCCGGGAGTACGCTCGCGCCAGCCTGAACCGCTCCACGTTTTCCCGAGGCTGTTCAGCCGGTCCGGTCACTCGCACCTTCTTGACCGGACTGCCCCGCCGTCAGCGCGAGGGCCTGAATGAATCAGCCACCGATAGGACTCTTCCGTTGTTCTCGCTTCAATTCCCGAGCTTCATCTGCGCCTTGCGGTCGACGCGTCCTTGTAACCATGTCGTCGCCGCAGCCGTGATCGAAGTGCCGACTGTAGGCCCACGGGCTTGTGGAAACTCGACGACGGTTTGAAGTTGTATGCTGTTTATCGCGAGTTGGGGAGGCACGATCTTGCCTGCCTGCGACTCCACTACCGTCACAAGCTACTTCAAGTCACGTGCATATTGCCTGCCCTGGCCGTCAAATGGGTCGTCATCTCAAGAGGAGGGCAGGGCGAGTTGCGGCCGATCGGATGAATCCATGCTGGCGTCCTTTACGCGCGGTAACCCGCTTCCTGTATCAAGCTTGTCAAGTAGGTGCGAGCGCTGCTTCACCGCTTCGCCTCCATCGGCTCGCCGAGCACGAATGGGCCGCCCTGGAAGCGTTGCGCGGGGTCGTCGTGCGAGTCGCCCGGTGCAGTCGCGGGGAAACGTTCTGCAAACTGCGCAGCGCTGTCGCGCGGGTTGAAGCCGAGGAAGCTGGCTTTCGTATTGTCCCACCACTTGACCGGATTGTTCGACACGCCGTATACGACCACGTGCCCGACGCGGTTCGTGAACAGCGAACACCGCACCAGTTCGATGAAGTCGCGATAACTCAGATACGTGACGAGCATGCGTGGATTCTTCGGCTCTTCGAATGACGAGCCGATTCGCAGGCACACCGACTCGATGCCGAAACGATCGTAGTAATACCGCGAAAGCGCCTCGCCGAAGCACTTCGTCACGCCGTAGAGGCTGTCCGGGCGCTGCGGCGCGTCGGTGTCGAGCACTTCGGTGACCGGATGAAAGCCGATCGCATGATTGGAGCTCGCGAACACGACGCGCTTGACGCCGTGCTTGCGCGCGGCCTCATACACGTTGTATGTGCCGGCAATGTTCGCTCCGAGCAGATCCTCGAACGGGGCGTCGATGGAGATGCCGCCGAGATGCACGATCGCATCGACGCCCTCGACGAGCTGCATCACCGCCCGCCGGTCCGCCAGATCGACGATGGTCGTTTCTTCATGTGGCGCGGGTTCGCTGAGCTTCGCGATGTCGCTCACGCGCACGACATCGGCCCAGTTGGCGAGCGCGCCGCGCAACTGGCGGCCCAGGTTGCCGGCGGCGCCGGTCAGAAGCAGACGCCGGAAGGGCTTGAGCGACGCTGTGGTTGTTTGGTTCATCAAGAAAAATTCCTGAAAAAAAGATTGTTTGGAAAACGTTTTCTAAAACGACGGGCGATATGCAGTGCCAATTGTCGAGCGCATCGCCAGCAGCTGGGCGGTTTAATTTGGTGGCATTTGCCCGCGGCCCGCGTTTCCTGCGACAATCTGTTAACAAAATGGAAAACGTTACCTTCCGCATGAAAAAACTGTTTCCAACGATTCGTGACGTCGCCGCTGCGGCTGGCGTGTCGGTCGCCACGGTGTCCAAGTACATGAACGGTGCCCAGCGCTTCTCCGCGCCGGTTGAGGCGCGCCTGAAGGCGGCGATCGAGGAACTCGGCTACCGCTCGAATCCGCTTGCGAGATCGATGATCACCGGCCGCTCACGCACCATCGGGCTGACCATTCTTGACATCAGCAATCCGCACTTCACGAATGTCGTGAAGGGCGCCAATCGCGTCGCGCTGCGCCACGACTACACGCTTCTGCTCGTCGACACCGACGAAAACCAGGCGCGCGAGCGTCCGCTGATCGAAGCGCTCGCGCAGCGCGTCGACGGCCTGATCGTCAGCTCGCGGATACCCGACGACGAGGCGCAGTGGCTGCTCGATCTCGACAAGCCACTTGTGCTGTTGAGACGTAGCGATGCGCTGCCGCTCCCGAGCGTCGGCATCGACAACCGGCTCGCAACCTACATGCTCGCGCGGCATCTGCTGAACCTCGGGCATCGTCATATCGCCTACCTCGGTTTCGGGCAGGCGCGCATCAACGACGAGCGCATTCGCGGTGCGCGCGAGTGTCTCGAGGAAGCCGGCCTCGCGCTCGACGTGTACGACGCTCACGCGCCGACCGCGCATGCAGGCGAGGACGCGTGCTCGCGCGTGATGCTCGGTCCGCGCAGGCCGCAGGCGGTGATCTGCTACAACGACCTGATCGCGCTCGGCTTCATGAAAGAGGCGGCGTCGCTCGGCATCAGGGTGCCGCACGAGCTGTCGGTGACCGGCGTCGACAACGTCCCGTACGGCGAGTACGCAGCGCCCGCGCTGACCACCGTCGACATCCAGAGCGAGAAGATGGGCGAGCTCGCGATGCAAAAGCTCATCGACGCGCTCGCGGGCCACGCGATGGCCGGGCATTCGACGTTCGAGCCGAGGCTCATCGTCCGTGAATCGACCGCGGCCTGCGGCTGACACGCCTCGCGCCTTCACGCGTCGAGCTTCGCGGGCGTCATGCGCGGCGTCAGCATCTGCATCACGGCCAGGGCGACGAGGTAGGCAAGTGCGCCGATCGCGAACAACACCCAGTAATGGCCGGTGCGTTGCAGGACCTGCCCGATGACTTCCGAAAACAGCACCGCGCCGATCGAGCCCGCCATCCCGCCGATGCCGACCACCGCGCCCAGCGCGCGCTTCGGGAAGAGATCGGACGCCGTGGTGAAGAGGTTCGCGGACCAGCCCTGATGCGCTGCCGCCGCCAGTCCGACGATCGCAACTGCGCCCCAGAGGTTGTCGACTTGTGAGACGAACGCGATCGGCAGCACGCAGCACGCGCAGATCAGCATCGCTGTCTTGCGCGCGGCGTTCACGCTCCATCCTGAGCGCAGGAGCGCCGAAGAGAGCCAGCCGCCGCCGATGCTGCCGAGGGTCGTCATCGCATAGATGCAGACGAGCGGCAAGCCGATGTGCTGCATGTCCATACCGCGCGACTCGTTGAGCCACTTCGGCAGCCAGAACAGATAGAACCACCACACCGGATCGGTCAGGAACTTACCGATCAGGAATGCCCACGTCTGGCGCTTTCTGATCAGTACACGCCAGCCCGGCGCGCGGGCATTCACGTTGGCGGCATCGAGCACCTCGACTTCGTCCTGCCCCTGCTCGAGGGAGCGTGGGTCGGCGGATCGGTAGAACGCGAACCATACGGCCAGCCAGACGATGCCCGTCGCCCCGATGATCACGAACGCCGCGCGCCAGCCGAACGCCAGCGCGAGCGGCGGAATGATGGCGGGCGCGAACACCGCGCCGATATTGGCGCCTGAGTTGAAGATGCCGGTCGCAAGCGCGCGCTCGCGGCGCGGGAACCATTCGGCAGTCGTCTTGATGGCGGCCGGGAAGTTGCCGCCCTCGCCGATGCCGAGCAGCGCACGCACCATGGCGAAGCCGGTCACCGAGCCGACCGCCGCGTGCAGGACTGCAGCCACGCTCCATATCAGCATGGCGAGCGCGTACGAAATGCGCGTGCCCAGCCAGTCGACGATGCGGCCGAAGCACAAGAGGCCGACTGCGTAGAACGCTGAGAAGGCGATCACGATGCGGCCGTACTGCACCTGGGTCCAGCCGATGTCGTGCTGCAGCACTGGCGCGAGCAGACCGAGAATCTGACGGTCCATGTAGTTGATCACGGTCGCGAAGAAGAGCAGCGCGCACACCGCCCAGCGGTAGCGGCTGGCGGTGCGGGCGAGCCCGATGACGGCAGTTTGCATGTAAATCTCCGTTGCGCGGCGTCGCTCGTCGCGCCGCGCTATGTGTGATTGATGTCGGGGAGCGCCGAGCCCGCGACGCATGGCACTGCGGGCGGAGTTAGTCACGAGCAGGTCCCGTTAGGAAAACGTTTTTCTAAGATAGAAGATCTGTGACGCTTTTACTAGCCCCGTGGTTTACCTAGTCTTGCGCTCTAGGTAGCAACGGTGTGACCATCCTGTCCTGACATTTAGTTAATCGTTTTCTTTGACGCCCGCAGCAGCCTGAATCACGCCGAGATGGTGCGACGTCGACGGCGATCGAGGGGACGCGGCGGGCGGAATATGGGTGGTTCATGCGTCGGCGCGAACAGAGTGAAACGACGCGAGCGGATTTTCGAAGGGTTTTCTGACTTCCGTCGAGCTGGTGCGCAGTTGCAAACCCAAGAGAACGAATAGCCAGATGCGTTGGTGAGATTGCTAATTTCGGCGTCGATCCACTTACAATCAGGAGACAAATATGCGTCCATCGCGAAAATCATCCGTTATGTTTGCGTTCAGTGCACTGACGCTTCTTCTCGTCAGTGCCTGCGGAGGCGGCGGGATTGACGCTGTGAAAAATCCGGTTTCTTCTGCACCTACAGTTTCTCTTCACGGAATTGTCTATGGAGCGACGGATACGAGCGTCCCTTCAGGCGCAGGGGTGCCCATCACCATGATGGGACAGATGAGAGCGCTTTTTGACCTCATCAGGAAGGCACCTGATTTCACGCAAGTGGTCATGGACTTGGGCGACGGCAGCCCGGTGCACGTGCTCGATACCAACACGGGCGATAAATTCCTGCCTGGCAAACTGGCGCTCGGTCTGTCGTACATATTGATCGATATGAAGGCGAAAGGGGATCCGAAATACGCGGATTACCTCGCGACGTATCAAAAGATAACGACCGCGATGATGGCGCAGACGAGCGGCGCCAGTTACACGTACGCAAATACGTCATGGGGCGAGTACTACTACCTCGTTGCGCTCAATAATTTCAAGGCGCACGGTATGCTCAACGAAGTCTTCAGCGACGCCATGCTGGCTACGCTGCAGAATCGCCTGACCTTCTGCGATATGTTCGGCGCGGATGCAAGCGGCACGAAAAATACGTGCCCCGCCGCAGGTGTGCCGATCGACGTTGCATCGCTTAATACCGCACAGAATTACTATGCGGTTTCTTACGGTATTGCGGGCCTGAGACAGAAACTTGGATGGACCAATCCGACTTTCTCTTCCGCCACCGACCCGGCTGTGGCATCGATGGGCGCGCGCGACGCGCTGCTGTACACACTCACGAATCACATTAGAAGAGACTCGTCCGGCGGTTTTTCCGACGAGGCCTCGAATACACATACGACCTATTTTGATCAGGCACGCTTCGATCGATACAGCACGCTGCTCATTGGAGAAGTCGTTGAGCGAACGTTCGAAATGGGCAATGAGGCCAATCTAACACCTGAATTGAAATCCTATCTGCGCAAGTCAGTCGATCTGATTCTTCCCCAACTCAACGCAGACGGGCAGGGTTTCAATTATGGCCGCTCCATCGGCCCATACGGCGATACAGCCTTCATGGAAATCCTGACCGCGGCGGCCAATGCAGGCGTGTTGACCGCGCAGGAAATGCAGGTCGCCTATTCGTTCATCTATAAGGCGGCTTACCGCTTTGACACTTTCTGGTACGACCCGACCCTGCCGACGCCGTCGGTGAATATGTGGGTCAAAGGGCGCGGAACCGATGCGTATCGCGGCAAACCTCGAGTCATGGGTGAGAATTTCAGTCTTTTACACCAGTACATGTATGTGAATGCCTGGTGGAACAAACTGGGTTTTGGCGGCAATGCACCCATGGCTGATTCCGACCTGCAAGCCTGGCTGGATGCGAGGCCGCATTACACGCTCACGTGGTACAACCTGCCCACGGACACGGCTCACCCATACAGCGCAGCGCTTATCACGGTGCGCGATGGCAAGCGCGTCATCAATCTCAACCTGAACCAGGCACCCGACTACAATTCGTACACGCCCTATTACCCGACACCGTTCTCCGACAACCTGATTTATGGCACAACGGATCAGGGCTATGCGTTGCTGATTCCGCAAGTTTCCTATAACGGGAAAACTTACATTCCGGTCACGTATTATAGGAACCTGAACGTTCAGGAAAATAACGGCCAGGTGATCGTCTCTTTCGACACGACCAAGTTCCGGCAGGCCGTTAAGAATGCAACCTATGCCACGGATATCGACCTGCAGGTCCACACGGTCCTAACCTTTGGTCAAGGCACACTGACGCGAGCCGATACGCTGAATTCTGGAACGTTGACCGGCAACATCGCGGTCGAGACGGACTTCACGTCTTTTGCAGATGTCCAGCACGCCATACCGGGTAGCGATGGTTACTCGGTTCGCTACTCCAATAGTAATGCGACCAGCTATGACACTACGGGTTTTGACAGTTGTGTCCTGTCTAACTTCGAGATGGCGGGCGGGGTCACCAATCCGCTGTCGACAACGCCGATTGGGCAACTGCATTCGAATTTCGCGTGTACGACGCGCCCCTTCGCACTCAACGCGGGCAGTAGTCGTACGTTCACCTGGACTCTGAAGTACTCTGGTTTGAATTGATCCTGCGAAGTGGGCCGGCCCTTATAAGGGCCGGCGTTGCCCTGCAAGGCAGTTTATTAGCTGAAAAGCTTGGTATGGTCGAATTTTCCTGATTTGTAATTTGATGTTCAGCTTTCCTCTCACACAAAAGGGAGTGCTGTGCCAGTTAGTGAGTCATTCAAACTCACGTCCCTCGGGGCGAGGCGCGCAAATCTGTGCGTCGAAGATGTCATTGGCCGGCATTGATTTCAGCGGTGTGCTCGCAGCTTACGGATGTCGCGTCGGCGTCGACCACATGGCGCACCTTGGGTCGCAAATGAGCCACCTTCGGCCACACTGCGTGCACGTCTATAAGCTCAGTTGAAATTTCGTCGAGGAATGATACCAATGCGCCTGACTCGCGATGTGGCCTTATGAGGGACATCGGCATCTGGCACACCCCCGTGCCCGCGACTGCAGCATGCCTCAGGGATCTGGGATAACCTGAAGGTACGCGTCACCTGAGATTCCAGATTCCCCAGATCGCAATGGCTGTGCCGATTGCTATAACGCCGCCGAAAAGTACGTAAGTTTCCACGGATACCTCCAGGGATTGTTAAACGCAGCCACGCTATCAAGCGCATGGGCTAGCGATCCTACGCGATGGTTCTTTCAGTTTCGCTACAGTGCATGGTGGATTTCTGCAGTACACCACCCGACCCGTGTGTTCGGTGTCGGCGACAGGCTAGGTGGCATGCGGGTAGGTGTTGTCCAACGCTTCCCGCAAGCCTGCCGTGGGGCTGGTCGCATTACCCCACAATGTGACGGACGAGCTACGCACAGAATTCGGCCAATATAACTGGCCGCCGTCGCTTCACTGACGTTCACAACGGGTATGGATCAACGAGGACATTCGCAAGTGCGAATGCGTCAGAAACATCAAGAACCCTCCCTGTGGCATTCAAAGTCACAGGAAAAAGTCGGGGCGTTCAAGCGACCGGCAATCGTGCTCGGTTCGAAGCCGAACTATGAAAACGCTTGCTAACGATATTGATCGCTGTTCCTTCTCCACTGCATTCATCAACCTGGTGAGCGGACCTCGAACGCTCACCAGGAGATGAAACACGAAATGCTATTGATCGAAGACTTGCATCATCGACATTAGAAGCCCAAGCCCGGCAACACTTGCGTGCCTTCCGCCGCGACCGAATGCAGGAGCGACGGATCCAGTGCCAGCGACTTCAGAACCGTAGGCGCGACCTGGGTCAAGCTGACGGTTTCTGTGTTCGTGGCCGCCTGAAGCGTCGGGTACGAAACGAGCAGACCGACATGGCTATCGTCCGGCGCGTTGCCGCCGTGTTCGGCATCTTTCTTCGTACTGCTCGTATAGATGACGCCCGGATTAGGCTGCACGATGATATCGGGCGTGCGACCTTGCGCCGGATCGCCGAACTTCGCTACCAGTGCGGCGCCGGTTAGGATCGAAGCCTGCGGACCGTCGGCACAGATTCCCGTGGAAGTACACGAGAGATTGGCCTGAAGTGTCGCCACGACCTGAGCCGCTTGCGCTGGGTTACGTAGCCAGATCAGCCCGACATCGTCGGTCTGAGCCATGCCAGTGCCAGCGAGCCCAGTGCCATCGTTAAGCGAGCCGCTAGTCGTCGAAAACTGGCCGAATTTGCCGTTCGCATCAAGATAGTTGTTCGCCTCAAGCAGCGCAGTCAGCGTGTCACCGTTTTTGACCAGCTTCGTATGGTCAGACGGCGACTGGCCGTGTTTCGCCGTGACGACGACTACAGTCGACGCGTACAGGTTCTTTGCTTTCAGCTCCGTGACCATCTTACCGATCGCTCCATCGACGTAAGCGATGGCGGCGCTGACTTGCGGACCCGGCGTGAAATTGGCATCCGTGTAGCCACCGCCCGATGCGTTCGTCGCTTTCTGTGCAACGCTCAGCGTTTGGAAGTTTGTGCCGAACACGGTCGGTACACCCGGCGTGGTCGCCCCCGTCGAATCCTTGCCGTCGATCTGATTGAGAATCGCCTGCACATGCAGATTGTCAAAAGCTTCTGTGTGCGTGTAGATGTCGGTGTAGTCGCTGTTCGTCGTCGGGTCAATCGAATTGATTTCAGTGCGGGCGAGGTCGTCGACGCCCTTGCCTGACGGCCCGTTGACCCAGTCATAACCCCATGCGTGCTTGTCGGCCCACGCCGTGCGGGCGTTCGCCATCTGTGACTTGACGACTTCGAACAGGGTGTTGGTTTTGATGTAATTGTGAGGATAGACTGGCGTACACACGCCGTTCACCTTCGCGTTCGGGATTGCCTGCGGGTTAAAGCCGCCGCCTCCGTTAAGGTGCGTCAGTGCCCCACCGTTCATCGCGTCGATGCCGGTCGTTTCATCGAACACCACGTTCCATCCCTGCGGGCCTGCGCATTGCGTATCGCTCGGTGCGTAGAGCGTGCGGTCATAGGAGACGTCATAAAAAAGGCCGGCGGTTTTCGGTGATCCGCCGGTTAGCAAAGCAGCTAGGCCTGGGAACGAATCGGAGAGCCCGGGTGTCGACGCACTTGAGTATGTGACGCCGGTTTGCGCGAGTGCCGCGATGTTGGGACAGGTCTTCGCGGCAACGCAGTTGGCGAGGTCCTGCTGATGCATTCCGTCGATACTCACTAGCAGCACGTGCTGCGCGTTCGCTATTCCGCTCGCTACTGGCGTACCTGGATTGCTGTTGTCGTTGCTGCCGCATGCGGCGAGCACTGCGGCGGCGATCAAGCCTGAAGGTAGCGCATAGCGAAAGGGAATGCTCATCAAAGTTCTCCGGACGACATAATTGTTGGTTTAGGGGTGCGCCTGCGTTCGCATACGCGACACGCGAGCGGCCCGCCATTCTGCAGACGGAATAAGTCGTCCACGTTACAGGGCGATTCAACCGGACGACGCCCCCCTTTTTTGATGTCGGATTAGAGAATCAGAGGGTGAAGTGTAGATTGGAGTGCCCCCACCGATGCCCAAACACTCAAGCCGATCACCGACGCTTTCCGAATCAGAGGGGATATCGCGCAGGGTGAGTATGGCCGTGTCGGCGCGTCAGATCGCGCGGCAATCGCAGCAATTACCGGCTTGGCTCCGATGACACAGATTCTCCGCGGCAAGCGACAACCAGTTCTCGCTGTTGGCGGAAACAACCGGGCGCATCAGGAAATTACGTATCTATGACGCGGCTTTGCGCGCTATGAATCGGGAAAACGGCCTCGCACTTTATAGGTGTCGAAGCGCTCGTATGGCCAACCTTTCGACGTCGGCAGCAGGCGAGGGACCAGTCAATCGAAGCTGTATGAGCGAGCGTCTTTTTATGGCCGAGAGCACCAGTCCAATTAAGGTCCTGTAGAGCGACCGTTGAAATCGTCGACGGCCTGCTTTCGGGCGGCTTCTGCGAATGAGTGCAGTCGGGCCAGCTTCGGCCGTTCGCAAGCAACTGCAGCGCAGACATCCAAATGTCTCCTCGGGCTGGCAAACAGCCATACGATTTGGGCGCACACCACCCAGAAGTCTGCGGCCCTCTGGCCTCAGCGCCGCACCGACAATGATCTACGCCAAACCGTTCAACATAAGAAACGTATACCCCCGTACCCTATCTAAGAGTAAAATAGCACCCTACTGTATTCAGAGGGCTAGCCGTGAGCCATACGATTCGCGAGAAACAGAAGCTGCTCAACCGCGTTCGCCGCATCAAGGGACAGGTTGAAGCCATCGAGCGTGCACTTGAAGAGGAGCGCGGCTGCATGGATGTGCTCCAGCTCATCACCAGCAGCCGTGGCGCGATGAACGGGTTGCTCGCCGTGGTTCTCGAAGACCACATCCGGACGCATCTCGTCGACGCAGAGCCGGACGACGAGCACGGCAGCGGCACCGAGCAGCTGATTGAAGTAGTCCACAGCTACTTCAAGTAAGAGGGAACCATGAGTAACTTTGAAGATGCCGCTTTCGGAGCGGGGCACGATCACGTCTTTCTGGGCGCGGCCCATGAAGACAACGAGCGCAGGACGTGGATGGTCATCGCACTGTGCAGTGCGATGATGGTGACTGAAATTGTTGGCGGAAGCCTGTTCGGCTCGCTGGCGCTCGTCGCCGATGGCCTGCACATGTCGACACACGCCGGCGCGATGCTGATCGCCGCTTTGGCATACACCTACGCGCGCAGACACGCGAGCGATAGCCGCTTCGTATTTGGCACCGGCAAGCTGGGCGACCTGGCGGGTTTTACCAGCGCTATCGTGCTTGCCATGATAGCGCTGCTGATTGGATATGAAGCCATTTCGCGCTTTCTCTCGCCCGTGCCCATCCACTTCGGTCAAGCGATTCCCATCGCGGTGCTCGGCCTGCTGGTGAATCTCGCAAGCGTCTGGCTGCTCAGCGGAAACCATCACGGCCACGATCATGGACATGGGCACAGCCACGGTCACGGGCATGGACATGAAGACGCACACGGTCATGAGCAAGAGGCGCATCGCATCTTCGCTAACGCGGGCGTTTTCGCCGTGTCGGTCTTCGAAGATGGTGTGCCGCCCGTTTTCCGCATCACGCCTGAAATGGCTTCTTCGAGACTGACCACCGACGCGGTATCAATCACGACGATTCGGCCCGACGGTTCCCGGCAGACCTTCACGTTTGAAGACCGTGGGAGCTATCTGGAGTCGAAAGATGACATTCCCGAGCCACATGCGTTCAGGGCCGTTGTCAGCTTGCCCGATGGTGAACACTCAATCGAGTTCGAAGAACACGATCACAGTCACGACGAAGCGCATGCAGCGGCGAATCGCGATCACAATATTCGCTCGGCCTACATTCATGTCATCGCGGACGCGGCAGTTTCCGTGCTCGCGATCATCGGCCTCCTGCTGGCCCGTGCGTTCGGCTGGGCCTGGATGGACCCGCTCGCAGGCGTAATCGGCGCCCTGGTAATTGCGAACTGGTCGTGGGGCCTGATGCGCGATACGGGAGGCATTCTGCTCGACATGAATCTGGATAAGCGCATGGCCGAAAACGTTCGTCACGTCATTGAAGACAACGGTGACGCCGTGCTTGACCTACATGTCTGGCGCGTCGGCCCCGGGCACATGAGCGCGGTGGTATCGGTCGTCACCAGTGAAATACAACGCAGCCCGAGCTTCTATCACGCGGCGCTCAAACGTTTTAAGGGGCTGTCACACGTGACGGTAGAAGTGAATCCGACGCGTGCCGGCGCCTGAGACTAAGCGATGGCAGTCATATCACCGTGCGTCGAGGTGTGCGCTTCCGACGGTAAAACCGAACTATGCATCGGTTGCTTTCTTTCGAACTCGAGAAGAAATTCGGGATTGGAAGAAGCTGACGGACTACCGGCGGCGCCAGATCCTGAATGAGAAATCCCGGCGACCGGCGAAGGTGATACGAGGCGCACCGACGGCCCAAGCGGAATGCTGAAGAGGTGCGTGTGTGGCCTACACCACTTGAGTGTCCGTTCTGCAGCGTCTTGTGGTCCGTTGGCGGGGAACCGGTCAACGGCGGAGGTACGGCCGACCGCTTCAGGCAGTCGGCCATGAACGATCGGCCGTACTTTTCATGCTTGTATATGAACCCCTTTACCCCGTAGCGTGTATTGCGCCTGCCGCGGCGCGGGTCGGTTCAGAGCGGCACCGTTTCTGATGGCACCGCCGGATCCGTCAACGGTCCTCAAACGGCAGGTTCCAGTCCGTGATTGCGTTCGTATTGTCATCGACCGCGGCAAAGTGCACGTGCTCGTTCATCACCCGACCAAACGCGATGCCGAACGCACCGTCTGGCGCCGGATCAATCGGCAGTTGCGCAACGAATTGCCCTTGCGGCGTGAACTCTACGAGTTCACTCGGCTGTGCCGGATCGGGGTTGATCGCGTCGCCGTTTGAGGTGAAGAGATGGCCGTTCGGTCCCGCCGCTAAACCGAGCGCTCCATGCAGGTGCTTGTTGTCCGCGTAGATCACCACGCCCTTGCCGCCGTCATGCTGTGAGGTGCCCGCACCGAACACTGCGAAGATCGCATTGTCGACGATCGACGCAACGTAGAGCACATCGCGTAACGGATCGTACACGAGTCCGGCAGGCCCGATCTCCACTGCTGCCTGGTCGCCGCGGAACTGGTAGCCGGATGCGACCTGGGTTGCCCTCACGAGATGCACGCCGCTGTCGTCGACCGTGACGTCGAGCCGCACAACGGTTCCGTTCAGCACGTTCGAGACGAACACTTTCGCGCGATCGCCCTGGTCGAAGACCGTCATACCCCATGGTCCATCGATCTTCGCGGCGGTCGTCCACTGCGCGATCATGTTGCCGCTGCGGTTCACGATGATCAGCGAGCCGGGTTTGATCGTGTGGAACGTGCCGTCAGTAGTGGGGGTGTTACCGACCAGCACGAAGCCGCCGCGCAGCACATTGAGCGCCATGGTGAGGCCAAGCCCGGGGGGGCCCTGGAAGAATGTCGCGGCCTGCTTCGCGCCCGGCACGATCTTGACGATGGTAGTGCCGGTGCCCTGCACGTTCTGCGCATTGTTGAAGTTAGACACCAGCAGGTCGCCCGGCGCGATGGTGCCGTAGGTGGGAAAACCGGCCGGCACGAACGCGACGCCATACGGATTGAGGTCACCATTGGCCGGCACGGTGGTCGATGTGACTGAGGGTGGCGGCAGCAATGGGACGGAATCTTCGGCGTACGCAAAGTTTGCCGCGCCGAGCGCGACGCCGATGCCGCACAGCGCGAGCAGCAGACGGCGCCACGGGTGGCCGCGTGCGCTGCGCGCGGGACGGCCCGAACGGGCAGTACTTCGCGCGAGCATGGGCTGCGTTGCTTGCCCGGGGTTGGCAGGCGCCGCAAGACGCGGAGCCAGGCGTGTGATGACAGTTTTCATGACTCGACTCTCCACGAAGTCTGCGGCAGCCTCCATCCACGTACGCGCGAACGCTCCGTGGGTAGTGTGCTGGCTGTCGCGAGCGATCCCGCCTGATGCGTTGCATTTGCGCCACGGCGAGCGCGCGAAGGCCCCTCACCGGCGGCGGGTGATGCATCAGGCGATACAAAGGCGGCGTTGTGGCAAGGTGCGCGGCAACACCGTTCTTGCCGGCACGACCGGTCCGGCAGTCACGGCGGCCCGGCCGCGATACGGAGGGGACCGCACGTACGCACTAAACGGCTGCGCGCGGCAAATATTCCGGCGATAGCAGTCGAAATGCGCTTGCCGACGCCTCGGCTCAGCCGCCTTGCTCCTGACGACCTGGACAGGACGAGGCAGCACCGCTTGACGCCGATGGCCCTCAGCGACGATTGGCAGCGGCGGGAACGAGTATTCGCATTGCATTCGCGATGCGCGAGTCGGCCTTCGTTCGAGCGTCTCTGTTCGTCAAAGGCAAACTGCGTGCAGGCGCTGGCAGACGAGCAGGAGCTTAGCCAGCGACGATGCGCCAAACTTCAGGTCGCATTGCCGGCATGACGCACGCCATTTCCAGGCAGAAGATCAAGCAGGCCGTTCGGCGGAACACTTAAGCTTTTATGCGCGTCACGCGATGTGTTCGCTTGCGAACACATCCAGATCGAATGCGTCCATGCTGTGATCCATTATCGGGCTAGCGATGTGAGACTATGTGCTCTCCCACGCTGGCCACGCTGCCTGCGATAAAAAAGTCGACCGTAGGAGACGCGCATTTCATTGGGAATCCTTTGGGGGTTTCTACCATTAACTCGACCATATGAGGATTTCGATGACACTGAACGTGGACGGCACGGCTGGCGTGCCGGATGAGATCGTTACGACGCCGACCGATGAGTCAATCCAGGAGCCCAATGCGTCAGGAGACGTTGCGGATCTGGCGGTAGCTGAGTCAGCCGACGTTGCAGATGCGGCGGTAGCTGAGTCAGCCGACGTTGCAGATGAGGCGGTAGCTGAGGCGGGCGACGTTGCGGATCTGGTGGAAGCTCAGTCAGGCGACGTTGCAGAAGTTGCGCAAGCTGGGTCAAGCGACGGTGCAGTTGAGTCAGGCGACGCCGTTGATGCGCAGGTAGCTGAAAGTGCGGGGGCGGATGCCGGCGCACCCGCTGATGAGAACCAAGCGGCCGATCCAGTAGATCCGGCCGTCGATCAGGACGGCGAAGTCAACGAGGATTGACGATCGGCACTCCGGGCAATCCTTGTACCGCCCCGTTTCGCACCCGGCACCGGGAGTTGCGTAACCGGTGCCGGAGCCACAGCCGGGGACAACGGACCTTCGTGCCGCGCGTTCCCGACAACGGCGGCCACGTTGCGCGAATCAACGTGCGACAGCCCGGCAGGTTAAAGTGTCCGCTCGCCTGCCTGGCCGCCGGGAGTATGTGGCGGTTGGCGGCACATGTTGCGCCACCTTTTCGAAACACGTACCTCGCTTGACAACTCTTATTTTCGAAGCCAGTCGTCCCTCCCAATCTGGAAGATAGTTGTATTCCAAGCTGGACCTTTGAAGAAGAGGTCGTCAACACGTTCCGTATAAACGCTCACGGTCGACGTGCCTGGGCCCTCTGCACGCCTGCTTGCGGATTGGGAAAGCGAGGTTCCCATCGAAGACGACACTTCGGCATCGCTGCAACGGGATGAAGAGCAAGTCTGTTTGATCGGCGCACAATCCGCTGTGTGTCCAGAATCTGGCCGCTGGTACATCAACGGTCTGCGCAATCACGTTTTTCGGATGGTGACTCTCACCGCGCGGTTCATAAACCCTCGATATCCACCCGTACTCTTCGGCGTTGACCTTGGCGTGCATGACAGAACCGGATGATGCAGCCTGCGCGAATGCGGAAGTTGCGCAGAACGATGAGCACACTGCTGTTAAGTCGGGAGGCGAAATACATGATGGGATTCCTTATCGATCAATTGTCGTTTTCTTCTTCTCTGCAAGCAGATGTACTGCTGGTAGTTCTGAATCTCTTTAGAGCGTGCACGTAGATGCCGCCCCAGACAGCGTCACAACGTTCCGCAGTCATTCCGCATGTTGCGGCCCACCGATGCAGGTCGAGGGAGCAGTCGTAGATCGCGCCACCCTCAGCGCATCACGTGGGTCGATCGTCAATGACGAACCATCGGAGCGTGCGAGCCGGTTGGTCAGGCACGGCAATTAGCGTGGGCAGGCTGCCGATCACGCCCTTCACCTGGGCGACAAACGCGTCACCCTTCATTGACCCGCGGGAGACGGTTTCCAGGCCGCACTGCGCCGCCGTGTTCAAGCGCGAGTGAACGATGGTGAGCCACCGGTCCGTCATCGTGTAGCCCGTGTCGTGGGCTTCGATGCATGTCCGATAGTTCGAAGCGACAAACTTCCCCGCGTCACCCGAGGCCGCAACCACCGCCCACGCCTTCTCGTAACTCCCGTCAGCCCGTCCCGCAGCGCCCCCCTCCATCGACTGCGTTTGCAGGCCATAGGCCACGGCGACGCCTGCAATTGCAACGAATCCAGCGAGATGCACGGGACGACGCTTCGCTGCCTGACGGCCCGATTTCGGTACTGAAATCATGACGTGATCCCCTTCGTTCGACGACAAGGTCGGATCCCCGTATCTGTGATTGTTATGGTCACCCTGCAATACAATTGCGGGCTGGACCTTCTATGGGATCGTAGATTATTCGCTGACGTCCGAACATAACCTGAATAGGTGATCGCGTGAGCCCGGCCAGTGCCGACGGCGCCGCTCCCGTTCACTTCGGAAAGAAAGCCTGACGGCGCGATATTCGCACTCCGGGATGAGCTCGCGGACTTCGCGGTCGGTGACGGCGAAGCCGCCGTTGGGCACCTGCTGTCGCGGAACTAATCGGCGTAGTACCTGACGGACACAGTTGAGGGCGCGCCGGGGCCAGCGGCGCGCCACTGCCGGGCTCAGGCGGGTGATATGGGTCTGGAATTCCCTGAATCCTGGGCTTTGGATATCGTTGATCCAGGTCGTCAGGGCGAGGTGTGAATTGGGAGGTACGTCTGACTGACTGCCCTAAGGCCCGCTGCTTGCAACGCCCCAGCGCCTGCAGTTTGCTATCGCAACTTGCCGAGCCACAGCGCGGTCAGCGTCGAGCGATTCCGGACGTTGAATTTGGCGTAGATCGACTTGATATGGACATGCGTCGTGTTCGGACTTTGGTCGAGTTTCTGCGCGATCTGCTTTTCCGTGAGTCCGTCGAGCAGCCCCAGCAGCACCCTTCGCTCGGCCGTCGTCAGCGGAGCGTCGGCGATGAGCAGGCCATGGCTGAGCAGTTGCTGCCGGTTGAACCATCTCAGCCCATGCATCACGAAGCCCAGACGCTCGAGATCCGGCGCAGAGAAGCGAGGTGCCCGCACATCGCGAAACACGAAGAGATGAATCCGCACATCGTCGTTCAGCGAGCAACGCACCTGGATGCTGTCGCCGTGGCCGACTTCGAGGTAGTGGCGCCGATAGTGCTCACCTTCAAACCATTCGGCGGGCATCGCCTCGAAGAGCAGGTTGGCGCAGAACGGCTCGTGCCCTGACGCGGCCACGACATGTGACGAGTCGACGTGGCCGGACCAGAGCGTGTCGTACTGCTCCTGCACCGAAGCGACCATCGCCGGTACCGGATGCAGGAGCCGAACCAGTCGTGGACGCCAGCCGAACAAAGGATCCTTTGGCGCGAGCGAAGGCAATCGCACAACAACGGCCCAAAGCGCATTCTGTGCCTTGACCATAGCACAGAGCGTGGTTAGCAGATGGGGCAGCGCGACATCGCCATCACCTGCTGAGAACTCGGCCAGCCGATCCCAGAGTGCATAGACGTCATCGTGGACCGGTGGATTGGTGGAATCCGCGAATGGAAGCATGTCGTCCTCAAGAAAAATGCGCGGATCACCGGTCTTCGGTGAGCATGAGGGTATCACCTTTTTAGGTAGTACCCACGCGCATCACGGTGCTCGATACTGATGTGCCGCTCACAGCCGCGACCGTCATCAACTGGAACTAAACAGCACTGGGTCGCCGCGCGCACCGTGGCGAGCCTGAGAAAGATCCCCTTGAATCTTGCGCGCATGGCACAACAGCGGCAACTGGAGAAGGGCAGTCTGAAAAACATCTGCAACCTGGCGGCATGGGACACCGTCGTGCGAGAGTCGACTCGCGCCAGACGAACGCCCGTCCGCAATGTGGTCGCGCTGATCGCCCCGCATGTTTGCGGTGCTGAGGAAAGGAACCGTGATGAATGCATATCTGGATCCCGCAGACGCGAGTGCAATCACACCTTCTTGCGCCTTGCAGGGCGCGGCCGCTATCGCTGCATTTGCCTCGAACGCTCTGCTGTGTCGCGTCGCGCTATTCAGCAACAGCATCGACGCAGCTACGTTTTCCGATATCCGGCTGCTGGCCGGAGGCGCGACATTGCTGGCCGTGACGAAACTTAGGCCGGAACATGCTCGGCAATCCAGTCCTGACTGGGTTTCGGCGACTGCGCTAGGCACTTTCATGATCCTGTTCTCGTTGTCGTATCTATCCCTCGGTGTCAGCACCGGTGCGCTGGTCCTGTTCGGGACGGTACAACTGACGATATTGACTTCTTGTCTCCTTAAAGGCGAACGCTTCCACCGCGTGGCGCTAATTGGGTATCTGGTGGCTATTGCCGGACTGCTATGCCTGACAGCTCCTGGCGCCGGCGTTCCGGGATTATCTGGCCTGCTTATGATGGTCGGGGCGGGGGCTGCATGGGGGCTCTATACCCTGAGAGGCAAGCGCGTCGCGAGTCCACTATCAGCAACGACAGGAAACTTCCTTCGGGCGACACCGATCTGCATCGTCTTAGGATTGATCCTTCACGCCCCTGCACATGCGAGCGCAGCCGGAGTTGCCCTCGCTGTGGTTTCTGGTGCCGTGACATCAGCAATTGGCTTTGTAGTGTGGAGTTCGACGATCCGAAGACTGACGGCAATGTCCGCGGCTGCCATCCAACTGCTGGTGCCGCCCGTTGCGGCGCTCGGCGGCGTTCTGTTCCTACATGAACCCATGAGCACGCGTCTCACTTTCAGTTTTGTTGCCGTCCTTGTCGGCATTTCGCTGACAGCTTCGGCCGGCGCCAGACGCAACGGCAAAGCTCGATAAGCGCGCGGCCTATTCGCGCAAGACGCGTCCTGCTGTTTTCGTTGACGTGGTCATCTGGGTAAGGGCCGGCCTGGCTCTGTGCATCCCTCCGCGAGATTTCGATCACCTGCCATTGCCCAGACAGCGAGGTGTCACCATGAAACAAGCTATTGGCTTTGCCATCGCCTGCTGGCTGTCTGCTGCAATCCTGCTTTTCGTGGATTCTACGGCCGCAATACCGCTGAGTGTCACGCTGGTCCTAGCGGGGATGGATCTGTTCGCGCCTTAGCAAACCGCTGCGATCCTCGGTGCAATCCACGCTTCAATTCTTGCGCAGACCGTTTTTGTGGCCTGTGTCGTGAGGCGTGGATGCAACGTCGAGTCTCGATTGCAAATGGCAGAGGTGGCTCCGGATATCCCAGACTGCCAGCGTCTTCCCCCCGGCGGGGCGGCGAGCGTCGCAGACAGGCAATCACGGCCTCAGCCAGCCTCGGCTGATCGGCCATGCGAGCAACGTACGATAGAGCGTGACCACCAGATCTGTCATCGCCGTGCCGCCCGTTTGCCACAGCCGCGCAATTGCCGCATAAGCGATGCACGCGACGGCCACTGCCCCGATCATGTCGAGCGGAAAATGAACGCCGAGAAACACGCGTGCCCACGCGACGATGATACCCACGACGAGCGTCATGCCACCGAGCCAGCACATCCGCCCGAAGAGCAGCGGCAGCGCGATGCTGGCAAAGAGGGTGGCGTGATCGCTTGGGAACGACGAATCGGGCACATGCGCCAGGAACGTGTGGCCGAGCCCGATCATGAACGGGCGGGGGTGCTGCCAAACGAGACCGATCAACTGGTTGACGCCGAGCGCCAGCAGCGCGACGCAGCAGGCACGCAGGGCCAGCTCGCGCCGCTGGCGGTCCCCAGAAAGCCACATCATCACCAGCATGAGGGGGACTAACCAGATCAGATAATTTGCAGAGACGAGCGCCGTGCTGACCAGCCATCCCGGCGTTGCCGGCGTGCCGTTGATCATCAGGAAGAGCGCGTGGTTGAATGCTTCGATGGTATTCATTGCGTCGTTTTGTGCTGAAGATGAAGAATGCGTCAGCCGCCGTGCGTCTGCGGCTGCGGCGCTTGGCTACACATGACAAGCGGCACCGCAGCGAGCGCGCCCTGCTCGCGAGATTGGATACGCCGAAAGCGGCCGTAGGGTAGTGCGGCGAAACCTTCCCGGCGCAGGCCGAGTCTTAGTCCATTGCCGATCAGCGGATCGTCCTTGGCCAGCAGTATTCGCATCCGTCGTCATCCTGTTCCCGCCGGTTCCCTGACGCGGCGTCGCAAGCTTACCGGCCGGAAGGTTAACACTGCATTAAGGGGCGGACACCGCGCAGGGTCGCCTTCACTCTGGCTTCAGCCTCGGGTCCGTAGACTGCTTTCTGTCGCGACCACGATGTCGCCCGTTCAAGGAGAACCAATGAAGAAGCTCATTGTTGCCTGCCTGATCGCCACGTCCGCCGCAGAGGCTCACGCGGTATGCACAGGCCCTGGTGCCGAAGCGACGGCCACGACGGTCCAACAGCTTCGCGACGCAGGCAGGGAAGACCAGCGCATCGCACTGCGCGGCCATATCGTGAAATCCATCGGCGACGAAAAGTACCAGTTCGCCGACAGCACGGGAGAGCTCCCGGTCAAGATCGACCCCAAACGCTGGCCGGCCGCACAGCCGGTGAATCAGACGGGCACCATCGAGCTGACCGGCAAGTACGACAAGGAAATCGTCGGCGCATCAAAGGCCAAGGTCTATGACATCAAGGTGGTGCAGTAATGGTTGCCGGCCCCCTGCACACGTCCCGGCTGTTTGCACGGGAATGGGCGACGGCGCCCTGGTCGGTCGGCGCCATCTGCCCGAGCTCACGGCGACTCGCCGCGCGCCTCGCGCGGGAGGTGCCGGCAGGCAACGGTGTGGTCATCGAACTCGGTGGCGGTACCGGCGCGGTCACGCACGCGTTGCTCGAAAGCGGCGTGCCAACCGACCGGCTGATCGTCGTCGAGCGCTCCCCTACCTTCGTGCAGCATCTGCGCGGGCGATTCCCGGATGTGCCGGTCATGCACGCCGACGCTGCCCGCCTGGCCTGGTGCCTGCCACTGGACCTGCGCGTCGACGCGATCGTGTCGTGCCTTCCCTTGCGCTCGTTGCCTCATCGCGAGGTGGATGAGATTGTCGACCAGTGGCGGCAGGTCCTGCGTCCTGGTGGTGTCGTGATTCAGTTCACCTACGATCTCCGGCCGGACCGGAACGTCGTGAATGCCGGTGGGATGAGCGACTTTGTAATGCTGTCGAGCCGGATCATCTGGGCTAACCTGCCGCCGGCCCGTGTCGTGACGATGCAACTATGAGCGGCACAACACGCGGCGGGAGCGCCTCGCACCTGCATTGCCAGGACTACTCTTCTTCCGCTTCTCGCACGACGAGCGGCGGTAGCGGGCAGCCGAGCGTATCGCAGATGGCGCGGAGCAGCTCCGCTTCGCGGACGGTGACCTGCTGGTTTGCCAGGATGCAGGCCGCGCAGGCGGCGACGATCCGGCGCTTGATGGCCGGGATCGATTGATTGAGCGTTTGCAGGGCCGCGTCGAATCCGGCGAGGGAGCACTCTTCGCGAGGCCGCAAGCGGTAGGCGTGCTCGCCGCCGATGTAGCCGCGCATGCCCGCATCGAAAGCCCGCGCGGCCTGGTCGGTTTCCGGTTGGCCTTCCCAGGCCAGTAGCGCCAATACCGTTGCCACCGGGTGCGCGAGGCTCTGCAGGGAACCGCGCATTGCACGCGCCGGGCGCTGCGGGAGGAATTGGGCGTCGAGATGGCGATGCAGTACACAGCGAAGCGTGTACTCGAACAAGCTCAGCCGCTGGTCGGCGATCATTAGCATCTCGACCTGAGCGCGGAATGAACGATGCTGCCGCGGCGACATCTGCCGCAGTGCTGGCAGGCTCAGGTCCAGAAGGGGTAGCCGATGCGTGTCCGGCAAAGCCTGGACAGGGGCGATCAGCCGCAGGGTTTCGGCAAAGTCCTGAGGCTCAGCGCCGGCTTTCAGCCGGGTCAGCTGAAGTTTCCGCAGGTCCGACCCCGGGTCCATGAGGAGGGCGTAGACCAGGGCGCGAGCACTGAACGGCTCCTGGGCGGCGACCCGGAGCACGTCTGGCATACCGTCGTGTAACCCCTGCGCATAGCTAATCAGTTCCGGATCGATGTGGCCGACCCGGGATGCTGTTTCGTCGGCGAGCCCCAGGACCGGCACCGGCACCTGCGGAAGCCCCGGTAACGTAGGAGCCCCGCCGAACGGCGGGGCATGGCTGGGCCGGGGGCCTTCAGGTTCTTCCCGATCGACGCCTACCGGCCGCACCTCCGGGAACCGGCCGTCGAACTGGGGATTGAGCCGGCGGATGCGCTCGACGAGGGGCGGGTGGGTAGCTAGCAGTCCGGCGAGTCCGTCGCCAGCGAAGGCGTTGGCGAAAAACATGTGGCCGGCCTCTGCGGCTTGGGGGTCGCCTATGCGTGAGCCCTCAGCCAGACCGCCGATCTTCTTGAGCGCCCCGCCGATTCCGTCGGGGTTGCGCGTGAACTGGACGGCACTGGCGTCGGCCAGGTACTCGCGCTGCCGCGACACCGCCGCCATGATCAGCCGACCGAAGAACGCTCCCACGAGGCCCAGCACGAACACGCCCAGGCCCAGCAGCACCATGCCGCCCTGGGCATTCTGCCTTCCCGACGAGCGTCCTCTGGAAGCGAACATGAGGCTGCGGCCGATGATGGACAACACCATGATCCCGAAGATTAGGCCGATTAGCCGGATGTTGAGTCGCATGTCGCCGTTGAGGATGTGGCTGAACTCGTGGGCCACCACGCCCTGGAGCTCATCGCGGGTCAGGTAGTCGAGGCAGCCCTGCGAGACGGCGACCACGGCATCTCCCGGAGCGTAGCCGGCCGCGAAGGCATTGATCCCGGGCTCATCCAGAACATAAACGGGGGGTACCGGCACTCCCGCAGCGAGGGCTATCTCCTCGACGACGTTGAGCAGCTGTTTCTGCCGCGGGTCGGTGGTCGTGCCGGGCACCTCTACACCGCCCAACATCAGGGCGACGGCCTGGCCGCCGGAAGCGAGCTGACTCACCTTGAATGCGCTGGCACCGCCGACCACAAGGCCCACCCCCAGCGCCGCGAACAGGAGCATCTCCGGCTGCCACCAGGACACGGGTGCGTGGGCGTCATACGTGCTGAACGCCACGAGCAGCCCGTAGACCAGGGCGATCAGTATCAGGATCGCCAGGACGAAATAGACCACCAGCTGAAAGGTCTTGCGTCGGGCCGAATCCTGCTGTTGAAAGAAATTGGTGGTCACGGTCAGAGCGGCTTGGGGAGCATGAGACGCATAGAGAGATGCGGTCCCGGCTTACCGGAACGACACCTTGGGCGCTGCGCGCTCAGTCTCCGCGGTTTCCAGTAGCGTCGCCTGCTTGAAGCCAAACATGCCGGCCACCGTAACCGCCGGGAAGACCTCGCGCCGGATGTTGTACTCGGTGGCGGCGTCGTTGAACGCTTGCCGGGCGAAGCCGACCTTGTTCTCGGTCGAAGTCAGCTCTTCCTGCAAGGCGAGCATGTTCTGGTTGGCCTTGAGGTCCGGGTATGCCTCGGAGAGGGCAAAGAGCCGGCCCAGGACGCCGCCCAGCTGAGCCTCGGCCTGGTTGAACCCCTTAATGGCCGCCGGGTCGCTGGGGTTGGCGGCGACTTTCTGCTCGGCAGCCATCGCGCTGTTGCGGGCCTTGATGACGGCGTCGAGCGTCTCCCTCTCGTGGCCCATATAGCCCTTGACCGCTTCGACCAGGTTCGGAATCAGGTCATAGCGCCGCTTGAGCTGCACATCGATCTGCGCGAAGGCGTTCTCGAAGCGCTTCCGGGCAACCACCAGCCCGTTGTAGATGCCCATTAGCCAGAGCGCAAGCAACAGCCCGATGCCCAGCAGCACGAGCAGGGTGACGATGACGGGACTCATTGGCCGTGACCTCCGACGAGAGCACTGCTGGTTTGGACCACCGCATGACTATGACTATGGAAACAGGATAAACGAAATGGCGTTCAATTCAATCAAGTCGGGATGCCGATACAAGTAAAACGGCGGAGATTCATGCGCTGCCGCTCGCTGCCAATCCAGTTGCGGCGAGGCCAGAACAGCATCGCCGGTTGAGTCGGTGCATGTATTCAGTCGTCCCGCCGATCCGCCGGGAGATTATGGTTAGTTATCGTCGATCTGGCTAACTGGTCACGAACTCGACCTGACGATATGTGCTTTCCGGGTCAAACTGTCAAGGTGCGCGTCGATGCCTCATGACCCGCGCGAAGAACAATGCGGTTGCGCTCGAACATCTCCGCCCAACCTTTGGGCGACACCATATAGTCGCTGCAATCGCCATACTCGACGATCGAGTCGCTGAAGATTTCGGAGCCGCGATACGAAAAAGCATCGAAACCCGGCTTGTTCGTCGCGAACAGATCGAACCGCGTGCGCGGCAGAAGCGCCGAGAGCACACGGTGAATCTCGATGCATTGATCGGGTTGAATGTCGCCGTAATCGCCATTCAAATACACCGGATCGTTGCCGCATCTGTTTCGAACGAACAACACCTTTTTGCCGTCCAGTTCGTTGACGAAGCGATCAATTCTCCGGGCATATTTCTTCCGCAGATCCGGAAGCTGCTTTTCGACGTCGTCCACAATCACGCGACCTTCTTCATCTCTCGCGAAATCGTGGTGATACATGAGATTGAACCGCGTATCGACGACGGTGCCTCGATCCGCAGGAATAGCCAGATGCGACGGCTCGAAAAGACCGCTGAATCGCGCATCCAGAACGTCGAGCAGAGCTTGGAAGGGCGTCATCCACCAATCGAACGGATAAGCCGTTCGCGTCTCGAAGTGATGACGGATATTCCAGGTCACTTCGCAATTCGAGCCAATGCTTATGACCCGATCGTACGATCTGGTGCGCGGATTCTTTCGGTTAAAGACGGCGAATTTCTCGAGGAACTTTAGCTTGGCTTGCATGAAAGTTTCGGCGGCAATGCATATCGCTCCGGAACTCTAAGTAAAGCAAACCAACGGGGCTGAGTGTGTGATGGGCGTCACAAATCGTGACGCATGGATTGGAATGCTTAATCGGTGCAGCGTCGCTCCTGCCAGGGTCTATCTCGAACAACCGGTCAGGAGGGGCGCGATTGCCCGACCGTAGCGCCTTCGCCCATCGCTTTCGCACGTAGTTGCAACTCAGCCTCGCCTCTCGCAAGCTTGGCCAGCATTTCCGCATTGCGAACGATCAGGCGTCGATAGTCACGTTCGATCACCTCTCCGTCGATAAGAGAACGGATCGCGCGCGATACTGTTTCGCGGCTCACATTGGCCATGATCGCAATGGCCTGCTGGTTGGGTAGATTCTCGATGGTCAACAGGCCGCCTGCACTCGTTTTCATGGAAGCCTCGAGCACTGAATAGACCCTGGCGTAAGCGCGCGTCAGACCCAGCATCGACCGGTAATTCGAAGCCTGGCGAATCGTGCGGCACAGCCGTTGCAACAGCGCCTCCACCACTGCGGGATTACGGTAAAAGAGTGTTTGCGCCTGATGCTTCGGCAAGAAGCCGACCACTGATTCCGTGATCGCAATGATCGAAGCCGAGCGAGGACCGCCGTCGATAATCGACAGTTCGCCAAAATACTCACCCGGCTCGACGAAATCGAGTCCCACCTCGCGGCCGTCTTCCGACAGTGCGATCACCTGCAGGCGGCCGGACATCAACATGAGTAGCGATGAACCGGCGTCGCCCTTATGAACGACGAATTCCCGCTTCGAGAAGCGGCGATAGCGAATGTGGCGGCTGGTCTCTTCAATGACTTCGTTCGCAACGTTGCGTAGCAGCTTTTGTTGTTTCAAGAGATCAATGGCCTTTAATGGGCCGCCATTGATCCTTTCTTCTTCGGTCGACATCTCTCTCAATTGTAATTTGCTGACACGGGCACGCAGGACGATATGCGTATCGAGCGCTGACATCTGTGACGGCCGTCACATCCTAATTACAAAATTTCGCTAATCATTACCGGATTATTCGATCGCAGTGCCGTGAGGATCTCGGGGAAAAGATCAGATGCAGGAACGCATACTTCGAGGGGGTCGTTCGGCCGCATTGCAGTTCGTTGTTTGCACGGCGTTTCTTGTGCACCATGACGCGCATGCGGAGTCCGCGACGATTGGCAATGCAGTCGTCGTGATTGGACAGGCGTGTGCACAACGCGCGCAAACGTTTTGCACCCCGCTTGCCAAAGGCGCCTCCATTGAGCAGGGCGACACCGTCGAGACGGGCAAAGATGGCTACGTGTACATCACCACGGTCGATCACGGCTTTATCAGTGTGCGACCCAATTCATCGCTGACATTCGAACGCTACGAATACAACCCGGGCGATCCACGCAAGACGGTCATCAAGCTGTCGCTGACGAGGGGCATGGTGCGCGAGATATCGGGTACGGGTGCTCAGGCCGCGCGCGACCACTATCGGATGAACACGCCGGTCGCCGCGCTCGGCGTGCGCGGCACCGATTTCACCGTGTTCACCGACGAAAACGTGACGCGCGCAGACGTGCTTAGCGGCGGCATCGTGATGACGCCGTTGGGCGCCGGCTGCTCGGCGACGGGCGTGGGTCCTTGCGAGGGCTCGGCTGCGGCACAGCTATTTGCTGGCAAACCGAACGAATGGCTGCAGGTGTATCGCGGCAGCGCTCGCCCTGTCGTTATCGACTCCGGACCGTCGCGGGTGATGTCCGAGCAGGCAGTGGCCGAGTTGAAGAGCGAGGAAAGCAGCGCTCGCGCGGCGACCGCCCAGGCACCGGTCAGTCCGGGCGTTGCGCCCGCGGAGTTAACCTTCCCGCTGACGACACCCGTCCCCGCCCCGGCCCCCACCC
>NZ_JBFPKF010000149.1:0-311 GCF_040948685.1 Paraburkholderia sp. BR14374 | reverse complement strand
CACAAGCGTCAGCACCGTCGCTTCGACGTTTTCCGCGAGACCCGCTTCGAGTTGCGGCGCGTCGGCCAGCAGTACCTTGGCGACGCCGGCGATCTTCGCTGCGGCATCGGCCGCGGCTTGCGCGTTGTGACCCGCGACCAGCACGTGAATCTCACCGCCGATCTTCTGTGCCGCTGCGATCGTGTTCAGCGTCGCGGCCTTGATCGACGCGTTATCGTGTTCTGCTACTACCAGGTTAACCAGATTCGTCATTTCTTGCGTCTCCTCACAGCACCTTGGCTTCGGTCTTCAGCTTCTCGACCAGCGTCTTC
>NZ_JBFPKF010000148.1:0-324 GCF_040948685.1 Paraburkholderia sp. BR14374 | reverse complement strand
CTGCGCCCAGCGCCACGTCGTTCGCGTAGTTCGACACCGCACCCATACCGATTGCCACCGAGTCCTTGCCCCGCGCCGACGAATCCGCGCCCGTCGAGTTCGCGTGGAAGTACTTCGTGCCCTTCTCATACACGTTCGTTACCTGGTCGCCGAGGTTGGTGATCGACTTGGTGTTCTGGTCCACCTGCTGGTTGGTTGCGTACAGCTGCGAGCCATTCACCGCGTCCTTGCTCGTCGACGACAGGTCACCTGCGGCCACGTTCTTGATCGTCGTGCCATTGTTGTCACCACCCAGCGTGATCGTGCCCTTCGCGGCATTGTCGT
>NZ_JBFPKF010000147.1:0-338 GCF_040948685.1 Paraburkholderia sp. BR14374 | reverse complement strand
CCGAATCCTCGCGCAGCGTGCGCATGCCTTGGGCGCGGCCCGCTTCGAGAATTTCGGCATCGGCCGCGTTGCGGTGGATCAGCGAGCGGATCGTTTCGTCGATCAGCAGCAGCTCGTAGACGCCGCGCCGTCCCGCGTAACCGGATTGCCCACAACGGTCGCAGCCGACCGGATGCCAGCGCTTGCTACCGTCTTCCTCGGTGCGCTCTGAGCGGCACACCGGGCACAGTCGCCGCACCAGCCGCTGCGCGAGCACGCCGAGCAGCGACGAGGCGAGCAGATACGGCTCGACGCCCATGTCGGTCAGACGCGTGACGGCCGATGCCGCGTCGTTCGTG
>NZ_JBFPKF010000146.1:0-338 GCF_040948685.1 Paraburkholderia sp. BR14374 | reverse complement strand
CCGGGCACAGTCGCCGCACCAGCCGCTGCGCGAGCACGCCGAGCAGCGACGAGGCGAGCAGATACGGCTCGACGCCCATGTCGGTCAGACGCGTGACGGCCGATGCCGCGTCGTTCGTGTGCAGCGTCGCGAGCACCAGGTGGCCGGTCAGCGACGCCTGCACCGCGATCTGCGCGGTTTCGAGGTCGCGGATTTCACCGATCATGATGATGTCCGGGTCCTGACGCAGAATCGAGCGCAATGCGCGCGCGAAGCTCATGCCGATCCGCTCGTTGACCTGGGTCTGGCCGATGCCGGACAGGTCGTATTCGATCGGGTCTTCCACCGTCATGATGTTG
>NZ_JBFPKF010000145.1:0-343 GCF_040948685.1 Paraburkholderia sp. BR14374 | reverse complement strand
CTGCGCCCAGCGCCACGTCGTTCGCGTAGTTCGACACCGCACCCATACCGATTGCCACCGAGTCCTTGCCCCGCGCCGACGAATCCGCGCCCGTCGAGTTCGCGTGGAAGTACTTCGTGCCCTTCTCGTACACGTTCGTTACCTGGTCGCCCAGGTTGGTAATCGACTTGGTGTTCTGGTCCACCTGCAGGTTCGTCGCGTACAGCTGCGAACCATTCACCGCGTCCTTGCTCGTCGACGACAGGTCACCTGCGGCCACGTTCTTGATCTTCGTGCCATTGTTGTCACCACCCAGCGTGATCGTGCCCTTCGCGGCATCGTCGTAATGCACCGCCAGCGCATC
>NZ_JBFPKF010000144.1:0-350 GCF_040948685.1 Paraburkholderia sp. BR14374 | reverse complement strand
ACCGCGAGTTCGCGCCGGCTGCGCCGAATCAGGTGTTCAGTTCGGACATCACGTATATCTGGACCGACGAGGGCTGGCTGTATCTGGCGGTCGTGCTGGACCTGTTCAATCGAGAAGTCGTGGGTTGATCCATCAAGCCGCGCATGACGGCCGACATTGTGACCGACGCGCTGACGATGGCATGGTTTCGCCGGAAGCCCGCGCCCGGCGCGCTGCACCACTCGGACCGTGGCAGTCAGTACGCGAGCCACGAATTTCAGTGCAGGCTGGCTGACTATGGCATGCGTTGCTCTATGAGCCGCAAAGGAAATTGCTGGGACAACGCGCCGACGGAGAGCTTCTTCAACAGC
>NZ_JBFPKF010000143.1:0-354 GCF_040948685.1 Paraburkholderia sp. BR14374 | reverse complement strand
CGCTCACCGGATGACACTGGCACGTCAGCACGAACCCGTCGCGGACCTCGTGTTCTTCGAGCGTGTAGTTCTTTTCCATCTTCACTTCGCCCTCGAGCACCTTCGCGCGACACGTGCAGCACACGCCGCCCTTGCACGCATACGGCAGCGCGAGACCGGCGCGCAGCCCGACGTCGAGCACGCTCACGCCCTGATACGGCAGGCGCAGCCTGCGCCGCTTGCCGTCGAGCACGATCTCGAGGTCGGCCGCCGGGGTGTCCGCGGTGATCTCGACGGGCGGCACGCCCGCCTGCGGCAGCGGCGTGCCGAAGCGCTCGACGTGCACCTTCGCGGGCGGCACGCCGGCGGCCTTCA
>NZ_JBFPKF010000142.1:0-359 GCF_040948685.1 Paraburkholderia sp. BR14374 | reverse complement strand
GTCTGCACCTGACGGCGGCAGGCGCTACCTTGCACCTGCACAATTCGTGCGAACTCGGCCTGTGTTACCAACACGATGTCGACCGCCTGACGGCTATACGTCAGCACCCTCTCGGTCATCCGCTCAGTTCGAACATATCGACAAGCGTCGTGCAGGTCCATTGATTGTTCAATGCAGCCAGTTTCCCGACGCTCTCCACTGTCTTGTTGCCGAGATCAAAGAGGTAACCTAGCGTTACGTTTTGGATTGCGGCAATCTGTTCCCGGTTCAGCATGATGAAGCTCCAGTGTGCGCGATCCGGACACGAAGGCGGCGCCTCCACGATCTTGCGACAGAGATCGCATAATGGGTCAAAAACG
>NZ_JBFPKF010000141.1:0-377 GCF_040948685.1 Paraburkholderia sp. BR14374 | reverse complement strand
CCGCAACTGGCCTTGCCGCTCACGCAGGAGCATCCCCTGATCCGCCCGGGTAACGAATACGGCGAGTTCTTCAACGTCGGCGCGCAGCACAGCGCCAGCTCTCAACCTCCCACAACAGGAGAAACTGTATGACCACCACGCTACCCGATATCGAGCGGGCGCTCAGGATGCTGCGCCTGTCCGGCGTACGCGACACACTGGAGACCCGCGTGCTGCAGGCACAGGGCACCCAGCAGCCGTTCCTGGAGATCTTTGCCATGATCCTGCAAGACGAGCTCGACCGGCGTCAGTCGCGGCTCATCGAGCGGCGTTACCAGCAGTCGGGCCTCGAGGAAAAACTCACGCTGGCCGAGTTCGACTGGTCGTTCAATCCGAAA
>NZ_JBFPKF010000140.1:0-385 GCF_040948685.1 Paraburkholderia sp. BR14374 | reverse complement strand
ACCCATCCAGACCTCGACAGAATTTGCAGGAAACTACCCATAATCTGCCAGGTTCCTGCAAATGCATCAACAACTTTCCGCTTCAAACCCTTGCTGCAAAAGGCTCTCCGGATTGTTCAGGTTCGACACAGTAGGACTGGTATCGTTCGGACTGAGCCGCCCCGGGTTTTCCGGAGACCGTTTTGCTTGCGTCATGCCACAGTGACAGACTCAGCGAGATTTGCATAGTAAGCGGCTTCTGCCTCGGCAGGTGGAATATTGCCGATGGGGCCGAAGAGCCGACGATTGTTGAACCAGTCCACCCATTCGAGCGTCGCCATTTCAACGGCCTGCAGATTGCGCCACGGTCCGAGGTGATGGATCACCTCTGCCTTGTACAAGCCGT
>NZ_JBFPKF010000013.1:0-195400 GCF_040948685.1 Paraburkholderia sp. BR14374 | reverse complement strand
AGCGCCCACACTTATCGGCTGTTAGTTTTTAAAGATCGATCCGCCCAACCCGCAGCACCTGAACCACCACCCGGCACCGCTTCGTTTGCGTCGCTGCGTCTGCAGCAGAGAAACGAGATTATGGAGAACTTTCACCGGATCGTCAACAGGTTTTTATCACTTGCTTAACCTGCCCACGCCGCTGAAGCCCTCGCCAACAAAGGCTTCCCGCCTCTCCGCGCCCCGGCGTCCGGAGCACGAAAGCGCGGAATTCTAGTCGCCGCGGCCAGAACTTGCAAGTGATATCCCGGAGTTTTCCTTAGGGGGCCTTTCCCACTCGGCCCGGATCGTCTATCGCTGGCGTTTTGACTTCTGGCGCCACCGTCTGCGCCCCGGATGCGCCGATCGTCCAATCATGCAGCACGGTATGAGCGACCGCCAACAACGTTGGGCCGATGAAAACACCAAGAAACCCAAACGCAAACGCGCCGCCGAGGATGCCAAGCATGACCAGAATCAGGGGCATGTCACTGTTCTTGCCAATCAGGATCGGCTTGATGACGTTGTCCGCCATGCCGACTACAAGCAGACCCCATACAACCAGAAAAATCGCCCATCCAGTCGACCCAACCTGGTAGAGCCAGATCGCTGCCGGCAACCAGACAACGACCGGACCGCCCGGTATCACCGACAGAAAAAACGTCACGAGCCCGAGCAACGCCGGCGCCGGTACGCCTGCCATCCAGAAACCGAATCCCGCGAGAACCCCCTGCACCAACGCCGTACCAAGAATCCCGTAGACCACACCCTTCACGGTGCTGCCCGCCAGCGCCAGCAGATACTCGGCGCGCTCACCGGCGACTCGACGCATGCCAGCGTTCAGCCATGCAGCCGCCCCCTCGCCCCCGGTATAAAAGAAGAACGCAAGCACGATGCTCAGCGCGAGCAGCCCCAGCCCATGCGTCACCGCCAGCGCCGCCGCCAGAATCCACTTGCCAGCCGGCGCGGCAAGCGTGCGCAACTGCGCAATCAGCTCAGAATTGCTGCTGGTCAAGCGCTCCCAAAAAGCTTCGATGCTCGAACCGATCAGCGGAATCCGCTGCACCCAAGGCGGTAGATCGGGCAACCCCGACTCGAACAGTCTTTGCACCAGCGCGACGATCTCGTGAACATGCGTGCCGAACGCGAAACCCGCATAGACGAACGGCCCGAGGACCACGACTAGAATGATCAGCACGATCAAGGTCGCGGCCAGCTTGCGCCGGCCACCAACCACGCCAGTGAGTCGCCGGTAGAGTCCCCAGGAGCTGTAGCTGAGGATCGCGCCCCACAGCAGCGCGGTCGTAAATGGCGCCAGCACTAGCAGCGACCCACCCACGAGCACAATCAACGCGAATACGGCGGCTAGTCGCTCGATTAATTGGTCCGATTTCACGATGGAACTCCTGTTGCGCCAGACGTGGCGATGAAATGACACACGCCGGTCAGGCGCCCGCTAAACGCCGTAAGTATAGAAGCGAGTCGGGCGTCCGGGGTGTCGTATCCCATCCGGCCAGGGCGTTAAAAGTCGCGTGCGACGTGCCAGCGGCGAACGCATTTTTTGAGATGAAAGAATTCGAATCTGCCCGAAGATTGCCGACCAAGCCATATAGTTGCCTGGAAAAGACTAGAATATAAGGTTCCGTGCCCCCAATTTTTCTGGATTTATGCGCTCGCGAATCGCCAAACGTCTCCCTCCCGACGCCGACAAGCTCGTCGGTCTCTCGCTCGCGCTTTTCGCGTCGGGCAGCCGTACCGAAGATCGCTTCTGGGAAGCGAAGCTCGACGCGCTGCTGGCCAAAGTCGTGCGCAACGCCAACCAGACTACGCTGGACGCCGCGCTCGACCATCTGCAGCAAAACCATCCGGATGCCTACGGTGCGCTGGCCGACATGGCGGAAACGCATAGCGAATCGTTCGTCATCGAACATGAAGGCGTGTCTTACGAAGCGCTGCTGATCGCAGCTCCCGTGCTCGCCTGGACCCGCTACGTGATCCCGTCCGGCCCGCTCAAGTCCGACGCCGCCGACGCCCTGCGCGCACACCTGCAAGCGCACGTGCTCGCCGCGAACACGCGAGTGGCAATGGCTCCGTTCCTGTACAGCATCGACCAGTTGCCGCGCCATCACGTCGAAACCTGGCGCATCGCCCAGCAACTTGCGCAAGCCGCGGTCAGCGGCGGCAACGCGAAGCTCAATTTCGGCGAACTGCCGGAGACCTCGCCGATTCTGGCCGACCCGCGCTTTCTGCTTGCCGTAGTCGCCGCGCCCGTCGGCGAAGCGATGTTTCGGTGGCAGGAAGAAGAGCACGGCACGCGGATCGAGCGCGGCCAATGTCTCGAGCAGTGGGCCACGCAAGGCGGCGCGAACCTGTCGGTCGTGCTGCCGGGCTGTGAATTCGAATGTCTGCTGCCGGATGCTTACTACTCGGCCTGCCGCGACGCCGACGAAAGCGTGCGTCCGCACACTGTGCGGACCGCCGTGCGTTATCTTTTCGACACCATTGGCGCGGCGCCGCAGGATCTGCGCGCGGTGGTCGCCGGCTTCGGTGAACGGCGCATCGACGAGTACCGCGTCGGCTTCACGCGCAAGGGCAGCAACGATGTGATCTACGGTGTCGTGTGGCCGCTGTACGGCCGCGAAAACGGCGAGGCGGGCATCGACGAGGAGCCGGAAGAAGTCACCGGCTCGGACGAGCCGCTAGAGGAAATCGTCGCGCTGCTGAAGGAAACCGGCATCACGGATGTGCGCCGCCACGCGGGCCGCTTCGAGCCGGAATATTGCGACGACTGCGGCGTGCCGCTGTATGCGGACCCGCTCGGCGAAATCGTCCACGCGGAAATGCCCGAGGACGCCGAGCCCGCGCAACCGCATTTCCACTGATCTCGACGTCGACATCCACGCCTTATCCCGAAAAAGCCCCGTAAAGACGGGGCTTTTTTGTTGAATGTCCGCTTTTCTTATGCCTTTTGGACAGCCGTCAAAACGGAGGGAATTTGTCATCATAGGCACGGTGACGCATCGCCGTGACCGAGTCAGCTTCACGAGTCCCACAGATGCGTCGCGCCATTTCGCCCGACACATCTGGAGACATGCATGCGCTTCGCGATTCTCAATTCAAATGCAGAACGACGTGATGGACTCAAAGCCTTGCTGCGGCAGATCGACCGGCTGGCGCGCTTCACCGAGGCCGACGAATGGCGTCTGCTCGAACGTCCTTTCAAGCGTTATCGGCCGGATCTCGTCGTGATCGACTGGGAGGACTGGATGTCGGTTGCACAAGTTCGCGCGCTGCTCAGCCACTTTCCCGACCTGCGCATCAGCGTGCTCACCGACGGGACCTTGCCCGCGCTCGTGCGTGCGCTGATGGACGAGGGTGTGCTCGGCGTCGTTCCACGCGACACCGATCCCTGCCTGATCGTGCGCGCATTGGAAATGGTGCTGCTCGGCGGTCACTACGTGCCACCCGGCGCGCTGGCGATCGATCCGCCGCTGCCGACAGACACCACGATCCGCACGTTCGATGAAGAAAGTCCGCCGCCCCGCCGCAACAAACTCTCGAGCGGGCTGTCGCCGCGGCAAGAGCAGATCATGCGCTGCGTGCACATGGGCAGCACCAACAAGATGATCGCCCGCACGCTCGGCATTAGCGAAGGCACGGTCAAGATCCACCTGACGAGCATATTCCAGCAACTCGGCGCACCCAATCGCGCCGCCGCGGTGGCGCTTTACAACGGCTGGCTCACGAATCATTTGCAAGTGCTGCGCAACAACGGCGAGCACGGCGCGCGGCCGGTCATACGCGGGCAGCCTGGCCCGGTTCCGCTCCGGCGACGCCAACGCGAGCGCTTCCAGTATCCGTTGCCCGGCGGCGACACCAGCAGCGCGCTGCCGATGGCCGCGGAGCCCGCCACTTCGTACGGTGAAACCCCACACGGCAAGCCCGCGCGGAAGTCGGTCAGGCCGGACTCCGCATGACGCGGGTCGCGCCGCGCGTACGGTTAGAACATCCGCATGTCCGCAGCGGCATGCGCGCAGCGTCGAGGGTGGGCTGGCATGGAATCCGCTCACACCTTTTGTCGTCCAACGAGTAATATGAGACTCATGGGTTTCCTCTACACACCGCTTCCGTTCTGGGTCGCTGTCGGTGGCTGGATTGCCACCGCGATGGTGATCGCGCTCGCGCTGTGGAAAAATCCTTTCAAAAGACTTCAGGACGGCACGCTCCAGCATGTCTGGCTCGCAATAATCGTCGCGGTGTCGGTGCTGTGGGCGAGCAACGCCTGGCTCGACGACGGCACCGTGATGCACCTTCTCGGCGCCACGCTCGTCGTCACGCTATTCGACTGGGGACTCGCCCTGATCGCGATGGCGCTGGTCACGGGCCTCGCCGCCGCTGTCTTTGATGCGCCGTGGCAAGGCATTGCGCTGACGTTCCTCGTGTACGGCGCCCTGCCCGTCGCCGTGTCGACCTTGCTCCAGCGCATCTGCACCGCGTGGCTGCCGCGCAACCTTTTCATGTTCATCTTCGGCCAGGGCTTCGTTTCGCCCGCCATCGCCGTGTCCTTCACCGCCGCGGCTGCACTCGGCCTCCATATCGCGGTGTCCGGCGGTTCGATGACCGTGGTGCCGGTCGGCTACGCGCTCAGCGTGCTGCTGCTCGCCACCGGCGAAGCATGGTTCACCGGCATGGCGACCGCGCTGATCGCGGTCTATCGTCCGGCGTGGGTTACCACCTACGACGTGCGGCGCTACCGCCTGGGCGGCCCGCGCACCTGAGAATGCGCGCTTTGGCGTCGCGTGCGGCGGACCTGTGATAATCAGCGCCTCGTCGCTGGAGACTTTCCGGGCACGCCCATCAGGACAAGACAGAATATTTGCAGCAACATTGAACTCAACCCTTGCGCGGGGCATCTTATTTGCCTCATCTCCCATTTGCGTCTAAAGAACTAGATGGATCGCACCAATGTACCGAGCCGATTGCTGCGGGCGATCGGCCGGTTGGCAGCCTGCGCAGCGAGTCTCTCGCTCATCTGCGCGGCTCCCGCATTCGCTGATCAGCTCGAACAGCACAACGACCTCGTCAAAAGATTTATCACCGAAATGCACGCGGATCCGCTCGTCGCGGACTGCGCCGCGCATGGCGACTTCGTCGCGAGCACGTCGACCGCGTTCGACCACGTCGAATTTCCGTCCAGTTCGTTCGACAGCGCGCACTCGTCCGTCACGCCGTGGAACGACTCGTTCGACGAAGGCAAGCAGCGCGTCAAGGTGGACAGCATCGTCACCGTCGAAGGCGTCGGTGTGCGCCAGAACAACTCGGGCGAGCCCGCCGATCTGAAATTCCGCTGCGGCTACGTGGGATCGCAAATGCTCGCGTTCAGCTGGAACGACCCGGTACCGCCGAACCGCGCGCACAGCGAGGGATCGGGCAAGCACAAAAGCGGCAAAGGCAAGCACGCGGTTGGCGGCAAAACGCCGAAGAAGTCGTCGAAGTCAGGCTCGGGCCAATCGTCGCGCACGACGTCGAGCAAATCGGCAAACAAGAGTTCGAAGAAGAAGAGCTAACCGCATCTGGCGCTGATCGAGCCGCGCCACCGTCCGATCAGCCGCCCCAATAAAAAAGAGGCACGCACTTTTTCCGTGCGTGCCTCTTCTTTTGTGTCCAGCCGTCCGCTTATTCAGGCGAACGTCTCCACGTGACGCAAAATCGCCTGCAACATTGCGGCGCCAAGCGACGCGCTGCGCTCACCGTTCCAGCCCACGCGTTCGTCGGGCAGATTCGCGTTGTCCTTGAACGGCATTTCCAACGTCAGCGACAGACAGCCGAATTCATTGCCAATGTACTTCGACGCAAGCTTCAACGCATCCTCGCGATACTTGCTCGCCGCATAGCCATGCTTGTCCTGAAAATCCGGACTCGCATGCTTGAACGCGTCGATGAACGCCTTCTGCTCGCGCCCCTGCCGCTCGGTGAAGCCCGGCAGCATCTCGGAGCCCGCGACGAACACATATGGCAAAGCCTCGTCGCCGTGAATATCGAAGAACAGGTCGCAGCCTGTCGTGTGAATCGCGTCGCGCACCACCAGCACCTCGGGACTGCGCGCGGCGTCCGGCTCCATCCATTCGCGATTCAGGTTCGCGCCGGCCGCGTTGGTGCGCAGATTGCCGCGCACGCTGCCGTCCGGATTCATGTTCGGCACGATGTGAAACACCGCGTGATCGTACAGCTTGCGCGCGACCGGGTCGCCCGCCCAGTCTCCCCAGCCCACGAGGCGCTTCACCAACCCTTCGATAAACCACTCGGCCATCGTCTCGCCCGGATGCTGGCGAGCGATCAGCCAGATGTTCTTTTTGGGCGCGGCGTTGGCGGGATCGTCCGCGGGCGGCGTGCCGAGCGTGAGCAGCGAAATCGGCCGCCCTTCGACCGTCTTGCCGAGCTCGGTCAGCGACGCGTGCGGCATCTGCTGCACGGCGCCGAGAAACTCGGCATGTCGCTCCTCGCTGTACGGTTCGAAGTACGCGTAGTAGATGCTGTCGAAATCGGGCGTATGGTCGATCGTCAGCACGCGGCCGTCGTACGAGGTCGGCACGCGAAACCAGTTCACGCGGTCATAGCTCGCGACTGCCCGATAGTCGCGCCAGCCCTCCGCGAACGCGCACGCGGCGGCGTTCTCGAAGCTCATCACGCAGCGCTCGCCCGCCGCGCCCGACAGGCGGAAATAGAACCACTGCGCGAACTCGGCGTGGCTGTCGGGCCGCACGCGCAGGCGAATATTGCCGGCGTCCTCGCAGGACAGCACATCGATTGCGCCTGCGTCGAAATTGCTCGTAATCGATAAGGTCATCAGAGTCTTCCCTGCCTGATTGCGCGCTGCCTTGTTAGTGCAGCGGCATGCTCATTCCGCAATGCGGCGGCGAAATACGAAAGTGGAGTCGTTCGAAGCTTCGGCGCTGAATGCATAGCCTTCGGTGTCGAAGTCCTTCAGCTGCTCGGGACGATCGAGGCGGTTTTCCACCGCGAAGCGGGCCATCAAGCCCCGCGCGCGTTTTGCATGGAAGCTGATGATCTTGTAGCGGCCGCCCTTCCAGTCTTCGAACACCGGCGTGACCACTGGCGCGTCGAGCAGCTTCGGCTTGACCGATTTGAAGTATTCGCCCGACGCGCAATTGACCAGCACGCGCGAGGTGGCCGCATTCTTCTTCAACTGCGCATTCAACGCGTGCGTGATCCGCTCGCCCCAGAACGCGTAGAGATCCTTGCCGCGCGGATTGACGAAGCGCGTGCCCATTTCGAGCCGGTACGGCTGCAGCAGATCGAGCGGACGCAGCAGGCCATAGAGGCCCGACAGCACGCGCACATGATTTTGCGCATAGTCGAGATCGGCCGACGACAACGACTTCGCATCGAAACCTTCGTACACGTCGCCGTTGAAAGCGAGCACCGCCTGCTTGGCGTTGTGCGTGCCGAATTGCGGCGACCAGTCCGCGTAACGCTGAAAATTGAGGTGCGCGAGCTGATCGGAAATACTCATCAGCGAAGCGATCTGTTGCGGCGACAAACGGCGCAGGCCGCTGATCAGTTCAGCGGCGTCGTCGACGAAATCGGGGATCGTGTGCTTTTTGACGTGCGGCGGGGTGTCGTAGTCGAGCGATTTCGCCGGCGACAGAACGATTATCATAGAGGCTTGCAGGCACGCCGTGCCTGGCGGTCAAAGACGAAAGCCCGATTGTAACGAATGCCCGGTTCCCTCGCCTCAAGCGGCGCGTTGCGCGTCGTACTCGATTCCAATGTGTGGATCGATATTCTCGTATTCGACGACCCGCACACGCGGCCGATCGCCGCCGCGCTCGAAAGTGGCGCGCTTACCGCGCTAATCGACGCGCGTTGCCTCGCCGAGCTCGCCTACGTGCTCGACTATCCACAGTTCGCGCATCGCAACGTCGACAAAGCGGCTGCGCTCGCGGTGGTCGCGCGGCTGGCCCAACTGTTCGAGCCGCCTGGGCCACCCGAGCCGATCGAGTCCACCGATCACGCCCGGCCACTGCCCCAATGCAAGGATCGCGACGACCAGAAGTTTCTCGAGCTCGCGCATGCGGCACGGGCCGACTGGCTCGTGTCGAAAGACCGTGCGGTGTTGAAGCTCGCGAAACGCATCGCGCGCGATTTCGGCTTCAGGATCGCGCAGCCGGCATCGTTCGCCGCGGAAGTCGGCATCGTGCAGAATGCTGGGGGCGAGGCCGTCAGCGCGTGAAGCCGGCCGCCCGTAGGTAACGCCCGCGGCGCGCACAGCGTGTCGCGATTCCCTACAATCAGGCTTCGCCCATCGCAACACAGTTCGAGAATCCGGACAAACCAGGCCCACCTTATCGCCCCGCTGCCCACGACGCCATGAACGCACCGCACGACACGCCCACGAGCCCCACGTTTCCGTCTCGCCTGCCGAACGTCGGCACGACGATTTTCACCGTGATGAGCGCGCTCGCCGCGGAAAAAGGCGCGGTCAACCTGGGTCAGGGCTTTCCCGACTTCGCCTGCGATCCGCGCATCGTCGACGCGGTCGCGAACGCGATGCGCGACGGCCACAACCAATATCCGCCGATGGCCGGCGTGCTGCCGCTGCGTCAGGCGATTTCGGACAAGATCGCGAATCTGTACGGCCGCCGCTACGACGCGAACAGCGAAATCACCGTGACCGCGGGCGCCACGCAGGCGTTGCTGACCGCGATTCTTTGCACGGTCCATGCGGGCGACGAAGTGGTCGTGATCGAACCGACCTACGACAGCTATCTGCCGTCGATCGAACTGGCGGGCGGCAAGCCGGTCTTCGTCACGCTCGACGCACCCGACTACGCAATCCCGTTCGACAAGCTCGCCGCCGCGATCACGCCGAAGACGCGGCTCATCATGATCAACACGCCGCACAATCCGACCGGCACGGTATGGCGCGAACAGGATATGCGCAAGCTCGAGGAGATCGTGCGCGGCACCAACGTGCTGATCCTGTCCGACGAGGTGTACGAGCACATGGTCTACGACGGCGCGCCGCATGAAAGCGTCGCGCGTTACCCGGAACTCGCGCAGCGCAGCTTCGTCGTGTCGAGCTTCGGCAAGACCTACCACGTGACCGGCTGGAAAGTCGGCTATGCGGCCGCGCCCGCCGCGCTGACCGCCGAGTTCCGCAAGGTGCACCAGTTCAACGTGTTCACCGTCAACACGCCGATGCAGATCGGCCTCGCGGATTACATGTTGGACCCGGCGCCGTATGTGGAGCTACCGGCGTTCTATCAGCGCAAGCGCGACTTCTTCCGCGCGGGCCTCGCGAATTCGCGCTTCCGGTTGCTGCCGTGCACGGGCACGTACTTTCAGTGCGTCGACTATTCTGCGATCAGCGACCTGCCTGAAGCCGAATTCGCGCAATGGCTGACCGGCGAGATCGGCGTCGCGGCGATTCCGGTCTCGGCGTTCTATCACGAGGCTCACGAGTCGGGCGTCGTGCGCTTCTGCTTCGCCAAGCAGGAAGGCACGCTCGCTACCGCGCTCGAACGGCTCACGCGGCTCTAGGATGCGTTGCGCGATGCCACGAACGAACCTGCGTTCCTCGCCATCGCGCCTTGCAGCATGGGTGTGTCCTTCGCACCCATGCGCGCTTCACGACATCGCAGTCATCCCCTCAGGACGCACGCGACGCCGCGACACAGGCCTTGCGATCCTCGCTCACACGCCGCGCAGCCGGCCGCGCGTTGATCGTCTTCACGTAGCTCTTCCAGTCGATCCCCGCTTCGAGCAGAAAATCGCGGCCGTAAATGGTCTGCGTCGCCATGCCGACGAGCGGCAGGCTCACGTAGCCGGCGGTATCGGCGACGCTGAATTGCTCGCCGCACAGATACGGCGCGAACTTCGCGATCCGCTTGAAGCCGGCGATGTGATGCGTGAGCAGCTTCTCGACGCGCACTTTCGTCGCGTCGCTGACCGTGCCGCCGAAAAACGCTTCCTTGTACAGATTGCGCACCGTCAACTCGAGATGCACATCGACGAAGAAGATCATTTCGCGCTCCTTGGCGGCTTGCCACGGATCGGCGGAGAAGATCCGCTTGTCGGGAAAACGCGCGGCCAGGTACTCGACGATGCACTGCGACTCGCACAGATCGCCGTGCTCGGTCTGCAGATATGGCACCTTGCCGAGCGGCGAATGCTCGAGCAGCGCTTCGTCCTGGCTCGGCTTCACGAGGTGCTCCTCGAACTCGATGCCATGCTCGAGCAGCACGAACTTGACCTTGTTGTAGTAGTTGGAAAGTGCAAAACCGCACAGCTTGATCATCGGGTGTCTCCTCGTGTCATGGTGTGTGAGACCGCGCGTCGAGGTCGAAGCAGCGGCTTTCCATCGAATCATCCAAGAAACTGCACGATCGTGCTATTCTAAAATAACCATGGAGTCGGGCATCTCAATGAACTCTCGCAATTTCAGCATCGAGACCATCGGCATCGTCGGCACTGGCGCGATGGGCCGCGGAATCGCGCAGATCGCGGCGCTCGCTGGCCTGCGTGTGCGGCTCTACGACACCAACGCGGCCGCCGTCGGCGCCGCGCGCGACTATCTCGCGGAGACATTCGCCAAATTGACGGCCAAAGGCAAGCTCGAGCAGTCGCGCTCGCTCGCCGCGCTCGCCAACGTGAGCGGCGTGCAGGCGGTGAGCGAACTGGTCGGCTGTGACCTGATCGTCGAGGCGATCGTCGAAAAGCTCGAGGTGAAGCAGGCGCTCTTTCGCGAGCTCGAAACCGTGGTCAGCGGCCGCTGCATCCTCGCGTCGAATACGTCGTCGCTGTCGATCACCGCGATTGCCGCGGGCTGCACCGATCCGTCACGCGTGGTCGGCTATCACTTCTTCAATCCGGTGCCGCTCATGAAGGTCGTCGAAGTGATCGACGGCCTGCGCAGCGACCCCGAGGCCGGCGACGCGCTGATGGATCTCGCCCGCCGTATGGGCCACACGCCGGTGCGCGCGAAGGACATGCCCGGGTTCATCGTCAATCACGCGGGCCGCGGCATGAATACCGAGGGCTTGCGCGTGGCGAGCGAAGGTACCGCGAGCTTTGCGGACATCGACCGCATCATGCGCGAGCAGGCCGGCTTTCGCCTCGGCCCATTCGAACTGCTGGACTTGACCGCGCTCGACGTGTCCCATCCGGTGATGGAGTCGATCTATCACCAGTTCTACGAAGAACCGCGTTACACGCCGTCGCCGATTACGGGCACGCGGCTGTCGGGCGGACTGCTCGGCCGCAAGAGCGGCGAAGGTTTTTATCGCTACGTGGACGGCAAACAACAGGTTCCCGCCGAAGCACCCGCGCCGGCCACGCTGCCGCAAAGCGTGTGGGTCAGCCGGCGCTATCGCGACGCGTATGAGGCCGTCGTGCAGCTGGTCGACAAAGCGGGCGTGAAGCTCGACGACGGCGAGACGCCCGCCGCCAGTTCGCTGATCGTCGTCACGCCGTTCGGCCACGACGCGACCACTGCAGCGGTCGACGAAGCGCTCGACGCGAGCCGCGTCGTCGCCGTCGACGCACTCTTCCCGCTCGTCGGCGCGCAACGCCGCACGCTGATGACCACGCCGGCCACGACACGCGCCGCGCGCGACAGCGCGCATGCGCTATTCGCGGCCGACGGCATCCCCGTCACCGTGATCCGCGATTCGACCGGCTTCGTCGCGCAGCGGGTGGTCGCGACGATCGTCAATATCGGCTGCGACATCGCGCAAAAGCAGATCGCGACGCCGGAGGACATCGACCTCGCCGTGATGCTCGGTCTCGGCTATCCGCGCGGACCGCTCGCGCTCGGCGATGCGCTCGGCGCCGCCACCATTCTCACGATCCTGCGCAACATCCACAGCGTGCTCGGCGAACCGCGCTATCGGCCGTCGCCGTGGCTCGCAAGACGCGCGCAACTCGGCCTCTCGCTCACCCAGCGAGACGCCGCCGACATTCAAACGGAGACCCAATCATGAGCGCCGCCCTGCTCGCTTCGCGCCCCGCCAGCAGCGAATCAACGCTGGTCCTCACGCTCTCGAATCCCGGTGCGCGCAATGCGCTGCATCCGGATATGTACGCAGCCGGCATCGAGGCATTCGATACCGTCGAGCGCGATCCGTCGATTCGCGCCGTCGTGATCACCGGCGCCGACGACTTCTTCTGCGCGGGCGGCAACCTGAACCGGCTGCTCGAAAATCGCGCGAAAGATCCGTCCGTGCAGGCCGATAGCATCGACATGCTCGCTCAATGGATCTCGGCGCTGCGCCTGTCGTCGAAGCCGGTCATTGCCGCGGTGGAAGGCGCGGCGGCCGGCGCGGGATTTTCGCTCGCGCTCGCCTGCGATCTGATCGTCGCCGCGGACAACGCCAAGTTCGCGATGTCGTACGCGCGCGTCGGCTTGACGCCCGACGGCGGCGGCTCGTGGTTCCTCGCGCAGTCGCTGCCGCGCCAACTGGCCACCGAGGTACTGATCGAAGCCAAACCGATCGGCGCCGCGCGTCTGCACGAACTCGGCGTCGTCAACCGGCTCACCAAAGCCGGCGCCGCGCTCGCTTGCGCGCTCGCGTGGGCCGACGAGCTCGGCGCGATTTCGCCCAATTCGGTCTCCCGCATCAAAGGGCTGATCGCCGCGGCCGGCACGCAGCCGCTCGCGGATCACCTGGTCGCCGAGCGGGACAACTTCGTCGCGTCGCTGCATCATCGCGACGGTCTCGAAGGCATCAGCGCGTTCCTCGAAAAGCGCGCGCCGATTTACAGATAAGCGACGAGAGAGCCGCCCGACATGCCCGACTATCAACTGCCGAAACGGCGCCGCATCTTCCTGATGCGTCACGGCGACGTCACCTACTTCGACGACTCCGGCCGCGCGATCGATCCCGAAACCGTGCCGCTGAACGCGAACGGCCGCGAGCAGGCGAGCGCGGCGGGCCGCGTGTTCGCCGAGCAGCAGGTGCGCTTCGACCGCGTGATCGTCAGCGGCTTGCCGCGCACGATCGAAACCGCGCGGCGCGTGCTCGTCGAAACGGGTCAGCAGATCGAACCCGAGATCGACCCCGCATTGCAGGAGATTCGCGGCGGGCGGCTCGGCAGCATTCCGCCGAGCGATATCGAGGCGGCGTTTCTCGGCGTGTTCGACGGCATCGTGCCGGAGAGCATGCGCTTTCTCGACGGCGAAACGATCGGCGAGCTGTTCGATCGCGTGCTCCCGGCCGTCGCGGCGCTGCGCGAGGACACGTCGTGGGATACCGTGCTGCTGGTGCTGCACGGCGGCGTCAATCGCGCGATCCTGTCGCACGCGCTGACGGCGGGCGGCCGCACCTTCTTCGGTCATCTGTCGCAGGCGACCGGCTGCATCAATGCGCTCGACGTCGGCGCCGCGCCGCGCGACTGGGTGCTGCGCATGCTCAACTATTCACCGCCGTCGCCGTTGCATCGCGACGTTCGCAACACCACGATGGAAATGCTCTACGCACAATTCATCCGATTCCAGCGTAGCTGACACCGAACTGGAGGAGACACATGGCGCAAGCCACGCAGACCGGCGAACCCGCAGGCAGACAGGACTACTCGGCTTTCGAGGGCACCCGCCCGGTCAACGAGCGGCAACGTTTCGACCACGACGCGCTCGCCGCGTGGCTGGCCGGACATGTCGACGGCTTCGCGGGACCGCTCACGCTCGAGCAATTCGCGGGCGGGCAATCCAATCCCACGTTCAAGCTGATCACGCCAAAGCGCTCGTACGTGATGCGCGCGAAGCCCGGACCCGCCGCGAAGCTGCTGCCGTCCGCGCATGCGATCGAACGCGAATATCGCGTGATGCACGCGCTCGCCGGCACCGACGTGCCGGTCGCGCGGATGCTCGCACTGTGCGAGGACGAAAGCGTGATCGGCCGCGCGTTCTACGTGATGGAGTTCGTCGAAGGCCGCGTGCTATGGGACCAATCGCTGCCCGGCATGACGGCCACCGAGCGCGCCGCAATCTATGACGAAATGAATCGCGTGATCGCGGCGTTGCACAGCGTCGACGTCGCCGCGGTCGGCCTCGCCGACTACGGCAAGCCAGGCAATTACTTCGCGCGCCAGATCGGCCGCTGGAGCAAGCAATATCTGGCATCCGAGACCGAACCGATCGACGCGATGCATCGGCTGATCGACTGGCTGCCGCAGCATATGCCGGCCGAAACGAACGAGCGCGTGTCGGTCGTGCACGGCGACTACCGGCTCGACAACCTGATCTTCGATCGCAACGAGCCGCGCGTGCTCGCGGTGCTCGACTGGGAACTGTCGACGCTCGGCGATCCGCTCGCCGACTTCGCGTATCACTGCATGGCGTGGCATGTCGACCCGGCGCAGTTCCGCGGCATCGCGGGACTCGATTGGGCCGCGCTCGGCATTCCCGATGAAGCGCGGTACGTCGAGCGTTATTGCCAACGCACTGGCCTCGAGATTCGTGGCGACTGGAATTTCTATCTGGCCTACAACATGTTCCGCATCGCCGCGATCCTGCAAGGGATCATGAAGCGCGCCGTCGACGGTACCGCGTCGAGCGCGCAGGCGCTCGACGCCGGCCGGCGCGCGAAGCCGATGGCCGAACTGGCCTGGCATTACGCGCAGAAGGTTCTCTAGGCACGAGGGCTCGCCCTGCTTCCGATTATTCGCAGTCCGTTACCCGCGAGGTCCCAGATGAATTTCCACTACACCCCGAAGGTCCAGGCGTTGCGCGAACAACTGCTCGCCTTTTTCGACGAGCACATTTACCCAAACGAGCAGGCGTTCTATGCGGAGATCGCGCGCAATCGCCAGAACGGCAACGCATGGGTACCCACCGAACTGATCGAACAACTGAAGCAGAAGGCGCGCGATGCCGGCCTGTGGAATCTGTTCCTACCGCAATCGGAGCGCGGCGCCGGCCTGACGAATCTCGAATACGCGCCGCTGTGCGAGATCATGGGCCGCGTGCCCTGGGCGCCCGAAGTGTTCAACTGCAACGCGCCGGACACCGGCAACATGGAGACGATCGAGCGCTACGGCAGCGAAGACAACAAGCGCGAGTGGCTCGAACCGCTGCTGCAAGGGCAGATCCGTTCGGCGTTTCTGATGACGGAGCCGGAGGTCGCGTCGTCGGATGCGACGAATATCCAGACCAGCATCGTGCGCGATGGCGACCACTACGTGATCAACGGCCACAAGTGGTGGTCGTCGGGTGCGGGCGACCCGCGCTGCGCGATCTATATCGTGATGGGCAAGACCGATCCCGACGCGCCGCGCCATCAGCAGCAGTCGATGATCCTCGTGCCCGCCGACGCCACCGGCATCACCGTGCATCGTCCGCTCACGGTGTTCGGTTACGACGACGCGCCGCATGGCCACATGGAGATCACGCTCGACAACGTGCGCGTGGCCGCCGCCAACCTGCTGCTCGGCGAAGGCCGCGGCTTCGAAATCGCGCAAGGCCGTCTCGGCCCGGGGCGCATCCATCACTGCATGCGCCTGATCGGTCTCGCCGAACGCGCGCTCGAACTGATGGCTAAGCGCTCGCTGCAACGTGTCGCGTTCGGCAAGCCGGTTGCGTCGCAAGGCGTCACGCAGGAGCGTCTCGCCGAAGCGCGCTGCATGATCGAGCAGGCGCGTCTGCTCACGCTGAAGACAGCGTACATGATGGACACCGTCGGCAACAAGGGCGCGCGGGGCGAGATCGCGATGATCAAGGTGGTCGCGCCGAACATGGCGTGTCAGGTGATCGACTGGGCGATTCAGGCGCACGGCGGCGGCGGTGTCAGCGACGATTTCCCGCTCGCGTATGCGTATGCGTCGGCGCGCACGCTGCGTTTCGCCGACGGCCCCGATGAAGTGCACCGCAACGCGATCGCCAAGCTCGAACTCGCGCGTCATATGGATGCGGGTGCGGCGGCTCGCGTGGAAATGCCGGTCACGCGGGCTTGAGTGCTTCGGCCCAAAGCGAGTTCGGCCGTTGAGGTCACTGCAAGCAGCATCGCGCGATCTATGCTCTAATTTTCGACAACGGCGGCGCCCTCTTTGCGGCGCCGCTTTGACGAACAAGGAGCCAGGATGATCGATGTCTATAGCTGGGCGACCCCGAATGGCCACAAGGTTCATATCATGCTCGAGGAGACGGGCCTACCCTACAACGTGCATGCCGTGAATATCGGTGCCGGTGACCAGTTCAAGCCCGAATTTCTCGCTATCAGTCCCAACAACAAGATTCCCGCGCTGGTCGATTCCGAAGGTCCGAAAGCCGCCGACGGACGGCCGTTCGCGCTATTCGAATCGGGTGCGATCCTGATTTATCTGGCCGAGAAGACCGGCAAGTTTCTACCGACCGACCCGGCCGGGCGCTACGCGGCACTGCAATGGCTGATGTTCCAGATGGGCGGGCTTGGTCCGATGCTCGGCCAAACGCATCACTTCCGCGTGTATGCACCCGAGCAGATCGAATACGCGGTCAATCGCTACACCAACGAAGCGCGACGCCTGTACGGCGTGATGGACACGCAACTCGGCAAGACGCGTTACCTCGCGGGCAACGACTATACGATCGCGGACATCGCCGCGTTTCCGTGGACCCGTTCGTGGAACAATCAGGGCGTCGATCTCGATTCGTTGCCGAACGTGAAGCGCTGGCATGAAGAGATCGCCGCGCGGCCGGCGGTCGTGCGCGGCGTCGACGTGCTCGCATCCGCGCGCGTGCCGCTGATGGACGACAAGGCGAAAGAGATTCTGTTCGGCGCGACGCAGTACGCGAAACACTAGTTCCGGGCCGTCTCGCGGACGCGACTGGACACAAACAGAAAGCGCGAGCGGCATGCCTGCCGGCTCGCGCTTTTTCAGTTCATCTGCGAAGGGCGAGCGCTAGAAGTAATGCCGGGTGATGAACTCCGCGACGCACACCGGTCGTTCACCGCCCTGACGCTCCAGCGTCACGCTCCACGCGACTTGCACACCGTTGTTGTCTACGTCGGTCACCGACTCGACGGCGAATCTCCCACGCAGCGACGACCCAACGAGCACCGGCGACATGAAACGCACGCGGTTCAAGCCGTAGTTGACGCCCATGCGCTGCTCGATTCTCAGCGTCTTGCCGAGCAAAGCCGGAATCAGCGACAGCGTCAGAAACCCATGCGCGATCGGCCCGCCAAACGGCGATTCGCGTTTGGCCCGCCCGGGATCGATGTGAATCCACTGATGATCGCCGGTCGCCTCGGCGAAACGGTTGACCCTGTCCTGATCGACGCTCAGCCATTCGCTGACGAGCGGCTGCGCGCCGACGAGCGCGCGCAGAGCGTCCGCACTGTCGAAGGCGGCGATCGTCGCCGCGCTCGCCGTCATGCCGCCGCTCCCGGATTGCGCAGGCCGAACATGCCGTTCGAGCGCACCGTGATCACCGTGTCGCCGTGCTGATTGATCCCCTCCCAGCGCGTCGACACGATGCCGCGATCGGGCTTGCTCTGCGACACGCGCTTAGCGACGATGACGTTCATCATCGTGATCGTGTCGCCGACTCGCACCGGCTTTAACCAGCGAATCTCGTCGATGCCGGGCGAACCCATCGACGTCGAATCCGCCAGCACCTTGCGCACGAGCATGCCCATCATCACCGAGCACGTGTGCCAGCCACTCGCTACGAGCCCGCCGAACGGCGATTCGGCCGCGGCGCCTTCGTCGAGATGAAACGGCTGCGGATCGAACTTCTGCGCGAACTCGACGATCTCCTCGCGCGTGAACGTGTGCTTGCCGATTTCGTGGCTCGTGCCCACTTCCATATCTTCGAAACCGATTTTCATCAGTGCACCTCCTTGGTTCGGTGGAACGGCCCGATCAGACTTCGGCGACCGCAAACGCGGGCAGCGTGGCAAACCGCGCGAGATGATGATCGACGTCGCCGAGCGTGGTCTCGATGATCGCGAGGCGTTTGAACAGGTGCGCGGCCGCCACTTCGTTCGTGACACCCATGCCGCCGTGCAACTGCACCGCCTGTTGACCGACGAAACGCGCGGCCTGGCCGACCCGAACCTTGGCCGCGGAGATCGCGCGACGGCGCTCGTTCGTGTCTTCACTCGCGTAGCGCATCGCTGCGAGATACGTGATCGAGCGCGCCTGCTCCGCGTGGATCAGCATCTCGACCATGCGGTGCTGCAGTGCCTGAAAACGCGCGATCGGCTGACCGAACTGCTGGCGCGTTTTCGTATATTCGACGGTGGCGTGATTGAGCGCGTCGAGCGCGCCGATCGCCTCCGCGCACAGCAGCAGCGTGCCGTAGTCGGCGATCTGCTCGAGCGCTGCCGCCCCCGCATGTTCGCCGGAGAGCCGGCGCGCGGGCGTGCCGTTGAATTCGAGAGTTGCGGCGCGTTGACCGTCGATGGTGCGGTACTCGGTAAGCGTGACGCCGGTCGCGTCGCGCGCGACGACGAAGAGTGCGATCTCGCCATCGAGGCGCGCCGGCACGATCCAGTGGTCCGCCTGCGCACCGTGCAGCACGACAGATTTGCTGCCGCTCAGCGTGTGCAGCGCGCCCTGCCCGCTCGCGGTCGTCGCGAGGTCGAACAGATCGTAGCGGGCATGCGGCTCATGAAACGCCACGGCCAGTTTGGCTTCGCCCTGGGCCGCCCGTTCGAGCAGCGCGGCATCTTCGCCGTCGCCGGTTCCGGCGAGCCGCAGTGCTTCGACGCCGACCGCGGTCGCCCAATACGGCTCGACGACGAGCGCACGGCCGAGCTCCTGCATGACCACGAGCATGTCGATCGGGCCGCCGTTGAAGCCGCCCTGCGCTTCCGGCACCGGCAACGCGGTTAGCCCCAACTCGGTGAACGCTGCCCAATGATCGGCCGATATGCCCGCCTCCGAGCGCACGATCGCCTGGCGCGCTTCGAAGCCGTAGCTCTTCTCGAGATAGCGGCGCAGCGCATCGGCAAATTGCTGCTGTTCGTCGTTGAAAGTGAAGTCCATGCGCCGCTCCTCAAAGTCCGAGAATCATCTGCGCGATGATGTTCTTTTGAATTTCGTTCGAGCCGCCGTAAATCGACGTCTTGCGGAAGTTGAAGTAATACGCGGCAAGCGGCGCGGCATCGTCGTCACCGGCAAGACTGTGCTCGCGTTCGCCTTCGAGGAACGGCACGTCGAACGGCGCGGCCAGCGGACCGATCGCTTCGAACATCAGTTCGGTGAGTCCCTGTTGCACTTCCGTGCCCTTGATCTTCAGCATCGACGCTTCCGGGCCCGGGCCGCGACCGCCCGCCTCGTTCGCCACCACGCGTTGCACGGTGACTTCGAGCGCCATCAACTCGATTTCGAGACTCGCGACCTTTGCCGCAAACACCGGATCGTGCAGCAGCGGCTTGCCGTTCTTTTTCTGATTCAGCGCGACACGTTTGAGAAACACCAGTTCACGCTTCGACGCACCGACTCGCGCGATGCCGGTACGCTCGTGCCCGAGCAGATATTTCGCATAGGTCCAGCCGCGATTTTCTTCGCCGACCAGATTGTCGAGCGGCACCTTGACGTCCTCGAAGAACACTTCATTGACTTCGTGATCTTCGTCGAGCGTGATGATGGGCCGCACCGTGATGCCCGGCGTTTTCATGTCGATCAGCAGGAACGAGATGCCCTCCTGCTTTTTGGCGCCGCTGTCGGTCCGCACGAGGCAGAACATCATGTCGGCGTGCTGGCCGAGCGTGGTCCAGGTCTTCTGACCGTTGACCACGTAATGATCACCGACACGCTCGGCTCGGGTGCGCAGCGACGCAAGGTCGGAACCCGACCCGGGCTCCGAATAGCCCTGACACCACCAGTCCGTGCCGTCGAGAATGCGCGGCAGATAGTGGCGTTTCTGCGCCTCGTTGCCGTACTTCATCAGCACCGGCGCAACCATCGACACGCCGAAAGGCAGCACGGTAGGTGCGCCAACACGTGCGCACTCTTCTTCCCAGATATGTCGTTGGGTCGCGTCCCAGCCGGGGCCGCCGTATTCGCGCGGCCACGCGACCGCCGACCAGCCTCGCGTGCCGAGCAGCCTGTGCCAGCTTGCGAAGTCTTCGCGGGAAAGACGTTTGTGATTGAGAACCTTGTCGCTCAGCTCGCGAGGCAGATTCGCTTCGAGCCAGGCGCGGATGTCGGCGCGGAACGCGTCTTCAACGGGGGAATAGTCCAGATTCATGCGTAGTGTCTCCTGGCCGCCACCACCCAGCCGCCTGGAGCCACCGCGCTACTGCAGTGGTTCCTTCAGCGCAGCCGGGACCGGCAGCGGCATCACTTCGATGCCTTCCTCGACCAAGGCACGCGCATCCTCGGGTGTGGTGACACCACGAATACTGCGCGCGGGCGCTTCGTTGTAGTGAATGCGCCGCGCTTCCTCGGCGAAGCGGTCGCCCACGTTCTCGGTCTTCTCCAGTACCTCGCGCAGCGCGCGAATCATGTGCGCCTGCATTTGCTCGACGCCCGCCGGCGCTTTTGAGTCGGTCGCGCCCGATAGATTCAGACGCGGTGCCGACGGCAAACGGCTCACCTCGTGCGCACCGCAGATCGGACATTCGACGAGCTTGCGGGACTGCTGCGACTCGAAGTCATCAGCCGAAGCGAACCAGCCTTCGAACCGATGGCCATGCGGACACTGTAAATCGAGGACCTTCATGTGGAATCAGGGCTTGCGTGCCAGTTTAGCGCAAAATGGAAATTTGTGAACGATCGTTCGTAAAACCTTAGGGCCGACGCACAGCCGCCAGCTGCCGCAACGGAATATCACGTGGGTGCGCGATTTTAACGCTTTACGGCATGTGCTGCCGAAGGCGGCCCGAGCGCTAACCGGTGCCACACTTGCTCGGTTCTACAGCCCGCTGGCGGCGCACCGCTACACCACGAGATTGCCGAGTTGACGACTCACGCGCGGTTCAATCTGACGGGCCTCCTTCGTCAGATTGATCTGCTTCGCCAGTTTTGCGACATCCGCGACACCAATCTCAATCTCGTACCCGCCGCGCGCGGTCAGCCATTCGAGGATGTCGGTCAGATGCCACACCGACGCACTGCCTTCGTGGACCGGGGGCGGAAAGTCGATGGCGTTGTTCAGCATCAGCTTGCGCATGTTTTGCCGCGACACTCCCGCCATTTCGGCCACGTCGGTCAGCCCCACGAAGTCAGGTCCTGCCTCGACCAGTTGCGCGGACGGCACAGCGCGTTTCACGTCCTTGAGCGCGCTGGTGACAGCTTCGAATGCGCTCGTGGCTTCACGGCTGAAAAGCAGCGCGAGGCGGCCTGGTTGCCCGACGCCAATCGTGGCGTCGTCGCACCCCGCTTCGCCCAACCGCTCGACGATTGCGTCTGCATCGCAATCTTCCGCGGCGAGGCGGTACTTCAACGTGAACACATATTCCATACGTTACTCCTGTCTTTGTTGAGCCCAGGTTATTGCGATTCCTGTTTGCTCCCTACGAACCCACTAGCGCCGTGCCGCGCAGTTGCCGACGATGCGCCGCAGATGTCTGGCGTGATTGCCGGGATTCTTCGGCGTACTCCAGACGCTCGATATACAGAACTCTCCGCACCGACATTCAGCGTCTTTGTACGGGCAATAGATTTTTCCCCACGCATGACCTCTTCCGCCTTCCTGAACGCGCCAGCCGTGCTGTTCCGCGTACGCCAATGCGGCCTCGATCTCTTTCTTCTTGTGCCTTCCTCGAACCATCGACACCTCCAATGTAGCCGCTCAATTTCGAGTTGTCAATTGACAACCTGAGATTGAACTGGAACCAGATCACTCAGACGAGTAGCGTCGGCTATCCCAACAAAAAATCGACGATGGCCTCGGTGATCGGAGGGTTCATACTAGCCGGCCGGCAGGTCCGCGACGAGCCAGCCAGATGGCATAGGAAACGGCATTCTGTTGAGCCAGAAAGAAACGGCGGAGCCAATGACAAAGCCCCTGCTGGTCATCGACCAACAGGGGCTTGGTTACATCAGCTACCGGGCTGACGCGAACTTATACCGTCTCGGGCGCCTCAGTCGGCCACGTGCCCGACAGCACTTTCTCGAGCCAGAAAGTACCGATGATCGTCTTCACATCGGTGATCTTGCCCGTGCGCACCCACTCGGACACTTGCTCCACGGTCGCGGTGAACAGTTCGAGAAACTCACCTTCGTCGAGCTTGCGCTCGCCCGCGGTCAAGCCCCGCGCCAGATAGATATCAATGAATTCGGTCGAGTAAGAAATGATCGGGTGGATCCGTGTCAGGTACACGTACTCGCGCGCGGTATAGCCGGTTTCCTCGCGCAGTTCCCGCACCGCGCACGCCAGCGCGCCCTCGTTCGGGTCAAGCTTGCCGGCCGGATATTCGACCATCACCTTGCCCATCGGATAGCGATACTGACTTTCGAGCAGCACGCGACCGTCATCGAACAAGGGGATCACCATGACGGCGCCCGGATGCTGAACGTATTCGCGCGTCGCTTGTTTGCCGTCCGGGAGTCGGACCGTATCGTACTTGACCGTCATGAACGGCCCCTGATGGACCGTCTTGCTGTCGATACAAGTCTCGGTTAGCGCGGCGTCGTGATTGGGAAGTTCAGCCATGTGCGGACCTCGGAACAGCCAGGCGCGCGCGACGGCGAGACGCCGTCAGCGGCGTTTGACGAGATATTGGAAGGTAAAACCGGGAAAAGCGAACACGACGAACAGAGCGAACGTGATCGCATAAAACTGCCAGCCCTGCTCGAAGCGATTTCCCGCGCGCGCTTCGAGCAAAAAGCCCAGCGCGCCGACCACGAAATACAGCACGATCAATTCGGCAATGCGGAGCCAGGCGCTTTTCTTCGCCGCTTTCAACGGCACCGCGGCGAAGAGGCGCTGATTCAGGAACGGCAGGTTGGCGCCGACTAGCGCCAACAGCACGATAAACCAGCCCGCAGCGGACATCAGAGCAACAGCGTGTGCTGGATCGCCTGCAGGCAGGCGCGCAACAGCGGATCCGGCACGATACCGAGCACCAGCACGGCGACGCCGTTCAACGCGAGCAACCCGCGCGTGCTCGTGTCCGCCACGATCGCCGACTTGTCTTGCGGCTCGTCGAAGTACATCAGCTTGACGATACGCAGGTAGTAGAACGCGCCGAACAGCGACGTGATCACCGCGAGCACGGTAAGCCAGGTCAGGCCGGCGTTCATCGTCGCTTGCAGCACGGCGAGCTTCGCGTAGAAGCCGACTGCCGGCGGAATACCCGCGAGCGAGAACATCATGATCATCATCACGAACGCGAAGACCGCGCTGCGCTGATTGAGGCCCTTGAAGTCCTCCAGCGTGTCCGCTTCGAAGTCGCGGCGCGCGAGCAGCATGATGACGCCAAAGGTACCGAGCGTGGTGATCAGGTAGACGATGCTGTAGAACATCGCCGAGCCGTACGCGCTCGCGGCGCCCGTGGTTTTCTGGTCGACCACGCCGGCGAGCAGGCCGAGCAGCACGAAGCCCATGTTCGAGATCGCCGAATACGCGAGCATCCGCTTGACGTTGCGCTGCACGATACCGGTGATGTTGCCGACGATCAGCGACAGCGCCGCCAGAATCACCAGCATCTGTTGCCATTCGACCGCCAGCGGCAGCAGGCCCATCACGAGGAAACGCAGACCCCACGCGAATGCCGCGACCTTCGGACCGCCACCGACGATGAGCGTCATCGCCGTCGGTGCGCCCTGATACACGTCGGGCACCCACATATGGAACGGCACCGCGCCCATCTTGAACGCCACGCCCGCCACGATGAAGATCACGCCGAACAGCAGCACGGTCGGATCGTAGTGGCTCGTGTTAATCGCCTTGAAGACTTCGTTCAGGTCCAGCGAGCCGGTCGCGCCATACAGCATCGAAACACCGTACAGCAGGAAACCGGAAGCCAGCGCGCCGAGCACGTAGTACTTCATCGCCGCTTCGTTCGACGACGCCACTTCGCGACGCAGCGCGATCACCGCGTACAGCGACAGCGACATCAGTTCCAGACCGAGATACAGCGTCAGGAAGTTGTTGCCCGAGATCATCACGATCTGGCCGAGCAGCGAGAACATGCCGAGCAGGAAGAAGTCGCCGCGGAACAGGCTACGGTCTTCGAGGTAGCGACGCGAATAAACGATCGTCACCGCGTAGCCGAGCGACACCACCGCCTTCATCACGTTGGCGAACGGATCGACCACGTACATGTGATCGAAGAAGTAATGCACTTGCGGGTCGAACGCATTCACCGCGAACCAGATCCCGGCGACGAGCGTCGAGAAGAACGCGATGAAATACGTGGTACGGCGGCCCTCCGGGCCGACGAACGTGTCGTTGAGCCACGCGATGACAATGGCGAACATCACCAATGCGTCAGGCAACAGAGCAGTCATAGGGGCGTTTTGCATGGTCTTAAATTCCTCCGCTCGTCGTTACTGAGGCAACGGCAGCTTCGATTGCGCAACGTGGGAGAGGAGGTTTTCCACGGATACGTGCATCACATCGGTAAAGGGCTTCGGATACAGGCCCATGAACAGCGTCAGTGCGGCGAGCACTGCCAGCATGAAAAATTCGCGACGGTCGATGTCGAGCAGGTTCTTCACGTGGTCGTTCGCGACTGCGCCGAAGTACACGCGCTTGTACATCCACAGCGTGTAGGCCGCGCCGAGAATCAGCGTGACTGCCGCGCCACTCGCGATCCAGAAGTTGTACTGGACGGAGGCCAGAATCACCATGAATTCGCCGACGAAACCGGAAGTGCCCGGCAAGCCGCAATTCGCCATCGCGAACAGCATCACGAACGCCGCGAACTTCGGCATCACGTTGACGACGCCGCCGTAATCGGCGATCTGACGCGAGTGCATGCGGTCGTACAGCACGCCGATGCACAGGAACATTGCGCCCGACACGAAGCCATGCGAGATCATCTGCACGATCGCGCCTTCCGCGCCGAGCTGATTGAAGATAAAGAAGCCGAGCGTGACAAAGCCCATGTGCGCAATCGACGAATACGCGACCAGCTTCTTCATGTCGGCCTGCACCATCGCAACGAGACCGATGTAGATGACGGCGATCAGCGACAGCGTGATGATGACCGGTGCGAGGAAATGGCTTGCATCAGGCGTGATCGGCAGCGAGAAGCGCAGGAAACCGTACGCACCGAGCTTCAGCATGATCGCGGCCAGCACCACCGAACCGCCGGTCGGCGCTTCCACGTGCGCGTCCGGCAACCACGTGTGCACCGGCCACATCGGCACCTTCACCGCGAAGGCCAGGAAGAACGCGATAAACAGCAGCACCTGCGGCGTCATCGCGATCTGCGCGTGCTGCCACGTGGCGATGTCGAACGAGCCGGTCTCGTTGTACAGATAGATCAGCGCAACCAGCATCAGCAGCGAGCCCGCCAGCGTGTAGAGGAAGAACTTGAACGCCGCGTACACGCGGTTCGCCCCGCCCCACACGCCGATGATGATGTACATCGGGATCAGCGTCGCTTCGAAGAACACGTAGAACAGCATGCCGTCGGCCGCGCTGAACACGCCGACCATGATGCCCGACAGGATCAGAAAGGCCGCGAGGTACTGGCCGACGTTCTTCGTGATCACTTCCCACGCTGCGATCACGACGATCACCGTGATCAACGCGGTCAACGAGACGAACCACATCGAAATGCCGTCCACGCCGAGGTGATACATGATGTGGAAGCGCTGGATCCAGTTCGCCTGCTCGACGAACTGCAGGTCGGCGGTGCTCGAATCGAAGCTGGTGATCAGCGGCAGCGTGACGAGGAAGCTCAGGACCGAGCCGATCAGCGAGATCCAGCGCGCGGGAGCGGGGTTCTCGTCGTTGCCGATCGCGAGGACCAGCAGACCGAAGAGGATCGGCAACCAGATCGCGATGCTGAGAATCGGATAAGCGTGCATGAGTGTCTCTCGCCTTATTTGCCGCCGAGCGTTACAAACAGGGTCAGGAGCCCCAGCATGCCGATGATCATGGCGAACGCGTAGTGGTAGATGTAACCGGATTGGAGGAAGCGGATCACGCTGGCGAACCAGCCGATAAAGCGGGCGCTGCCGTTCACGATGCCGTCGATCACGACTACGTCGCCTTCCTTCCACAAACCACGGCCAATGGCCACAGCGCCCCGCGCAAACACGACTTCGTTGATCTTGTCCATGTAGTACTTGTTATCGAGCAACGTGTAGATCGGGCCGAATGCGCGCTTGATGACAGCGGGCAGATCCGGACGGACCAGATACAGGAACCATGCGACCACCACGCCTGCGAGCGCGAGCCATACCGGCAGACCCGACACCGAGTGCAGACCCATCGACGCCCAGCCCTGGAATTCTTCGGCCATCTCATGCAGCGCCGGATGGTTCTCGCTGATGTAGATCACCTTGTCGAACGCGACGCCGTGCTGGAAGAAGTCGCCGAACAGCATCGGACCGACGCCGATCGCGCCGATCACGATCGACGGAATCGCCAGCAGCACGAGCGGCACCCACACGACCCACGGCGTTTCGTGCGGCTCGTGAGCGTGGTCGCCGTGACCATGGCCATGGTCATCGTGGCCGTGCGCGCCATTTGCATGCGACGCGGCTTCCGCGCCCATCGGCGATTCCGGGTGCTTCGGATTGCGGAAGCGCTCCTCGCCGTGGAACACCATGAAATACATGCGGAACGAATACAACGCGGTCACGAACACGCTTGCGACCACCGCGAAGTACGCGAAACCCGAGCCCGGCAGATGCGACAGCTTCACCGCGTCGATGATCGAGTCTTTCGAGTAGAAGCCCGAGAAGAACGGCGTGCCGATCAGCGCGAGCGAACCGATCAGCGACGTGATCCACGTAATCGGCATGTACTTGCGCAGGCCGCCCATGTTGCGCATGTCCTGATCGTGATGCATGCCGATGATCACCGAACCCGCGCCGAGGAACAGCAGCGCCTTGAAGAACGCGTGCGTCATCAGGTGGAACACGGCGACCGAGTAAGCCGATGCGCCGAGCGCGACCGTCATGTAACCGAGCTGCGACAGCGTGGAATAAGCGACCACACGCTTGATGTCGTTTTGGACGATGCCGAGAAAGCCCATGAACAGCGCGGTAATCGCACCGATGACCATGACGAACGACAGCGCCGTATCGGACAGTTCGAACAGCGGCGACATGCGCGTAACCATGAAGATACCGGCCGTCACCATGGTCGCAGCGTGAATCAGCGCGGAGATCGGCGTCGGACCTTCCATCGAGTCCGGCAGCCACACGTGCAGAGGGAACTGCGCCGACTTACCCATCGCGCCGATGAACAGGCAAATGCAGGCCACCGTCAGCAAGCCCCAGTCGGTACCCGGGAAGTTCAGCGCCGCGAGTTCGGTACGCTTTGCGAAGACTTCGCCGTAGTTCATCGAACCGGCGAACGCGAACAGCAGACCGATGCCGAGCAGGAAACCGAAGTCGCCGACGCGGTTCACGATGAACGCCTTCATGTTCGCGTAGATCGCGCTCTCACGCTTGAAGTAGAAGCCGATCAGCAGGTACGAAACGAGACCCACCGCTTCCCAGCCGAAGAACAGCTGCAGGAAGTTGTTGCTCATCACGAGCATCAGCATCGAGAACGTGAACAGCGAGATGTACGAGAAGAAGCGCTGGTAGCCGTCGTCGTCGGCCATGTAGCCGATCGTGTAAATGTGCACCATCAGCGACACGAAGTTGACCACGACGATCATCATCGCGGTCAGCGAGTCGACCAGGAAGCCGACTTCGAGCTGCGTCTTGCCGATCGACATCCATTGATAAACGGTCGCGTTGAAGCTCGCACCGTCCATCACCTGGAAGAAGACCATCACCGACAGGATGAACGAAACCGCGACGCCGAGGATCGTGACCGAATGCGCACCCGCCCGCCCTATCGCCTTGCCGAACAGCCCTGCAACCAGGGAACCGGCGAGCGGTGCCAGCGGAATTGCCAACAGCAGGTTTTCATTGAGTATCGTGGACATAACCGCTTTTCCTGAAATTAACCTTTGAGCTGATCGAGATCCTCGACATTGATCGTGTCGAGACTACGGAACAGGGTCACCAGAATTGCGAGACCGATCGCCGATTCGGCTGCAGCAACCGTCAGCACGAAGAAGACGAAAACCTGGCCGTGCACGTCGCCCAGATAGTGCGAGAACGCGACAAAATTGGTGTTCACCGCGAGCAGCATCAGTTCGATCGCCATCAGGATGATGATGACGTTGCGGCGGTTCAGGAAAATGCCGACGACGCTGATCGCAAACAGGATCGCGCCGAGGACGAGGTAATGGGCAAGGGTCAACATGATTTCTATCTCCTGTCCGCTCAGCTGTTCTTGGCTGCTGCCGAGTCGGCTGCTGCTGCGGCTGCCGCGGCAGCCGCTTGTTCCGCGGCGATGGTCGCCGCGGTTTTCTCCGACGGCATCTTCACGACGCGCACGCGGTCCTGGGCACGCACCTTGACCTGCGCGCTGACGTTCTGACGCTTGCTGTCCTTCTTGTGGCTCGTGGTCAGCGCGATCGCCGCGATGATGGCGACCAGCAGAATCAGGCCCGCGATTTCGAACGCGAAGATGTAGTTGGTGTAGATGACCTTGCCGATCAGGCGCGTGTTCGACCAGTCGCCCATACCGGCGGCGGCCGAGGCCGTGTCGTGCAGTGCGGTAGCCGTCGCGCCGTAGCCGTGCCACAGGATCAGTGCGGTTTCGATCACGATGATCGCGCCCACTGCCGATGCCATCGGCACGAAGCGTTTGAAGTCCTTGCGTAGCACGTCGAGATTGATGTCCAGCATCATCACGACGAACAGGAACAGCACCATCACCGCGCCGACGTAGACCAGCACCAGCAGGATCGCGAGGAACTCCGCCTCGAGCAGCATCCAGATCGCGGCTGCGTTGAAGAACGCCAGCACCAGATACAGTGCGCACGCCACTGGATTGCGGGAGGTGATCACCTTCAGCCCTGAAACCACGAGGAGCAGCGCGAAGATGTAGAACAGTACGGTCGTGAATTCCATGATTACCGGTTCATCGTTAGGCCATCGTCAGGCATTGTTCTTTGGCACGCGTGGTTGGCAAAAGCGGAGCAAACCGCCAGTACCGCCACACAGGTGCGCCGTGCCGCGGCGTTCAGGCCGCGGCGGTCGACCCGACAGCAGGCCGTGTTAATGCTTTTACTGCCGCATTTACTGCATCAGCGGGAAAGCGCTTCAACGATACGGTGCGTCGGCTGCCTTGTTGGCGGCGATTTGTGCTTCGTAGCGGTCGCCAACGGCCAGCAGCATTTCCTTCGTGAAGTACAGGTCGCCGCGCTTCTCGCCGTGATACTCGAGAATGTGCGTCTCGACGATCGAGTCGACCGGGCAGCTCTCTTCGCAGAAACCGCAGAAGATGCACTTGGTCAGGTCGATGTCGTAGCGCGTCGTGCGGCGCGTGTTGTCCGCGCGCGTTTCCGATTCGATCGTGATCGCGAGCGCCGGGCACACCGCTTCGCACAGCTTGCACGCGATGCAGCGCTCTTCGCCGTTTTCATACCGGCGCAGCGCATGCAGACCGCGGAAACGCGGCGAGATCGGGGTCTTTTCTTCCGGGAACTGCACGGTGACCTTGCGCTGGAACGTGTAGCGTCCGGTCAGCGCGAGGCCTTTCAGCAGTTCCGTGAGGAAGAAAGTCTTGAAGAAGTTTTGGATTGCGGTCATGGGTTCGTCCGCCCTTTATTTCCAGATGTTCAACGGCGACATGATCCAGAAGCCGACCACCACGAGCCACACCACGCAGACCGGAATGAAGACCTTCCAGCCGAGACGCATGATCTGGTCATAGCGGTAGCGCGGGAACGTGGCACGCGCCCAGATGAACACCGACAACAGCAGGAAAACCTTGAGGACGAGCCAGAAGATGCCCGGGATGAACGACAGGAACCCGAACGGAGCGCTCCAGCCCCCAAGGAACAGTGTTGCAGCCAATGCTGAGATCACGATCATGTTGATGTACTCGGCGAGGAAGAACAGCGCGAACGCCATGCCCGAGTAATCGATCATGTGACCCGCGACGATTTCCGATTCGCCTTCCACCACGTCGAACGGGTGACGGTTCGTTTCGGCGATGCCCGAGATGAAGTACACGACGAACATCGGCAGCAGCGGTAGCCAGTTCCACGACAGGAAATTCAGGCCGTGCGAGGCGAAGAAGCCCTGCTCCTGCGAACCGACGATGCCCGACAGATTCAGCGTACCGGCCGTCATCAGCACGACCACCAGCGCGAAGCCCATCGAGATTTCGTACGAGACCATCTGCGCGGCGGCGCGCATCGCGCCGAGGAACGCATATTTCGAGTTCGACGCCCAGCCGGCCAGAATCACGCCATACACGCCGATCGACGAGATCGCCATCGCGTACAGCAGACCCGCGTTGATGTCGCCGAGCACCGCGCCCGCCTGGAACGGAATCACCGCCCACACCGCGAACGCCGGCACCACCACCATGATCGGTGCGATGACGTAGATCCAGCGGCTCGCCTGGGCAGGCTGGATCACTTCCTTGAGTAGAAGCTTCAGCACGTCGGCGATCGGCTGCAACAGGCCGCCGGGGCCGACGCGGTTCGGACCGAGACGCACGTGCATCCAGCCGATCAGCTTCCGCTCCCACAGGATCAGGTAAGCGACGCACAGCAGGATCACGACGGCCACCACCAGGATGCGCACGAGCGCCCACACCGTAGGCCATGCCACACCGAGAAGCTGGGCGCCGCCCGAGTTGATCGTATCGAACAAGCTCATTTACGCCTTCTCCACCACCAGTTCACCGAACAGGCTGCCCAGCGCTGCACCGGCAGGCGTAGCCGCCGATACGCGGACGACCGTCTCCGCAAGATTCGCGTCGCGCACGGCCGGCAACTGCACCGCTTGCTCGCCCTGACGAACGCGCACCGCGTCGCCCTCTTTCAAACCCAGTTTATCGAACAGCGCAGCCGGCAGGCCGACCGAATTCGCCGTACGGGCCGCCGCGGTCAGATGCAGCGACTCTGCGCGACGCACCAGCGCGTCGGCGTGATAGATCGGCACGTTCGCGAGACGCTCGAACTTGCCTTCCGCCGCCTTCACGGCCTGGCCGCGCGTCACCGCGACGCCGGTACGGTTCGACAGCCTCGAACTGAGGTCACCGTCGCCGAGCGCCGCTGCGCGCACTTCTTCGACCGTGTCGTATTCGAAGCCCGGCGCGCCGAGCAGGCTGCCCAGCACGCGCAACACCTTCCACGCCGGACGCGTGTCGCCGAGCGGACGCACGACGCCGTTGAAAGCCTGCACCGTGCCTTCCGCGTTGACGAACGAGCCGCCCGTTTCGGTGAACGGTGCAATCGGCAACAGCACGTCGGCATAGTCGGCGCCGGTCTGGAACGGCGACATCACGACGACCATCTCGGCCTGCTTCAGCGCGGCAAGCGCTTGAACCGGATTGGCCGTGTCGAATTCCGGCTCGAGATTCAAAAGCAGATAGCCCTTGCGCGGTTGCTCGAACACTTCGCGTGCATTCAGACCGCCTTCGCCCGGCAGCGCGTTCACGAGGTGCGCGCCGACCGTGTTGGCCGCTTCGGTCAGGAAACCGAGCGTGGCGCCGGTCGCTTCGGCAATCCATTGCGCCGCGGCGTGGATCGCCGCGAAGTCCGTATGACGGACCGCGTCGTTGCCGAGCAGCACGACGCGCAGTGCGCCGTTGGTCAGCGATTTCGCGATCTGCTTGTGCGCGTCCGTCGGCTGCGTGCCGGCGAATGCTTCCGGCAGTGCGACGCCCTTCGCTTCGCCCACCGCGCCGGCAATCCCTGCCAACGCCTCGAGCCATGCCGACGGTGCGGCGACCACACGGTGCGCCTGCGGGATCATCGCGTCGTCGTTGGTGGCCTGGATCAACGTGAGCGCCGAACCGCCGCGTGCGACCTGACGCAAACGCGCGGCGAACAGCGGATGATCACGACGTAGATCCGAGCCGATCACGAGCGCCGCATCGACGTTCGACAGATCGGCGATCGTGCCGCCGAGCCACGGCGCGCCGGTAACGGGAGCCGAGAAGTCCGACTGACGCAGACGGAAGTCGACGTTCGGCGTGCCGACCGCTTGCGCGATCTGCTTGAGCAGGAACAGTTCTTCGACTGTGCTGTGCGCGCTCGACAGCGCCGCAAGCGCGTTCGCGCCGTGGTCGCCCGCGATGCCCTTCAGGCCCTTGACCACATAATCGAGCGCGGTTTGCCAGTCGGTTTCGACCCACTGGCCGCCCTGCTTGAGCATCGGCTTGGTCAGACGCTCGGGGCTGTTGAGACCTTCGTACGAGAAGCGATCCTTGTCCGAAATCCAGCACTCGTTGATCGCTTCGTTCTCGAACGGCAGAACGCGCATCACGCGATTGTTCTTCACCTGCACGATGAGGTTCGCGCCAACGGAATCGTGCGGGCTCACCGACTTGCGGCGCGACAGCTCCCAGGTGCGGGCGCTGTAGCGGAACGGCTTGCTGGTCAGCGCGCCGACCGGGCATAGATCGATCATGTTGCCCGACAATTCCGAGTCGACCGTCTTGCCGACGAACGACGTGATTTCCGAATGCTCGCCGCGGCCAAGCATGCCGAGTTCCATCACGCCGGCGATTTCCTGGCCGAAGCGGACGCAACGCGTGCAGTGAATGCAGCGCGACATCTCTTCCATCGAGATCAGCGGGCCCACGTTCTTGTGGAACACCACGCGCTTTTCTTCGCTATAGCGCGACGACGACTTGCCGTAACCGACGGCCAGATCCTGCAACTGGCACTCGCCGCCCTGGTCGCAGATCGGGCAGTCGAGCGGATGGTTGATCAGCAGGAATTCCATCACAGCTTGCTGGCCCTTCACCGCCTTGTCCGACTTGGTGCGCACGATCATGCCGGCCGACACCGGGGTCGCGCACGCGGGCACGGCCTTCGGCATCTTCTCGACATCGACCAGACACATCCGGCAATTGGCCGCAATCGACAGCTTCTTGTGATAGCAGAAGTGAGGAATGTAGGTGTCGACCTTATGCGCAGCCTGGATCACCATGCTGCCTTCAGGCACCTCGACTTTCTTGCCGTCTATTTCCAGTTCAACCATGATGGTCAATCTTCCTTAACCTGTTACCGCTCAATCGTTCGCCAGTTCATCGCCCGCTTCGGGCGATGAATCCTGCGGTTGAGGTGTTCGTCTGGTAGTTATTCGTCAGCCAAATCTGTCGGCGCGACTCAGGCTGCCACTGTTTCGGGCGCCGCCGCCGTGCCGGCATGGCCGCCGACGAGGCAATGCTTGTGGGCGACGTGATATTCGAATTCGTCCCAGTAGTGCTTGAGCATGCCCCGAACCGGCATGGCTGCCGCGTCGCCGAGCGCGCAGATCGTGCGGCCCATGATGTTTTCCGCGACCGAGTTCAGCAGATCCAGATCTTCCTGGCGGCCGAGACCATGCTCGATACGATGTACGACGCGATACAGCCAGCCTGTGCCTTCACGGCAAGGCGTGCATTGACCGCACGACTCTTCGTAGTAGAAGTACGACAGGCGCAGCAACGAGCGCACCATGCAGCGCGTCTCGTCCATCACGATCACCGCGCCCGAGCCGAGCATCGAGCCAGCCTTCGCGATCGAGTCGTAATCCATGTCGGTCTGCATCATCATCTCGCCCGGAATCACCGGCGCCGACGAACCGCCAGGAATCACGGCCTTGATCTTCTTGCCGCCGCGCATGCCGCCGGCGAGTTCCATCAGCGTCGCGAACGGCGTGCCGAGCGGAATTTCGTAATTGCCCGGACGCTCGACGTCGCCCGACACCGAGAAAATCTTCGTGCCGCCGTTGTTCGGCTTGCCGATTTCAAGGTAATTCTGCGGTCCGATGGCGAGCAGGAACGGCACTGCCGCGAACGTTTCGGTGTTGTTGATGGTGGTGGGTTTGCCGTACACGCCAAAGCTCGCGGGGAACGGCGGTTTGAAGCGCGGCTGACCCTTCTTGCCCTCGATCGATTCGAGCAGCGCGGTTTCCTCGCCGCAGATATACGCGCCGTAACCATGGTGCGCATGCAGCTGGAACGAAAAGCCCGAGCCCATGATGTTGTCGCCGAGGAACCCGGCGCGGCGAGCTTCTTCCAACGCTTCTTCGAAGCGCTTATAGACTTCCCAGATTTCGCCGTGAATATAGTTGTAGCCGACCGTGATGCCCATCGCGTACGCGCCGATCGCCATACCTTCGATCAACGAATGCGGATTGAAGCGCAGAATGTCGCGGTCCTTGAACGTACCCGGCTCGCCCTCGTCCGAATTACAGACGAGGTACTTCTGGCCCGGGAACTGGCGCGGCATGAAGCTCCACTTCAGACCGGTCGGGAAGCCCGCGCCGCCGCGGCCGCGCAGACCCGACGCCTTGACGTCGGCGATCACCTGCTCGGGCGCGATCTTTTCTTCCAGGATGCGACGCAGCTGGGCATAACCGCCGCGCGCCACGTAGTCTTCGAGATGCCAGTTGTCGCCGTTCAGTCCGGCGAGAATAAGCGGTTTGATGTGACGATCGTGTAAAGCCGTCATTTCGAAAGTTCCTCGAGCAGCTGGTCGATCTTCTCGCGGCTCATGAAGCTGCACATGCGTTGGTTGTTCACCAGCATCACCGGCGCGTCGCCGCACGAACCCATGCACTCACCTTCTTTCAGCGTGAATTTGCCATCGGGCGTGGTTTCGCCGAAGTCGATGCCGAGCTTCTGCTTCAGGTATTCAGCGGCGCTTTCGGAACCGCCGTCAGGGCCGAGCTGGCACGGCAGGTTCGTGCAGAGCGTGATCTTGAACTTACCGACCGGCGAGGTCTCATACATCGTGTAGAAGGTCGCTACCTCCTGCACGGCGATTGCCGGCATGCCGAGATAATCCGCGACGAACTGCATGAGTTCGGGCGACAGCCAGCCATGCTCGGTTTGAGCAGTGGCCAACGCCGACATCACGGCGGACTGTTTCTGATCGGCGGGGTACTTTGCGACCGCACGATCGATTTCTTTCAGGCCTTCAGCTGAGATCATATTCAGACACGACTCTTTCAATTCCTACCGAACGAAAACCTGTCGCTCACGTGATACTGCGACAGACCCGGCGTTCCTTTGCTTGACGCGGGTGGCGGTGCAACAACCGCGGACGCGCGTCGATGAATACGTCCTAGCGATCCACTTCGCCGAACACGATGTCCTGCGTGCCGATGATCGTCACGGCATCGGCGATCATGTGGCCGCGGGCCATTTCGTCAAGCGAGGACAGGTGTGCATAGCCCGGCGCGCGGATCTTCAGACGGTATGGCTTGTTGGCGCCGTCCGAGATCAGATAGATGCCGAACTCGCCCTTCGGATGTTCGACTGCGGCGTACGCCTCGCCTTCGGGCACGTGGAAGCCTTCGGTGAACAGCTTGAAGTGATGGATCAGATCTTCCATGTTCGACTTCATGCCGACGCGCGACGGCGGCGCCACCTTGTGATTGTCCGTCATCACAGGGCCTGGATTTTTACGCAGCCACTCAATGCACTGTTTCGCGATCCGGCACGATTGACGCATTTCTTCGACGCGTACCAGATAGCGGTCGTAGCAATCGCCATTCACGCCGACCGGAATGTCGAAATCGAGCTTGTCATAAACTTCATACGGTTGCTTCTTGCGCAGGTCCCACTCGACGCCCGAGCCACGCAGCATCGCGCCGGTCATGCCGAGTTGCAGCGCCCGCTCCGGGCTGACCACACCGATGCCGACCAGACGCTGCTTCCAGATCCGGTTGTCGGTGAGCAGCGTTTCGTATTCGTCCACGCACTTCGGGAAACGGGTGAAGAAGTCGTCGATGAAGTCGAGCAGCGAACCCTGACGGTTCTCGTTCATCTTCGACAACGCCTTCGCATTGCGAATCTTCGACGCCTTGTATTGCGGCATTGCGTCAGGCAGATCGCGGTAGACGCCACCCGGACGGTAGTAGGCCGCGTGCATCCGTGCGCCGGACACCGCTTCGTACACGTCCATCAGGTCTTCGCGCTCGCGGAACGCATACAGGAACACCGCCATCGCACCGACGTCGAGCGCGTGCGCGCCGATCCACATCAGGTGATTCAACACGCGAGTGATTTCGTCGAACAGTACGCGAATGTATTGCGCGCGCAGTGGCACGTCGATGCCGAGCAACTTCTCGATGGCAAGCACGTAGCCGTGCTCGTTGGCCATCATCGACACGTAGTCGAGACGGTCCATGTACGGCACCGACTGGATAAACGTCTTGCTTTCGGCGAGCTTTTCAGTCGCGCGATGCAGTAGACCGATGTGCGGATCGGCGCGCTGAATCACTTCGCCGTCGAGTTCGAGCACGAGGCGCAACACACCGTGCGCTGCCGGGTGCTGCGGACCGAAGTTTAGCGTGTAGTTCTTGATCTCTGCCATGACGTTCTCTTAGTGTTTCAGACCGCCATAGCGATCCTCACGGATCACGCGCGGCGTGATTTCCCGCGGCTCGATCGTCACCGGCTGATAGACGACGCGCTTCTCTTCCGGGTCGTAACGCATCTCGACGTAGCCGGAGACAGGGAAATCCTTGCGGAACGGATGACCGATAAAACCGTAGTCGGTCAAAATGCGGCGCAGGTCCGGGTGACCTTCGAAGACGATGCCGTACAGGTCGAACGCTTCGCGCTCGTACCAGTTGACCGAATTCCAGATATCGACGACGGACGGCAGGATCGGCATGTCGTCGTCCGGCGCGAATACGCGCAGACGCAGACGCCAGTTGTTCTGCACCGACAGCAGATGCAGCACTGCTGCAAAACGCGGGCCGTCGTAAGCGCCTTCAGCATAGGTCTGGTAATCGACGCCGCACAGGTCGACACACTGCTCGAAACCGAGCGAGCGGTCGTCGCGCAGGCGCTTTGCCACGTTGAGGTAGTCGCCAGCCTTGACGACGATCGTCAATTCACCGACCGACTCGGTCACGCTCGTCAGGAGGCCGCCAAAGGCCGCCTCGAGGTTCGCTTTCAGGGTCTCGAGTTTGCTTGCCATATTGTGGGGAGGCTTTGGCCTTATTGACGGGCGATAGTGTTGGTGCGGCGAATCTTGGCTTGCAGCTGGATCACGCCGTACACCAGCGCTTCCGCGGTGGGCGGACAACCCGGCACGTACACGTCGACCGGGACAATCCGGTCGCAGCCGCGCACCACCGAGTACGAGTAGTGGTAATAGCCGCCACCGTTCGCGCACGAGCCCATCGAGATTACCCAGCGCGGCTCCGCCATCTGGTCGTAGACCTTGCGCAGAGCGGGCGCCATCTTGTTGCACAGCGTACCGGCGACGATCATCACGTCCGACTGACGCGGACTCGGACGGAACACGACACCGAAACGGTCGAGGTCATAACGGGCGGCACCCGCATGCATCATCTCGACTGCGCAGCATGCGAGACCGAACGTCATCGGCCACAGCGAGCCGGTGCGCGTCCAGTTGATCAGTTTGTCCGCCGTAGTGGTGACAAACCCTTCTTTCAAGACCCCTTCGATACTCATTTGCTTTCCACTCCAGACGGGGCGGCAAGCCTGGCCACCCACGCAAACCGGCGATTAATCCATCATTCCCAGTCGAGGCCGCCCTTCTTCCAGATGTAGGCAAAACCAAGCAGGAACTCGAGCAGGAAAATCATCATTGCCGTGAACCCGGCCCAGCCGATGTCGCGCAATGCCACGCCCCACGGGAACAGGAACGCGGTTTCAAGATCGAAAATGATGAAGAGAATGGCGACGAGGTAGTAACGCACATCGAACTTCATGCGCGCATCTTCGAATGCTTCGAAGCCGCACTCGTACGGTGCGTTTTTTTCGGTGTCGGGTTTGTTGGGACCGAGGAGCTTGCCGATACTGACCAGTGCTACGCCTAAACCGGTGCCCACAATAAGGAACAACAAAACGGGGAAATAGGCTGCGAGGTTCAAGACAATCCTCAATCGGTTGGTTCTGAGTGCCGTCAGGAGCATAGCACCCCTGACGCGAAATCACTTCCTCAACACGCATGACGTAAGCCCTACAGCCATACGCCAGAAGTGAAAATGCCAGCCGAAGCGAAGCAAGCGGCTGGCATTTAGATAACATTTGGTGCCGACGGCGAGACTCGAACTCGCACAGCTTTCGCCACTACCCCCTCAAGATAGCGTGTCTACCAATTTCACCACGTCGGCACTATATGCAATCCGGGAAAACAACTTGTAAAACCCGCGAATCGCTTCAAGACTTGAATTGTAACTTGTTTAAACAGATTGTTCAACGCACAAGAGCACGCCTACAGAAAATTTATTTCGGCACACCCGTTGCCGGAACCGACGCGGGCGAAGCCGGCACTGCGGGCGATGCCGCCACCGGAGCCGAGCCTGCAGCCGGTGCGGAAGCAGGCGAAGCCGCGATCGGTGCAGTAGCCGCCCCGCCCAGCACGCCTGCCGACGGCTTCACGTGATACGCGCCAAGGTAAGTGAGCGCCAAGGTCGTGGCAAAGAACAGCGCTGCGAGCACCGCCGTGGTACGCGACAGGAAGTTCGCCGAACCCGTCGCACCGAACAGGCTACCCGATGCGCCGCTGCCGAAAGCTGCGCCCATGTCGGCACCTTTGCCGTGCTGCAGCAACACGAGGCCAATGACCCCGAGCGCGGACAACAACTGAACGACGATAATCAATGTTTTCAAATACAGCATCACACTCACCTGAGTCTTTATTTAACCGCGCCGCACACGGTGTGTTGCGCGAAAAGGAGTCATCCTCGTCGAGACGCTCTGCTTAACCCGCCACGCTGGTCGCAGCGGCCGCCTTGCAGATCGCCAGGAAATCCTGATCTTTCAACGACGCGCCGCCGATCAGGCCGCCGTCGATATCGTTCTGACGGAACAGTTCTTCCGCGTTGTCCGGTTTCACGCTGCCGCCGTACAGCAACGGTACGTCCGCCGCACCCTTTGCCGCGAGACGAGCACGCAGGAACGCATGCACGGCCTGCGCCTGTGCCGCCGATGCGCTCTTGCCGGTGCCAATTGCCCACACCGGCTCATACGCGACGACGAGGCGAGCCGCGTCCTGACAGGACAGCTTCGCGAGCACTTCGTCGAGCTGACCGCCGACGACCTGCTCGGTCGAACCAGCCTCGCGTTCTTCGAGCGTTTCGCCGACGCACACGATCGGCGTCAAATCCGCCTCGAGCACACGCTGCGCCTTCACCGCGACAAGCTCGGCGCTTTCGCGGTGATACGCGCGACGCTCCGAATGCCCGACGATCGCAAACGTGGCACCGAAGTCCGTCACCATCGGCGCAGCCACTTCGCCGGTATAGGCGCCATGCGTGAACGCGGACACGTCCTGCACGCCCCACACGACCGGGCTGCCTTCCAGCAGCGACTGCGCCTGCGCGACATAGAGGCTCGGCACGCAGACACCGACGCGCACGTCGGCCGGCAATTCATTGGCGCCCTGCACCACTGCCCGCAACAACGCGGCGTTCGCGGCGAGCCGCCCATGCATCTTCCAATTACCGACTACCAGTTTGGCTCGTTGTTGATTAGACATCGTCTCGTATTGTCCTGTCTTGCCAGTCCGACCTGCTCCGGCGCGCGCAAAACGCGCAATTTTACTGCGTGGGGTGGATCGGGTCAAACCGATGGTGTCAAGCCTCCGGACCCCAAGTCAACACAATCTTGCCGACGTGGGTGCTGCTTTCCATCAGCGTATGCGCGTCGGCAGCCTGGGTGGCCGGAAACACGCGGTGCACGACCGGCCTGATGCGCCCGGCTTCGAGATGCGGCCATACGCGCTCTTTCAATTGCGCGGCGATCTGTGCCTTGAACTCGATCGGCCGTGGCCGCAGTGTCGAACCGGTAACGGTCAGACGGCGACGCAGCACTTCGTTCAGGTTCAGCTCCGCCTTCGCGCCGCCGAGCAGCGCAATCAGCACGATGCGGCCACCGTCGGCGAGCGCCGACAGTTCGCGCGGCACGTAGCTGCCCGCGACCATGTCGAGGATCACGTCGACGCCACGATCGTTGGTCAGCGACTTGATGACTTCGACGAAATCTTCAGTCTTATAGTTGATCGCCCGTTCGGCGCCGAGCGCTTCGCACGCGCGGCACTTGTCGTCCGAGCCTGCGGTGGCGAACACACGGAAGCCGAGCGCGTGCGCAATTTGGATCGCCGTCACGCCGATGCCGCTCGATCCGCCCTGCACGAGCAGCGTTTCGTTCGCGCCACCCTCACCCTGGCCGAGCTGCGCGCGATTGAACACGTTGCTCCACACCGTGAAGAAAGTCTCGGGCAGCGAAGCCGCTTCGACGTCCGACAATCCCGCCGGCACGGGCAGGCATTGCAGAAGCGGCGCCGCCGCATACTCGGCATAGCCGCCGCCCGCGAGCAGCGCGCAAACGCGGTCGCCAATCTTCAGACCGAACGGATTGTTCTTCGCTTCGATCGTGCCGCCGACGATCTCGCCCGCCACCTCCAGCCCCGGCAGATCCGACGCTCCCGGCGGCGGCGCATAGCCGCCCTTGCGCTGAAACACGTCCGGACGATTGATGCCGGATGCCGCCACCTTGATCAGCACCTCGCCAGCCTTGAGCTGCGGCGTCGGACGCTCTGCCAGCTTGAGGACTTCCGGGGCACCGAATTCAGTGATTTCGATCGCTTTCATCTGCGTCAACTCCAAGATTGGATTGCGTTGCCTACCCGTTGCTGCCGTCCGCCGTAGCGCTGCGATTCGAATACGCAACGCAATCCATCCTGCATGAAAAACGGCCGGCGTGCATGACACGGCCGGCCGTTTGTCCGTTACCGCCTTACTGCGGCGTCGGTTCGCCTTGCGGCGCGTCGTTCAGCAGTGCCTTCGCCGACAGACGCACACGACCCTTCTCGTCCGTCTGGATGACCTTGACCTTCACCTGCTGGCCATCCTTCAGATAGTCGTTGATGTCCTTGATGCGCTCGTTCGCGATCTCGGAAATATGCAGCAGACCGTCCTTACCTGGCAGGATGTTCACGATCGCGCCGAAGTCGAGCAGCTTGAGCACGGTGCCTTCGTACACCTGGCCCACTTCGACTTCCATCGTGATCGCTTCGATACGACGCTTCGCTTCGGCCATGCCTTCGCTGTTCGTGCTCGCGATCGTGACGACGCCGTCGTCTGAAATGTCGATCGTCGTGCCGGTTTCTTCGGTCAGCGCACGGATCACCGAGCCGCCCTTGCCGATCACGTCGCGGATCTTTTCCGGGTTGATCTTGATCGTGATCATGCGCGGTGCGAACTCCGACAGCTGCGTGTTCGCGCCTGCCACGGCCGAGGTCATCTTGCCGAGAATGTGCATGCGACCTTCCTTAGCCTGCGCGAGCGCGACCTGCATGATTTCCTTCGTGATGCCCTGGATCTTGATGTCCATCTGCAGCGCGGTCACGCCTTGTTCCGTACCCGCGACCTTGAAGTCCATGTCGCCGAGGTGATCTTCGTCGCCGAGGATGTCGGTCAGCACCGCGAAGCGGTTGCCTTCGAGAATCAGGCCCATCGCGATACCGGCGACGTGAGCCTTCATCGGCACGCCGGCGTCCATCAGCGCGAGACAGCCGCCGCACACCGAAGCCATCGACGACGAACCGTTCGACTCGGTGATTTCCGAGACGACACGGATCGAGTAGCCGAATTCGTCGGCGCTCGGCAGGCAGGCGACGAGCGCGCGCTTGGCGAGACGGCCGTGACCGATTTCACGGCGCTTCGGCGAACCGACGCGGCCCGTTTCGCCGGTCGCGAACGGAGGCATGTTGTAGTGGAGCATGAAGCGTTCGCGGTACTCGCCTTCCAGCGCGTCGATACTCTGCTCGTCGCCCTTCGTGCCGAGCGTCGCAACCACCAGCGCCTGCGTTTCGCCGCGCGTGAACAGCGCCGAGCCGTGGGTACGCGGCAGCACGCCGGTACGGATTTCGATCGGGCGCACGGTGCGCGTGTCGCGGCCGTCGATACGCGGCTCGCCGTTCAGGATCTGGGTACGGACGATCTTCGCTTCGATGTCGAACAGCACGTTGCCGACCGACGCTTTGTCGGCCGCCACGGTACCGGCTGCCGCCGCTTCTTCTTCGAGCTTCGCCGAGGTCGCCGCGTAGACTTCCTTCAGCTTGGTCGAGCGAGCCTGCTTGTCGCGGATCTGGTAAGCGGCGAGCAGATCGGCTTGCGCGAGTTCCGTGACGCGCGCGATCAGCGCTTCGTTCTTCGCGGCCGGCTGCCAGTCCCACTCGGGCTTGCCGCCTTCGCGGACCAGTTCGTGGATCGCGTCGATCGCGGTCTGCATCTGCTCATGACCGAACACGACGGCGCCGAGCATCACCTCTTCGCTCAGCTGCTGCGCTTCCGATTCGACCATCAGCACCGCGCGTTCCGTACCGGCGACGACGAGGTCGAGCGCCGATTCCTTCATCTGCGGACGCGTCGGATTCAGCACGTATTCGTTGTTGATGTAGGCCACGCGTGCCGCGCCGACCGGGCCGTTGAACGGCAGGCCGGACACCGCGAGCGCCGCCGATGCGCCGATCAGCGCCGGGATGTCGGCGGGGATTTCCGGATTCAGCGACAGCACGTGAATCACGACCTGCACTTCGTTGTAGAAGCCTTCCGGAAAGAGCGGGCGCAGCGGACGGTCGATCAGTCGCGAGATCAGCGTCTCGCCCTCCGACGGACGGCCTTCGCGACGGAAGAAGCCACCCGGGATCTTGCCGGCGGCGTAGGTCTTTTCGATGTAATCGACGGTGAGGGGGAAGAAGTCCTGGCCCGGCTTGGCGGTCTTCGCGCCGACCACGGTGGCGAGCACCACGGTGTCTTCGACGTCGACGATCACCGCGCCGCTCGCCTGGCGAGCGATTTCACCGGTTTCGAGGCGAACGTTGTGCTGCCCCCACTTAAACTCTTTGACGATCTTATTGAACATAGTCATTGCTTTTCCTCATCGTAATGCCGCGCGGACCGGAAGCGGCGCGGCAACGCCGGGGCCGGCGCCGCATGGGAAGAGTCGTGCTATGCCATTCCAGAGAGTCACCGCGAGCGCGCGCGAACCGCTGGAATGACACAAAACTCTGCCCTGAAGCCCGGCCTTGTTTCCTGTTACTGCTTTCCTACTACTGCTCTGCTACTGCTAGTACGCTTACCCGTGGACGCCGCGCGAACCGGCATACGCCGCGGAGCACAGGCGGTGCGCATTACACGAAGCGCGCCGTGCAAAAACAAAATGCCTGTATCAGCGAAACTGACACAGGCATCTTGCTGAACGACTGGCCGATTACTTACGGAGACCCAGCTTCTCGATCAGGCTGCGGTAACGATCCGCGTCCTTACCCTTCAGGTAGTCGAGCAGCTTGCGACGGCGGCTCACCATGCGCAGCAGACCGCGGCGGCTGTGGTGATCCTTCGTGTGCTCCTTGAAGTGGGAGGTCAGTTCGTTGATACGGGTCGTGAGCAGCGCGACCTGAACTTCGGGGGAGCCGGTGTCGTTAGCTGCGCGTGCGAATTGCGCGACGACTTCGGACTTCTTGCTTGCTTCAACTGCGGACATGTCAATTTCCTTGATAACTGGACAGGCGGTCACGGAAGAAAGGCCGTGCCGTGGGATACCCGTTTCACAAAATTTACTGAGCCCCGTTCGTGGCTGAATTAGCTGAATGAGAACCCAGCCGAACAACGGGACGCGTATTGTAGCACAGCCGACATCGGCCGCGAAGCCCGCGCTAGCAAGCGAATCGCGCGTCGCTCAGGGGCGTCGCATCCGACAGACCGTCGGCAATACCGTACGCTCGGCTGATATCGCCAGCACCGTGCGAAAGCCGTAGCCGGAACCTTCGTTATCGAAATGCACGCCGGGTGCGCCGGCTTTGTCCATCTGCATCACGTAAAGGGGCTGGATCAGCTGATGGTCGTCGGCGCGCATCCAGGATGCGTGAAAACCGTTGTCGAAGCGGATTGCCTCCAGCGCTTTCGCGACCGCCGTCGGATCGGCGCTGCCGGCGCGGTTCATCGCGGCGGCGAGTGTGTCGAGCAGCAGTGGCATACGCAGCACCGGATAGTCGTCCTGCGCGGCCGGATAGCGCGCGCGGAACGCCGCGTACCATGCATCGGAGGCCGCGCCGCCGACGTTCGGATGCCACTCGGCCACGGCGATCACGTGATCCACGCCCGCGTCGCCGAGGGCGGCCGGCGCGCCGAGGCTGTTGCCGTAGAACGTGTAGAACTTCGTGTCGAGGCCCTGCTCGCGCGCCGCCTTCACGAGCAACGTCAGGTCGTTGCCCCAGTTGCCGGTGATCACGGCGTCCGCGCCGCTCGCGCGGATCTTCGCGATGTACGGCGCAAAGTCCTTCACTCGGCCGATCGGGTGAAATTCGTCGCCGACCACCGCGATGTCAGGGCGCTTCGCCGTGAGCGTCGAGCGCGCGAGGCTGCTCACGTCGTGGCCGAAGCTGTAGTCCTGGTTCAGCAGGTAAACCTTTTTCACCGTCTTGTCGCGCTCGATCACCTCGGCGAGCGCGGCCATCCGCATGCCCGCGTGCGCGTCGAAGCGGAAGTGCCAGAAGCTGCAGTTCGCGTTGGTGAGCGCGGGGTCGTCGGCCGAGTAGTTCAGGAACAGTTCGCGGTTGTCCGGCTCGCGGCTGTTCTGCTTGTCGATCGCGCCGATGAGCGCCGCGGCGACCGCCGAGCTATTGCCCTGCAGGATGTAGCCGATATGGCGATCCGCGGCTGCGCGCATCTGCGTCAGCGCTTCTTCCGCGCTGCCCTTGCTGTCGAGCACGACGAGTTCGAACGGATGCGCGCCGTCCGCGAGCTTCACGCCGCCGCGCGCGTTGACCTGCTCGACGCCGAAGCGCAGATTGCGCTCGACCGCCGCGCCCGCGTTCGCGAACGGGCCGGACATGCCTTCGATCAGCGCGAGCCGGATCGGGGCGCCCGTGGGTTTGCCGGTCGGATTCACCCCCGAACTCGTCGCCTGAGCCACGCCAACGCCCACCGCCGCCATTGAGATCGCCGTCAGCGCAATCGCCGCCGCCCGTTGCCACACCGCCGTCATGGTCGTCCCGCCTGAATCTTCGAAGCGCGGATCATAGAACCACGCGCACGGAATAGGCAAGCCGGCGCATCCGTTCTCCTTTGGAGGCGACCCACGTTCGGGCAGCGCCATTCTTTCGCCACGGCGCGTGTCAAAATGGTGGGTCTCGATGATAAGAACCGCTATTCAAACGCCATCGGAGGAATACATGTCGAACCGCCATCACCGCACGGCGGCCTCTATCACAACCCCGGCCGGCGCGAGTCTGCGGCGCGCCGCGTTCGTTTGCCTGAGCGTGCTCGCGCTCGCCGGCTGCGCCCAGCCGTGGCAGCAGTATCAACAGGGAGCGGATGCATCGACGGTGATCGCGCGGCTCGGACCGCCGCGCGAAACCTACGACCTCCCCGACGGCGGCAAGCGCCTGATGTGGCCGACCCAACCGATGGGCGAAACCACCACCGCCGCCGACATCGACGCGGCCGGCAAAATCGTCAACATGCGCCAGGTGTTGCAACCCAACGAGTTCTACCGCGCCGAGATCGGCAAATGGACGCGCAGCGACGTACTGGTGAACTTCGGCCGTCCGGTCGAAACGTCGTACTTCCCGATGATGAGGCGCGAAGTCTGGACCTATCGCTATCTCGAGGACAACGTCTGGTACATGCTGTACAGCTTCTACTTCGATGACCAGGGCATCTTGCGCCTCACGCAGAAGACCCCCGACCCGCTGCACGAGCCCGACCGTCGCAGCCTGTTCTGAGTCCTGAGCGCGATCTTCGAACGAAGAACGGTATCTCAAAAAAGCTGCCTTCCGTAGGCAGCTTTTTTATTCTCTAGGCATAAAGAAGAATTTAATCCTGTTCACGTCAACAACTCCGCAAAAGAAAGGTTATTGTAAACACCGTTCGTGCACCGGGTGATGATCGACCGCGCAACTGCGGTTCCGGTCCGGTGCCAGGTCAATTGCCTCTGTTACGGAGCTGCTACGATGAACCGCCCCAAACACCTGCTGGTCGCCAATGTCGCGTGGGCCCATGAAACCGCGACGCGCAATCCGGCATTCTTTCGCGACCTCATGCGCGGACAGAATCCACACATTCTGTGGATAGGCTGTGCGGACAGCCGAGTGCCCGCCGAAACGATCACGCATTGCGAGCCCGGCGATCTGTTCGTCCATCGCAACATCGCCAACCTGTTTGATCCCGGCGACGACAACGTCGCGAGCGTCCTCGAATACGCGGTGCGAGTGCTCAAGGTCGGCCATGTGATCGTCTGCGGACACTATGGCTGCGGCGGCGTGCGCGCCGCGCTGCTGCCCCCGGACCCCGCGCTGCCCCATGTAAACCGGCGTATCGCGCCGCTCTGCGCGCTCGCGCAAACGCATCGCCCGGAACTGGACGGCGCGGCGACCGAATCGGATCGCGTCAACCGCCTCGCCGAGCTGAACGTGCTCGAACAGGTGCGGCACCTACGGGCGAGCCCGATCGTGCACGAGGCTGATCCGGCGCCGCTCGTGCACGGCTGGATCTTTGCGCTCGACGACGGGCGCCTCAAGGTTCTCACCTCCGGCTACAGCGCCGACGACGCGATGACCTGCCCGACCGCCGCGCACAGCGCGGCCTAGCGAAGCGCGTCGCACCCGCCATTCGAACCGCGGACGAAGCCGACAGCGGAATCCTCATCGAGCCACCCCTGTTCGTCGCTCGCCGCCCCACCTCTCGCTTTTGGACTCCATGGATACTCAAACCCCCTTCTCCGCGCTCCAGCGCGACGTGCTCGCCGGAACGGCCGTTTTTCTGGTGGCGCTGCCGCTTTGCCTCGGCATTGCTCACGCATCGGGCGTCGACCCATTTGCCGGACTGGTGTCGGGCATCATTGGCGGGCTCGTGGTTGCCGCGCTGAGCGGCTCGCGCCTGAGCGTGAGCGGCCCGGCCGCGGGCCTCGTCGTGATCGTCGTCGACGGCATCGCGCGGCTTGGCGGCTTTTCCGCTTTCCTGCTGGCCGTACTGCTGTCGGGCGTCATCCAGTTCGGCTTCGGCATGCTCAGGGCTGGCCGGTTCGCGGCCTACGTGCCGTCGCCAGTGATCAAGGGGATGCTCGCGGCCATCGGCGTGCTGTTGATCCTCAAGCAGTTTCCCGTAGCGCTGGGGCTGTCCGGCACCGCTCATTCCGGCCACCCGGCGGCGGCGCTCGCAACGCCGCTCGGCCCAATCTCGCTGACCGCCGTGCTGATCACGCTGCTGTCGCTTGCGATCCTCGCCGGCTGGGAAACCCGCGCGCTGCGCCGCTTCGCTGTCGTGCGCATCATGCCGGCGCCGCTCGCGGTGGTGCTGCTCGGCATCGGCGCGACGCTCGCTCTCGATCTCGTCGCGCCATCGCTGGCACCGCCCGCCGAACGGCGGGTTGCGTTGCCGTCGCTCGAATCGTTCGCGGCACTGCAAGCCGTGCTCGTGTCGGCCCACTTCGGACCACGGTTCGCCCAGCTCATCAATCCAGACATATGGCGCGTTGCGATCACGATCGCCATCCTCGCAAGTCTCGAAACGCTACTGAGCCTCGAAGCGGTCGAACAGATCGATCCGGAACGCCGCCGCGCACCGCCCGATCGCGAACTGAAGGCGCAGGGCGTGGGCAATCTGATCGCGGGGGCGATCGGTGGCCTGCCGATCACCGCGGTGATCGTGCGTAGCTCCGCAAACGTGCATGCCGGCGCAAAAAGCCGGCTCTCGGCGATCGTTCATGGGGTGTTGCTTCTCGTCAGCGTGTTCGCGCTCACCAGCGTGATCAACCTGATCCCGCTCGCCTGCCTCGCCGCGATCCTGATCTTCACCGGGTTCAAACTCGCCAAGCCGTCGTTGTTCGCCGGGCTTGCGCGACAGGGATTCGCGCCGTTCGCACCGTTTATCGTCACGGTCGTCGGTGTGCTCGTCACCGATCTGCTGATCGGTATCGTGCTCGGCATACTGTGCAGCATGCTGTTTGCGCTGTACGCAAACCTGCGCGGCCCGATCGTGCTCGCGCAGCATGGCGATCACTACCTGCTGTCGTTTCGCAAGGACGTATCGTTTCTCGGCAAAGTGCCGCTCAAGCACTATCTGCAGCAGATTCCGGATGGCGCCACCGTCCTCGTCGACGCGACACGCGCCGATTTCGTCGATCACGACGTGCGCGAACTGCTGGATGCGTTCGTCGCGGATGCGCCCCGCCGCGGAATCACCGTCGACCTCAGATATCAGGTCCGCGAGCAGGCGCGCGCAACGAGCGGCTGGTCGCTGCGGCGCACGACAGCGGAGTAGTCCCCGCGTATCGGGTCATCGCACCCGCGCGATGACCGCGAAAAAAAGCCCCGCGTGCCAGGCATCGCGGGACTTCTCCTTCGATTCACCGTCGAGATTGCGCGCTACCGGCGCGCCATGTTCCCGTTACTCCGAGCGCTGCGGATTCAACTTGTCCGCATTCGAATAGAGTTTGTTGAGCGCCGAGAAATACGCCTTCGCGGACGCCGCGACGATATCCGGATCGGTGCCGGTGCCGTTGACGATGCGTCCGCTCTTCGACAACCGCACGGTCACTTCGCCTTGTGCCTGGGTGCCGGTCGTGATCGCGTTGACCGAGTACAGCAGCAGCTCGGAGCCGCTGCCCACTTCCGTTTCGATCGCGTTGAGCGTGGCGTCGACCGGGCCGTTGCCGCGTGCTTCGCCGGTGATCTCTTTACCCTCTACCGAGAACACGACCTTCGCGTGCGGCTGCTCGCCGGTTTCCGAATGCTGCGACATCGACAGGAATTTGTAGTGCTCCTTCTCGTGCGCTTCGGCCGATTCCTCGTTGACGATCGCGATGATGTCTTCGTCGAAAATCTCCGCCTTGCGATCTGCAAGTTCCTTGAAACGCGCGAACGCGGTATTCAGTTCGGCTTCACTGTCGAGCGCGATGCCGAGCTCCTGCAGACGCTGTTTGAACGCATTGCGGCCCGACAGCTTGCCGAGCACGATCTTGTTCGCGGTCCAACCCACGTCTTCCGCACGCATGATTTCGTAGGTGTCGCGCGCCTTCAGCACGCCGTCCTGATGGATGCCCGACGCGTGCGCGAAGGCGTTCGCGCCGACCACGGCCTTGTTCGGCTGCACGACGAAACCAGTGATCTGCGACACCAGCTTCGAGGCCGGCACGATTTGAGTCGTATCGAGACCGACGTCGAGTCCGAAGTAATCCTTGCGGGTCTTCACCGCCATCACGATTTCTTCAAGCGACGTATTGCCCGCGCGCTCGCCCAGACCGTTGATCGTGCATTCGACCTGGCGCGCGCCGCCGATCTGCACGCCGGCGAGTGAATTCGCGACCGCCATGCCGAGGTCGTTGTGGCAATGCACGGAGAACACCGCCTTGTGCGAGTTCGGAATGCGCTCGCGCAGCGTCTTCACGAGCTGGCCATAGAGCTCCGGCACGCCGTAGCCGACCGTGTCCGCGATGTTGATCGTGGTCGCGCCTTCGGCGATCACCGCTTCCAGCACACGGCACAGGAAGTCCATATCCGAGCGGCTGCCGTCTTCCGGCGAGAATTCGACGTCGTCGGTGAACTTGCGCGCGAAACGCACCGCGAGCCTGGCCTGCTCGAAGACCTGCTCGGGCGTCATGCGCAGCTTCTTTTCCATGTGAAGCGGCGACGTCGCGATGAACGTGTGGATGCGGAAATGATCGGCCGGTTTCAGTGCGTCGGCGGCCTTCTGAATGTCCTTGTCGTTCGCGCGCGCAAGCGAGCAGATCGTGCTGTCCTTTACCAGACCGGCGATCGTATGGATCGCGTCGAAGTCGCCGTTCGAGCTGGCCGCGAAACCCGCTTCGATCACGTCGACTTTCATCCGTTCGAGTTGCTTGGCGATGCGGATCTTCTCTTCCTTCGTCATCGATGCGCCGGGCGATTGCTCGCCGTCACGCAGCGTGGTGTCGAAAATGATCAGTTTGTCGGACATGTCGGGCCTCCTCGGGAGTCGTTCAGATGTGGGACTTGGTTTTGGAATAGGACGATGGGCGCCACCGCTGGCAAGGTAGGGCGATCACGATGATCGCGGCCGGCGCGGACGGAACGCAAAAACGCATAAGGGCGAGAACCAAGCATGATGGCGCGGCGCAGCGAACGGTCTCGCCGACCCGGCAAAATCGGCCACGCCAACGCACTGATCCGACGACTATAGCGGCATTCCAGCCACCACGCAATGCACGCCTGGGCGGCCTGCGGCGCGCTCCGAAGCGGGCTCGTAACAGCATCAGCCAACGAAAAACGGCAGCACGTGGCTGCCGTTTTTCGTATATCGCTGCGATGCAGCGAAGTTCGAATCGTCACCGGTCGTGCGACATCGAACGCGCGGGATTGGCCCGGCCGCGCATCGCCTGATACGCCCAGAACACGTAGCCGGACAGACCGTACAGCACGAACAGACCGAACAGCATCAGCGGCGGGTCGGACGACACCAGCACGAACGCGACCACCACCAGCAGGATCACGCCGAATGGCACGCGATGCCGCACGTCGAGCGCCTTGCCGCTGTAGAACGGTGCGTTCGACACCATCGTCACGCCCGCATAGATGGTCAGCACGAACGCGACCCACGGCAGCCAAACGAGCTTCAGCGGCACGCGGTTGTCGGTGGCGAGCCACACGAAACCGGCGATCAGCGCCGCCGCGGCCGGGCTCGGCATGCCCTGGAAAAAACGCTTGTCGACCACGCCGATGTTCGTATTGAAACGCGCGAGCCGCAGCGCCGCGCCGGAGCAATAGACGAACGCCGCGAGCCAGCCCCACCGGCCGAGGTCTTTCAGTATCCACTCGTACATCACGAGCGCGGGAGCAACACCGAACGACACCATGTCCGACAGGCTGTCGAACTGCTCGCCGAACGCGCTTTGCGTATGCGTCATGCGCGCGACACGGCCGTCCATGCCATCGAGCACCATAGCGACGAAGATCGCGATCGCCGCGATCTCGAAGCGCACGTTCATCGCCTGCACGACGGCGAAGAAACCGCAGAACAGCGCGGCCGTGGTGAACGCGTTCGGCAGCAGGTAGATGCCGCGCTTTCTGAGGAATTGCTGACGCTGCGCGCGCCGGCTGTCGACGGCCGGCGACTCCGTGACCACCGGCTTGTTGCGACGAAACGGACGCGGCAGCGGTCCGCTGCTGCGAGGTCGACGCGGTTTGAATGCGGCCATTCGGACAACCTCCTGTATGCCGCTTTACAGCTCGGCGAGGATCGTGGACGACGCCGACACCTTCTCGCCGATCGATACGCGCGGGCGGCTGCCCACCGGCAGATACACGTCGACGCGCGAACCGAAACGGATGAATCCGTAGCGCTGCCCGCGGGTCAGCGGCTCGCCGGCACGGACGTAGCAAAGAATGCGCCGTGCGATCAACCCGGCGATCTGCACCGACGTGACCGTCTGGCCGCCGGCCATCTCGATCACGACCGCGTTGCGTTCGTTTTCGAGCGAGGCTTTATCGACCGCGGCGTTCAGATACGCGCCGGGAAAGTATTCGACCTTCGAGATCGCGCCGTCGACCGGCGAGCGCTGCGAGTGCACGTTGAACACGTTCATGAAGACGCTGATCTTCAGCGCTTCACGATTCGCATAAGGGTCATGGGCGGTTTCTACCGCGACGATGCGACCGTCGGCGGGACACAGCACCGCGTTGGCCTGCGTCGGAATCGGACGCGCCGGGTCGCGGAAGAACTGCACGACGAAGATCAGGATCAGCCAGAAGAGCCACGCAAAGCCGAACCCCGCGAAGGCGTGAACCAGTAGTGCAACGACGGCCGCGATGGCGATGAACGGCCAGCCTTCTCGCGCGATGATCGGATGAGGGTAATTCATGGATGGCTTCTGTGTTTTTGTAAAACCGTAGGATAGCAAAAGCCGCCCAGGGTTCAGCACCCTTGGACGGCTTTTTGACTGGTCCGGCCGCCGCGCTGAAGGCGCCGCGCCGGACCTCGTGACGTCGAGACGCTTAGTTCTTCGACTGGTCGACGAGCTTGTTCTTCGCGATCCACGGCATCATTGCGCGCAGCTTCGAGCCAACCTGCTCGATCTGGTGCTCGGCCGTCAGACGGCGACGCGATTGCAGCGTCGGTGCGCCAGCCTTGTTTTCGATGATGAAGCTCTTCGCGTATTCGCCGGTCTGGATGTCGGTCAGCACGGCCTTCATCGCCTTCTTCGTTTCAGCGGTCACGATGCGCGGACCCGTCACGTACTCGCCGTACTCGGCGTTGTTCGAGATCGAGTAGTTCATGTTCGCGATGCCGCCTTCGTAGATCAGGTCGACGATCAGCTTCAGTTCGTGCAGGCACTCGAAGTACGCCATTTCCGGCGCGTAGCCCGCTTCGACCAGCGTTTCGAAGCCAGCCTTGATCAGGTCGACGGTACCGCCGCACAGCACAGCCTGCTCGCCGAACAAGTCGGTTTCGGTTTCTTCGCGGAAGTTCGTTTCGATGATGCCGGCACGGCCGCCGCCGTTAGCCGCTGCGTACGACAAAGCGATGTCGCGCGCCGCGCCCGATTTGTCTTGCGCAACCGCGATGAGGTGCGGCACGCCGCCACCTTGCGAATAGGTGCCGCGAACCGTGTGGCCCGGTGCCTTCGGCGCGATCATGATCACGTCGAGGTCGGCACGGGGGATCACCTGGCCGTAGTGCACGTTGAAGCCGTGCGCGAACGCGAGCGCTGCGCCCTGCTTGATGTTCGCGTGGACTTCCTTCGCGTACACGTCGGCGATCTGCTCGTCCGGCAGCAGCATCATCACGACGTCCGCGCCCTTCACCGCTTCCGCGACTTCCTTGACTTGCAGGCCGGCGTTTTCAGCCTTGCTCCACGATGCGCCGCCCTTGCGCAGACCGACCGTGATGTTCACGCCGCTTTCCTTCAGGTTCAGCGCGTGCGCATGGCCTTGCGAGCCATAGCCGATGATGGTGACCTGCTTGCCCTTGATGAGAGAGAGATCGGCGTCCTTGTCGTAGAAAACTTTCATGTCGGTTCCTTGGCTAGATTCAATGATTCAGAAAATTCAGGTACTGCGAATGTTGTTATTACAGCCGGGTGATGCGGCGTTGCCCGCCCTTGCGAAACGCGACGTCAGACCTTCAGAATGCGCTCGCCGCGACCGATGCCCGAGCTGCCCGTGCGGACCGTCTCGAGAATCGCCGTGGAGTCGAGCCCCTCGATGAAGGCGTCGAGCTTGTCGCTCGCCCCCGTCAGTTCGATCGTGTAGGTCTTTTCGGTGACGTCGATGATGCGGCCGCGAAAAATGTCCGCCATCCGCTTCATCTCCTCACGTTCCTTGCCGACCGCCCTCACCTTGATCAGCATCAGCTCGCGTTCGATGTGAGCGCCCTCGGTAAGGTCGACCACTTTCACCACCTCGATCAGGCGGTTCAGATGCTTCGTGATCTGTTCGATCACGTCGTCGGAGCCAACGGAGACGATGGTCATGCGCGACAGCGAACGGTCTTCGGTCGGAGCCACCGTCAAGGTTTCAATGTTGTAGCCGCGTGCCGAGAACAGCCCCACCACGCGCGACAACGCGCCCGGTTCGTTTTCCAGCAGGACGGAAATGATGTGTCTCATGTTTCGCTTCTTCCAGATGTAGTGTCGATGTCTGCGAGCGGAGCGGCGCCGCTTCGTCTGCTTTCGCCCTTTGTGAAGGCGCGCATCACGAAGCCGGCGCTGGAGTTACCCGTGCGCCCCGTCGTTAAAGATCTTCCGAACCCAGGAGCATCTCGGTGATGCCCTTGCCGGCCTGAACCATCGGCCAGACGTTTTCGGTCGGATCGGTCTGGAAGTCGAGAAACACCGTGCGATCCTTCAGGCGCAGCGCTTCCTTCAGCGCCGGTTCCACATCGGCCGTGCGCTCGATGCGCATGCCCACGTGACCGTACGCTTCGGCGAGCTTCACGAAGTCCGGCAGCGCATCCATGTACGAATGCGAATAGCGCTTGCTGTACTCGATCTGCTGCCACTGGCGCACCATGCCCAGATAGCGGTTATTCAGCGAAATAATCTTGATCGGCAGATCGTACTGCTTGCAGGTCGACAGCTCCTGGATGCACATCTGGATCGAGCCTTCGCCCGTGATGCACAGCACGTCGTCGTCCGGATGGGCCATCTTCACGCCCATCGCGGCCGGCAAGCCGAAGCCCATCGTGCCGAGGCCACCGGAGTTGATCCAGCGACGCGGCTTGTTGAACTTGTAGAACTGCGCGGCCCACATCTGGTGCTGGCCGACGTCGGAGCACACGAACGCGTTGCCGTCGGTCAGCTCCCACGCCTTTTCGACCACGTACTGCGGCTTGATGATGTCGCTCTTGCGGTCGAACTTCAGGCAGTCTTTCGCGCGCCAGCCTTCGATGTCCTTCCACCACTCGGCGAGCGCCGCGGTGTCGGGGCCATGCTCGGCCGTCTGCAACTGCTCGATCAGTTCCTTCAGCACTTCCTTCACGTCGCCGACGATCGGAATGTCGACCTTGACGCGCTTGGAAATGGAAGAAGGATCGATGTCGATATGGATGATCTTGCGCGGCCGCGACGCGAAGTGATTCGGATCGCCGATCACGCGGTCGTCGAAACGCGCGCCGACGGCGATCAGCACGTCGCAGTGCTGCATCGCCATGTTGGCTTCGTACGTACCGTGCATGCCGAGCATGCCGAGGAATTTCTTGTCGCTCGAGCGGTAGCCGCCCAGGCCCATCAGCGTATTGGTGACCGGATAACCGAGCAGATCGGCAAACTGATTCAGTTCACGCGACGCGTCCGCGAGCACGATGCCGCCGCCGGTATAGATATAGGGGCGCTTCGCCGACAGCAGCAGCGACACCGCCTTGCGGATCTGACCGGAGTGGCCCTTCGTGACCGGGTTGTATGAGCGCAGCGACACGCTCTTGATCGGCTCGTATTGGCACGGCGCCTTCGACACGTCCTTCGGAATGTCGATCAGCACAGGGCCGGGACGGCCGGTACGGGCGATGTAGAAAGCTTTCTTGACGGTGGCGGCGAGATCGCGCACGTCCTTCACGAGGAAGTTGTGCTTCACGCAGGGACGCGTGATGCCGACCGTGTCGCATTCCTGGAACGCGTCCTGACCGATCGCGGCAGTCGGCACCTGGCCGCTGATCACGACCATCGGGATCGAATCCATATAGGCGGTGGCGATGCCGGTCACGGCATTGGTGACACCGGGGCCGGAGGTCACGAGACAAACGCCGACCTTGCCGGTGGAGCGGGCATAGGCGTCGGCAGCATGCACGGCGGCCTGCTCGTGGCGCACCAGCACGTGCTGGAACTTGTCCTGCTTGTACAGCTCGTCGTAAATGTAGAGTACCGAGCCGCCGGGATAGCCCCAGATGAATTCGACGTCTTCGTCGGCCAGTGCCTTCATGAGCACGGTGGCGCCGATAGAGTCTGCTTCGTGAGGGGGGGTCGTATCCGACGTGGAGAATTCCGCGCTGGGCATATTCATTGATTCACCTTTCGAATTTTCGGCAAAAAATTGATCGGGTGCTCTCTGCCGGGCTTGTGGCTCGGGTTCAAGCGGCGCGTCCAGTTGACAGGCGGGCTTCTTGGGCCACACCTCAATTGAGACAACTCACTTATGTTGCGAACCAGCGACGATAGCTGTTGGCGCGCTCGCGGTCAAGAAAATATTGCCATTAGGACCCGCGCAGGAGCGCGCGATCGGACAGAATGTGATTGTCATGCAATTGCAAGGTTCAGCAGGTTTCACCCCAATCCGAGCAAAAATTTGTTAGCATCCGCGAGTTTTACGACATTTTTCGACCGATTACGCGCACGCTTGCTGCGCCGACCCCCACACGGATGGCATCAGACAAGGAACTCGCCGATTTTCTGGCGGGCGTCGAAAGGCGCGCGTTCAAGCAGACGGTCTACGCCGTGCGGGACGACGATGCGTCCCTCGACATCGTGCAGGACGCGATGATCAAGCTCGCCGAGAAATACGGCGACCGCCCGGCGGCCGAACTGCCCCTCCTATTTCAGCGTATTCTGCAGAATGCGACACACGACTACTTCCGTCGTGCCAAAGTACGCAATACCTGGGTTAGTCTGTTCTCGTCGCTCGGCAACGCCGACGACGACGAATTCGACCCGCTGGAAACCTTCGAGGCCGAGGCGGGTTCGGCTGGCGCCGAGAGCAACGAGCAGAAGCTCGAGCGCGAGCAGGTCCTGCAGTTGATCGACGACGAGATCCAGAAATTACCGGCACGTCAACGGGAGGCGTTTCTCATGCGTTATTGGGAGGATATGGATGTCGCCGAGACTGCCGCCGCAATGGGCTGCTCCGAAGGCAGTGTGAAAACGCACTGCTCCCGGGCCACCCACACGCTGGCACAAGCGCTCAAGGCGAAAGGAATCACGCTATGAGCTCCCTCGAAAACACAGAACTCGAGTTTGCGCGTCGACTGCGCCGCGCGCTCGACGAAAACACCGCCAGCCTCCCTCCCGCCACCGTCGACCGGCTCGCCGCCGCGCGTCGCGCCGCGTTGGCGCGCAAGAAGCCCGAAGCCGTCAGCGCGCCGGTGTTCGTGCCTGCGTTCGCTGGCATGCCGGCCGGGTTGCCGCAGAGAGGCTTCGAGCCGCGGCGCCGCTGGTCGCTGCGCCGCTTCGCGCTCGCGTGGCCGCTCGCCGCGCTGGTGGTGAGCCTGATCGGCATCGCGTACTGGGAAGACCAGCAGCGCACCGCCGAACTCGCCGATATCGATGCCGCCATGCTTAGCGACGACCTGCCGCTCAATGCCTATCTCGACCACGGCTTCAACGCGTATCTTTCACGCGCCCACTGAGCGGGAGATTCCTCGGGTGAGTTACAAGCGCGGCCTGGCCGTTGTTTTCGGATGCACGATCGCGGCACTGGTGTCGTTCGTCGCGACCTATCCGCGCTTTCATCCGAGCCCGTCCCCGGCGGGCCATCCGTCGCCCGGCGTCAACGTCGCCGCGCCCGCGCCCGCCCCTGCACTTTCCGTCGACTTGCCCGGCCTGCCCGGCAGCAACAGCCCGCTCGCGTGGTCGCGTCTAAGCGCCGCTGAGCATGTCGCTCTCGCACCATTCGCATCGCAGTGGGATTCGTTCAGCGACGAACGCAAGCGAAAGTGGATCAAGATCGCGTCGCGATACGCAAAGATGTCGCCGGATGCGCAAAAGCGTCTGCATGAGCACATGAGCGAATGGGTGCGCATGACGCCCGATCAGCGCCGCGTCGCGCGAGAGAACTACCAGGTTTCGAAGGAATTGCCGCGCGAAGCGCGCCAGAACGCGTGGAAGGCGTACCAACAACTGCCCGAAGAAACGAAGGAGCGGCTCGCCGCCAGTGAGCGCAAGCGTCGCCCCAGCGTCGTCAGCGCGCCGCCGTCGGCTCGCAATGAGATCAAGGGCATCGACCGGTTCGTGAACGCGCGCGAGCACGGCGCGGGCGCCAGCGCTGCCACGGCGGCGAGCGCCGCGCCGGGCACCTCGGCACCGGCCGCGGCCTCGCTGCCGGCCACCCCCGCGATTCCGGCGGCGGGCAGCTTCGTGCCGGCGACGCCGGTGCCGGTGTCGCCGGCCGAAGCGCCGGCGATCTTCCACGGCTCCTGATTCCGATCCCGAGCCCATTACGTGTCCCAGTCGCTCGTCACTCCCAGCCTGCCCGCCGCCCCGCCCGGCGGCACGGCGCCCACCGTCCGGCGACGGCTGGCGGCGCTGCTCTACGAAGCGGTCATTCTCTTCGGCGTGGTGTTTCTCGCCGGCTATCTGTTCAGCACGCTGACGCAGCAGCGTAACGGGCTCGCGCATCACAACCTGCTCGCCGGCTGGATTGGCTTGGTGGTTGGCGTGTATTTCGTCTGGTTCTGGACGCATGGTGGCCAGACGCTGCCGATGAAAACCTGGCGGTTACGGGTTGTTGGCGCTGATGGCGGGCCGGTTTCCGTTGGACGGGCGATTGCGCGGTATGTGCTCGCCTGGTTGTGGTTTTTGCCGCCGTTGGCGGTGCATCCGCTTCTTGGCTTGCGGGTGCCGCAGACGCTTGTTTTTGCTGGCGTCTGGTTCGTGGTCTGGGCCGCGAGTGGGCGGTTCGATCCGCAGCGGCAGTTTTTGCATGATCGGCTCGCGGGGACGCGGGTGGTCCAGGTTGTGCGCTAGCGCGCGTGCTGAATGCGTTGCGGGTTGGCGGGGTGAGGCTTTTTTGTCTTGGTTCTTTGCGGTGTTGGCCTTTCCTTGCTGACTTGTCGGTCTATTAGCGTTGCCCCTGTGCGGGGCGGCACCTACTTTCTTTGCTGCTGCAAAGAAAGTAGGCAAAGAAGACAGCTCAAACCGCTAACTCTTAAGCGGGTCCCTCGGTCCGCGTGAGGTAGTGGTGCATCTGGAATCCGTGCTCCCGCACATTCCGCGTTCGTGACACGGCAGTCATTCTTCCGGCGGCGCTGCGCGCGCCGAATCCCCGCTCCAAAACCACTCGTTGTTTCGGCGCATCGCCGAGGCGCAGCCGAGGGCTCCCGCTGCGCGGGCAAGCCCGCCGGTTTCCCCGGCTGACCCGTCCGCGACGCACGCAGTGCGGAGTGGGATGAATGACGGCTTTGTCACTGCCGTCGAATGTGCGGGGTACGGATTCCAGATGCACCACTACCCCTGCCAAGCCAGGGGACCCGCTTATGAGCTGGCGGTTTGAGCTGTCTTCTTTGCCTACTTTCTTTGCAGCAGCAAAGAAAGTAGGTACCGCCCCGCACAGGGGCAACGCTAATAGACCGACAAGCCAGCAAGGAAAGGCCAAAAAAGCCAGAACAACGAAAAAACAGGCCCCGCCAAGGCTGCTCCGTAATAAGAACTTCTCGTGACTGTCACGGCAGAGTCACTCGCGCCTGGCCCAATACGGGCACCGCCACTCGACGCGTGAGCCATGGACCCCAATACGTCCGCGACTTCCCTGTTTCGTCAAACCGGTCCGAGCGTCGATCCCGTCGCGTTCCGGCCCGCCCCGGGTTCTACTCATCACGGCCTGCCGCTGCCGGCGACGCCATCACTCGACGCCCACGCCGATCATTCCGACGACGGCCACGACGATCCACATCGCTATCGCACGATCTGGCTCTCGGATATCCATCTCGGCTCGAGCGGCTGCCAGGCCGGTTATCTGCTCGACTTCCTGCGCCACAACGAATCGGAGTACCTGTACCTGGTCGGCGACATCATCGACGGCTGGCAGTTGAAGAAAGGCTGGTACTGGCCGCAGGCCCACAACGACGTCGTGCAGAAAGTGCTGCGCAAAGCGCGCAAAGGCACCCAGGTCATCTACGTGCCCGGCAATCACGACGAAGCCGCGCGCCAGTTCTGCGACCTCGCGTTCGGCGACATCCACGTGCGCGGCGAAGCGTTCCACACGACGCTCGCCGGCAAGCGGCTGTGGATCGTGCACGGCGATTTGTTCGACGGCGTGATCCAGCATGCGAAATGGCTCGCCTATCTCGGCGACACGCTGTACACGATGATCCTCGTGCTGAACCGCTGGTTCAACCGGATTCGCAGCAAGCTCGGCTTCCCGTACTGGTCGCTGTCGCAATACCTGAAGCATCAGGTCAAGAACGCGGTCAACTTCATCTCGTCGTTCGAAACCGTGATGACCGACGAAGCGCGTCGCCGCGGCTGTGACGGCGTCGTCTGTGGGCACATCCACAAGGCCGAAATGCGCGAGATCGACGGTGTGCTCTATTGCAACGATGGCGATTGGGTCGAGAGTCTGTCGGCTCTCGTCGAGACCTATGAAGGCGAACTCAAGGTGATCTTCTGGACCGCGTTGCGCGCGCCCCAGAAGGGCACGCAAAAAGCCCGCGCCACTGCCTGAGCAGTTCCACTCTCCAATTCCACAGGGCCCGCAGCGATGAACAACGCGATGAAGATCATGATCGTCACCGACGCATGGGAGCCGCAGGTCAACGGCGTCGTGCGCACGCTGAAGAACACCCGGCGCGAACTCACCGCGCTCGGCCATCAGGTCGATCTGCTGACACCGCTCGAATTCCGCACCATCCCGTGCCCGACTTATCCGGAGATACGCCTGTCGCTGCTGCCGCGCCGCCGGCTGCGCGAGCGCATCGACCGTTTCGCGCCCGATGCGTTGCACATTGCGACCGAAGGTCCGCTCGGCATGGCCGCGCGCGCATATGCAATCGAGCACAAGCTGCCGTTTACTACCGCGTATCACACGCGCTTTCCCGAGTACGTACAGGCGCGCTTTCGCATCCCGCTCGCGGCGACCTACAAGTTTCTGCACTGGTTCCACAAGCCATCGCTCGCGGTGATGGCGCCCACGCCCGTCGTCAAGCAGGACCTCGAAAAGTTCGGCTTCACCAATGTCGTGCTGTGGACGCGCGGCGTCGATCTGGAGATCTTCCGTCCGATGGACTCGAAGGTGCTCAACACCGCGCGGCCGATCTTCCTGTACGTGGGACGCGTCGCGGTCGAGAAGAACGTCGAGGCATTCTTGCAGCTCGATCTGCCCGGCTCGAAGTGGGTCGCGGGCGAAGGTCCGGCGCTCGCCGAACTGAAGTCGCGCTACCCGCAGGTCAACTATCTGGGCGTGCTGTCGCAGGCCGAACTCGCGAAGGTCTACGCGGCCGCCGACGTCTTCGTGTTTCCGAGCCGCACCGACACGTTCGGGCTCGTGCTGCTCGAAGCGCTCGCATGCGGCACGCCGGTGGCCGCGTATCCGGTCACCGGCCCGATCGACGTGCTCGGCGACGGCGGCGCCGGTGCGATGCACGAGGATCTGCGCGAGGCCTGTCTCGAAGCGCTGAAGATCGAGCGATCGCATGCGCGCGCATGGGCCGAGCGCTTTTCGTGGGCAGCGGCGTCCGCACAATTCGCCGCGCATTTGAAGCCACTGCGCGCCACGGCGTATCGTGAGGAAAGCGCCGCTGCGTGATGCGGCGCGCGGAGCTATCCATGCGAAGCAGTAGATCCAGCGCCGAAGGCGCGTCGAACGGCGCGCTGCGCGCCGTCGAGTCCAGCCGCGACACCACGAGCATCGAACCGTTCGACGATGTCCGCGAGCCGGGTGTGAGCGGGCATGCGGATACCGTGCATCGGGTGAACGGCGAGAGGTCCAGCAACGGCGGCCCTAGCGTCTTGGGCGGCGTGCAACGCGACGCCAGCCACGACACAGCCCGCGACTCGGGCCACGATGCACCCAACGAACCGCTCAGCCCCGACGACCCGCTCGCCCCGCTGCCCTTCAACCCCTACAAAGGCAACCGCGGCCTCACGCGCGCATGGCACGCGATGAAAAACTCGCTGGCCGGTTTTCGCGTCGCGATTCGCGAGGAAAGCGCGTTTCGTCAGGAACTCACGCTGGCCGCGATCCTGATTCCGTGCGGCCTCGTGGTGCCCGTCGATCCCGTGTCGCGCGTGCTGCTGCTCGGCTCGGTGCTGCTCGTGCTGATCGTCGAGCTGCTCAATTCGAGCGTCGAAGCGGCGATCGACCGGATCTCGCTCGAACGTCACGAGCTCTCCCGCCGCGCGAAGGATCTCGGCAGCGCGGCCGTGATGGTCGCGCTCGGCATGTGTGTGATGACGTGGGGGGTGATCGTCGGGCCACTTGCGGTCGGCTGGGTTCGCGCGTGGCTTTGAGTCTCGATGCGGGTTGAAGCGCACGCTTGGGCCATGTCCAACAGGTTGAATATCCGCGCAGGCGGTTGGGTATTAGAACGCTCGGTTTATAATCGTTTGACGGTCTCACAGGAAAGCGCTCGCGCAAACGTATCCGCGCATCGCCTCATCCTGCCCTTTCGGGGGGCCTGCCGCGTGTCGGCGGGTTCGGGAGAGCTCAATATACCAACCGCATCCGGGTGGAACACGCAGCAGCGGCACGCCGCCATGCGCCCCAGCCCGGCATAACCAGGGCCGGACGACATGGAAGCCAAACCTCCCCGCCGCACGCGCGAACGGATTCTCGAACTGTCGTTGAAGCTGTTCAACGAAATCGGCGAGCCGAACGTCACGACGACGACGATCGCCGAGGAAATGGAAATCAGCCCAGGCAACCTGTACTACCACTTCCGCAACAAAGACGACATCATCAACAGCATCTTCAGCCAGTTCGAGCAGGAGATCGAGAAGCGTCTGCGTTTCCCCGACGACCATCGTGCGACCATCGACGAAATGTGGTCGTATCTGCAGTACATGGTTGATTTCACTTGGCGCTACCGCTTCCTGTACCGCGACCTCAACGACCTGCTCGCGCGCAACCGCACGCTCGAGACGCATTTCAAGCAGATCATCAGCCACAAGGTGCGCTTCGCGAGCCAGTTCTGCGAGCAACTCGTCGCTGACGGCGAAATGGTCGCGACGCCGCAGGAAATGCAAGTGATCGCGACCAACGTCGGTGTGATCGGCACGTACTGGCTGTCATATCAGTTCGTGATGAATCCGCGCAAATACAACGAGCAGGAAGCGATCCGCGAGGAGCTGCATCAGGTCAGCGTGCAGATCGTCTCGCTGATGGCGCCCTATCTGCGCGGCCGCTCGCGGCAGCTGTTCGACGACCTCGTATCGGGCACACTGCCCAAGCGCGAGTTCTACGACTACTTGCCGCCGCGTGAAGGCGCCGCGCCTCGCAACGAATCGAAGGAAAGTTGAGCATGAAGTCGGTGTGTGTCTATTGCGGCTCTTCTATGGGAGCCAAACCGTTGTATGCGCAGGCGGCGCGCGCGTTCGGCCGCGCCCTCGTCGAGGCCGATCTCGCGCTCGTGTTTGGGGGCGGCAAGGTCGGACTGATGGGCGTGATCGCCGACACCGTGATGGCCGAAGGCGGCCGCGCGATCGGCGTGATTCCCGAGCTGCTCGTCAGCAAGGAGGTGGGGCATAACGGCCTGACTGAGCTGCACGTGGTGCCCGACATGCATCATCGCAAGAAGATGATGGCCGAACTATCCGATGCGTTCGTCGCGATGCCGGGCGGCGCGGGCACGCTCGAGGAGCTGTTCGAGGTCTTCACGTGGGCGCAGCTCGGCTATCACGGCAAGCCGGTCGCGCTGCTGAACACCGACGGCTTCTACGAGCCGCTGATCCGCCTGCTTCGGCACACGGTCGACGAAGGCTTCCTGCGCAAGACCTATCTCGACATGCTGCAAATCGACGCCGATCCGCTCGCGTTGATTGGCAAGCTGCAACGTTACGCGCCGCCCGCACGCGACAAATGGGCGGCAGTGCAAAGCGACGCGATCTGAATCCCGTTCCGCCGAACTCGAACTCGAGGGCGGACCCCGAGCACGCATCACCCCAACGACGAGGTTGCGATGACGAAAGCTGTTCTGATCACCGGCGGCAGCCGCGGCATTGGCCGCGCCACCGCGCGTCTGCTTGGCGCGCGCGGCTGGTGTGTCGGCGTGAACTACGTGCGTGACCTCGCCGCCGCGCAGCAGACGGTCGCCGAGGTCGAACACGCGGGCGGCCGCGCTCTGCCAATCGCCGGCGATGTCGCGAACGAAGCCGACGTGACCGGCATGTTCGATACGCTGCAGCAATCCTTCGGCCGCATCGATGCGCTCGTCAACAACGCCGGCATCGTCGCGCCGTCGAGCCAGCTCGCCGATATGGACTTCGCGCGTCTGAAACGCGTGTTCGACGTCAACGTGCTCGGCGCCTATCTGTGCGCACGCGAAGCGGCGCGGCGCATGTCGACCCAGCGCGGCGGCGCGGGTGGCGCAATCGTCAATGTTTCTTCGGCGGCGGCGCGGCTGGGTTCGCCGAACGAATACGTCGACTACGCGGGATCGAAAGGCGCCATCGACACGATGACCATCGGCCTCGCAAAAGAACTCGGCCCGCAGGGCGTGCGCGTGAACGCGGTGCGTCCGGGTCTGATCGACACCGAGATCCATGCGAGCGGCGGCAAGCCGGAACGCGCCGCACAACTGGGCGCGACCACGCCGCTCGGCCGCCCCGGACGCGCCGACGAAGTCGCCGAGGCCATCGTATGGCTGCTCAGCGATGCGTCGTCGTACGTGACGGGCGCGTTGTTCGACGTTGCCGGCGGCCGGTGAGCGAACGTCGCGTGCAAGTGGACACGCAAGCCTTGAACGCAGAGCGCGGTCCGCTACGGCCGCACCTTGTTCCGCGCTCCACACCTCCTCTCGTTCCACGTATCCCCGTCGATTTGTCGTGAAACCGACACAACCGCTCATCGAATGCGAGCGCCTCCCCGCAGCTGTAACCTTCCGTAATAATGCAGCGCTACAATCGACCGAATCGAATGCATTTGCAGGCGACGTAAGCAAAACATAGGTACGAGGCCAAAGCCGACGCGTACGCTGACCAGAGACATCCATGCAAGACAAGCAGTCCACGCGCTGGCGCGCGCACAATGCCAGCGCGACGGCCACGACCTCGGCCGCTCAAGCGGGCCGTGCGCAAGAGGCCGCGCTTACCGCCAGCACCGCGCACCCGTTTGCCGGCGCGCAGGTCCAGCCCGCCATTGGAGACGCCGCAGATTCGGCGCTCGCGATCCACAGCGTCGACACCGCGCACGCATCGGGCTCAGCGGTTTCCGCCGACCGCGCCACGCGTGGCCTGCAGCGTTGGCGCGCGCTCGCGGCGATCCGTCCGCTGCTGTGGTTCGTCGCGCTGGCGATCCTCTGCGCGTGGCTCGTCCCCGGCATTCTCGGCCACGAGCCATGGAAGCAGGACGAAACCTACACATTCGGCATCGTCCAGCACATGCTCGATACCGGCGATTTGGTCGTGCCGACCAATGCCGGCCAGCCCTTCGTCGAAAAGCCGCCCATCTACGACTGGGTCGCCACCGGCTTCGCGTGGATGTTCGGCCGCTATCTGCCGCTGCACGATGCGGCACGGCTCGCGAGCGCGCTGTTCGCGGGCCTCACGGTGTACTACACCGCGCGGGTCGCGCGTCGCGCGGTCGCTGCGCCGAGCTGGTTCGACCTGCGCGTGATCGGCACGCTCGCGCTGTTCGGCGGCACGCTCGTCGTCGTCAAGCACGTGCACGACATGATGACCGACGTCGCACTGATGGCCGGCGCCGCGCTCGGCTTTTGCGGATTGTTCGAACTCGTGCTCGTGCATCTGCGTGACGACCCGGGCGCGGCCTCGTATTTCCCGATGCATGCTCAGGCCGCCCGGCAGATCAAACCGCTCGATGCCCGCACGCGGCGTCACGCGATCCTCAGCGGCGCGGCGATGTTCGGCGCGGGTGTCGGCGTGTCGCTGCTTGCCAAGGGGCTGTTCGTGCCGCTCGTGTTCGGCGCCACCACCTGCGCGGCGCTGCTGCTCTATCCGGCATGCCGCAGCCGCGGCTTCGCGGGCGCCCTGTGCCTCGCCGCGCTCGTCTGCGCGCCGTTCGCGCTGATCTGGCCAATCTGCTTCTACCTGCGCTCCGAGACGCTCTTCAAGGTATGGCTGTGGGATAACAACGTCGGGCGCTTCTTCGGTTTTTCGGTCGCCGAGCTCGGCTCCGAAAACGAGAGCCACCTGTTCGTGCTGCGCACCGTGCTGAGCGTCGGTTTTCCGGTCGTGCCGCTCGCGCTGGCCGCGCTCGCCGGTGGCGCATGGCGGCGCTGGCGCGATCCGCGCGTGGCGTTGCCGATGCTGTTCGCGGGCACCGGTTTCGCGGTGCTGCAAACTTCGGCGACGGTCCGCGAACTCTACATCCTGCCGTTCATCGCGCCGCTTGCGCTGGTCGCGATGCAGGGCGTCGAACGCTTGCCGGCGCGCCTGCATACCGGCTGGGATATGACGAGCCGCGTGCTGTTCGGCAGCGCGGCCGCACTGGTGTGGATGGTCTGGTCCACCATGACGAATCCGGCGAGCAACCATGCGTCGCTGCATCTGCTCGGCCGCTGGCTACCGCTCGACTGGGTGCTGCCGATTTCGCCCGCGCTGATCATCGGCGCGCTGGTGCTGACGATCGGCTGGCTGTGGCTGCTGCCGTCGTTCAAGTACGCGGGCAAATGGCGCGGCGCGCTCAGCTGGTGCGCGGGCGCGATGCTCGTCTGGGGGCTCGTCAGCACGCTGCTGCTCCCGTGGCTCGATTACGCGAAAAGCTACCGCTCGGTGTTCCGCGACCTCGGCGCGAAGATGGATATCGAATGGAACGACGGCGACTGCATGGCGAGCTCCGGACTCGGCGAATCCGAAGCGCCGATGCTCTTCTACTACACGGGCATCGTGCATCAGCCGAGCGAAGATCCGCGCACGACCGCCTGCACGTGGCTGATCGAGCAAAGCCGCCGCGACAACGCGCGGCCGCCGGCCGGCGAATGGCGGCTGTTCTGGTCCGGCGCGCGGCCGGGTGATTCGGATGAGCTATTGCGCGTGTTCGTGCGTACGCCGGTGGCGGGCAAGATACACGGCGACGAGTAAAGCCGCGCAACGCGTCGCGCCGGCCGAGTGCCTCGCGCGCGTCCGCGTTGATTCAAAACGACGAACCGGGCTCGCGCAGAAACGCGATTTCCTCGTCGCTCGATTCACGTCCGAGCAACGCGTTGCGATGCGGAAAGCGGCCGAACCGCTCGATCACTTTCGCGTGGCGCAGCGCGTGTTGATAGTAGCCTTCACCGCCCGGCTCCTGCGCAAGCTGTTTGAAGAGCAGCAGCGACTCCTGCTGGCTAGCGAGCGATTCATCGTGCTCGAACGGCAGATACGCGAACGCGCGATGCTGCACGCCTGGCAACAGCCGATCGGCGCCGCTCGCGACCATTCGTTGCGCGGTTTGCAGCGCCTTGCTGTCGGTCGCGAAAGCGCGCGGCGTCCCACGATGGCAGTTGCGGGAAAACTGGTCCAGCACGATCACGAGCGCCAACGCGCCCAACGGCGTGGCCTGCCATGCGTCGAGCTCACCCGCGTTGGCCGCATCGATCAGGTTACCGAAACGTTCGCGCAGCATCGCATCCACGGCGTCATTGCGCTTGAACCAGAGCTTGCGCTCCGTGCCGTGCTCCGGCGTGCCCGGCGCGCCGAACCAGCAGTCGAGAATCTCGCGCGCACGCGGCTCGAGCGCCGCGTAGTCGGCTTCGACCGAGTACGGTGCCGAGGTGGCGTGCGGCGGCGTGTCAGCCATTGCGGTTGCGCATCCAGTCGGCGGTTTCGAAGAACGAACCGAGCAGGCGCTCGCGCAGAGGCTCCGGCAAGCCGATGTCCTCCATCGCCCACGCCATGCACCTCAACCACTGGTCGCGCTCGCTCGACGCGATCGCAAAGGGCAGATGCCGCGCGCGCAAACGGGGATGGCCAAAGCGGCTGATGTAATGATCGGGACCGCCGAGCCAGCCGCACAAAAACCAGAACAGCTTGTCGCGCGAACCCTCGAGCGATGCCGGATGCAGCGCGCGAATCCCGGCGAAATCCGCCTCGAGATCCATCAGGTCGTAAAACCGGTCGACCAGTTCGCGCACGCGCGCCTCGCCGCCCACCAGTTCGAAGGCCGTCGGCTTGTCCGAGGACACTTCGTCGTTCAAATCGCTCATACCCTGCTCAACAGCGAATAAACATCACAAAGAAAACTCACGCGTCGCGCAGCGATTGCAGCGCCGGCCGCGCCAACACATGCCGCAGACTCAGCCACCCGCCGACGCCCGCACACGCGATACCGGCGCCAATGCCCGCCGGCAGCAGCCACGGATCGAAGTCCAGATAAAACTCGAACACGTGCGTGGCCAGCAGCGAGCCGATGACCTGCGCGCCGGCCGCCGCCATCAGGCCGGCCAGCGCACCGACCGCGACGAACTCGGCCACCTGCACCGCCCGCACCTGACGATGCGATGCGCCCAGCGCGCGCAGCAGCGCGGATTCTCGCATACGCTCGTCGCGCGTGCCGGCAAGCGCCGCGTACAGCACCAGCACGCCGGCCGCGAGCGTGAACGCGAACAGGAACTGCACCGCGCCGATCACCTGCTGCAACACGCGCTGCACCTGCGCGAGGATCGGGCCGGTGTCGATCGCGGTCAGATTGGGATACGCGGCGATCAGGCCGTCGATCGTCGACTGCTTATCCGCGGGCAGATGGAAGCTCGTGATGAACGTCGCCGGGAAGTCCTGCAACGAGACGGGCGGCATCAGCACGAAGAAGTTGACCTTGAACGTCCCCCAATCGAGCTTGCGCACGCTCGTCACCGGCGCCTCGACAGTCAGGCCCGTCACGTCGAAGCGCAGCACATCGCCGGGCTTCACGTTGATCAGCTTCGCGAGACCCTGCTCGATCGAAATCTGCGGCTTCGTCGTATCGCCGAACCAGCTGCCCGCGGCGATCCGGTTGTCGTCGGGCAGTTGCGTCGTGTACGACAGGTTGAACTCGCGGTCCACCAGATGCCGCGCGTCCGCGCCCTTGAACGAGTCCGGGTTGACTGCCTTGCCGTTGATCGCGACGAGCCGCCCACGCACCATCGGCGACAAGTCCACACCAGCGATGCCGTGCGCGTCCAGATACTGCGTGACCGCGTCGCGCTGATCGGGCTGGATGTCGATGATGAACTCGTTGGATGCATCGGGCGGCGTCGATTTACGCCACCCCTGCACGAGGTCGTTGCGCGTCATCGCGATCAGCAACAGGCACATCAGGCCGATGCCGAGCGCGGTGATCTGCAGCGCGCTCGTGCTGCTGCGCCGCTCGAGCGACGCGAGCGCATAGCGCCAGCCGATGCCCGCATTGACGCGTTCGCTGCGCACCAAGCGCGCCGCGCCCCACAACGCGAGCCGCGCGATGCCGCCGAACACCAGCAACCCGCCCGCGAATCCACCCGCGACGATGCCGCCGAGCTTCAATTCGCCGGCGGCGAGGATCAGCAGCCCCGCGAACAGCACGATACCGAACGCGTAGGCGGCCCACGCGGTGCGGCCCTCCTCGCCCCATTCACGCCGCAGCACACGCACCGGCGGCACGCGCGTGAGCGGCACCAGCGGCGGCAGCGCGAAGCCGAGCAGCAGCACGAGGCCGGCCGCGACGCCTTCGAGCGCGGGCCACAGCGTCGGCTGCGGCAACACCACGTCGATCAGGCCGCCGAGCCACGTCAGCAGCGCGAGATGCCCCAGATAGCCGAGCGCCACGCCGAGCACCCCGCCGATCACGCCGAGCCCGACGAATTCGAGCGTGAACAACGCCCGTAGCGCGGAGTGGCTCACGCCCAGACAGCGCATCGCCGCGCAGCCGTCGAGATGCCGGCGCATGAAGCGGTGCGCGGCCATCGCGATCGCGACCGCCGCGAGCAGCGCGGTCAACAGCGACACGAGCGTCAGGAAATGGCCCGCGCGATCGAGCGTCTGACGCACCTGCGGCTGGCCGTCCTGCAGCGACTCGAGCGCGACGCCGCGCATCTTGCCGGCGTCGACGTGCTCATGCGCAAACTGCGCGAAGCGCGCGACCGCGTCGTCGGACCCGGCGACCAACAACCGGTACGTGACCCGGCTGCCGTACGTGATCAGGCCGGTCGATTGCACTTCGTCGGCGCGCAGCATCAGGCGCGGCGAAAAGTTGACGAACGAGAAGCCGCGATCGAGCTCGCGCGTGATGAGCGCGCCGACCGTGAAGCTGCGATTGCCGACCTTCACCGCATCGCCGACCTTCAGCTTCAGGGCGTCGAGCAATTCCTGGTCGACCCACACGGTGGCCGGCGCCGGAATCGACGTCGCCGGATGATCGGCCGCACCCGGCGCCGCCGCGATGCGCAGCGCGCCGCGCAACGGATAGCCCGGCGACACCGCCTTGACGGCGGCGAGCCGCGACGCCGGCTGCGCGCCGGTCGAGTTGATCATGCTGGGAAAGATCGCCGTGGTGGCGGTGCGCAGGCCCAAGGCGTGCGCCTCGGCTGCGAATTGGGGATCGACAGGATGATCGGCGCGCACGATGAAGTCGGCGGCGATCATGCGCCGCGCATCGCGCTCGAGCCCCTGATGCAGCCGGTCGCCCAGAAACCCGACGCTCGACAACGCCGCGACCGCCAGCACGAGCGCGAGCAGCAACATCGTCAGTTCGCCCGCGCGCCAGTCGCGCGCCGTCATCCGCATGGCCTGGCGCAACAGATCGATGCCGCCGAGCCGGCGCGCCGGTCTCGTATCGGCGCGCGTTCTTGAACCCGCCTTAGATCCTGGTAGTGCTTCGCTCAATCGTGCCTGCTCCTCGCCAATCGCGACACCATGTGCGTGGCCATGCCGCGAAAACCGCCCTGCACCCCACGCCACAATCGCGGCAATGCCCACGCCGCGAGTAGCAGAAAGCCTACCATCAAGACCAGAAACGCGAGCGGCACGAATAGCGCAAGCAGTACCCCGCCGACCGCGAGGCCGTCCTCGGCGGTCGACGTGACGAAGTTCGACACCGGTTCCGGCGACAGATTGATCAGCGCGCGGGTGCCCGCCTTCGCAAGATGCGCAGTGCCGGCGAGCGTGCCGCCCGCGAGCGCGGCGACGGTCAGCAGCGTCGGATCGGCGTGGCCGAGCGCGCCGGCGGCCAGCACGGCGCCGGCCGGAATGCGGATGAAAGTGTGGATCGCGTCCCACAGCGAGTCGAACGCGGGGATCTTGTCGGCGAGGAATTCGGCCAGCGTCAGCACGGCCGCCGCGCCGATCACCCATGGCGATGACAGCGCGGACAATGTGTTCGGCAAGTGAATCAGGCCAAGACGTTCTAATACGCCGGCCAAAAGGACCGTTAGATAGAGGCGCAGACCGCTGCCCCATGAAAGGCCCGCTGCAAGCGAAAGTGATTCAAGCATGGCCGCCTCCACGCGCTTTGTGCTTGCCGGACGCCGCGAACGGGAACCAGCGGGGGTTCCGCGCCGAAGCCGTCAGGCTTGCCAAGCCGGCCGCGCCAGCCAGGCCGCGGACAATCTCAACGTTGTTGCCGTCTCATTATAGCTACGATGATTCGCAGAACGTAGAGCGGCGAGGCCACGCTGTGGCTTACAGGCAATGGCGGCCGCGCGCCGGGCGGACGTAGCCGAGGGTCAGTGCCCCGACGACAGCTTCAGCCCGACGAGGCCGATCACGATCAGCGACGCACTGGCGACGCGCGCGACCGTCAGCGCGTCGCCCATCATCACGACGCCGAAAATGAACGCGCCGACCGCGCCAATTCCTGTCCACACCGCATAGGCCGTGCCGAGCGGCAGTTGCCGCATCGCCAGCGCGAGCAGCGCGAAGCTGCCGAGCGCGGTCACGACCGTGAAGACGGACGGCCAGAAACGGGTGAAACTTTCGGAAGTTTTGAGACCGGCCGCCCACGCGACTTCGAGCAACCCGGCGATCAACAGAAGAAACCAGGACATCGAAACAGCTCCATGAAAAATGGGGCCGTCCCCGATGATTGAGAGAAGCGTAAGGTCGTCCTTACGTCGGGAGATTATAACGGAGCGGCTTCGCGGACGAACTCACACTGCGCCCACCAGCCGATACCCGACGCCCGTCTCCGTGACGATATGCTCCGGCTGCGCGGGATCGCGCTCGAGCTTGCCGCGCAGATGCGCCATGTAGATGCGCAAATAGTGGTGACTCTCGACATGCGACGGCCCCCATACATCGCGCAGCAGCTGCCGGTGCGTGAGCACGCGGCCGGCGTGGCGCACGAGCGTCGCGAGCAGCCGGTATTCGATCGGCGTCAGATGGACCGCGGCGCCGTCGCGCGTGACCTGGCGCAGCGCGAGATCGACGGTGACCGCGCCGAAGCGCACCTGCGGCGATTCGTTCGCGCCGCCGTGATTGCGCCGCCGCAGATGCGCGCGGATGCGCGCGAGCAACTCGGACACGCCGAACGGCTTGGTCAGGTAGTCGTCGGCGCCGGCGTCGAGCGCGGCGACCTTTTCGCTTTCCTGGGTGCGCGCGGATAGCACAATTACCGGCAGCTCGCTCCAGCCGCGCAGCTCCCGGATCACGTCGAGGCCATCGGTGTCGGGCAGACCCAGATCGACGATCACGAGATCGGGCTTGCGCGTCGCCGCTTCGACGAGCCCTTGCTTGCCGGTCTCGGCGTCGTACACGGCGATGCCCTCGCCTTCGAGCGCCGTGCGCACGAAGCGGCGTATCTGCTTTTCGTCTTCGATCAGAACGACGGTGATGCTCAGGTCACTCATGGGCGGGTCGGGTGAGCGGGTTGAGGGCGGTGTCGGCGGGGGCGCCTTCGTCTTCGAGCGTATCGAACGTCTCGGGCGCGTCGGGCGGCGTCTTGACCGGCAGCGTGAACCAGAAGCGCGCGCCCTCGATGTGGCCATCCGCGGCCGTGCGGTTGAGCGCGCCGATTGTACCGCCGTGCGCCTCGACGATCGCGCGGCAGATCGCGAGGCCAAGGCCGATGCCCGGTTTCGCCGATTCCTTCTCGCCGCGCGTGAACTTCTCGAACACGCGCGCTTCCATGCCGGCGGGCAGGCCGGGGCCGTTGTCGTCGATCGTCACGCGCACGAACGGCGCGCCATCCGCGTCGATCTGCTGCGCCCCGATCATGAGCGGCGTGCCGGACGCCGTGTATTTGGCCGCGTTCTCGAACAGGTTCGAGAACAGCCGCTCCATCAGCACCGCGTCGAGATGCAGCAGCGGCAGATCGGCGGGCAGCGTGACCTGCACCGGATGATCGGCGAGCACGCGCTTGCACGCGCGCAGCGCGGCGCCGACGGTCTCCTCGAGCAGCGTCCACTGCTGGTTCAGCTGCAAGCTGCCGGCCTGCAGGCGCGCCATGTCGAGCAGATTCGTGACGATGGCGGTCATGCGCAGCGCTTCTTCGTGGATTGCATCGACGAGTTCGTCGTTACGACGCGCTGCAGATTGCGGGTCGGTCGGCCCCTGCCCTCGCTGCCCCTGAGCGAGCATCGATGAAAACCCGACGATCGTCGTCAGCGGCGTGCGCAGATCGTGCGATATCGCCGACAGCAGCGAATTGCGAAGCCGTTCCGACTCCATGTTGACGAGCGCATCGCGCGCGATATCGACGTAATGCACGCGTTCGAGCGCGAGCGCGATCTGCGCGGCGAACGCATCGAGCATGCGCCGCTGTTCCGGCACGGTCAGCTCGCGCTCGTCACGCACGACGACCGCGAGCACGCCGCGCGTGCGCATCGGCGCCTTCAGCGGCAGATACAGCGCCGCGGCGGCCGGCAGCGTGTCGGTGCCGTGGCCGGCCGGCTTCTGCTGATCGTAGACCCACTGGCCGACGTCGAGGTCGAGCGCGTCGCCTTCGAGCGTGATCGCCGGGTCGGGGTCCTCGATTTTCTGTTTGACCTGATCGGCGCTGTCGGGCAGCAGGATCGCGACACGCGCGCCGAACACCTCGCTCACGTGCCGCGTGCCGATGCCGACGATCTGCTCGGTCGCAAGCGCCGCGGCGAGCTCGCGCGCCATCTCGTACATCGCGCCGGTGCGCTGCTCGCGGCGTCGCGCGACGCTCGCCTCGCGGCGCAGGCTCGAAGTCAGATGGCTGATCACGAGCGATGTCAGCAGCATGCCGAAGAACGTCAGCAGGTACTGCGTATCGGACACCGACAGTGACATGCGCGGCGGCACGAAGAAGAAATCGAACGCGGCGACGCTCGCGAACGACAGCACGACACCCGGCCCGCGCCCGAGCTTCACCGCGGTGAAGATCACGCCGAGCAGATACAGCATCACAAGGTTGGTCAGATCGATGCGGTCGATCAGCTGGCTCGACAGCAGCGTGATCGCCGCGCCGATCGCGAGCGCGACCGCATACGCGCGCGGCGGCGAGCGACGCTCGCGCGCCGCGCTCAATGCCTCGCGCCACGCGTTCGCGGTCGTGTTCAACAGATGGCGCTGTTCGCCGCCGTCGCGCTCCGACGACACGCGAATCAGCGTGAGATCGAGATCGCCGCTCTTCTCGGCGATGCGCTCGCCGAGCGGCCGGCGCAGCCAGCGGCTCACGCCCGTGCGCGACGATGCGCCCGCCACCAGCTTGGATACGTTGCGCGCCTGCGCGTAACCGATCAGCGCGTCGAGCGCATCGGTGGCGGCGAGCGTCGCGGTTTCGGCGCCGAGTTCGGCGGCGAGCTTCAGCGCGTTCAGCGTGCGTGCGCGGCGCGCGTCGGGCAGACGCTGCAACGCGGGCGTTTCGACATAGACTGCGAGCCAGTCGGCCTTCAGGCTCGCGGCGAGGCGCGCCGCCGAGCGCACCAGCGCCGGCGCTTCGGGACCAGGACCCACGCACACCAGCAGCCGCTCGCGCGCCTGCCAGATGCGCTGGATCGAACGATCGGCGCGGTACTCGCGCATCTGCGCATCGACGCGATCGGCGGTGCGGCGCAGTGCCAGTTCGCGCAGCGCGATCAGGTTGCCCTTGCGAAAGAAGTTGCGCACCGCGCGCTCGGCCTGCTGCGCCATATACACCTTGCCGTCGCGCATGCGGTCGAGCAGCTCTTCGGCCGGCAGATCGACGAGCGTGACTTCGTCGGCATGATCGAACACGCGATCGGGCACGGTCTCCCACACGCGGATGCCGGTGATCTGGCCGACCACGTCGTTCAAGCTCTCCAGGTGCTGCACGTTGACGGTCGTATAGACGTCGATGCCGGCGTCGAGCAGTTCGTAGACGTCCTGCCAGCGCTTCAGATGGCGCGCGCCCTGCACGTTCGAATGCGCGAGTTCGTCGACGAGGATCAGTTGCGGCTTGCGCGCGAGCGCGGCGTCGAGATCGAACTCGCCGAGCTTGCGGCCGCGATACTCGATATGCGCGAGCGGCAGCACGTCGAGCCCCGCGAGCAACGCGGCGGTTTCGCCGCGCCCGTGCGTTTCGGCGATGCCGACCAGCACGTCGACACCCTCTTCCTTGCGGCGGCGCGCGGCCTGCAACATCGCGTAGGTTTTGCCGACTCCTGCCGACGCGCCAAAGAAAATTTTCAGCCTGCCGCGCAGGCGCTTTTCTTCGTCGCGCTGCAGCTTGTCGAGCAGTTCGTCAGGATCGGGGCGGTTCATGCTCAGTGATTGTCATAGTCGTGCGAGCGGCGGTGCCTGCATGTTGGCACGGCCCGCGCCGGCCCGCAAATGGCGCAGCGGCGCCACGCGGACGCCGCTGTTTGGTCGATGAACCGCAAGCGCGGCTGATGCGTTGTAGTTGCGTTTCGCGTCAACCGCGCTTCATTTCATCGAGCGCGAGATTGAGCTTCAGCACGTTCACGCGCGGCTCGCCGAGCACGCCGAACTGGCGCCCCGTCGTGTAGCGCTCGACGAGCGCCTGCACGTCGCTCGGCGCGAGGTGGCGCGCCTGCGCGACCCGCTCGAGCTGGTACGCGGCCGCGGCCGGACTGATCTCCGGATCGAGCCCGCTGCCCGACGACGTCACCAGATCGACCGGCACCGGCTTCGACATGTCGGTGCCCGCGTCCTTCAGCGCGGCGAGCCGGCCCTTGATCTCGTCGAGCAGCGCCGGGTTGTTCGGCCCGAGGTTCGAGCCGCCGGAGTTCTGCGGGTTGTACGGCATCGGGCTCGTCGCCGACAGCCGGCCCCAGAAATACTGCGGCGCGTCGAACTGCTGGCCGATCAGCTGCGAGCCGACCACCTTGCCGTTCTGCTCGATCAGGCTGCCGTTGGCCTTGTCGTGGAACGCCGCCTGGCCGAACGCGGTCATCACGGCGGGATAAGCAAGTCCGGTGACCACGGTCAGCACCGCGAAGATCACGATCAGCGGACGGAACAGATTTTTCATGATGAGTCTCTTTCCCTTTTCATCCAATCTCACACCCAGCCGAACGCGGCCAGTACCATATCGATCAGCTTGATGCCGATGAACGGCACGATGATCCCGCCGAGGCCATAGATCAGCAGATTGCGGCGCAGCAGGATCGCAGCTCCTAGCGCGCGGTAGCGCACGCCCTTAAGCGCAAGAGGAATCAGCAGCACGATGATCAGCGCGTTGAAGATCACCGCCGACATGATCGCCGAGGTCGGTGTCGCGAGATGCATCACGTTCAGCGCATTCAGCGCCGGATACGTCGATGCGAACGCGGCCGGGATGATCGCGAAGTACTTGGCGACGTCGTTGGCGATCGAGAACGTGGTTAGCGAACCGCGCGTCATCAGCATCTGTTTGCCGATCTCGACGATCTCGATCAGCTTGGTCGGATTCGAATCGAGGTCGACCATGTTGCCGGCTTCCTTGGCTGCCTGGGTGCCGGTGTTCATCGCGACCGCGACGTCGGCCTGCGCAAGCGCGGGCGCGTCGTTGGTGCCGTCGCCGGTCATCGCGACCAGACGCCCTTCGGCCTGGTGCGCGCGGATCGTCGCGAGCTTCGTCTCCGGTGTCGCTTCGGCGAGGAAGTCGTCGACGCCTGCTTCGGCCGCGATCGCGGCGGCGGTCAGACGGTTGTCGCCCGTCACCATCACGGTCTTGATGCCCATCTTGCGCAGCTCGGCGAAGCGCTCCTTGATGCCGCCCTTCACGACGTCCTTCAGCTCGATCACGCCGAGCACGCGCGCGCCCTGCTCGCCCTTCTCGGCGACCACGAGCGGTGTGCTGCCGCGTCGCGCGACGTCCGCGACCGCATTGCTGACTTCGGTCGGGAAGCGGCCGCCGTGCGTTTCGACGTACTGCTTGACCGCATCGGCCGCGCCCTTGCGGATTTCGCGGCCAGGCAGATCGACCCCGCTCATGCGGGTCTGAGCGGTGAACGCGAGAAACACCGCGTGCAGCGAGGCCATGTCGCGCTGACGGATATTGAAGCGCTGCTTCGCGAGCACGACGATGCTGCGGCCTTCCGGCGTTTCGTCGGCCAGCGACGACAACTGCGCGGCATCGGCAAGCGCCTCTTCGCTCAAACCCGGCGCGGGCAGGAACTGCGACGCCTGGCGGTTGCCGAGCGTGATCGTGCCGGTCTTGTCGAGCAGCAGCACGTCCACGTCGCCGGCCGCTTCGACGGCGCGGCCCGAGGTTGCGATCACGTTCGCCTGCATCATGCGGCTCATGCCGGCCACGCCGATCGCCGACAACAGGCCGCCGATCGTCGTCGGGATCAGACACACGAGCAGCGCGACGAGCGCCGTGATCGTCACCACATGGCCCGCCTTGGCGGCCTCGACGGAAAACATCGAGAACGGCAGCAGCGTCGCGGTGGCGAGCAGCATCACGATCGTCAGCGCGACGAGCAGAATCGTCAGCGCGATTTCGTTCGGCGTCTTCTGACGCTTCGCGCCTTCGACCATCGCGATCATGCGGTCGAGAAACGCCTCGCCCGGGTTCGCCGTGACGCGCACGACGATCCAGTCCGACAGCACGCGCGTGCCGCCCGTCACCGACGAAAAGTCGCCGCCCGACTCGCGGATCACCGGCGCCGATTCGCCGGTGATCGCCGATTCGTCGACCGACGCGACGCCGTCGATCACTTCGCCGTCGGCCGGAATCACGTCGCCGGTTTCGACCAGCACGACGTCGCCTTTGCGCAGATCGGTCGCGGTCGTGATGCGGATCGGCGACTTCGGATGCGGCTCGTTGAGCTTCTTGGCCATCACGTCTTTCTTCGCGCTGCGCAGCGACGCGGCCTGCGCTTTCGAGCGGCCTTCGGCGAGCGCCTCCGCGAAGTTCGCGAACAGCACCGTGAACCACAGCCACAACGTGACCGCGAGAATGAAGCCCGCGGGCGCCTCGGCCTGACCGCCGAGCGCGGCGATCCACAGAATGGTGGTCAGAATGCTGCCGACGTACACGCAGAACATCACCGGGTTGCGAAACTGCGTGCGCGGCGTGAGCTTTTTAAAGGAGTCCACGATCGCCGGGCGCAGCAGCGCCGGGTCGAACATGGACCGCGTAGCGTTATGTTCAGTCATTGAAACCTCGAATATCCTTGTGCGCTTGCGGGCTTGCCGCGTGCAAGCGCCTGTTCGGTCGTTGGGCGTCGTTCATCAGGCCCCGCGTCACTCGTCACTGCACGCCGATCATCATCAGATGCTCGACGCCGGGACCGAGCGCGAGCGCCGGGACGTAGGTCAGCGCGCCGACCAGCAGCACCGTGCCGAGCAGCAGCACGACGAACAGCGGGCCGTGCGTCGGCAGCGTGCCGCCGGTAACGCCGATGCGCTTCTTCGCGGCGAGCGAGCCGGCGATCGCGAGCACCGGCACGATCGTGCCGAAGCGGCCGAACCACATCGCGATCGCGGTGAGCCAGTTGTAGAACGGCGTACTCACCGTCAGACCCGCGAATGCGCTGCCGTTGTTGTTTGCGGCCGAGCTGAACGCGTAAAGGATTTCGGAGAAGCCATGCGCGCCGGGGTTCGCGATGCCGGCCTTGCCCGCATCGGTGAGCACCGCGATCGAGGTGCCCACGAGCACGAGCAGCGGCGTGAGCAGCACCACGATCGACACCATCTTCATCTCGTAGGCCTCGATCTTCTTGCCGACATATTCAGGAGTACGCCCGATCATCAGCCCCGCGACGAACACCGCGAGCAGCGCGAACACGAGCATCCCGTACATGCCGGAACCGACACCGCCGAAGATCACTTCACCTAGCTGCATCAACAGCATCGGGTACAGGCCGCCGATCGGCGTCAACGAATCGTGCGTATTGGCGACCGCGCCGCACGAAGCCGCCGTGGTCGCGACCGTGAAGATGCCCGACTGCGCGATACCGAAGCGCGTTTCCTTGCCTTCGGCATTGCCGCCCGCCTGCAGCGCGTTCGCCGACTGATCGACGTTGAGCGCGGTGAAGGCCGGATTGCCGCTTTGCTCGGCGCTGATTTCGCCGAACACGCAGACGCCGAATGCGATCGTCATCGCCGCAAGCACCGCGACACCCTGGCGGCGGTCGCCGATCACGCGGCCGAACACGAGCGCGAGCGCCGCCGGAATGATCAGCATCGAGAAGATCTGCACGAAGTTCGAGAACGGCGTCGGGTTTTCGTACGGATGCGCGGAGTTGCCGTTGAAGAAGCCGCCGCCGTTGGTGCCGAGCATCTTGATCGCTTCCTGCGACGCGACCGGACCCATCGCGATGGTCTGCGTCTTCACGGGCGTATCGACCGTCACCGGATTGCCCTTTGCGTCCTTGACCGGATTACCTTGCGCGTCGAGCTTCGGCGCGGCGTACGTGGTGGTCTGCAGCGTCGGCACGTCCTGATAGGCCTTGAAGTTCTGGATCACGCCCTGGCTCATCAGCAGTGCCGCGACGATCGCCGCCATCGGCAGCAGCACGTACATCGTCACCCGTGTGATATCGACCCAGAAGTTGCCGATGGTCTGCGCGGTATGCCGCGCGAAGCCGCGAATCAGCGCGATCACGACGACGATGCCGGTCGCCGCCGACAGGAAGTTCTGCACGGTCAGACCGAGCATCTGCGTCAGATAGCTGACCGTTTGCTCGGGCGTGTAGTCCTGCCAGTTGGTGTTCGACACGAAGCTGACTGCGGTATTGAACGCGCTGTCGACCGACATCGCGCCGAACTGCTGCGGATTGCCCGGCAGCCATCCTTGCACACGCAGCAGCACGTACAGGAATGCCACGCCGAACACGTTGAACGCGACCGTGGCGATCGCGTAGTGCTTCCAGCCCATTTCCGCCGCTGGATCGACGCCCGCGATACGGTAAAGCAGCCGTTCGAGCGGTGCGCACAAGCGCACCACGCGTGAGCTGCCGTCCATCACGGCGCCCAGATAGCTCGCCACCGGCACCGCGGCGGCCAGTAGCACGACGATAAAAAGACTCGCCTGCAGGACATCGTTCGTGTTCATTCAATGTCCTCCGCGCGCAGCAGCGCATACACGAGATAAATGAACAGCAGCGCGGTGGACGCGCCGGCCAGCCAAAGCATCCAGGTCATCAGCGCGCTCCCTGTCCGCGACGGAACTGCATCAGCTTCTCGCAGCCGCCAATCAGCCCAAAGGTCAGCACGGCAAACAGCGCCAGGCCCCCGACATACAGCACATCCATTTTGTTTCCCCATTTACGGATTTTGGATAGATGCAACGGTATGCCGATCCGCCTAAAGGGCTGGTCAAAGATCGCGGGGTGCGCGTAAAAATCGCGTAAACGGAAAAGGCCGTTTCATCTCGCGATGAAACGGCCTTGGTGGAGGTCGGGTAGTGCAGCCGGAGGCCGCGAAGTTTTTTACGGCAGCAGGATCGTCGACCCCGTCGTGCGGCGCCCTTCGAGCTCCGCATGCGCCCGGCCGACATCCGGCAGCGCATAGCGCTGATTGATGCTCGTCTTGACCCTGCCCGAACTCAGCACGTCGAACAACTCGGCCGACATCGCCTCGTAATCGGCGCGTTTCGCGATATAGGTGAAAAGCGTCGGGCGCGTAAAGAACAGCGAACCGCGTCCCGCGAATTCCGACGAGTCGATCAGCGGCAGCGGACCCGACGCGTTGCCGAAGCTCACGAACAGGCCGAGCGGCGCGAGACAGTCGAGCGACTTTTCGAAGGTGTCGTTGCCGATCGAATCGTAGACGACCGGCACGCCCGCCCCGTTGGTGATCTCGCGTACGCGCTTCGTGAAGTTTTCGCGCGTATAGACGATCGCGTGATCGCAGCCGTGCGCTTTCGCGATCTCGGCTTTTTCGTCGGAACCGACCGTGCCGATCACCGTCGCGCCGAGCGCCTTCGCCCACTGGCACACGAGCAGGCCGACGCCGCCCGCCGCGGCCTGAATCAGGATCGTGTCGCCGGCCTTCACCCGATACGTGCGGCGCAGCAGATACTGCGCGGTCAAGCCTTGCAGCATCACCGACGCGGCCTGCTCGTCGCTGACCGCATCGGGCAGCTTGACGACCTGCGCGGCCGGCAGCACGCGCTCCTGCGCGTACGCGCCGGGCGGCCGCGCGACATACGCGACGCGATCGCCGACCTTCAGACCGCTCACGCCCGAGCCGAGCGCGCTGACCTCGCCGGCCGCCTCCATGCCGAGCCCGCCCGGCAGCGGCAGCGGATACAGGCCGGTGCGGAAATACACGTCGATGTAATTGAGGCCGACCGCCGTCTGGCGAATGCGGATCTCGCCCGCACCGGGCTCGCCCACCTCGACGTCGACCCATTTCATTACTTCGGGGCCGCCGGTTTTGTCGAATCGGATTGCCTTGGCCATCATGTCTCCTTGATCTGTACGAATGCGGGTGCGGCCACGCGCGCGGTCACGCCTCGCCGGACAGGCGCAGCGTCAGCACGTCGAGCACCATGCGCGCGGTCGAAATATTCGTCGCGCACGGAATGTTGTGCACGTCGCACGCGCGCACCAGCGCGTTGATGTCCGGCTCGTGCGGCTGCGGCGTCATCGGGTCGCGCAGGAAAATCACCATGTCGACGCGCCCTTCGGCGAGCTGCGCGCCGATCTGCAAATCGCCGCCGTGCGGGCCCGACAACATGCGCTCGACCGTGAGGCCGTGCGCGTCGCTGATGCGTCCGCCGGTCGTGCCGGTCGCCACGATCTCGCAGCGCGCGAGCGTGTCGACGTATTCGCCGGCCAGTTTGACGATGTCGTCCTTCTTGTGATCGTGTGCGATCAGCGCAATGCGGGTGCTCATGACTTGAGACTCCTCAAACCGTTGTGAATATCGTTGTTGTGATGTGACGGCTGTCGTTCGTGTGCGGCGGCTCGGTACGGGCGTGCTCAGTACGTACCTGGATAAGCGCCGCCGTCGATCAGCCAGTTCTGCCCGGTGATGTAGCCGGCATGCGTGCTGCACAGGAACGCGCAGGCCCGGCCGAATTCTTCGCGATTGCCGAAGCGCCCGGCGGGGATCGTCTTCATGCGCTGCTTGCGCGCTTCGTCGATGGAAATGTTGTGCGTCTTCGCCTGCGCCTCGATCGTGACCGCGATGCGGTCGGTATCGAACAGACCCGGCAGCAGGTTGTTGATCGTCACGCCGGTCGGCGCGACCTTGCGCGCGAGACCCGCGACGAAACCGGTCAGCCCCGAGCGCGCGCCATTCGACAGGCCCAGCACGTCGATCGGCGCCTTCACCGCCGAGCTCGTGATGTTGACGATGCGCCCGAAGCCGCGCGCGCTCATCGTGTCGATGGTCTGACGGATCAGCTCGATCGGGGTCAGCATGTTGGCTTCGAGCGCGCGGATCCAGTCGTCGTGCGTGAAGTCGCGGAAATCGCCCGGCGGCGGGCCACCCGCGTTGTTGACGAGAATGTCCGGCTGCGGGCAGGCGGCGAGCGCGGCGGCGCGCCCTTCGGGCGTGGTGATGTCGCATGCGACCGCCTTCACCTCGACGCCGCTCTGCTTGCGGATCGCCTCGGCGGTCGCTTCGAGCGTTTCGGCGGTGCGCGCGACGATCGTCAGGTTGACGCCCTCGGCGGCGAGCGCTTCCGCGCAGCCGCGTCCCAGACCTTTGCTCGCCGCGCAAACCAGCGCGGTACGTCCTGCGATTCCCAAGTCCATGTGGATACCCTCGTAGCGAAGTTTCCCAAGATTCTAGAAGAATCGGTGCCGGACTGTGCCGCGTCGCTTCAATCTCAGGTATCGCCGGGCGGTACTCTTTCGGTAAACTTGCGCGGTGGCGTGCATTTCCTCCGTTCGTCCGAGCTTCGGGCGCTGGCGAAACTAACGGATGGGCGCGCCGAACCGATCCACCTTGCCGCCACGCGCGAGCCCGCCATGACCCAGGACAGCCGTTTCCCCAATCTCTTCATCCTCGATCACCCGCTGATCCAGCACAAGCTGTCGCACATGCGCGACCGGGACACGTCGACGCGCACGTTCCGCGAATTGCTGCGAGAAATCACGCTGCTGATGGGCTACGAAATCACTCGCAACCTGCCGATGACGACCCGCCGCATCACCACGCCGCTCGTCGAGATCGACGCGCCTGTGATCGCCGGCAAGAAGCTCGCGATCGTGCCGGTGCTGCGCGCGGGCGTCGGCATGTCGGACGGGCTGCTCGAGCTGGTACCGTCGGCGCGGGTCGGCCACATTGGCGTGTATCGCGCGGAGGATCATCGGCCGGTCGAATACCTGGTGCGGCTGCCGGACCTCGAAGACCGCGTGTTCATCCTCTGCGATCCGATGGTCGCGACCGGCTACTCGGCCGTGCACGCGGTCGATGTGCTCAAGCGCCGCAACGTGGCCGCCGAGAACATCCTGTTCCTCGCGCTCGTCGCCGCGCCCGAAGGCGTGCAGGTGTTCCAGGACGCGCACCCGGACGTCAAGCTGTTCGTCGCGTCGCTCGATTCGCATCTGAACGAGCATGCGTACATCGTGCCGGGCCTGGGCGACGCGGGCGACCGGTTGTTCGGTACGAAGAACTGAGGCGCAGGAGCCGGCGGGGTGGCTTGGCAGTGTCCCTGCCCTAAAGCCGCCCCCGCTTTCGACGGCATCCGGCCGTCCCGGAGACACATCCGCGCCGCCTCCATTCATTTTCGCTTCGATTTCATTGCATTTGCGGCCGGTTTCGCGCGGCGGCCCCCTCTGCCGCACCCTCGCGGCGTGATAAAATTCGAATCCGCTCGATGAGCGGCTCGACTCGCACGATCACACGCACCACCGTCTGCAATTTCGACCGGCGCCCCGCGCCTTCGCATCAGGTCATGCGGCGCCTGGCCGCGCAAGCTGCCCCGCTTCAATCGCGCTGCCGCCCTGCGGCCCCGCTTGGGCCGCGGCTCATGCATGAACCGGCTCGAACGCCTGCCGGCGGGCATGCGTGGAACGACGCGCGGGAACGGCCAGGCTGAGATCGGCGGCAGGAGTGGCCGCGCCGACGGGCCAAGCCGAGCAACAAGCGCGAGCGGCCGGCAGCCTTTCACCTGACGGTTTGGGATCGGGACACGACACGCGAGGCGCAACCCGCGAGGCGCCCCACATCGCAACGACAATTGCACTATGCGTGCGCCCCGCTGGCGCGCGCGACGGAGAAAAGTATGGCGGGTCATTCGAAATGGGCCAACATCAAGCATAAGAAAGCAGCGGCCGATGCCAAGCGCGGCAAGGTCTGGACGCGGCTCATCAAGGAAATCCAGGTCGCGGCGCGTATGGGCGGCGGCGAAATCGACTCGAACCCGCGTCTGCGGCTCGCGGTCGACAAGGCGTACGACGCCAACATGCCGAAGGACAACATCAACCGCGCGATCCAGCGCGGTGTCGGCGGCGCGGAAGGCGCGAACTACGAGGAAATCCGCTACGAAGGCTACGGCATCGGCGGCGCGGCGGTGATCGTCGACACGATGACCGACAACCGCACCCGCACGGTCGCGGAAGTGCGTCACGCGTTCTCGAAGAACGGCGGCAACATGGGCACGGACGGCTCGGTGTCGTTCATGTTCGATCACGTCGGCCAGTTCCTGTTCGCGCCCGGTACCGCCGAAGACTCGCTGATGGAAGCCGCGCTAGAGGCGGGCGCCGACGACGTCGTGACGAACGAGGACGGCAGTATCGAAGTGCTGTGCCCGCCGAACGATTTTTCGAAGGTGAAGACAGCGCTCGAAACGGCGGGCTTCAAGGCCGAACTGGCCGAAGTCACGATGAAGCCGCAGACCGAAGTCGAATTCACCGGCGACGACGCCGTGAAAATGCAGAAGCTGCTCGACGCGCTGGAAAATCTGGACGACGTGCAGGAAGTCTATACAAACGCGTCGATCGCCGGCGAGTAATGGCGCGCCGGGCTTTCGCATCGTTTGCCCTTGCTGTCGATGGTTTATTGCACGGCCGAGCACAGCGCTCGGCCGTTTATGGTTTTTAAGTCTCGGGGATTCACATGAAGTTACTCGTCGTCGGTTCCGGCGGTCGCGAACATGCGCTGGCATGGAAGCTCGCGCAATCGCCGCGGGTTCAGCTCGTCTACGTCGCGCCCGGCAACGGCGGCACCGCTCAGGATGAGCGTCTGCTCAACGTCGACATCACCGATCCGGCCGCGCTCGCCGATTTCGTCGAAAAAGAACAGATCGCGTTCACGCTGGTCGGGCCGGAAGCGCCGCTCGCTGCAGGCATCGTCAACCTGTTCCGCTCGCGCGGTCTGAAGATCTTCGGGCCGACCAAAGAAGCCGCTCAGCTCGAAAGCTCGAAAGATTTCGCCAAGGCGTTCATGAAGCGCCACGGCATCCCGACGGCCGAGTACGAAACCTTCGCCGACGTCGTCGCCGCGCACGCGTATCTGGACGCCAAGGGCGCGCCGATCGTGATCAAGGCCGACGGCCTCGCCGCCGGCAAGGGCGTGGTGGTCGCGCAAACGCTGGAAGAAGCGCACGCCGCGGTCGACATGATGCTGTCGGACAACAAGCTCGGCGACGCCGGCGCGCGCGTCGTGATCGAGGAGTTCCTCGCCGGCGAGGAAGCGAGCTTCATCGTGATGGTCGACGGCAAGCACGTGCTCGCGCTCGCTTCGAGCCAGGATCACAAGCGTCTGCTCGACGGCGACCAGGGCCCGAACACGGGCGGCATGGGCGCCTACTCGCCCGCGCCGATCGTCACGCCGCAGTTGCATGCGCGCGTGATGCGCGAAATCATCCTGCCGACGGTGCGCGGCATGGAGAAGGAAGGCATCCGCTACACCGGCTTCCTGTACGCGGGCCTGATGATCGACGCGCAAGGCAACCCGAAGACGCTCGAATTCAACTGCCGGATGGGCGACCCCGAAACGCAGCCGATCATGGCGCGTCTGAAGGGCGACTATTCGAAAGTGGTCGAACACGCGATCGCCGGCACGCTCGACACCGTCGAGCTCGAATGGGACCGCCGTACCGCGCTCGGCGTCGTGCTCGCCGCGCACAACTATCCGGACACACCGAGGAAGGGCGACCGCATCAACGGCATTCCCGCCGAAACCGCGGATTCGGTCACGTTCCACGCCGGCACCACGCTGACGGACGGCAAGCTGACCACCTCGGGCGGGCGCGTGCTGTGCGTCGTCGGTCTGGCGGATTCGGTGCGCACCGCGCAGGCGGCCGCCTATCACACGATCAACCAGATCGCCTTCGACGGCATGCAGTACCGCCGCGACATCGGCTATCGCGCGCTCAATCGCAAGCACGACGGCAAATAAGCGGTACTGCCGGGCGCCGTGCAAGCGGCGCCCACGCGCGACAGCGCGCCGCGGGCGCGCGGCACGACGCGCGCTACACTGCATTTTTCGCGCTCGTCGCGACAGACGGGCACGGAGCCCGCGGATCGACCGAAGCGGCAAGCCGCTTTCTCCATCCGTCTACTGCGTCCGTGCCATCCGAATGCGCGGTCCGAGCGTCCCGGCAGCCAACCCGGCGCGAACGCGGCCGTCGCCCTCTTTCGAAGAACCTGCATTCATGAGCAATTCGAGCTACGACGCACAAGCCGTGCGCAACTGGCTGCAAGGCCTGCAATCGCATATCGCCGACACGCTGGGCGCCTTCGACGGCACCGCATTCGCGACCGACGCATGGCAGCGCGGACCCGGCGACAAGCTGCGCGGCGGCGGCGTCACGCGGATTCTCGAAGGCGGGCAGTTCTTCGAGCGCGCCGGCATCGGCTTCTCGGACGTCGCCGGCGACGCGCTGCCGGGCTCGGCGAGCGCCGCGCGGCCGCAACTGGCCGGGCGCGGTTTCGAGGCGATGGGCGTGTCACTCGTGCTGCACCCGCACAATCCGCACTGCCCGACCGTGCACATGAACGTGCGCCTGCTCATTGCGACCAGGGAAGGCGAAGAGCCGGTGTTCTGGTTCGGCGGCGGCATGGATCTGACGCCCTACTATGGCTACGAAGAGGACGCGCGGCATTTCCATCAGGTGTGCCGCGACGCGCTCGCGCCATATGGCGCGGACCTGTACCCGAGCTTCAAGCGCTGGTGCGACGAGTATTTCTACCTGAAGCACCGCAACGAGGCGCGCGGCATCGGCGGGATTTTCTTCGACGATTTCTCGGCGCCCGGCTTCGAGCAATCGTTCGCGATGCTCAAAAGCGTCGGCGAAGGTTTTCTCAAGGCGTACCTGCCGATCATCGAGCGGCGCCGCAATACGCCCTATGGCGAAGCCGAACGCGCATTCCAGGCCTACCGGCGCGGGCGCTACGTCGAGTTCAATCTGGTCTTCGACCGTGGCACACTATTTGGGCTGCAGAGCGGCGGACGCACCGAATCGATCCTGATGTCGATGCCGCCCGTGGCGAACTGGCGCTACAACTGGCACCCCGAGCCGGGCACGCCGGAAGCTCGCTTGTACAGCGATTTCCTCGTGCCGCGCGAGTGGGTGTGACGCGCCACCCGTGTCGCTTACGGTCACGACAAAGGATCCTCACCTGAAGCCGAACGCTCACCCTGTCGCGCTGCCCCGCCGGATCGGTCTTCTGGGCGGCACTTTCGATCCGATCCACGACGGCCACCTCGCGCTCGCGCGGCGGTTCGCCGACGTGCTGCGGCTGACCGAACTGGTGCTGCTGCCGGCCGGCCAGCCGTGGCAGAAAGCCGACGTATCGCCCGCCGAACATCGACTCGCAATGACGCGCGCGGCGGCCGCGTCGCTCGCGATCCCCGGCGTGACGGTGCGCGTCGCGACCGACGAAATCGAGCACGAAGGCGCGACCTACACGGTCGACACGCTGCAACGCTGGCGCGAGCGCGAAGGTGCCGACGCATCGATCACACTGCTGATCGGCGCGGATCAACTGGTGCATCTCGACACGTGGCGCGACTGGCGGCGCCTGTTCGAGCTTGCGCATATCGGCGCGGCCACGCGGCCCGGCTTCGACCTCGCGTCGGTCGCCCCCGCGGTGGCGAGGGAAATCACCGCGCGCCGCGCGAAAGCTGAGGTGCTGCAGGCCACGCCCTGCGGCCATCTGCTGATCGACACGACGCTCGCGTTCAACGTTTCGGCCACCGACATCCGCGCGCAGCTGCGCGAGCAGGTCAACCAGCGGCTGGTCCACGCGGGTGCGAGCGACACCGCCCAGGATCAGGCCACGAGTCACGTCCCCGCCGCGGTGTGGGACTATATTCTTCAACATCATCTGTACCACCGGTAACTCCATGGATATTCGCAAACTGCAGCGCGTAATCGTCGACGCTCTCGAAGACGTCAAGGCGCAAGACATCAAAGTGTTCAACACCAGCCACCTGACCTCGCTGTTCGATCGCGTGATCGTCGCGAGTGGCACGTCGAACCGGCAAACCAAGGCGCTCGCGTCGAGCGTGCGCGAAGGCGTGAAGGAAGCCGGCGGCGAGATCGTCAGCACCGAGGGCGAGGACATCGGCGAATGGGTGCTGGTCGATTGCGGCGACGCGATCGTCCACATCCTGCAGCCGGCGCTGCGCCAGTACTACAACCTCGAGGAAATCTGGGGCGACAAGCCGGTGCGCATCAAGCTGTCTACGCCGAGTCCGTTCGGCGGCGCGCGTGCAAGCGAGCCCGACGACGAGGAAGACGAGGATTTGCCTGCCGCGAAGCCCGCGCGCAAGACTAGCGCGCGCCGCAAGTAAGCGGGCCGTGTCGGCCACACCGCTACTTTCGTCGCAATGAAACTGCATATCCTCGCCGTCGGCCACAAGATGCCGGACTGGATCGCGACCGGCTTCGACGAATACGCTAAGCGCATGCCGCCCGAGCTGCGCATCGAGCTGCGCGAGATCAAACCGGAGCAGCGCTCGTCTGGCCGTTCGGCCGAAAGCGTGATGGCCGCCGAGCGGCAGAAGATCGAAGCCGCGTTGCCGAAGAACGCGCGCATCGTCGCGCTCGACGAACGCGGCAAGGACTGGACCACGATGCAGCTCGCGGGCGCATTGCCGGGCTGGCAGCAGGACGGCCGCGACGTGGCCTTTCTGATCGGCGGCGCGGACGGTCTCGATCCCGAGCTGAAAGCACGCGCCGATATGATGCTGCGCGTGTCGAGCCTCACGCTGCCGCACGCAATGGTGCGCGTGCTGCTGGCCGAACAGCTTTACCGTGCGTGGACCATCACGCAAAATCACCCGTATCATCGCGCATGAGTGCCGGAGCCAGCGCGGCGACGCCTGGCAACCGTTCGTTGTTGATGGCACGTCGCGGGTGCTCTGGTCGATACGCTTCTTGAACGCATTGCCGCCACTTCATGCGATGATGCGCCCGACGCGCCGCGCATCGATGCGATGAATGGATTCGGCGCATCGATCGCGTCGCCGAATCAAGCTCGCCCCGCCCGCTCTTCCACGCCCATCCGCGTTCACCGCCGCCACGCCATCCGTTCCCCGCTCCATCGAGACCCGTTCATGCCCACGCCCACCGCTTCGCTGCATCCGTTCGTCTACCTCGCCTCGCAGAGCCCGCGCCGCCAGGAGCTGCTGCAACAGCTCGGCGTGCGTTTCGAATTGCTGCTGCCGCGCCCCGATGAAGACGCCGAAGCGCTCGAAGCCGAACTGCCCGGCGAACACGCGCGCGACTACGTGCGGCGCGTATGCATTGCGAAAGCGCATGCGGCGCGCGCGCGTCTCGTGGCCGCTGGTCACGCGGTGCGGCCGATCCTCGTCGCCGACACCACCGTCACGATCGACGACGCGATTCTCGGCAAGCCCGTCGACGCCGACGATGCGGTCGCGATGCTCGCGCGCCTCGCGGGCCGCACGCACGAAGTGCTGACCGCGCTCGCCGTGATCGATGCCGACGGCGCGCTGCTGCCGGCGGCGTTGTCGGTGTCGAAAGTGCGTTTTGCTGCAGTGCACGCAGACGCGTTGCGTCGCTATGCGGCGAGCGGAGAGCCGCTCGGCAAGGCGGGTGCCTATGGCGTGCAGGGACGCGCGGCGGAGTTTATCGAGCATATAGACGGGTCCTATTCGGGTATCATGGGTTTGCCGCTTTTTGAAACCGCTGCCCTCCTGCGTGCAGCGCGCATCGACTTCTAGAACAACACCATGAATGAAGAAATCCTGATCAATGTCACGCCGCAGGAAACGCGCGTCGCGCTCGTTCAACAGGGCGCCGTCCAGGAACTTCATGTCGAACGAACGCTGTCGCGCGGGCGCGTCGGCAATGTCTATCTCGGCAAGGTCGTGCGCGTGCTGCCTGGCATGCAATCGGCGTTCATCGACATCGGCCTCGAACGCGCTGCGTTCCTTCACGTCGCCGACATCTGGCATCCGCGCATTGCCGGCGAAGCGCAACATCAAACGCCGCATCAGCCGATCGAAAAAATCGTCTTCGAAGGTCAGACGCTGATGGTGCAGGTCGTCAAGGACCCGATCGGCACGAAGGGCGCGCGGCTGTCCACGCAAGTGAGCATCGCCGGGCGCACGCTCGTTTATCTGCCGCAGGAACCGCACATCGGCATCTCGCAGAAGATCGAGAGCGAGGCCGAGCGCGAGGCCGTGCGCGCGCGACTGACCGCCGTGCTGCCCGCCGACGAGAAAGGCGGCTACATCGTGCGCACGATCGCCGAGGATGCGACGAGCGAAGAGCTCGCCGCCGATGTCGCGTATCTGCGCAAGACGTGGGCGACGATTCTGTCGCAGGCGCAGCGCATGCCGCCCACCAGCCTGCTCTACCAGGATCTGAATCTCGCGCAGCGCGTGCTGCGCGATTTCGTCAACGATGAAACGTCGCGCATCCAGGTCGATTCACGCGAGACGCATCAGATGCTCGCCGATTTCGCGGCCGAGTTCACGCCGGCGGTATCGTCGAAGCTGCATCACTACACCGGCGAGCGGCCGCTATTCGATCTGTACAACATCGAGGCCGAGATTCAGCGCGCGCTGTCGCGTCGCGTGGACCTGAAGTCGGGCGGCTACCTCGTGATCGACCAGACCGAGGCGATGACGACGATCGATGTGAACACCGGCGGTTACGTCGGCGCGCGCAACTTCGACGACACGATCTTCAAGACCAACCTCGAGGCCGCGCATACCATCGCGCGGCAATTGCGGCTGCGCAACCTGGGCGGCGTGATCATCATCGATTTCATCGATATGGAAAACGCCGAGCATCGCGACCAGGTGCTAGGGGAATTGAAGAAGGCGTTGTCGCGCGATCGCACGCGGGTGACCGTCAACGGCTTCTCGCAGCTCGGGCTCGTCGAGATGACACGCAAGCGTACGCGTGAGTCGCTCGCGCATGTGCTGTGCGAACCGTGCCCGGTTTGCCAGGGCAAGGGGCAGGTGAAGACCGCGCGCACGGTGTGCTATGACGTGTTGCGCGAGATTCTGCGCGAGTCACGGCAATTCAATCCGCGCGAGTTTCGCGTGGTTGCTGCGCAGCAGGTGATCGATCTGTTTCTCGAGGAAGAGTCGCAGCATCTGGCGATGCTGATCGATTTCATCGGCAAGCCGGTGTCGTTGCAGGTGGAGTCGAATTTGAGTCAGGAGCAGTACGATATTGTGCTGATGTAGGTATTGCACCGGATCGGGCCGGATCATTCATACCGGTCTGGGCGCAGTGCCCGCATCAGCTTTTCGATGTTCTTGTCAGCACCCGATTCAGATTCTCGCCTTTAGCGAAAGTGATTCGCAAAGCACGGCCATTTCAGCACCACACGACGGCTCGAGAACAAATAACAGGCGAGCTCCAGCCCTCAGTTTCTGGACGTACTCATCACCCTTCTGCTCGCTGAGCGTGGCCCCCTTCGAGTCGTCGCGACTATCGATCCACTGGATCCACATCCGAACCTCCGCGAGCGAAAACGCCCGCCGGCATATCCGGCTGATAGTCGAACGCCTGCGCATCGCCAAGCCCTGTTGAAACGAGTCAAAGGTATAAACTCACCGCAACTTCCAGAGGGAGACATCTAATGCAGCTTCTCGATCACGTATCGATCGGCGTTCCCGACATCGAGGCAGCCCGCCCTTTCTACGACGCCACCATGTCAGCTCTCGGCACGAGCAAAGTCTTCGACCGTCCCACCGCCTTGGGCTACGGCGAGCGTTGCACGATCGACGATAGCTCATCGACCTATCTGGCCGTGTATCTCGATCCAAATGAAATAACAGAAAACAAACGTCACTGGTGCTTCAAGGCGCCGTCACGCGAGCACGTCGATGCATTCTTCAAAGCGGGACTCTCGACCGGCGGCAAATCCGACGGCCAACCTGGCTTGAGGCCCCACTATCATGCCGGCTACTACGCCGCATTTCTGATCGACCCGGCCGGCAATCGCATCGAGGCCGTATGCCATGCCGCGAAACCCTAAACCCGAACCTCTCGAGGCCTAAGCCGCCACCTCACACCCCGCCTGCTCCAGCACAGACTGCGCCCTCTGTTGCAGATCGCCGCCAGCCAACGACGCGTCCGGCGACCTGACCCACGCGGCGATCCTTAACGTCGCGCCGCCATCCGCCGGATAATCCGCAACCGACACCACCGGTGCAAGCGTCGAACCGCTCAGCACACGCGGCTCGTCGGCCACGAGCTTCTGCAGTTGTCCGATCGCTGCATCCACGTCCTTGCGCTGCGCGAGTTCCACATCGACCTCGATGCGCTGCGTGCCGCCACAACTGTAGTTGATTACCGGATTGCTCCAGATCTGGCTATTCGGCACGAACACGATGTTGCCGTCGCCGCGTTCGATCCGCGTCGTGAAGAGCCCCACCTCGCGGACGATGCCAGCCGCGGCGCCGCTGCCTTCGATCACGTCGCCGACGCGAAACGGTCGCAGCAACAGCAGCATCATGCCGGCCGCGATGTTCTGCAACGTACCTTGCAGCGCGAGGCCGATCGCGAGGCCAGCCGCGCCTAGCACGGCCAAAACGCTCGCGGTCGCGATGCCGACTTCACCGAGCGCCGCGATGAAGGCGAGCACGCGCACGGCCCACGTGCCCATCGCCGCGAGCATCGGCGCGAGGGTCGGGTCCGCGTGCGTGCGTGCGAGCGCCTTCGCTAACATCGCGCCGACGCGATTCGACAACCACCAGCCAATCACGACGATCAGCACGGCAATCGCGATATCAACGACGTCGTGTGTCAGCGTGACGAGCAGTGACGGCTGAAGATGAAAGAAACGGTAGAGGGAGTCGTCCATCGTCGGCTTGGTCCGCTTGATCGAATACCGATGCAGAGCCAGCACGACGCGTTCCTGTCCATCGGTCGCAAGATGCGGTACGCGACTTGCTACCCGGGCGTCGATCTCGACGGCCTCAGGAAGATGCGCTCGAGCGTCTCAAAGATTGAGATGGACGATCTGTGCTTCAATGCTGCGCGTCGCGCTCGGCGCGATTCGCGACGTTACACGCCGCGCGGCAGCGCTGCCTCGATGAACACCGCGCACAACGCTTGCATGCCCTTCGCGTCCTCCTCGTCGAAGCGCGCGATGATCGGGCTATCGACATCCCACACGCCGATCAGCGTACCGTCGGGCGCGACGAGCGGCACGACGATTTCCGATTGCGACGCCGAATCGCACGCGATGTGACCAGGAAACTCGTGCACGTCGCGCACGACCTGGGTCCGACGGGTTTGCGCGGCCGTACCGCAGACGCCCTTGCCGAGTGCAATGCGCACGCACGCGGGCTTGCCCTGGAACGGGCCGACCACCAGTTCGCGGCCGTCGTGAAAGTAAAAGCCGGCCCAGTTCAGATCGCTCAACGAATGAAAGACGAACGAAGAGAAGTTCGCGGCGTTGGCGATCCAGTCCGTTTCGCCGGCCAAGAGCGCGCGCGCCTGCGCAACCAGTTCTTCATATTGCGCGGCTTTCGGCAGATGCGAGGTAGAGGAAACTTGGAACATGACGGGGTCTCTAATCAGAGCGGGATGGTAAACGGCAAAGTTTAAAGCAAGCGCAATCCCCACGCGCGGATGTCGAACGCGGCGACACACACCGCGCGCATATGCTCGCGTCCCCTCCAATTCTCAATTTGCCCTTTTCAGATTCTATCTTAATATTATAAATAACTCATTTCGCATTATTTTAACTCAAACTGATTTTTGCGAGTTCTATTTTGTTATATTACTCACTCCATTCGATCTGCTTTTTTAAGATACTCGATGCCAAACGCAAATTCAGATAAATCCATGAGTGAAGCAGGCTATACCGCCCTTCGTATAAATGAAGGCGTCGTTATGCGCTACTACAACGATGCACCAAAGAATGGTAATTGCACCTGGGGCATCGGCACATTAGCCCACTTCGGTCCGTGTACGGCGGAGGAACTAGCGCGAACGGTTGTTCCCGAAGAGGCAAACACTATCCTGCGAAATCGGGTTCGTGAGGCAGAGGCAGCAGTTAAAACCGTGGTCACGCAGTACGAATTGACTCAGGCACAGTTCGATGCTGCCGTGTCTTTTGCTTATAACTCGTCACGCCAGAACACACGCGACGCGCTAGGTCCCGCAAATACCGGAGACATGACAGCCGTCGCAGAAAAAATGATGCTCAATGTGATGATTACCCCGCGCGATCGCAATGGCCGAAAGATCGGTCCTGCGAAGAGAAGCCGGGGACTAACGAGCCGCCGCCAACGAGAATCCGCGCCCTTCCGGCAGTCCGCACAATGACAGGCCACAAGATTTTTGCATACGTGGCTCTCACACTGACCGCCTCGGCGAGCGTGTGCGCCGCACAAACACCACACGCGACAATCAATGATTTCGTCGGCAATTGGGTCGTGACCGATGTTGTTGACTACGCCGATATTTCTGGTGGCATCCCCGAAGCAAAAAGGATTCTCGGCATGACGATGACAATTACGCCGCAATCCATGAGCTTCGACAGTGAAACCTGTCAGCCGAACACAGGTTTTACCGTCAAACGAATCGACACGCTTTCGGCGTTGAAGAATCAGTTCGGGCTTCGCGTAAATGAAACCGGATTGCCCGCTACAACTGTTGTCGTAGATAGCGACAATTGTTTTGCGGTTTTCCGGATGGACGCTCACAGGATTGTGTTTGGATGGGACGGCATCATCGTTCGCGCGCTACGGGATCAGTGAGAGCTCGCTGAGTACCGTCCCAGAGGCCTGGGCCTGCTACTGATCGACCCCAATAATCACGCTCGACGCCTTGAAAATCGCCGTCGCCGTCTTGCCGCTCGCGAGGCCAAGACGCTCCACGCTGTCGTTCGTGATGATCGCCGCGATCTGTGCGCCGCCTGCACTGATCGTCACTTCCGAATTGACCGCGCCCTTCGTCACGGCCGCGACGGTCCCTTCGACGCAGTTTCGCGCCGACACCTGGTGCTTCGCGACATCGACCATCACGATCACCGACGATGCCTTCACGAGCGCAAACGCCTGCTTGCCAGCCGCGAGCCCGAGCGATTTCGCGCTGCCGTGTGTGATGATAGCGACGATCTCGAGACCGTCCGACGTGCGCAGCGTGACTTCGTCGTTGACGGCACCGTGCGTGACGTCAGTGATTTCGCCGCTGAACTGATTGCGTGCGCTGGTTTTCATAGCGAGCTCCCTGTCGATTCAAGCGCGTGGCAACGCGCGGGTGGACGGACAAAGCGAGTGTAGCGGATGCCGCGCGCGCCACCGGCTAACATCCAATGCGCCGCGGGTGCCGCCGACACCGTATCATCGTGGCCTTGCACGTCACACGCCGAATCCTTATGTCAGTCGCCGTTCTCTCCCGCCGTGCCTGCCGCACCGCCATGCTATGCGCCGCCGTCACGACGCTTGTCGCGTGCGGCACGCCAACGCCGCCGCATGGTACGCACGCGTTCGTCGATAACGTCACGCTGTTTCCGCTCGCCCATTACGACCAGAACGTCGATCACTGGCTCGATCCGAACAGCCCCGACTACGATAGGCCGTTTCTCAGCGCCGCCGAGCAGCACGCACATTTCGACGCACTATTCGCGCGCTACTTCGGCACGGGCGAGAACGCGCCGTCGCCATGGAATCCCGCCTGGGTGAGCGCACGCGTGTTTGGCGAACAGGGCGAGGACATTGCCGCACTGCAACAGCGCCGCATCGACAAGTTCGACAACACCGGCAAGCATGGCGGCGTCATCGGTTACGGCGAAAACTTCCGGCCGCACGACAAGGCGTGGATCGACGCGATCGCGCGCAACATCAACGTCGCGCAGTTCACGCAAGCGCCGGTGTATCAGCCCGAGCGGCGCGCGATCGCGACCGGCAACCTGATGGTGCGCGAACTGCCGACCACCGATCCGTCGTTCTACGATCGTCACCTGGCCGGCGAAGGCTATCCGTTCGACAACCTGCAGATTTCGGCGGTGCGGCCGGGTACGCCGCTCTATGTGCTCGGCGGCAGCGTCGACGGTGCATGGCATTACGTGCAGACGCCCGACGTGCAGGGCTGGGTGCGCAGCGACGGCGTGGCGTTCGCCGACGATAGTTTCATCGATCAATGGCGCACGGCGGCCGGCAAGTCGCTGGGCGCGGTGATCGCCGCGTCGGCGGCGGTCAACGACAGCCGCGACGTATTCCGCTTCAACGCGCCGGCCGGGACTATGCTGCCGCTGCTGACGGGTGGCTCGGCATCGCCAGCCGCGACCAGCACCAACGCAGGCGCGCTCCAGCTACTCGTTCCCGCGCGCGACGTCGACGGCCGGGCGCTGATCCGCACCGCGTCGCTCGACGCCACGCAAATCACGCCGATGCCGCTCACCGCGACCCCGCGCCATCTCGCGACGCTGTTGAAGGCGCTGATCGGCCGGCCGTACGGCTGGGGGAACAGCGGCCTCTACAACGATTGTTCGTCGGAACTGCAAAGCATCTTCGCGGCGTTCGGCGTGTGGCTGCCGCGCCATTCGTCGACGCAGATGAGCGCCGGCCGCATGATCGATCTGTCGGACTCGACGCCCGCCGAGCGGCTCGACTATCTGGCGCGGCATGGCGTGCCGCTGCGCACGCTGATCTACATCGGCGGCCACGTGATGCTGTACCTCGGCAACACGACGCGCAACGGCGCCACGGTCCCGGTCGTCTATCAGGACGTGTGGGGCCTGCGTCCGGCAGACAACAGCCGGCGCGCGGTGATCGGTGGCTCGGTAATCCTGCCGCTCGACGAGCGCATCGCCGAGGACGCGACGCTGCAGTCGCTCGCCGCGACGCGGACGTTCCAGATCAGCATCCTCGGCGCACCGGCCGGCAGCGTGGCGCCGTCGTCCGCGCCGCCTGCGGACGAGGACAATCCGGCGGGGTGAATGACAACGGCGACTCACCCTCGCCCGGGGCCCGAAAATATTTTTCCCGGAGTGTCGATCCAACGGTCACCAACTCGTCGTAACGTTGAAGACCCAGCTCACGCAGCCGGTCTTTCCACTGAGGAACCGTTACTTCAAGGAGTCACCGTCATGTCCAGCGCCGCAGTCAAACCGATCCCGGAAGGGATGCACTCACTCACGCCGTACCTGATCTGCAAGAACGCCGCCGAAGCGATCGCGTTCTACACGAAAGCCTTCAACGCCGTCGAACAGGTCCGTCTGCCGGGCCCCGACGGCAAGGTGATGCACGCGACCCTGAAAATCGGCGACTCGATGCTGATGCTGACCGACGAATGGCCCGAGCACCAAACCTTCGGCCCGAACACGCTGAAGGGCACGCCGGTCACGATTCACCACTACGTACCGGACGTCGACGCAAGTTTCAAACAGGCGGTCGACGCAGGCGCGACCGTCACGATGCCCGTCACCGATATGTTCTGGGGCGACCGCTATGGCCAGGTCAAAGACCCGTTCGGCCACAGCTGGTCGCTCGCGACGCACAAGCGCGACCTTAGCACCGAGGAAATCCAGAAGGCGATGGCCGCGATGGATTGTTCGTCCCAAGAGAAGAAGTGAGCTGAAGGTGGGCGTCGGGCGAACGCACGCCCGGCCCCACCGACACCCGTCCCGAAGGAGCAACGCCATGCAGAAAATCGCGCCGTGCCTGTGGTTCGACGGCAATGCGGAAGAAGCCGCGGAGTTCTACACGTCGGTGTTTCCGGCTTCGCGCATCGCCACCACGCTGCACTCCACGGACGCCGGCCCCGGACCGGCGGGCGAGGTCGTCGCCGTCACCTTCGAAATCGAAGGCCAGGAGTTCATGGTGCTGAACGGTGGCCCGCAATATAAATTCACGCCGGCCATCTCGCTGATGGTTCACTGCGACTCGCAGGAAGAAGTCGACCGCTACTGGTCGAAGCTGCTCGACGGCGGCGAGCCGGTGGCCTGCGGCTGGCTGCGGGACCGCTTCGGCGTGTCGTGGCAGATCACGCCGAACGTGCTGCTGCAGATGTTGCGCGATCCGGATCGCGCGAAGGCAAGCCGCGTGATGGCGCAGATGATGAAGATGGTCAAGCTCGATATCGCGCCGCTGGAACAGGCGTATCGCGGCGAGTAGGACCGCGTCGGCAGCGAGCGCCCCGCCTTCCCTCGCTTGCGCGATCTTTTGATAGGATCGGACTCGACCCCAACACGGCGAGACAACCACGGTGCGCGTCAACCATCAGTCGTTCTTCTGCTCGCTGTTCATCGCGCGTCTCGCCGATCAGATCCTGCTCTTTCTGGTGCCGCTCGTCGTCTATCAAACGACGCGCCAGGTCTCGTGGTCGGGCCTCGCGTTCTTCATCGAGACACTGCCGCGCTACCTCGTGTTCCCATTCTTCGGCGCGCTCTGCGACCGCTTCCCGCCGCTGCGTCTGATGCGGCTGAGCCAGGCAGTGCGCGCACTCGCGTGCTTCGGTGGTATCGCCGCGTATGCGCTGTTCGGCGGCATCGGCTGGCTGATCGCGCTGTCGGCCGCGTGCGGCGTGCTGACGAGCCAGGGGCTCGTCGCGCGCGAGGTGATGCTGCCGCAGATCTTCAGCACGCAGCAGATCCAGAAAGTGCTCGCTTATTCGCAACTGGCCGACCAGCTCGGCTTCGTGCTCGGGCCGATGCTCGCCGCGCTGCTGCTCGGTGTGTGGCGTTGGGAATGGGTGGTCGCCGCGACCGGCATGCTGTTTCTGTGCGCCGACGCGGCGCTGTTGGTCTGGCAGCGACTGAGCGGTTTTCGCGCGCGCTCGCCCGGGTCCGCTCAATCGCTCGCGCGCGCCGCTCGCTGGAGCACGCCGCTGCGCATCGCGCTCAAGCACGTGTGGACGCTGCCGGGCCTGAAAAAGGTCATCATGCTCGCGGCCGCGGAGAACCTCGTCATCGGTGTCACGCTCGCGACATCGGCGGCGATGGTGACGGGCTTGCATGCGCAATCCAATCGCTACTACGCAGCTTTGCAAACGGCCGGCGCGGTCGCCACGGTGCTGGTGCTGCTGACGGTGGCGCGCGCCGGCTGGCCCGCGCGCGTGCTCGGTCTCGTCGCGTTCGTGACGATCTGCGCGGGCGGCGTGATCGCGGGCGCGAGCGCGTCGCCGTGGGGCTATGCGCTCGGCTTTCTGCTGATCGTCGGCTTCGACAAGATGTTCAACGTGTACATCCGCAGCGCGCGTTTGCAGATCATTCCGCCCGAGGACTACGGCAAGACGATCGGCGTCGCGATTTTGCTGAACAATCTGACGCAGCCGCTCGCCGGCCTGCTGGTCGGCGTGTTCTCCGCTCGTACGCAAACGGGCCCACTGATCGTCGCGCTGTCGCTGACGATGGGCGGCATCGGCGCCGCGGTATCGATCGGCTCGGCGCTGCTGCGCGGCAAGCGCGCGTGGGCCCTCGAAGACTGACAGCGCTTCGACACGCGACCATACGCGCAAAGTTACCCACAGTTTTTGTTGGCAAATCTGTGCATAACTTCCCGGGAAAAGCCGCAAGCCTTTGATACGGCTGTCGTTTTTTCGTCTGCATCGAAGGTGCGGCAGCGCACGGAGTTTTACCGGGGTTGATGCTCGAACGCAAGTCACGATGCATGACAGGTTGCAACGCAACCGGGAACTCGCCCGCGCGCAGGACGGCGATGATCCGCGTGGCCCAGCGAATAGTTTCAGCCGGCTTCACACACCCGTCAGCCAAACCCGGCACACTGTAATTCGTGACGAAAAGGCTACGTTCGCTTGCGGCGCAATTGGCCGTATTTCACGGCTAAACATTCATGAAAAATTGAAGTCACACGCATGGCGCAGTTTTTTTGTATCGGTGACAATGTGTCTGCCTGATCTGAAATTACCGGGTGTGCGTGCGTAACCCCGATGCGAACTCAGGTTCACATTCAACCTGAAATAGTCCATTCAACAGGCATGAATTGTTAAATGTGATTTGCAAAATTCAATTGATAAATCACATCTGTCAATTGCGTTCAGAGTGCGGCACATTTAATCAAAATGCTTTGCGAGTCGAATACGGAAAGACAGGCCAATCATGAATTGCGGCGCGAAGCCGGCACCGCGCTACGCGAAGACGCGGGGGTTGTCGGCGTGTCGACGGGACGGCGACGCGCGCTGAAGGCGCTGTCGTGGCTCGCCATCGCCGCGCCCGCGGGATGGCTCGCGAGCCGCCCGCCATGGCGCACATGGACCGCCGACTTCCGCACCGCGACCGGCGAACTGCACGACATACTGCTCGCGGATGGCTCCCAGATCACGCTGGGCAGCGCGAGCGCGATCGACGTCGCGTTCGAAGCGAACGTTCGGCGCGTTCATCTGCTTGAAGGGGAAATCATGGTGCGGCCCGTGAGCGATGTCCGCGGCACCGCTGGCACCCGAACGACTCATGCGCCTTTACTCGTGCAAACGGCCGAAGGCGTCGTCGAAGCGCGTGGCGCGCAGTTCAGTGTGCAGCAACGGGACGGTTTCACGCGCGTGGCTGCGTTTCGCGGCGACGCGTTGGCGACGCCAGCAGCCACCGCGGCGCTGATGCTGACGCAGGACCAATGGTGCAGGTTCACGCGCGACGGCATCGCGGCGCCGCTCACGCTCGACCCACGCGAGGCGATGTGGACTCGTGGCCTGCTCTACGCGAACGACATGCGTATCGCGGACCTCGTCGATGAACTCGCGCGCTATCACGCCGGCGTGTTGCGCTGTGCCGCCGACGTCGCCGATCTGCGCGTGTCGGGCATCTATCAGCTCACCGATAGCGACGCGACGCTCGCGCTGCTGCAGCGGATCTACCCGATCCGTCTGCGCTCGATCACGCCTTACTGGACCCTCGTCGAAGCGCTCGACAGCACGAGAATCTGACGCTCAAGCCGCCACGGCCTGCGGCAACGCGAGCCCTTGCTCGCCCTGCTCGCCGCCGAGTGCATCGATCAGATCGCGCAGCATGCGGTCGAGTTCGGCCGTCATCAGCGCGACGTCGGAATCGAAGCGTTCGTCGTCGTTCTGCGCGGTCGGATCGCTCGCTTCCTTGAGCACGTCGAGCGGCGCGATGCGCTTGATCGTCAGCGACGGCGTCAGCACGAACGACACGCGATCGTTCCACGTCATCGCCAGCCGCATGCATTGCTTACCTGCCTCGATGTGGCGGCGCATGTCTTCGGCGTCCAGCGCATGTCCGACATAGCGGACCGTCGCGTTGCCCTCGGCGGGCGAACGCAGCTCGGTGTCCTGATCGAGCGTGAAACCCGCCGGCGCGTCGCCGTCGAGCAGCCAGCCGGTCATCGCCGCGACCGGCGACTGCGCGACGCGCACCGTCATCAGCGGCAACTGGTCGATCGACTTGACGAGCAGACCGCGCACATCGTCGGCGAGCGCCTGCGACGCCGCGTCGATCACGAGCCAGCCATTCGTGCAATCGATCCACACGCGCGTATCGCGGCGGATGCTGAATGCGCGCGGGCGCAACTCGTCGGTGACCTGCTCCTTCAGGTCGCGCAGCTGCTTGCGGCCCGGCTTGAAACCCTGCTGCTCCTCGAGCTCGGCCGCGCGATCGCGCGTGATCTGGGTGACCACCGACGCGGGCAGCAGCTTCTTCTCGGCACGGAAGGTCAGCAGCATCTGACCGTTCATCGCGTAGACGAGCGAGTCGCCGTCGCGCGGCGGCGCCCACCCCTGGGCCTGCATCTCGACGCTCTGGCCGGGCGCGAACGCGTACGGCGCGAGCCACTTCTGCATCTGTTCAGGGGTGACGGACCACGGAGCGGGCAGACGGTGCAGCTGAAGGTTTTTGAACCACATGAGCGAAGTCGGATTTAGGCAAAGCGCAGCATTTTATCCGACGAGAACCAGCCGGGGCGTTCTGGCCGACGCGATCGTGGATACTGCCGATTTTCAGAAACAAAGCAAAAATCTTCCGACTACAGGCCCGCGCAGCCGCGCGTTTTGGCGGCAAATCACCTAGACTTTTGGACAGGACAGACCTAGACGGAGGCGGTCATGGCCGACCAAACCGCAAGTTGGCAAACGGTGCAATACGAGGGCTTCGAGATACACGTGTCACCTGTTCCGAAAGACCCGCCCGACCCGGCGCATGCCGCCGACGCGGCCACGCAAAAGAGTCGCTACACGTATCTAGGCTACGTCTGTCATCCGGGCGCCAATCCCCAGCTTCCCGGTCATGCGGTGCCGTTTCACGCGGATGGCGAGGAGAGCTTCGCGAGTGTCGACGACGCGCTCTACGAAGCGGTGCACGTGGGACGCAGCATCGTCGACGGCACGCATCCGGACCTGACGGTGCTGCCGCTCGTGACGGGCGGCGTTTGACACCCGCAGCGACACCCGCAGCGACACCCGCAGCGCGTTGAGCCGCCGTTTTCGGTTCGGCGCCCGTCAGCCCAACGCGCGCTTGATGCGCGACTTCAGCAGCGCCCGGCGCAGCCGGCCGGTGCGCTCCGGCTCGCTGACCGCGAGCGCACCGTCGATGGCGGTGCCGCGGCGCAGGTAATAGCGGTCGAACGTCGCCTGCGTCATCCCCCACTTGTTGAGAAACTGGCGACGGCCGTCGTTCTTCACGATCTTGCCGGTGCTCTTCTGCTGGAAGTGATAGACGAGACTGTCGCCGACGCCGACGAACACGCGGCAGCCCGCGTCCCACAGCTTCATCGAGAAATCGTTGTCGCTGCTCATGCCGGGGCTTAGCTCGCTGCTGTAGCCGCCCACCTTGAACCACCAGTCGCGATGCACGAGCGTCGGCGGCCACGTCGCGCCGCGCCAGTCGGCACGCACGAGACTGGGCGCGGCAGCGACCAGCTCGTCGGCGCGAAACACCTGGGCATCGCGGCCGAAATCGCGTACGACCACGCACGGATTGCCCGAATCGACCGGCTCGATCATCGTGCCCGACAACATGAACAGCCTGTCGGCCGGCATCTGCGCGAGACGCTTGACGAGCGCTTCATCCCAACCCGGGCAGCAGTACATGTCGTCGTTCATGTAGACGATGTAGTCCTGCGTCGCGCGCGCCGCCGCGATATTGACCGCGTGGCAGATACCGATATTGCCGGGCGACGCCGTATGCTCGATGCCCTCGTCGCGCACCCACGCGAGCGTGCCGTCCGAACCGTCGTTGACGTGCACGATGATCTGGTGCGGATACGTCGAATGACGGCGCAGGCTTTTGATCACGAGGCGCAGATATGGCAGGTTGTTCCAGGTCGGGATGATGATTGAGAACATCGAGTCGGTCCGTTGAGCTGGGCGCGGGGCGCGGCATGCGCCGCGCGCCGGCCATGAATGTCGCGCGATTGTACCGCCCCCCGCCTTCTCGCACGACAGGCGCCGCCTGCCGCCGCCACGCCGAATACCGCGGGCCGACGGTACCTTGCCGGGTGCGGCAGCAAGCATTCCGCAAGGTAGCGCATGGTTATAATCCGGATCGCTCTGCCGTCTTGAAAACCTCAAATGGTCCGGCGTCCCCTGCAATTTCACCACCGGAACGGTAGTGTGCTCATCGATAACGTAGACCTATGATTTTTGCTTCCAGTCTGGTCTGGCTCACGTCGGCCCTGCTGTTTCTCGCGCCCGCGGTCAATCTGATGTGGCGCGGCGGCACCGGCTACTGCTTTTTCGTACTCGTCGCGCTTGCGCTCGGCGCGGCCATCGTCAACCGGCGCATGCCGGGCTATTTCTCCGCGTTGCGCACCTATCGCTGGTTCACGATCGGCATGCTCGCGTTCGTCGTCGGAATCGGCGCGCAGCAGCTGGCGCTCGGCTACTGGCTGCCACGCGAACTCGACTCGGTCGCGCGCTTCGTGTTCGCGCTGCTGGTGTTCCTGCTGCTGCGCCAATTGCCGTCTCGCAATCTGCGCATGATCGGCTGGGGCTGTGCGGCCGGCGCGCTCGCGGTCGGCGCATGGGCGATCATCAATCAGCCGCCCGGCGGCTGGACCGAAGCGAACCGCCTGAACAACTCGTACACGAACGCGATACCGTTCGGCGATACCGCGCTGCTGCTCGCGTTCCTGTCGGTATTCACGCTCGGCTGGGACAATCCGCGCGACTGGCGCTTGCTCGTGCCGCGCGTGCTCGCGCTGGTGTCGGGCGGCTATGCGTCGTTTCTGTCGGGCTCGCGCGGCGGCTGGCTCGCGGTGCCGGTGTTCGTCGTGCTGCTCGGCATGCAGTACCACTGGTTCACGCGGAAAAAGCGCCTGCTGGTCGCGACGCTCGTGATCGTGATCGGCGCGGGGGGGCTGTTGTCGACCGAACGGGTCCAGAAGCGCTTCGCCGAAGTGCCGAACGATGTATCGATGATGCACAAGGGCGAAGACTTCACGGCCACCGGTCTGCGCCTGCAACTGTGGGACGCATCGCGGATGATCGTCGAGCGGCATCCGCTGTGGGGCGTCGGCAAGGGCCATCTGGTCAACGAACTCGGCGCGATGGCCAAGCGCGGCGAGGTGAAGGCCGAGATCGTCAACGAACGCGCGCATAGCGACTTCTTCTCGACACTGGCCGAGATGGGCGCGGTCGGCGTGGTCTGTCTGCTGCTGTTCTACTACGGCATGACGGTGTATTTCTGGCGACACCGGCACGCGAGCGACCCGGCGATTCGCGCCGCGTCGTATTCGGGTCTCGCGGTCGCGTCGAGCACGGTGATCTTCGGGCTCACGATCGACGTGCTGGTGCCGGTCATGGTAACGGTACTGCTCGCGCTGCTGGTAGCGACCCTGCTGGCGATGATCGATGCACGCAAGCGCGAGCTGCGCAGCGAAGCGCCGGCCGCGCCGACGCCACCCGCGCTCGTGCGCGAGACGCAGCCGCGCGATTGATTCCGATTCGACGAGAAGCGGCTGCCCGAGCGCGGAGCGCCGCCCTCATCCTCGCGTGAACACCTCGTAAAGCGCCGCGACGTGCGCGTCGACGCTCGGGTCGTACACGAGGCTGTCGCGCGGTGCCGCGATGCGCGCGGCGCCGCTCTTCACGCGTTCGACCGCCTGCCCGATCGCGCGCTCGAAACTGCCCTGGGACTGCCGCGAAAACTCGATCTTCGCGGCGCCGGTCACGGTCTCCGCCGAGCCGACGTTGTCGGCGATCACGAGCGGCGTGCCGCACATCACCGACTCGACACCGACGAGCCCGAACGGCTCGTACGCCGATGCGACGACCGTGAAATCGGCGGCCGCGAACAGCTTTTCGATCTCTTTGCTGTAACCCGCGTAACGAATTGTGTCGCCAGTTTTGGGCACCGGGCGGCCCGCGACGACGAGACAGACCGGCAGCGTCGTGCCCGAGAAAAACTCTTCGAGCAACGGATAGCCCTTGCGCTCGTGACTCGTCGACGAGAACACGAACATCACGCGATCGTCGGGCACGCCGAGCTGGCGGCGCACGGCGGCGCGCGCGGCGGCGTCGAGCGGCTTGAAGCGGGCGGTGTCGACGGGCGGATAGAGCACGTCGATGCGCGCTGCCGGCACGTGATAGAAACGCTGCAACTCGCGGCTCATCAATTGCGAATGCGCGACGATCGCGCGGGCCCGCGTGTAGACGCGCCGCTCGAGCTCGATTTGCCATTCGTCGCTGCGACGCGCGGTGCGGCCCGCGGCTTCGAGCGAACCCGGATGCGTTCCGCCGCACAATGCGACGTCGGCATGCGTCGAGTGATTGATCGAGAACACGCACGCCGGACGATGCCGCTTCAAACGCTGCTTCAGACGCCAGTCGAACGCGAGGTTGCGCAGCTTGCGCGGCGCCCAGCGCACGTTGAGCGGCTGGGCATCGATCCACGCGGCCTCGGGAAGCGCCTCGTCGATCTCGCGCGCGAACAGCGTCGGGCGCAGACCGAGCCGATGCAGGCCGGCGATCACGTCGCGCGTGTAGCGCTCGGCGCCGCCGCTGTTCTTCAGCGCCTGGGCGGTCAGCGCGATGTCGGTGAGGGGCCGCTGGTTCGGGTCGAGGGTCGGCTCTGACAAGGATCGGTCTCGGTGAGGCGCACGCGCGGACGAGTCCTTGGGTGCGCAGTTTCGGGGCAGCGGCAATTGTAAAGGATGGATTTCGCCGGGTTCGGCTCGCGGGGGCTCGGGTTTGCCGTGCGCGTCGCGCGGCGCGGCCGTCAGCGGCTAGAATCTAGGCCAATCGCTTTCTCCCCGACTCCATGACCGATAGCCTGGCGCACCTCGCACCCCCTGCAACCGCCGACACCGCCCGCCCCCTCGTCTCGATGCTCGTGATCGCCTACAACCAGGCAGAGCAGATCGGCGACGCCGTGCGCAGCGCGCTCGCGCAAACCTACGAGCCGCTCGAAATCATCGTCTCCGACGACGCGTCCCGCGACGCGACCTACGCCGCGATCGAAGCGGCGCTCGCCGGCTACAGCGGGCCGCATCGCGTGATAGCGCGGCGCAATATGGTGAACCAGGGCATCAGCGCGCACCTGTCGCAACTCGCGCAGTTGGCGCAGGGCGAGTTGCTGTTCATCGCAGCCGGCGACGACATGTCGGCGCCCGAGCGCTGCGAGCGCGTCGTCGACTGCTGGCTCGCGCATGGACGCCGCCCCGACCTGATCGCGACCGATCTCGCCGACATGGACGAAACGGGTCACGTGCACGAGCGCGTGAGCCCGACCGAGCTCGACCGCTATCGCAGCTTCGACGACTGGCTCGTCGAGCGTCCGTGGCTGATCGGCGCCGCGCATACGTGGTCGCGACGCCTGATCGAGCGCTTCGGGCCGATGCTGCCGGGCGCCGCGGCCGAGGATCAGATCATGGTGCTGCGCGCGATCCTGTCGGGCGGCGCGATCAGTCTGCGCGAGCCGCTGGTGCGCTACCGGCGCGGCGGACTCTCGCGCAAGCGTCGCTACCAGTCAGTCGACGAGCTGATCGCGCGGATGCGGCAGAGCAATCGCTACGGACTCGCGGAACTTGCGCAGCTGCAGCGCGACGCGCAGATCGCCGGCGTCGGCGAACGCATGCGCGCGGCGATGGCGCCGAAGCTCGCGCGCGAGCAGTTCATCCATGCGATGTTCGAAGCGCGCAGCCTGGGCGAACGCATCGGCCTCGTGACGCGCAGCGCCGGCGTAAAGCTCGGGCTGCGGATTCGGATGTTTCTGTATGCGAGTTGCCCGGTGGCCTATGCTCCGGGCATCTGGCTCAAGCGGGTCGTGCGGAGCAGAAAGGCCTGAAGACGTCGGTGAGTTCTGACCGCGCTTTGCGACTCGACGCGGCGCGGCTCACGAAACTCGGCGCGACGCGCCCCGCCGCTGCCGCAAGCGTCGCGCGAGACTCGGCCTTCGCAGTTCGACGCCGAAGCTCAGCACACTCGCGCGCAAGCGCCGCAGCATCTTCACCGAGCGCACGAAGGTCTCGCCGGTGTGACTGATCATCACGAACTCGAACGCGCCGCGCCAGCTCGCGACACCACGCGAAAACGCGTACATGTCGTGACGCGCATCGACGGGCAGCTCGGCGCCGAAGCGGCGCGTGAACACCCGCACCTGATCCGCGATGGCTTCGATCTGCCGCCGCCGGCTCGCGCCGCGCCGCCGTGCCGCCTCGGCGCCGCATTCATCACGCACCGCGCGCTCGTGGGTCGCGCTCGCGCCGACCGCGTTGCCGTCATGCTGCCGATACTTCAGATGCGGCGCCGCCACGTGGCGAATCTCGCCGAACGACGCAACCACCATCGCGAGCCACCAGTCGTGCATCACGATGCCGGGCGGGAACGGCAGTGCGCGATCGAGCGCCGCGCGGTTGACGAGCATCGCGCAGCCGGGCACATGGTTGCTCAGCAAAAAATCGCGCAAGCGCGTCGCGCAGCGCGACTTCGCGGTGATATCGAACAGCGAGCGCGACAGACGGCACAGCGTCGAGTCGACGAGCTCGATGTCGCAGAACGCGAGCGCCGGCGTGGCGGCGCCGTCGCCCGCGCTTTCCGCGCGCCGCACCTCCCGCATCAGATCGGCGACTTTCTCGGGCGCCCAGACGTCGTCCTGGTCGGCAAGCGCGATGTAGTCGCCGCGGCAGCCGGCGAGCGCGCGCTCGAAATTGCCGACGATGCCCGCCCGCGTGCCATCGCCGACGAGCCGCACCGGCACGCGTCCCGTATACGACGCGAGCAGTTCGCGGGTGCCGTCGCAGGATGCGTCGTCGGATACCACGACTTCGAGATGCGGCCAGCTCTGCGCTTCGAGCGAAGCCAGCAGCTCGGGCAGATAGGTGCGGCCGTTGTACGTCGCGAGCGCGATGGAGACGAGCGGCTTGGTCGGATCGTCGTCAAACATAGGCAGTCGATTTCCGCCAGGCGGACCGTGATTGCCCGCCAGCATGCGATGAGCGCCGAAAAAGCGCAATAAATTGAGACTTAAACACAACACCGGCCCAGATAATGGGCCGGATAGGCGAATCAGCGGTCGGGGCCGCAATGTGCCGGATCAAACCGGGCTTTGCTGGAACTGGATCCGATGCAGATGCGCGTACAGGCCGTCGTGCTCGAGCAGCTCGCGATGGCTGCCACGCTCGACGATCCGGCCCGCTTCCATCACGAGGATGCGGTCGGCGCGCTCGATGGTCGACAGCCGGTGCGCGATCACGAGCGTCGTGCGGCCCTTCATCAGCGTTTCGAGCGCCGCCTGCACGTGGCGCTCGGACTCGGAATCGAGCGCCGATGTCGCTTCGTCGAGTATCAGAATCGGCGCGTCCTTGTAGATCGCGCGCGCGATCGCGAGACGCTGGCGCTGGCCGCCCGACAGCATCATGCCGTTGTCGCCGACGAGCGTCTCGATGCCCTGCGGCATCGCCTGCACGGTGTCCCACAGGTTCGCCGCACGCAACGCCGCCTTGACCTTCTCCGCATCGACCTCCTGACCGTACGCGACGTTGTGCGCGATCGTGTCGTTGAACAGCACGACGTCCTGGCTCACCATCGCGATCTGGCTGCGCAGCGCGTGCAGGTCGTACTCGGGCAGCGCGACGCCGTCGACCAGGATCGCGCCGCCGGTCGGATCGAAGAAGCGCGGCAGCAGGTTCACGAGTGTGGTCTTGCCGCTGCCCGACGGACCCGCAAGCGCGACCATCTCGCCCGGGGCGACCTTGAACGACACCTGGTCGAGCGTGTGACGGTTGTGCGTGGAGCTGGTGCCGTAGGTGAACGACACGTCGAGGAACTCGACCTCGCCGCGCGCGCGGGCGAGGGGCTTGCCGCCGCCCTTCGGCTCGGCGGGCTCGTCGATCAGACCGAAGATCAGTTCGGCCGCGGTCATACCACGCTGCAACGGCTGGTTCACGTCCATCAGATGCTTGAGCGGCGAGATGATCAGCAGCATCGACGTGACGAACGCGACGAAGCCGCCGACCGTCGTCTGATCCGATGACGACTGCACCACCGCGATCGTGATCACGACCGCGAGCGCGATCGATGCGAGGAACTGCGTCAACGGCTGCGCGAGGCCGCCGGATACCGTCATGCGCATCGCGTAGCCGCGCAGGCGCCGGCTCATCGAGTTAAAGCGGTCCATCTCGTACTGCTCGCCGTTATGCACCTTGACGACCTTGTAGCCGCCCACCGTCTCCTCGACGATGTACGACAGCTCGTTGGTGAGCAGCTGATGCTCGCGGTTCAGGCGCCGCAGCCGGCGATTGATCTTGCCGACCAGCCAGCCGATGCCCGGCAGCAGCACCGCGACGATCAACGTCAGGCGCCAGTTCAGATAGAACAGATAGCCAAGCAGGAAGATCACCGTCAGCGAGTCGCGCACGAGCGTGACCATCACGCTCAGCAGCACGTTCAGAATCTGGTTGACCTCGAAGACGATCGCGTTGATGACCGTGCTCGCGGTTTCGCGCTGGAAGAACGCGACGCTCGTGTGGATCATGCGGTCGAACATCTTCAGACGCAGCTCGAGCAGGATCTTGTTCGACACGTACGCGAGCAGATAGCCGGACGCATACTGCGACACGCCGCGAATCAGCGCGAGGCCGATCACCGCGATCGGCACGAGCCACTTCGTCTTGTCGACCGCGTGCGAGCCGAAGCCCTTGTCGAGCAATGGCTTGAGCAGCGCGGGAATGGCGGCGTCGGTGCCGGCGCTCACTGCCATCGCGACAATCGCGCCGAGCACGACCCACAGCAGCGGCTTGATGAATGGCCACAGGCGCCGCAGGACGACGGCCGGCGACGACGCATCGCCTGAACCCATGGGTTTGCTTAACGTTGGCTTCGCGTTCAAGGAATCCTCTGGAAATGCGGAACGGCGAGCACGCGGCGCAGGGTTGGATGGCCGCGTGGAATATCAAAAAAGAGCATTGTAATCGGTTGCAGATGACGGCCGGCGCTCGGCGCGCGACGGCATGCGCGCAACATCTGGGGGGATACGCGCTGTGGTGTCGGACCGGATGGGCTGTGTATACTCGCTGCTCGATTGCCGGGTCGCGGGGCCCGCTCCATCACTTCTCCTCCACGCAACTCAGGTATGCAGGAAACCACTCTTGGCGTTGCCATCATCACCCGGAACGCGGCGGCGCGGCTCGCCGAATGCCTGCAGGCCGTGGCCTTCGCCGATCAGATCGTCGTGATCGACGGCGGCAGCACCGACGGCACCGCCGACATCGCCCGCGCGCACGGCGCGCGTGTCATCGAGCAAACGGACTGGCCGGGCTTCGGCCCGCAAAAGAACCGTGCGGTCGATGCACTGACCACCAGCTGGGTCCTGTCGCTCGACGCCGACGAAATCGTCACGCCGGAACTTGCCGCATCGATTCGCGCGACGCTCGCCGCGCCCGCCGCCGACGTCTACGCGGTGGACCGTCTGTCGAGCTTCTGCGGCCAATGGGTCCATCACAGCGGCTGGTATCCGGACTGGATTCCGCGCCTTTTCAAACGCGGCACCGCGCGTTTCTCCGACGATCTCGTGCACGAGCGCCTCGTGTTCGATACGCCCGCGCAACGCCTGACCGGCAAGCTGATGCACTACTCGTACGAGGACTACGAGGGCGTGCTGCGCAAGCTCGACGCGTATTCGACGGCCGGCGCGCGGCAGCGTTACGAGGCCGGGCAGAAAGGCAGCATTCGTCTTGCGATCGGGCGCGGCCTGTGGGCGTTCGTACGGACTTATCTGCTGCGGCGCGGCTTTCTGGACGGCCGCACCGGGCTGATGATCGCGCTGTTCAATGCGGAGACGGTGTACTACCGGTTTCTGAAGCTGGCGCGGCTGGAAAAAACGGGCGGGCGATAAGCTGAGCTCAGATTAGCCGGTACACGCGGCACCGGCCGATCCACACCGCCTACCTCGCTCAATACACGATCTCGATCAAGCTTCCCGCAAACTCGCCGCGCAGCGCGGCGAGCAGTTCGTCGGTCGGCTTCACGCGCCACGCGTCGCCCAGACGCATTTCGCCTTGCGCATGCTCGCTGCGATAAACCACCTGCACCGCGAGTCCATTCGGAATCTGCACCGCCTGACGCTGACGGCCGCCATCGCCGCCGAAGCCGCCACGCCCGCCGCCGTTGCCACCGCCGTTGCCACGAGCGGCGGCCGCCGACGCGGCTGCCCCGGCCGGCTCTTCCTTGCCGGCGGTGTGCGCTTCGAGCACCCGGCGCAATGCCTGCGCGTCAGCGTTCCCGTTCATCTGCACCTTCAGCGAGTCCGCGTAGCGGCAGCGCGCGCGGCCGAGATCCATCACCGTTTCGACGGTGAAGCGGATGCCGCCCGTGAACGCGTCGTTACGCGCCTGGCCCTGCACGATCAGCAGCTCGTCTTCCTTGAACAGCTGCTTGTGTTCTTCGAAGACCTCGTTGAAGACCGTCACTTCGCACTGACCGGTGCCGTCGTCGAGCAGCGCGATCAGCATCTTGCCGCGCTGGGTCATCTGCGTGCGCAGCGACACGATCACGCCCGCAACCAGCTTGTCGCGCCCTTCCTTCAGCTCGCCGATCTTCTGGCGCACGAACCGGCGCACTTCGTCCTTGTATGCATCGAACAGATGGCCCGACAGGTAGAAACCGAGCGCGGCCTTTTCTTCCTGCAGCTTGCGCTTTTCCGGCCACTCGGGTTCGTCGACGAGTTCGTGGCCTTGCGACGGCGCGTCGCCCATGTCGAACAGACCCGCCTGCAGCGCATTGGCCGCCGCCTGCTCGGCCGCTTCCATCGCGAGCGACACCGATGCGATCAGCTGCGCGCGGTTCGCGTGCAGTGTGTCGAACGCGCCGGCGCGAATCAGCGCTTCGATCGTGCGTCGATTGACGATGCGCCGATCGACGCGATTGCAGAAATCGAAGATGTCGATGAAGCGGCCGTCCTCGCGCGCGCGCAAGATTTCTTCGATCGCGTTCTGGCCGCTGCCCTTGATTGCGCCGAGACCATAACGGATCGTGCGCGAGCGCTTGCCGTCGGCTTCGGCGACCGGCTCGAAGCGATACGCCGACAGGTTCACGTCCGGCGGCAACACGACCATCTTGTTCGCGAGGCAGTCTTCGAACAGGATCTTGACCTTGTCCGTGTCGTCCATCGCGAGCGACATGTTGGCCGCCATGAATTCGGCCGGATGGTGCGCCTTCAGCCACGCGGTGTAGTAGGCGAGCAGCGCATACGCAGCCGCGTGCGACTTATTGAAGCCGTAGCCCGCGAACTTCTCCATCAGGTCGAAGATTTCGTCCGACTTCTCGCGCGTGAGGCCGTTCCTGGCCGCGCCTTCCGCGAAAATCTCGCGGTGCTGGGCCATTTCCTCGGGCTTTTTCTTACCCATCGCGCGACGCAGCAGGTCGGCGCCGCCCAGCGAGTAGCCGCCGATGATCTGCGCCATCTGCATCACCTGCTCCTGGTAGACCATGATGCCGTAGGTCTCTTTCAGAACAGGTTCGACGCGCGGGTCCGGATATTCCACCACCTCGCGGCCGTGCTTACGTGCGCAGAAGCTCGGGATCAGGTCCATCGGACCCGGGCGGTACAACGCGACGAGCGCGATGATGTCCTCGAAGCGATCGGGCTGCGCATCCTTCAGCATGCCCTGCATGCCGCGGCTTTCCAGCTGGAACACGGCGACCGTGTTCGCTTTCTTCAGGATCGTGAACGACGCGGGGTCGTCGAGCGGCACCTGGCTTAGCGACCAGTCCTGCTTCGACGGATCGAGGCGGCGGATGTAGCGCTCGGCCCAATCCAGAATGGTCAGCGTGGTCAGGCCCAGAAAGTCGAACTTCACGAGGCCGACGGCCTCGACGTCGTCCTTGTCGTACTGGCTGACGACGCCGCTGTCGTCGCCCTGCGTATAGAGCGGGCAGAAATCGGTCAGCTTGCCGGGCGCGATCAGCACGCCGCCCGCGTGCATACCGACGTTACGCGTCAAGCCCTCTACGCGCTGCGCGAGTTCGAGCAGCTGGTGCACTTCGTCTTCGTTGTCGAAGCGCTCCTGCAATAGCGGCTCTTCCTTCATCGCGTCGGCGATGGTCACGTGCTTGCCCGGCTTGAACGGGATCAGTTTCGCGACGCCGTCCGTGAACATGTAGCCGAGATCGAGCACGCGGCCGATGTCGCGCACCGCCGCCTTCGCGGCCATCGTGCCGAACGTCGCGATCTGCGACACCGCGTTCGCGCCGTACTTCTCCTTCACGTACTGGATCACGCGATCGCGGCCGTGCTGGCAGAAGTCGATATCGAAGTCGGGCATCGACACCCGCTCCGGATTCAGGAAACGTTCGAACAGCAGGTTGTAGCGCAGCGGATCGAGATCGGTCACGCCGAGCGCATAGGCGACCAGCGAACCCGCGCCCGAACCGCGGCCAGGACCGACCGGCACGCCGTTGTTCTTCGCCCAGTTGATGAAGTCCGCAACGATCAGGAAGTAGCCCGGAAAGCCCATCTTGATGATCGTGCCGCACTCGAATTCGAGGCGCTCGTGGTAGGTCGGGCGTTGCGCGTCGCGCTCGGCCTCGTCCGGATACAGCTGTTCGAGCCGCTTTTCGAGGCCCTCTTTCGACAGCTGCACCAGGTAGTCGTCGAGCGACATGCCGTCGGGCGTCGGAAAGAGCGGCAGCTTCGGCTTGCCGAGTTCGAGCTTCAGATTGCAGCGCTTGGCGATCTGCACCGTGTTCGCGAGCGCCGAAGGAATGTCCGCGAACAGCTTGGCCATTTCCTGTTGCGTGCGGAAATACTGCTCGGACGTGAAGCGCTTCTGGCGACGCGGATTCGCGAGAATATCGCCTTCGGAAATACACACGCGCGCTTCATGCGCGGTGAAGTCGTCCGGCGTCATGAACTGCATCGGGTGCGTCGCGACGACCGGCAGTTTCAGCGATGCCGCGAGCGCGACCGCCTGCTGCACGTACTGCTCGCCGCCAGGCTGACCGTAGCGCTGCAGCTCGATATAAAAGCCGCCCGGAAACACTTTCGCCCAATGCCGTGCATTGCGCTTCGCCGCCTCTTCATTGCCCGCCGCCAACGCAAGACCGATGTCGCCCTGCTGCGCGCCCGACAGCGCGAGCAGCCCTTCGCCCAAATCGGTTTCGAGCCAGCCGGCTTCGATTTCCGCGCGGCCGCGATACTGGTTCGTCAGCGAGGCCTTGCTGAGCAATTCGCAAAGGTTGAGGTAACCGCGGCGGTCCTTGACCAGCAGCAGCAGACGGGAAGGCTTGTCGCGGTCGTCCGGATTGGTGATCCAGACGTCGCAGCCGGCAATGGGTTTGACTCCTTTGCCACGCGCTTCCTTGTAGAAACGGACGAGGCCGAACGCGTTGCCGAGGTCGGTGAGCGCGAGCGCGCCCTGACCGTCTTTGGCCGCCGCCGCGACGATGTCGTCGAGACGCACGATGCCGTCGGCAATCGAGAATTCGGAGTGAACGCGGAGATGGACGAAGCGGGGATCTGACATGGGCGACATTGTAACCCCACCCTTCCGCAGATTTCAGGTCTGAACGGCGCGTTAGCCATCCGGCCAGGACGAGGTCGGCGAGAGGGTTGTTTGCGCTAGCGCAACCCGTTAGCCATTCGGCCAGGCCGGGAAAAATCCGCGGTTGAGGGATAATAGAGGTTTCGCCTGTTTCGGCCTGGCCATTGAACTGGCAAATGCACGGCAAACGCGCACGGCAAACGCGCGCGAAACCGCGCGCCAAACCCCGGGTCTTATACGGGGGCGCAACAGCGGCGGCACGGCCCGCCGCCCTTCGCCACGCCGGCCATCTTTACCGCAGAAGACACATGAGTATCGTCAATCTCGCCGCGTATCAATTCGCGACCATCGAAGACACCGCCGCCTGGCGCCCATTCGTCACCGAACGTTGCCATGCGCTCGGCCTGCGCGGCACTATCCTGCTCGCGCCGGAAGGCATCAACCTGTTCATCGCCGGCGCGCGCGAGAACACCGACGCGTTCATCGACTACATCCGCCACGACGCGCTGTTCGAAGGCAAGTTCGCGAATCTGCAGTTCAAGGAAAGCCTGTCGGACAAGCAGCCGTTCACGCGCATGCTGGTCAAGCTCAAGCGCGAAATCATCACGATGAAAAAGCCGGCGATCCGCCCCGAGCTCGGCCGCGCACCGTTCGTCGACGCGCCCACGCTGAAGACCTGGCTCGACCGCGGTCACGACGACGAAGGCCGTCCGGTCGTGATGCTCGACACGCGCAACGCGTTCGAAGTCGACGTCGGCACGTTCGACAATGCGCTCGACTATCGCATCACGAAGTTCAGCGAATTCCCCGAGGTGATCGAGAACAACCGCGCCGATCTCGAAGGCAAGACGGTGGTGTCGTTCTGCACGGGCGGCATCCGCTGCGAGAAGGCCGCGATCCATATGAAAGACGTCGGCATCGAGAACGTGTACCAGCTCGAAGGCGGCATCCTCAAATACTTCGAGGAAGTGGGCGGCGCGCATTATCACGGCGACTGCTTCGTGTTCGACTATCGCACCGCGCTGAATCCGCAACTCGAACCGACCGCGACCGCGCAATGCTTCGGCTGCCGCGCGGTGGTCACGCCCGAGCAACAGCAATCGCCGATGTACGTCGCGGGCAAGACCTGCCCGGCGTGCCATCCGGACAGCAAGGCTGCGTGCGCCGCGTAATGACAGCCGGGGTGCCTCGCGGCGCGGGCGCCTCGCCTGACCTCCCCGCACCATGATCTATCGCGGACGCTTCGCACCGTCGCCAACCGGCCCGCTGCATTTCGGCTCGCTGGTCAGCGCGCTCGCGAGCTGGCTCGACGCGCGCGCGCAGCGCGGCGCGTGGCTCGTGCGCATCGAAGATATCGACGGACCTCGCACGGTGCCCGGTGCCGCCGAGGACATCCTCGCGACACTCGAACGCTTCGGCATGCGCGCCGACGAAACGCCGGTCTGGCAAAGCCAACGCATCGCGCACTATCAGCAGGCGCTGGAGCGGTTGAAATCGACCGGTCTCGTCTATCCGTGCGGCTGCACGCGCAAGGAAATCGCCGATTCGCTATCGCACGCGCACGCGCGCAACACGACGCTCGCCTACCCCGGCACCTGCCGCACCGGTCTGCACGGCAAGCCCGCGCGCGCGTGGCGCCTGCGTGTGCCCGACGGCGACCCGGCCGTGATCACGTTCGACGACCGCTGGCAGGGTCCGCAGACGCAAAACCTCGCGACCGAGGTCGGCGATTTCGTGCTGCGCCGCGCGGACGATCAATGGGCGTATCAGCTGGCGGTCGTGGTGGACGATGCGGACGCGGGCATTACGCACATCGTGCGCGGCGCGGATCTGATGGATTCGACGGCGCGGCAGATTTATCTGCAACGTTGTCTAGGCGTGGCGACGCCCGAATATCTGCATGTGCCGGTCGTCACGAACGAGCACGGCGAGAAGCTGAGCAAACAGAACGGCGCGACCGCGCTCGATAGCGACAAGCCGCTTGAAGCATTAGGCGCGGCGGCACGGCATCTGGGACTGGAGCTGGGAAGCGAGCCGCCTGCGACGCTCGAGCAGTTCTACAGCGCCGCGACCGCGGCCTGGGCAAAACGGATGAACATTCGCGCATCCAGATGATGCGCATGCGGGGAGCTTGCTGCGCTTTGCGGAACATCGAATCGCGCGGCCCCACCGCCTTTACCCTCGGGGCGTTGCACCCCGAGCTCCGAACCCGACAGCCCGTCTTACGACGACGAAGGCGTCTTCCTCGGCATTCCGAAGCCACCGAGCAACGCGGCCAGTTGCCGCTTCGGCGCTGCCTTTTGCGGCGCGGCCGTCTCCTCGACCTTGTGCACCGATGCCGGCGACGGCTCGTACGGCTTCAGGAAGAAATCGTCGATCGGTTGCGCGCGATGATGATGCGGACGGTCATACGAACCCGATGCCCCGCCCGTGCGACGGCGGCTGCGCTCGTCGCGCGATTCACTGCGCTCACGGCGCAGCGAACGATCATCGTGATGATGGCGCACCGGCGCCTCGACGGTCAGGCGCTGCAAGTCGAGCGGACGCTTGATCAGCTTCTCGATGTCGGCCAGTTGCTTGCGCTCGTTCGGGCTGCACAGCGACAGCGCGTCGCCCGATGCGCCCGCGCGGCCAGTCCGGCCGATCCGGTGTACGTAGTCTTCGGCGTTGAACGGCAGGTCGAAGTTGATCACCGCCGGCAGTTCGGCGATATCGAGACCGCGCGCGGCGACGTCCGTCGCCACCAGCGCCTCGACCTCGCCGCGCTTGAACGCGTCGAGCGCCTGCATGCGCTCGCTTTGCGAGCGGTCGCCGTGAATCGCGGTCGCGACCACGCCGTCGCGTTCGAGGCTGCGCGCGAGCCGGCTCGCGCCGATCTTGCTGTTGCAGAACACGATCACCTGCTTCAGGCCGCGCTCGCGGATCAGTTGCACGACCGCGCCGGTCTTGTCGCCCTCGGCGACCTCGTAGACGACCTGCGTGACATTGGTAGCCGTCGAATTGCTGCGCGCGACTTCGATGGTCTGCGGGTTGCGCAGATAGGTCGCGGCGAGCTTCTTGATTTCGCCCGAGAACGTCGCGGAGAAGAGCAGCGTTTGGCGCTCTTTCGGCAGCAGATTCAGGATGCGCTGCAGGTCGGGCAGGAAGCCCATGTCGAGCATGCGGTCGGCTTCGTCGAGCACGAGCATCTGCACCTGGCCCAGGTTGGCGGTTTTCTGTTGCACGTGATCGAGCAGACGGCCCGGCGTCGCGATCAGGATTTCGACGCCGCGGCGCAGTTGGTCGGACTGCGGATTCATATCGACGCCGCCGAACACGACCGCGCTGCGCAGCGCCGTGTGCTTCGCGTAGGCCTGCACGTTCGCGGCGACCTGGTCGGCGAGTTCGCGGGTCGGCGTGAGGATCAGCGCGCGCACCGGATGGCGTGCCGGCGACGCGCTCGTATTGGCTTGCGGCAGCAGACGCTGGATGATCGGCAGCGAGAAGCTCGCGGTCTTGCCGGTGCCGGTCTGCGCGGCGCCCATCACGTCACGGCCCGCCAGCACGACCGGGATCGCCTTCGCCTGGATCGGCGTGGGCGACGTGTAGCCCGATTCCTTGATGGCCTTCAGGATGTCGGGCGCGAGGCCGAATTGATCAAAAGTCTCGGTGCTGGGCGTGACGGCTGTGTCGGACATGGTGGCTTTCGCTAAAAAGGCGCGTGGCGCGATGCGCGCGGCAGCGGTCGGGGCCGCGGAGGGCATCAGGATGAAGGCGGAGCCACGTCGTTCCGCGCGAGACCCGTGTGAGTTCGGTTAATGCGGCCGGCTCCGGTTGGCGGAAACACCCGCCGAAAGCCCAGTATTGTAGCACTTCAGCAAAAACGCTCACGACGGCCGGCTGGCCGGCCGCTCGCGGCCGTTGCTTCGGTCGCAGCGTAGTGCGCACAGACGACAGTGGCATGACAGCCGGGCGCTCGGGCGGGCGGCGCGCGGCGTTCGTCAGCCGTCCCGCGCGCCCTGCCCGCGTCAGAGCGCCCACTCACCACGTCTCGCGCATCACCATCAGCCGCAGCTCGGTCATATCCTCGATCGCGTAGCGCACGCCCTCGCGCCCCAGCCCCGAATCCTTGACGCCGCCATACGGCATGTTGTCGACGCGAAACGACGGCACGTCGTTGATCACGACGCCGCCCACTTCGAGCGCATCCCAGGCGCGATGCGCATGCGCGAGCGAATCGGTGAACACGCCGGCCTGCAGGCCGAAGTCGCTGTCGTTGACCTGCGCGAGCGCCGCCTCGAAATCGTTGAAGCGCTCGAGGATTGCGACCGGCCCGAACGCCTCCTTGCGATACAGATCGGTGTCGCGCTTCACGCCTTCGAGCAGCGTCGCCTCGAACATCGCGCCGTCGACCTTGCCCCCCGCGACGATCTGCGCGCCCGCCTGCACCGCCCCCTCCATCCAGCCGGCGAGCCGCTTCGCCTCCGATTCCGAGATCATCGGCCCGACGAAGGTCTTCTCGTTCTTCGGATCGCCCATCACCAGCGACTTCGTCTTCGCGATCAGCTTCTCGCGCAGCGCATCGTAGACGCTCGCGTGCGCGAGAATCCGCTGCACGCCGATGCAGCTCTGCCCCGACTGATAGAACGCGCCGAACGCGAGCCGCTCGACCACGTAATCGAGCTTGCCGCCCTGATCGCCGTCGACGATCGCCGCCGCGTTGCCCCCCAGTTCCAGAATCACCTTCTTCTTGCCGGCTTTGCGTTTCAGCTCCCAGCCGACCGCCGGCGACCCGGTGAACGACAGCAGCTTGAAGCGCTCGTCGGTCGTGAACAGATCGGCGCCGTCGCGGTGCGCGGGCAAAATCGAAAACGCGCCCTTCGGCAGATCGGTTTCCGCAAGAATTTCGCCCATGATCAGCGCGCCGACCGGCGTGCGGCTCGCCGGCTTCAGCACGAACGGCACGCCCGCCGCGATCGCCGGCGCGACCTTGTGCGCAGTGAGGTTCAACGGAAAATTGAACGGCGAAATGAACGAGCACGGCCCGATCGGCACGCGCTTCACGTACGCGTGGTAACCGTTCGCGCGCGGCGAAATCTGCAGATTGATGATCTCGCCGTCGATTCGCACGCTCTCCTCGGCGGCGACTTTGAACGTATCGATCAGGCGCGTGACCTCGCCCTTCGAATCGTTGATCGGCTTGCCCGCCTCGATGCACAGCGCGAGCGCGAGCTCGTCGTAGCGCTCGCGAAAGCGCTTCACGCAGTGTTCGAGTACCGCCTGGCGCTTGAACGGCGGGTAGGCGCGCATTGCGGGCATCGCCTCGACCGCGAGGCCGATCGCCTTGTCGATCGCGGCCGCGTCGGCCATCGCGACGCGGGTGGCGACTTCGCCGCTGAATTTGTCGGTGACTTCGAGATCGGTGTTGGCGGCCACCGGCTCATTCGCGAGGTAGTACGGATAGGTTTTCTGCAACATGTCGCGTTCTCCTTGAATCGAATCAAAGCGTCGATGCACAGAGGCTCAAAGCCGCGCGGACAGCCGCTTGATCTCGCGATTGAGCACGCGCTCGTTGTCCGAATAGTCGATCGGCACGTCGATCACGTGCACGCCGGGTGTCACGAAGCACTCGCGCAACAGCGGCGCGAACTGTTCGGCGGCCTCGACCCGATGCCCCTGAGCTCCATAGCTCTGCGCATAGGCGACGAAATCCGGGTTCGCAAGCGTCATGCCGTAGTCCGGGAAGTTCATGTTCTCCTGCTTCCAGCGGATCATGCCGAACGCGTCGTCGCGCAGGATCAGGATCACCAGGTCGAGCTTCAGGCGCACCGCCGTTTCGAGCTCCTGCGAGTTCATCATGAAGCCGCCATCGCCGCACACGGCGATCACTTTGCGCTCCGGATGCACGATCTTGCTCGCGATCGCCGACGGCAGCCCCGCGCCCATCGACGCCAGCGCGTTGTCGAGCAACAGCGAATTCGGCTCGTGCGCGCGGTAGTAGCGCGCGAACCAGATCTTGTACATGCCGTTATCCAGACACACGATGCCGTCGACCGGCGTGGTCTCGTACACGTCGTTGACGATCCGCACCGGGTACATCGGGAAGCGGTCGTCGTGCTGGCCCTTCACCAGATGCGCCTCGAAGTGCTCCTTGATCTCCTTGAAGCGCGTGAAATTCCAATGCTCCTGACGCGTCTTCAGGCTCTCCTTGAGCTGCCACACCGCGTTCGCAATGTCGCCGACCACTTCGATCTGCGGGAAATACACCGGATCGACTTCGGCGCCGAGGAAGTTCACGTGGATCACGGTCTTCTCGCCCGCCTCGCCGCTGCGCATGAAAAACGGCGGCTTTTCGATCACGTCGTGACCGACGTTGATGATGCAATCCGCGTGCTCGATCGCGCGGTGCACGAAGTCGCCGTCGGAGAGCGTCGCGTTGCCGAGCCACATCGGATGCGATTCGTCGATCACGCCCTTGCCCATCTGCGTCGTGAAGAACGGAATGCCGATCTGGTCGACGAACTCGCGCAGCATCTTCGTCGTGGTCTTGCGGTTGCCGCCCGCGCCGATCATCAGGAGCGGATGCTTCGCGGCGGTGATCGCCTCGACCGCGCGCGCGACCGCCTTCTCCTCGGCGACCGGACGGCGGCTGTAGCTCTTCGGAATCGGCTTGCCGTCGCCCTCCTCGTGCGCGACGTCCTCGGGCAATTCGAGGTGCGCGGCGCCCGGGCGCTCCTCCTCGGCGCGGCGCACCGCCTCGCGCACCGCCGCCGGAATATTGCCGATCGACACGATCTGCCGCGTGTACTTGGTGAGCGGCTCCATCATCCGCACCACGTCGACGATCTGGAAGTGCCCCTGCTTGCTCGACTTGATCGGCTTCTGGCCGGTGACCATCAGCATCGGCATGCCGCCCAGTTGCGCGTAGGCGGCCGCAGTCACGAAGTTGGTCGCGCCGGGGCCGAGCGTCGCCAGACATACTCCCGTGCGGCCGGTGAGCCGCCCGTAGGTGGCAGCCATGAAGCCGGCCGCCTGCTCGTGGCGCGTGAGGATCAGACGGATTTTCGAGCGACGCAGCGACTCGAGCAGATCGAGGTTTTCTTCACCGGGGATGCCGAACACGTACTCGACACCTTCGGCTTCCAGCGATTTGACGAACAGGTCCGATGCTTTCATTGAGGGTCTCGCTTGATGACTCGGGGGACGGACAACCGAAGACGACAACGACGGCTGCGCGCGAAACACCGCATCGCGCGCGGCATGGCAAACGGCATGGCGAACACCATGCTGGACAGCTTACTACTCGAATGGAAACGATGCGCGCGAGCGGCAGGAAGCCGGGCGCGAGAGGAAGCAGGCGGCGGCAGAGGATGAAGCCGCCGCATGACGTGCAGGTGTGCGCTGACCAATGAATCAGCGAATCACCGTTACGCAGTCGGAGAGAACCGGCGGCGCGTTCTCGCCGCTCGTCAGGTCATAAAGATTGGCGCGCGGTCCCTTGGTCCACCACGTATAGCTGCCGGCCTGGTACTTCACGCCGGACGCCGAGACCGTGTTGACGAACAGCATCGAGGTGCCTTTCACCGGCAGCACGGCGAAGCTCTGGCCGTTCTGCGCGTTCCAGTAGGTAACCTGCAGGATCTTGCCGGTCGCGCACGTGTATTTGCGCGTCTGGTGGTTCTTGCCTTCGATGTGCTTGAACTGCAACGGTGCGGCCGAGGCGCCGCCGGAAGATGCCGCCAGCGAGGCCAGCATCGATGCTGCCGTGAGGAATGCAACACGCCATGTCTTCATCGAACACCTCGATTGTTGCGGGGGGTCAGGCAGGGAAGGCATACCGGCCGCCACGCCGGTCACAGACGGGTCACAGGCGGGTTACAGGAAGCTCGTGGGCAATTCACGGACAGCTCTACGACGTTTCAAGGATCGATCACCTCGGCACACGCATCGGTCGGCGCGGCGGCGACGTGCCCGACGACCGGCACGATCTTCAGTCCCGCCGAAGCGACCCGGCACGGCGCCGCCGCGAGCCCGCAGCCGCTGATGCCGGCACACAGCGCGAACGCCACGCCGAGTGCGCCGACCCGGCGAAGCGCGCCACGCCACGGATTGCTGCGCGATTCAAGCGCCATATGATCCCCTACTCCGATCTCTTTGCTGCGATAAACCAGCAACGATTAGCCAGCAACGATTGCGGCCCACGCCGCGCGTCGCCGCCTGCCCCTGCCCGTTACTTCGCCGACACCGGCCGAACCGCCGCCGCGGCCTGCTTCGCACGCGAGCGCGCTTCGTCGATGTTCTCGCCGGTCGCGAGCGCGACGCCCATGCGGCGTTTGACGAAGCTCTCCGGCTTGCCGAACAGGCGCAGGTCCGAGTTGGGCACCGCGAGTGCCGCCGCGACGCCTTCGAACGCGATGCCGGCCTCGTCGCGTCCACCGTAGATCACCGCCGACGCACCCGGCGCACGCAGCGACGTGTCGACCGGCAAGCCGAGGATCGCGCGCGCATGCAGTTCGAACTCCGAGAAGCGCTGCGAGCACAGCGTGACGAGCCCCGTGTCGTGCGGACGCGGGCTGACTTCCGAAAACCATACGTCGTCGCCGCGCACGAAAAGTTCCACGCCAAAGAGGCCGCGGCCGCCGAGCGCCGCCGTGACCTTGTGCGCGATCTCGCGCGAACGCTCGAGCGCGAGCGGGCTCATCGGCTGCGGCTGCCACGATTCGACATAGTCGCCCGCGACCTGCACGTGGCCGATCGGGTCGCAGAAATACGTGCTGACCGCGCCGCTCGCCGGGTCGATCGCGCGCACGGTGAGCTGCGTGATTTCATATTCGAAGTCGATGAAACCCTCGACGATCACGCGCCCGAAATTCACGCGGCCGCCCGCCATCGCGTACTGCCACGCGGGTTCGACGTCGGCGTCGCGGCGCAATACGGACTGCCCCTTGCCCGACGACGACATCACCGGCTTCACGACGCACGGATAGCCAACCTTCGCGATGCCCGCGCGCAGCTCGTCGAGCGAATCGGCGAATGCGTACGGCGAGGTCGCGAGGCCGAGCTCCTCGGCGGCGAGGCGGCGGATGCCTTCGCGATTCATCGTCAGCTGGGTGGCGCGGGCGGTCGGGATGACCTCGGCGAGCGCCTCGGTTTCGATCGCGGCGAGCTCGTCGGTGGCGATCGCCTCGATTTCGGGGACGATCAGATGCGGGCGCTCCTGCTCGACCAGCGCGCGCAGCGCGGCGCGGTCGGTCATGTCGATCACGTGCGCGCGATGCGCGACCTGATGGCCCGGCGCGTTCGGGTAACGGTCGACGGCGATCACTTCGACGCCCAGCCGTTGCAGCGCGATGATCACTTCCTTGCCGAGCTCGCCGGCGCCGAGCAGCATCACGCGCGTCGCGGATTCAGAAAGGGGGGTGCCGATCCGTTGGCCGATCTGCATGGGAACTCCAGATAAAAGTCGGGATGAGGGTGGGATTGGATAGACCGCGATGTTAACATGCGGCCCCCTTGCCGCGCGGCGCTCAGGGCGCGTTCGGGGTGCGTTCGGGGTACGCTCCGAGTCCGCTCGCGAGGCCGTGGCGGTCGTGCGCAAGCGTGCCGCCGCGTCGACGTTCGCAGCCGCGACCGCGCCACCGCGCGCATCGCTCGCGCACGACAAGCTTAGTACGTTACCCTTACGCCTTCGCCAGTTTGAACAGGAACGACGCCATGCTCATCCGCTCCCGCCCGCGACGTCTTGCGCGCATCACTCCGTGCCTGCGCACGGCCGTCGCCGCGTTGAGCATCGCCGCGCTGCTCGGTGCCTGCGCGATCCCGAAGCATCCAGATTCGTCGGCGCCGCCGCCCGATCCATTCAATCCCGCCGCCGTGCAACTGCTCGACGACAGCAGCTGGGTGCTGAGCTCGTGGAAGAACGCCGACGGCACGGCGCGCGCGGTGCCGTCGAAGGATCAGGAGCCGCTCACGCTCACGTTGTCGACCGAAGGCGGCCGACGCCATGCGAGCGGCTTTTCCGGCTGCAACCGCTTCATGGGTTCGTACCTGCTGAAGGACGGCAAGCTCAGCTTCGGCACCCTCGCCGGCACGCGCAAGGCGTGCGTGTCGCCGGGCGGCGACATCGAAAAGCCGTTCCTCGAAGCGCTCGAACGCATCGCTCGCACGGGCGTGCAGATGCGCGCGCCACAGCAGATGCAGCTGATCCTCGAGAACGGCGACACGCTGATGTTCGATCGCAGCGACAAGTGATGCGAGTTTGCGCCGCGTTCGGGACTCGCGCCGGCCTTCGAAGCCGCGCGCTGCGCCGTTTAAACTCGACGGATTGCGCTTCTCGCGCGCTCCGTCATTCGTAGATGTCTGGTATGCACACGGTAGTTTTCGGCTGGTTCGGCGGGTCGGCCGTCTGGTTCATTCCTCTTTTGTGGCGCCTCGTGAAGTCGATGCTGCCCGGCGGCGCGGGTCTGCGCGGCCCCGGCACGATCCGGCTGTGGCTCGGCTTCGTCTGCGTGCTGATCGCGAGTTGCACGCTCGAGGGCTCGCTGATCGGCATTGCCGGCGTCAATGGTTTCGGTCATGCGCTGGCCGCTGGGCTTGGGCATCTGCTCGGCCATATCGGCACGCCGCTCGCGGCGCTCGCGCTGCTCCTGATCAGCCTGCCCTGGCTCATCGAGTTCCGCTGGAGCGAGGTTGCCGCCTGGGCCGACGGCGCGTTCGGCCTCGGGTTGTCGCGCGGACTCGCGAAGCGAGACGAGGATGCGCGCCGCCACCGCACCGTCGACGACGGCGCGCCGTCGCACGTTTCGCCTGCCACCAACACGATGGCGCCGCGCAACAGCAAGGGTCGCTACGCGCGGCCGACGGTGTGGCGTCCGCCCGCGAGCGGGCGCGGCGTGGGCGCCGCCGCTGCGGGCGGTGCCGCGGTTGGCGTCGCGGGTAGCAAGGAGGCTGCCGCCCGTGGCGCCGGCGCAAACTGGCGCGCCGATGCGGCCGCTGGCGCGGCGCGTGGGCCGGCCAGGCAGATCGAGCCGGTATTGCGCACGGGGTCGAGCGCGCCGCTGCGTCCGGCAGCGTCGATGGCAACGCAGGCGCCGCCAGTGGACAAAGCTCCGGTCAGGTCCACGGCACCATTCGTGCCGACCGAGCCGGTCGCGCCGGCGGGTTGGCTGCGCACGACGGAGCCGCGCGCGGCGACGGCGGCGGGATCGCCGGGTGCATCGGCTTCATCGGGCATGTCGGTTCATGATAGCGCTGCGCAGGCCGGTCGGCGCTCGGTCGGCGAACAGCGCGTGGCCGCGCCGTTCGGCTCCAGCGCCGCATTGGCGGCGACGGCCGCCAATGCGTCCGGCGTGTCGGCGCGAGCGGCACAGGCCATGGCGGGCCGGTCCGCCACGTCGGGCGCCGGGATCGGCATGACGGCGGGATCCATGAATGCCGCAGGCCGCAGCAGCCGTCCGTCGCCGCTGCCACGTCCGGCAGACGGCAGCGCGCCGCTCAATCGCGGCGCGAGTCCGCGTCAGCCGTTCCCGGCGGCTCAGCGCGCCAACGGTGTCACATTGCCGTCGACTGTGCGCCGCCCTACACCGGACTTCACGCGAACGATGGCGAACGGGTCGACGGTCGCGCCGCCGGCGAGCGTCGAGGAAACGCTGCGCAGCATCGCGGAAAACACCGCGCGCTGGACCGACATGGCCGGCGTGAGCCTCGCGCGCAGCCGTGGCGGCGATGGCGCAAAGATTGGCGACGTGGAACGTATGTCGACCACGTTCGACGTGCCGCCGGCGCTGCCGGACGTGCTGCCTGTCGAAAACGGCGAGACGGTGTCGCCGGCGCAGTCGCAGCAAGAAGCGTCACCTGTGGAGTTGCCGGCCGAGCATGAGGTGGTCGGATCCGACACGTCGGTCGAGAGCACCAACGAAGCGGTTGCGCAATGGCCGACCGAACCGCCGGTCATTCATCCGCCGCTCACGGCCGCGCCGCTGACGACGGCTGCGATCGAGCCGGTGGCCGGCGTGGCGGCTGCGGCTGTCGAATCCGCGATTGCAGAGCCCGTTTCTGTCGCAGAGACGCCGGCCGATCCCGTGCGCGCGGACGCTGTCACCGGCACGCCCGCAGTTGTCGAGCCGTCGGCATCCGCTGCGGCTGAGCCTGCCGCCGCGGAACCTGCTGCAAGCGCGCCGCAACACGAGGCGGCGACGGCGACGCCGTTCCAGCGCTTTGCAGCCAGCTTGCAGGACGACGCTACGCACGAAGACGTACCGGCGATCGCAGACCAGACGACGACAAACACCAGCGTCCCGCCATCGCAGGGGGAAGAATCCGCGCGAACCGTCGAACCTGCGACCGCCGACACCGCGACACCGAAGCAAGAGCCGGCCCCTGTCGCCGAAATCGTCATCGACAAAACGCTCGTGCCTTGGGAGAGCAAGCTCGGCCCGGCCGCGAGCGAAGGCGCGCGGCCAGGTGAGCCAGCAACGCCGCCGACGCATGCGACGTCGCTCGCCCCTGCCCTGCCCGCTGCGACCGAGCCCGCGATCGACCCCACGAACGCCTCGCCGTCGTCGACTTCAACGAGCGCGGCGAACCTGGCTACACCGGCACTCGCCCCAGCCGTCGTCTCGAACGTGGTCCGTTTCCCTGGCGTTGCCGCGCCGGCGACCAGCATCGAGCCTTCGGTCGACGCAAACGCGACGTCTGTCACGAACACGCCGGCAGCCGAACCGTCACCCACTCCGTCGCCTGCTTCCGCGCCCACACCGCAGCCGCTGACCCAACCCGCCACCGAGCCAGCCACCGAGCCCGCCGCCCGCGCGCCGCTGCGCGGCCACGCGCCGGTCAACGGCTTCGAGTTCCATGCGCCGGCCGCATCGATGGTCGAACTGCCGACGCTCGATCTGCTCGCCCCCGCCGACGCCGACGTCGAACCGATCTCGGACGAAAAGCTCCGCGAAACCGGCCAGCTGATCGAGCAGCGCCTGCAGGAATTCAAGGTGCCGGTGACGGTAGTCGGCGCATCGGCGGGTCCGGTCATCACGCGCTTCGAAGTCGAACCGGCGCTCGGCGTGCGCGGCAGCCAGATCGTCGGTCTGATGAAGGACCTGTCGCGCGGTCTCGGTCTCACGTCGATCCGCGTGGTCGAAACGATTCCGGGCAAGACCTGCATGGGCCTCGAACTGCCGAACGCGAAGCGGCAGACGATCCGGCTCTCCGAAATCCTCGAAGCGAGCGTCTACCAGAACTCGCACTCGCAACTGACGCTCGCGATGGGCAAGGACATCACCGGCCATCCGGTCGTCGCCGATCTCGCGAAGGCGCCGCACATGCTGGTGGCCGGCACGACCGGTTCGGGCAAGTCGGTCGCGATCAACGCGATGATCTGCTCGCTGCTGTTCAAGGCGACTCCCGAGGAAGTACGTCTGATCATGATCGACCCGAAGATGCTCGAGCTTTCGGTCTACGAAGGGATTCCGCATCTGCTCGCGCCGGTCGTCACCGACATGAAGCTCGCGGCCAATGCGCTGAACTGGTGCGTCGGCGAAATGGAGAAGCGCTACCGGCTGATGTCGGCGGTCGGCGTGCGCAATCTCGCGGGCTTCAACCAGAAGATCCGCGACACCGAGGCGAAGGGCAAGAAGCTCGGCAACCCGTTCTCGCTCACGCCCGATGCACCCGAGCCGCTCGCGCCGCTGCCGCTGATCGTCGTCGTGATCGACGAGCTCGCCGACCTGATGATGGTCGCCGGCAAGAAGATCGAGGAACTGATCGCGCGGCTCGCGCAGAAGGCGCGCGCGGCCGGCATCCACCTGATCCTCGCGACGCAGCGGCCGTCCGTCGACGTGATCACCGGTCTCATCAAGGCGAACATTCCGACCCGCGTCGCGTTCCAGGTGTCGTCGAAGATCGACTCGCGCACGATTCTCGACCAGATGGGCGCCGAGTCGCTGCTCGGCCAGGGTGACATGCTGTTCCTGCCGCCGGGCACGGGCTACCCGCAGCGCGTGCACGGCGCGTTCGTCGCCGACGAGGAAGTGCATGCGATCGTCGAGTATCTGAAGCAGTTCGGCGAGCCGCAATACGAAGAAGGCATTCTCGACGGCCCGGCCACCGATGGCGGCGCGGCCCAGGACCTGTTCGGCGAAGCGCCGGATGCGGAAGCCGATCCGCTGTACGACGAAGCGGTCGCGTTCGTCGTGCGCACGCGGCGCGCGTCGATCTCGTCGGTGCAGAGGCAATTGCGCATCGGCTATAACCGCGCGGCGCGGCTCGTCGAACAGATGGAGACGGCCGGGCTCGTGTCGGCGATGAGCATCAACGGCAGCCGCGAAGTGCTGGCGCCGGGGCCGGCGGAATGAACGCACGGTAAACCGCAAAGAAAAAAACGGACAGCCTCACGATGTGATCTGTCCGTTTTTCTTTGCCCGCGCGTGCCGTGCGTTACGACGGTGATACCAGCTTGAAATCCACCGGCGAGCCGAGCTCGAAATGCTGCTTCGGATTCGGATCGAGCAGCCCCGTCTGCTGATCGCGCTTGAACACGTAGACCGTGTCGCTCAACTGATTGCCGACGATCAGCCAGTTGCCGGTCGGATCGATGGTGAACTCGCGCGGCGATTTGCCGAGGCTCGACTGCCGGCCGATCTGCTTCAGATGCCCATTGGCGGGATCGACCGAGAAAATCACGATCTCGTTCGCGTCGCCGCGATTGGACGCATACACGAAGCGTCCGTCCGGCGACATGTGGATCGCCGCTGCGGCCACCTGCCCCTTGAAGCCGGGCTCGCTCAATGGCAACGTCTGCACGAGCTTCAGTCTGCCGTCCTGGTAGTCGAACGTGCTGACGGTCGCCGAGAGTTCGCTCGTCAGATAGGCGTGCCTGCCGTTGGCGCTGAAGATCAGATGGCGTGGACCCGTGCCGGCTTGCTGCTGCGCGTAGCCCCAGTCCGTCACGACGAACGGGCCCGCGCCGGCGGTGCTCTGCGGCGCGTAACGGTACGAGTACAGCTTGTCGGCGCCGAGATCCTGCGCGAACAGATAATGGCCGTCAGGCGAGAACACGGTCGAATGCACGTGCGAGTTGTCCTGCCGGCCTTTCACCGGCCCGCCGCCCTCGTGATGCACAGTCTGCACCGAGGCGCCCACCTGGCCGTTCGCCTGCAGCGGAAACACCGCGAAGCTGCCGCCCGGGTCGGGCGCGACCGAATAGTTCGCGGTCAGCAGATACTTGCCGTCCGGCGAGATGCTCAGATAGCACGGGTCATTGCCATCGGACGACACCTTGTTAAGAAACGTCAGTTGGCCGCGCGCGGCATCGAAGCCAAATGCGCTGATGCCGCCGCGCTGCGTGGCCGGGCCATTGTCGCCGGGCAGTTCGTTGACCGAATAGACGAAGCGGCGGTCGCGGCTCACGACCAGAAACGACGGATTGACCGTCTGCGCGACCGACACCTGGGTCGCCGCGCCGGTCTTCGTGTCGAAGCGAAGCACGTAGATGCCTTCGCTCTTGCCGCTGGTGTAAGTGCCGACCAGCATCGTATAGACGCCGTCCGCGGGGACCGGGCCAGCATCTTGCGCATACGCGTGCGAAGCAAGCATCGAAACCATGAGCAGGAAACCTTTTATCATCGAACGGGCGACGCGGTCCGCGCCACGCGGACCGGAACCCTGTACGGCAACACTGGCAAGAACAGAAGTAAAAGCGGAAGCCGGAACTGGGCGCGCGGCAACACACCCGGCGGCACGGCGACGGTGAAGCATGAGACCTCCTCGACATCGGTTGTCTGTACGGGCTCGCGTATGAGCCGGGGTACGAGCGGTTGTAACGGTGTCTGGTCTGCCGCGCCGCGAATCGAGCGTCGTTCCGCGTTGTTGTTGTCGAAGTCAGTATAAGAGCGTTAGGTCGGATCATGCAGTGAATCCACCGCTGACGCGCGGGCTGCGTCAGCGGGTTTGCTCCCGCAAGCGGGGGCGGTTTTTCAAGAGTTTTCTCAATCGCGCACCACGCGTGTCAACCACGGAGTCTCCATGAACGTCACTCTCAGCCTGGGCCCGCTCGTTTCGCTGATCGCCGGCATCCTGATCCTTATCATGCCGCGCCTGTTGAACTACATCGTCGCGCTTTATCTGATCATCATCGGCATCATCGGAATCTTCGGCGTGGGCTCGTCGCATCTGTAAGCGACAGGCGACGCGATACCGGGCGCGGTATTTGCGCCCGGTATCGAGATCAATTTGCGAGAAAAGAGGGTTCGCGCGGTGCCAGCGGCACTCGCACGCATGAAAGCGCGGCCTGCGTCACGCGGTGACATAGGCGGAAAGCGGGCATCGCGCCACGCGAACAATCGACGTGACGTGGCGCGAAGATGCGGATACGCGAGCAGCAGCCCGCGCTACGAACGCTCGGTGCGGCCGCTCAACCGTTTGCCAGTTGTTCGAGGCGCAAGCGCCCCTGCAACGACAGCGCGCCGACCGCATAATGATCGGCATTCTGCTGATAGCGCCGGAAGCAGTCCCGCTCGACCAGGAAGGACGCGGCAGCCAGCATGCCGTTGCGGCTCAATCCGAGCCGGCCATGATCGAGTGGCAGCATGGAGTCGCCGGCAAGCTGGCTGGCGGCCGAGAGAATCGTGATGCAATCGGATTTCGAAGGGTTCAGCATGGCTTTCGTCCTCGGAAACGGCGTCTGCATGCGCCATGAGCAAGGCCGATTCGCAGTCCGGCAGGTCACCGGACATCGGCATGAAATCTGATTTTATGCATGGAATTGACAATTTTCCAACCCGCGTTTTGCCGCACTATGCGGTGAACCAAACACTGCCGATCGTGGTCCGGTAATTAACACCCACTCGAAGCGCGGCTGCTGTCGCCATCCGTAATAACGACTCGTTTTTCGACACGCTTTCCATGCCTGCACACCTCGAAGACTACGCACTCATCGGCGACGGCCATACCGCCGCGCTCATCTCCCGCGAGGGTTCCGTCGACTGGCTCTGCTGGCCGCGCTTCGACTCGGGCGCCTGCTTCGCCGCGCTGCTCGGCACGCCCGACAACGGTCGCTGGCAGATCGCCCCCGCCACCCAGGGCGAGCACGGCGCGCCGACCATTACGCGGCGCTATCGCGGTGAAACGCTGATCCTCGAAACCGACTTCGAAACGCCCGACGGCGCCGTCACGCTGATCGATTTCATGCCGCCAGGCAACGGCTGGTCGGAGCTGATCCGCATCGTCGTCGGCAAGCGCGGCACCGTGCGCATGAAGATGGAACTCGTGCTGCGCTTCGACTACGGCTTCTCGATCCCATGGGTCGACAAGCTCAAACACGACAGCGGCATCAAGGCGATCGTCGGCCCCGACAACGCGGTGTTGCGCACGCCGGTCGAACTGCACGGCGAAGATATGAAGACCGTCGCGGAATTCACGGTGACCGCGGGCGAGCGCGTGCCGTTCTCGCTCGCGTATGCGGCGTCGCATCTGCGCATTCCGCCCGCTCGCGACCCGCACACGTCACTCGCGCGCACCGAGAACCATTGGCTCGAATGGGCGGCGCGCGGGACTGTCGAAGGACGCTGGGCCGAGCCGATCCGCCGTTCGCTTATCACACTGCGCGCGCTCGCCTACGAGCCGACCGGCGGCATCGTCGCGGCGCCTACCACGTCGCTGCCGGAGAAGCTCGGCGGCACGCGCAACTGGGACTATCGATACTGCTGGCTGCGCGACGCGACCATCACGCTGCTCGCTATGATGCGCGGCGGCTACTACGACGAAGCGCGCGCCTGGCGCAGCTGGCTCGGCCGCGTGATGGCGGGCGCGCCGGACCAGTTGCAGATCATGTACGGCATCGGCGGCGAGCGACGCCTGCCCGAAGTCGAAATCGACTGGCTGCCCGGCTACGAGGGCGCGAAACCGGTGCGCATCGGCAACAACGCGGTCGGGCAGCTTCAGCTCGACGTCTACGGCGAAGTGATGAATGCGCTGCATCTCGCGCGCGTGGGCGGCCTGCAGGCGGACGTCACCGCGTGGAGCGTGCAGCGCGCGATGCTCGCGCATCTGACCACGATCTGGCGCGAACCCGACGAAGGCATCTGGGAGACGCGCGGCGGCCGCCAGCATTTCACGTTCTCGAAGGTGATGGCGTGGGTCGCGTTCGACCGCGCGATCCGCTCGGCCGAAATGTTCAAGCTCGACGGCCCGCTCGACGAATGGCGCGCGACGCGCGACACGATCCACGCCGAGGTCTGCGAGAAGGCGTGGAATCCGAAGCTGAACGCGTTCTCGCAGTACTACGGCAGCGACCAGCTCGACGCGAGCGTGCTGCTGATGCCGCTGGTCGCCTTCCTGCCGCCGCAGGACCCGCGCATCAAGGGCACGGTCGAGGCGATCGAGCGAGATCTGATGCACGGCGGCTTCGTGATGCGCTACCGCACGACCGAATACGACGACGGCCTGCCGCCCGGGGAAGGCACCTTTCTTGCGTGTTCGTTCTGGATGGTGGATAACCTCGCGCTGCAGGGGCGCGTGCAGGAAGCGATCGAGATGTACGAGCGGCTGCTCGCGCTGTGCAACGACGTCGGCCTGCTGTCCGAGGAGTACGATCCGGTCGAAAAACGTCTGGTCGGCAATTTTCCACAGGCGTTCTCGCACGTGGCGCTCGTGCACACCGGACTGAACCTGATGAAGCATGAGCAGGAAATGGCGCAGGCGACCGGCCATCCGGCGCATAACGGCATGCGCTCCACAGAGCTTGAGGTTCAGGCAAGCCCTTATAGCGGCGGAGCAGCATCGCCACTAGCATGACGCCGTGACAGTTTGCGTACACTGAATGCGAAAATTGTTGCATTGCACAAGATTGCTTTGTTCGATATTATCGATCCGACTGTCGGCCAACAACAATGTGCCCACAACCACAATGGCCCGCCGCAACGCTTCACGCGTGTTTGCGAAGCCCAATGCGAACCGCTTAAAACGGAGCAAACATGCTCTATCAACTGCACGAATTTAGCCGGGCGATGTTGAGCCCCCTCACCGCCTGGGCCCAGGCCGCATCGAAATCATTTGCGAATCCGGCCAGTCCGTTAGCCTATGTGCCGGGCGCCACACGCCTGTCCGCCGGGTACGAACTGCTTTACCGGCTCGGCAAGGATTACGAAAAGCCCGAGTTCAACATTCATCAGATTGTTAAAGACGGACATAACATTCCGATCGTCGAGCAGACGATCATCGAAAAGCCGTTCTGCCGGCTGATGCGCTTCAAGCGCTTCGCGGACGACAGCGAAGCTGTCAGCCAACTGAAAGACGAGCCGGTCGTGCTGGTCTGCGCACCGTTGTCAGGACACCACGCCACGCTGCTGCGCGACACCGTGCGCACGTTGCTGCAAGACCACAAGGTCTACATCACCGACTGGATCGACGCGCGCATGGTGCCGCTCGAGGCCGGCTGGTTCGGTCTGAACGACTACATCGCGTATATCCAGGAATTCATTCGCCATATCGGCGCGAAGAATCTGCACGTGATCTCGGTGTGCCAGCCGACCGTGCCGGTGCTCGCCGCCATTTCGCTGATGGCGAGCCGCGGCGAGGACACGCCGCGCACGATGACGATGATGGGCGGCCCAATCGACGCGCGAAAGAGCCCGACCTCGGTCAATTCGCTCGCCACGCAGCACTCGTACGAGTGGTTCGAGAACAACGTGATCTTCACGGTGCCGCCGAACTATCCGGGCACGGGCCGCAAGGTCTATCCGGGCTTCCTGCAGCACACCGGCTTCGTCGCGATGAATCCGGAGCGTCACGCGGCATCGCACTGGGATTTCTACCAGAGCCTGCTTCGCGGCGACGAGGACGACGCCGAAGCGCACCGCCGCTTCTACGACGAGTACAACGCGGTGCTCGACATGGATGCCGACTATTACCTCGATACGATCCGCGTCGTGTTCCAGGAATTCCGTCTTGCCGAGGGCACGTGGGTCGTCAACGGCGAACCGGTGCGCCCCCAGGACATCACGACGACCGCGCTATTTACGATCGAAGGCGAGCTCGACGATATTTCCGGCGACGGCCAGACCTACGCGGCGCACGACCTGTGCAGCGGCATTGCGGCAAAGAACAAGCGTCACTTCACCGCGGAAAAATGCGGCCACTACGGCATTTTCTCGGGCCGCCGCTGGCGCACGATCATTTACCCGCAATTGCGCGACTTCATTCTCGAGCACAACAAGACGGCAAAAACGGCAAAAGAAAAAGTCGAAGCCTGAGCATTAAACTTGCAATAGCATATAAAAAGCCAACGGTCTCCTTCGAGGCCGTTGGCTTTTTTATCGCGCTTCATTCGTGATACTGATGTTCTGCCGCGGCGGCGATCACCGCGGCACGGGCCGTTACTTTCTCAACAGATACGCGAGCAGCAGTTCGGTATTCATCTGAATCACCTCGCTGCGTTCGGCGGCGCTGCTGAAATCGCGCCCGAGCGTCGCTTCGAGCGTGAAGCGGTTCGAGACGATGTAGTAGCCCATGCCCGAAAGCGTCACGTAAAAACGCAGTGGGTCGATGTTGGTGCGAAACAGTCCCGCGCGTTGCCCGCGTTCGAGGATGCCGCCAAGCGTGGCGACGATCGGCGAGATCATTTCGCGTATGCGCGTCGACTTCTGCATATAGCGTGCTTCATGCAGATTCTCGTTGTTGATGAGTCGCAATAACTCGGGATGATCGCGGTAGTAGTCCCACACGAAATGGGCGAGACGTGTAACCGCCTCGACGGGCGCGACTCCGTTGAGTTCGAGCGTGCGTTCCGCTTCGTTGAGTGCGCTGAACGCGTGCTCGAGTACCGCGGTGAATAGCTGTTCCTTGCTACCGAAGTAGTAATAGAGCATGCGTTCATTGGTTTCGGCGCGGCGAGCGATCTGATCGACTCGTGCGCCGAACAGTCCTCCATTTGCAAACTCTTCCGCCGCCGCAAGCAAGATGCGGCGTCTCGTGCCTTCAGGATCTCTTTTGATTTTCGGCTGATTCATGGTGGCATCGTCTTCGTGAGCCGCGTTATCCGGATCGCGCCGCCGGCCTCTCCTCGAGCCTTTTTGTTGGCGGCGTTTAGCGGGCGCGTCGTGGTTGGGAAACACACCCTTTTCTGCGGTCTTTCGAATGAAGCGCTTCGATTATGGCACATGGATTGCGAATGGCAATCCGGGAAATCGGCGATAATGTGGCATTTAGTTCAGGTCGTGCGATCGCACGGCAAACCCCCGCGCCGTAACCGTGACAGACGTCAAAACACTCGCGGATCGCATCGAAGATCTGCTGCCCCAAACGCAATGCACGAAGTGCGGTTATCCCGCATGCCGTCCGTATGCCGAAGCCGTCGCCAGCGGCGAGGCGAACTATAACCAGTGCCCGCCCGGCGGTGCCGAAGGCATCGCGCGCCTCGCCGCGCTACTCGGCAAACCGGTGATTCCGCTCAATTCCGCCAATGGCGTCGAACGTCCGCGCCCCTTGGCGGTTATCGACGAACAGGTATGCATCGGCTGCACGCTGTGCATGCAGGCATGTCCGGTCGACGCGATAGTTGGCGCACCGAAACAGATGCACACCGTGATCGCCGAGCTCTGCACCGGCTGCGACCTGTGCGTGCCGCCCTGCCCGGTCGACTGCATCGCGATGCTGCCCGTGACCGGCGAGGCCACCGGCTGGGATGCATGGAGCCAGAGTGAGGCAGACGCGGCGCGGGCGCGTCATAACCGCCACGAGGGCCGTCTCGCGCGCGAGCGCGACGCCGCCGAAGCGCGTGCTGCGGCGCGGCGAGCCGCGAGTGCGAGCGCGCCGGGGGCGGCTGCGTCGGGCGCGGTTCCCGCGAGCGGCGCGACAACGCCGTCCGAGGCCCCGACCACCCCGAGTGCGGACGACGCCGAAGCAAAGAAACGCGCGATCATCCAGGCGGCGCTCGAGCGCGCGCGCAAGAAGAAAGAGGAGTTGGCCGCGAAAGGCCAGGGACCGCGGAACACCGAGAACGTCAGCGCCGACGTGCAGGCACAGATCGATGCAGCCGAAGCGCGCCGCCGCCGTCTCGGTCTTGCCAGCGGCGAGGGTACACTCGGCTCGGAGCCGTCGTCCAACGAGTCCGACGAGTCAAAGCCGCCGTCCAGCTCGCCGCCGACCGCGCGGTGACCTCGCCCGCGCAACCCTCCTCATCCACACGGACCCGCTCCGCATGAACGCGAACAAACGCCGCGCGATCTACGAAACGCTTCAGAGCCTGAATCCGCACCCGACCACCGAACTCGAGTACACGACGCCGTTCGAACTGCTGATCGCGGTGCTGCTGTCAGCGCAAGCGACCGACGTGTCGGTCAACAAGGCGATGCGCAGGATGTTCCCCGTGGCGAACACACCGCAGAAGGTGTTCGACCTCGGCGAGGAAGGTGTCGCGAGTTATATCAAGACGATCGGCCTGTATCGCACGAAGGCGAAGAACGTGATCGCGACCTGTCGCATTCTGCTCGACCAGTACGGCGGCGAGGTGCCCGAGGATCGCGAGGCGCTCGAACGGCTGCCGGGTGTCGGCCGCAAAACGGCCAACGTGATTCTGAACACCGCGTTCGGCCATCCGACCATCGGGGTCGACACGCACATTTTCCGCGTCGCCAACCGCACCGGCCTCGCGCCCGGCAAGGACGTGCGCGCGGTCGAAGCGGCGCTCGAAAAATTCACGCCCGCCGAATTCAGGAAGGACGCGCACCACTGGCTGATCCTGCATGGACGCTATGTGTGCAAGGCGCGCCGCCCCGAATGCTGGCATTGCGTGATCGAGCCGCTGTGCGAGTTCCGGCCGAAAACCCCGCCGCCCGATCTTTAAGGGCAGCCCAACTCGAAACCCCAGACCGCGCGGCGCGCCTGCAGCCCGAACGGCCGCCGCGTAAAATGATGCTTTACACGCAGTGCGCCCCGCGTACACACGCCGTCGCGCCCGCACACGCCCCACTCCCACGCACCGGTTCCACGATGTTCAATCCCAGCCGCGACGAAGTTCGCCTCTTTTTCACCGACACCTGGCGAAAACAGCGCCAAGGCGAGATTCTGACGCCGCTCGAGGCGATCGCCGCCGACTGGATCGTCGAGCATCCGGAATATCACGCCGACCTCACCGACGCCCCCGCTGCGCAGGCGCAGGACTATTCGCCGGAGCGCGGCCAGACCAATCCGTTCCTGCACCTGTCGATGCATCTGGCGATCTCCGAACAGCTGTCGATCGATCAGCCGCCCGGCATTCGCGCCGCGCACGAGCGGCTCGCCGCACGCCTCGGCTCGACGCACGAGGCGCAGCACGCGATCATGGACTGCCTCGGCGAAACCATCTGGGAAGCGCAGCGCACCGGCACGCCGCCGGACACGGACGCGTATTTGCAGCGCATCGAACGTCGCGCGACGCGCGACTGAAGCGACCGCAAACCCCGACTCGATGCCCTCAAAGCAAAACACCCCGCCAAGGCGGGGTGTTTTGCTTTTGAAGCCGCGACGCGAGACCCGCGTCCTACGCTCACTTCTTCTGCACGAGGTCGCCTTCGAGCGATTCGACGTAAGCGGCGATGTCCTTCATGTCGCCTAGCGACAGGCTCTGCACCTGTGCCTGCATGATCGCGTTGTTGCGGCCGAGGTGCGGATTGCCGGTGCCCATCTGGTACTGACGCAGCGCCCAGTACACATAGTCGGAGTGCTGACCGGCCAGCTTCGGATACTCCGGGCTCACCGGCTTGTTCAGGCCGGGACCGTGGCAGGCCGCGCAGTTGTGACTGTCGGCGAGCACCTTGCCGTTGCCCGCGTCAGCCGCGTGAGCGACGTTCGCCACGGCCAGACCGATTACCGCCGCCGCGCCGACCGCCTTGAATACCGTGTGGAGTGCCTGTTGGGGCTTGATCATGAAATCTCCTATCCCGCGAATTGGATGTACTGGTGACCGACGCCGATCACTTGTCGGGATTGTTTTTCGAAGCGGCAGTTTGCGCTGCGTAGTAGGCGGCGATGTCGGCAATGTCCTGATCCGACAGCGACGTTGCGATTGCATGCATCGTGTCGAAATGGCGGTCGCCCTTCTTATAGGCGCGCAGCGCGATCTCGAGGTAGGCCTGATTTTGCCCGCCGAGCTTCGGCACGCGGAAAACCTCTGGATAAGCCGTGCGGTATTCAGGGATGCCGTGGCAGCCGATACACATCGCGACCTTGTCCTGGCCCGCCTTGGCGTTGCCTACGACATCCGCTGCCTGCGCACTGACCGCGTACCCCGCGAGCACCGACAGCGCTGCGATCACGACGTGTTTGCCGACGAATTTATTCATAGATGTAACCTGGCTTGAGGGGAAACGGGTGCCCACAAAGGCAGCGGTCCGGCCGTTCTTCTTATGAGGTGGCCACGCAGGCCAAAAAAATCGGGCCCATTGTACCGCGACGCCGCGCCGAACGTCCACAACACGCGGGAGCCGCGCAACGCCCGTCTGGACGGGCCGCGCGCCATGCTCGCGGCGGCTTCGCGATGACGCCGCAGCGGCGCCGGCGCGTCTACCCCGGCACGGCTGACAACATACGTGAGCCGGTTTCGGGCCAACAGGCCTTCTGACTTATACTGGGTTTTTTTCCCGCACAAGAGCATCTCGCCATGCGTTTCGAAGGCTCATCGCAATACGTCGCCACCGACGACCTCAAGCTCGCGGTCAACGCCGCGATGACGCTCAAGCGTCCGCTCCTGATCAAGGGCGAACCCGGCACCGGCAAGACCATGCTCGCCGAGGAAGTCGCCGCCGCGCTCGGCATGCCGCTCTTGCAATGGCACATCAAGTCGACCACCAAGGCCCAGCAGGGCTTGTACGAATACGACGCGGTGTCGCGACTGCGCGATTCGCAGCTCGGCGACGAACGCGTGAAGGACATCCGCAACTACATCGTCAAGGGCGTGCTGTGGCAGGCGTTCGAATCGGACGAGCAGAGCGTGCTGCTGATCGACGAGATCGACAAGGCCGACATCGAATTCCCCAACTACCTGTCGCGCGAACTCGACCGCATGGAGTTCTACGTGTACGAGACGCGCGAGCTGGTGCGCGCGAAGCATCGCCCGCTCGTGATCATCACGTCGAACAACGAGAAGGAATTGCCCGACGCGTTCCTGCGCCGCTGCTTCTTCCACTACATCAAGTTTCCGGACGCGACGACGATGCAGCAGATCGTCGACGTGCACTACCCCGGCATCAAGAAGGACCTGCTCGCCGCCGCGCTGCAGAGCTTCTTCGAGCTGCGCAACGTCGCCGGGCTGAAGAAGAAGCCGTCCACCTCCGAACTGCTCGACTGGCTCAAGCTGCTGCTCGCCGAAGACATTCCGCCCGAAGCGCTGCGCTCGGCCGACCACAAGCAGATCGTGCCGCCGCTGCACGGCGCGCTGCTGAAGAACGAACAGGACGTGGGCCTGTTCGAGCGGCTGCTGTTCATGAACCGCAACAACCGTTGAGCGCGCACCGCGCCGCAGGACCTCCAGCATGCTGATCGACTTCTTCTACTCGCTGCGCGCCGCCAAACTGCCGGTCTCGGTGAAGGAATACCTGACGCTGCTCGAAGCGCTGAAGGCCAACGTGATCGCGCCGTCGCTCGACGAGTTCTACTACCTGTCGCGCATCACGCTCGTGAAGGACGAGCAGTACTTCGACAAGTTCGACCAGGCGTTCGGCGCCTTTTTCAACGGGGTCGCGGCAAGCTCGGAGCTCGCGTTCGAGATTCCGCTCGACTGGCTGAAGAAGAAGCTGCAACGCGATCTGTCGCCCGAGGAAAAGGCGCAGATCGAGGCGATGGGCGGCATCGACAAGCTGATGGAGCGCCTGAAGGAACTGTTCGACGAGCAGAAGGAGCGCCACGAGGGCGGCAACAAATGGATCGGCACGGGCGGCACGTCGCCGTTCGGCAACGGCGGCTATAACCCCGAGGGTGTGCGCATCGGCGGCGACGCGGCCGGCAATCGCACCGCCGTCAAGGTCTGGGAAGCGCGCGCGTACCGCGACTACGACGACCAGGTCGAGATCGGCACGCGCAACATCAAGGTCGCGCTGCGGCGCTTGCGCCGCTTCGCCCGCGAGGGCGCCGCGGAAGAACTCGACCTGCCCGACACCATCCGCAGCACCGCCGCGAACGCCGGCTGGCTCGATCTGAAGATGGTGCCCGAGCGGCACAACAACGTGAAGGTGCTGATGCTGCTCGATGTCGGCGGCTCGATGGACGATCACGTGAAGCGCACCGAGGAGCTGTTCTCGGCCGCGAAGGCCGAGTTCAAGCACCTCGAGTTCTATTACTTCCACAACTGCGTGTACGACTTCCTGTGGAAGAACAACCGCCGCCGCCACGCCGAGCGCACGCCGACGTGGGACGTGCTGCACAAGTTCACGCCGGACTACAAGCTGATCTTCGTCGGCGACGCGACGATGAGCCCGTACGAAGTGTTGCAGCCGGGCGGCTCGGTCGAGTACAACAACGCCGAGGCCGGCGCGGTGTGGCTGCGCCGGCTCGCCGATCACTTCCCGCACTTCGCGTGGCTGAACCCGGAACCGGAAGCGCTGTGGCCATATCGGCAGTCGGTCAGCGCGATCCGCGAAGTGCTGGGCCACCGCATGTATCCGCTGACGCTCGCGGGCCTGGAGACGGCCATGCGGGTGCTGAGCAAGTAACGCCCGTCGTTCCGGAACCCGCGTCCCGACGCTTCAACTTCCACAACAACAAAGCCTTCGCATGAGTTCGTCCCCGTCGCCCCAGTTGTCCCCCGCCGCCGCGCCGCAGAGGCGCTTCAATCCGCTCGCCGATACGTCGCTGTCGTCGATCGTCGCGGGCTTTGTCGCGGCGATGACCGGCTACACGAGCTCGCTCGTGCTGATGTTCCAGGCGGGCCAGGCCGCGCATCTGAGCGACGCGCAGATTTCGTCGTGGATCTGGGCGCTGTCGATCGGCATGGGCCTCTGCACGATCGGCCTGTCGCTGCGCTTTCGCGCGCCTATCGTGATCGCGTGGTCGACGCCGGGCGCGGCGCTGCTGGTGGCGTCGCTGCCGCATGTCGAGTATGCGCAGGCCATCGGCGCGTTTATCTTCTGCGCGGCGCTGCTGACGCTGGTCGGCGTCACCGGCTGGTTCGACGCGCTGATGAAGCGGATTCCGTCCGGCCTCGCGGCCGCGCTCCTCGCGGGCATCCTGTTCGAGATCGGCATCGAGATTTTCCGCGCCGCGCAGTACCAGACCGCGCTCGTGCTGACGATGTTCTTCACCTACCTGATCGTCAAACGGTTCGTGCCGCGTTACGCGATTCCAACCACGCTGGTGGTCGGCACGGCCGCGGCCGGCGGCCTCGGGCTGCTCGACTTCAGCCACTTTCACGTCGCGCTCGCGCATCCGGTGCTGACGATGCCGTCGTTTTCGGTGGCGGCGTGCGTGAGCATCGGCATTCCGCTGTTCGTGGTCGCGATGGCCTCGCAGAACGTGCCGGGCATCGCGGTGCTGCGCGCCGACGGCTACACGACCCCGTCCGCGCCGCTGATCGCGACGACCGGCGTCGCGTCGCTGCTGCTCGCGCCGTTCGGCTCGCACGGCATCAATCTTGCGGCGATCACGGCGGCGATCTGCACCGGCCCCGAAGCGCACGAAAACCCCGCGAGGCGCTACACGGCGGCCGTATGGGGCGGCATTTTCTATCTGCTCGCGGGGGTGTTCGGCGCGACGATCGCCGCGCTGTTCGCGGCGTTTCCGAAGGAACTGGTCGTCTCCGTCGCGGCGCTCGCGCTGTTCGGCTCGATCATGAGCGGCCTCGCCAATGCGATGCAGGATACGCGGCAGCGCGAGGCGGCGCTCGTCACGTTCATGGTGACCGCCTCGGGGCTCACGCTGCTGTCGATCGGCTCGGCATTCTGGGGGCTCGTCGCCGGCGTGATCACGCAAGTCGTGCTGAACGCGCGCCGCGTGTGAACGAATTGCCACGCCCGGCTGTCCGTACCCGGTGTTCATGCCGTCGTCGCCGATCCGCCATAGAATAGACGTATCCGGCAGCGTTTCCCGGCGCCATCGCGGGACGCGCTGCGGCTTGACCCGCGGCCGCCGGTGCCGGCTGATCGCTGTGTTTCGTCCAGCCGGCGCGGCGGCGTCCTCATTTCTCCTGAACCACGGCGCACACGCGCCCTGAAGGCCCGAACATGACAACCGCACTCGACCAACTCAAGCAATACACCACGGTGGTGGCCGACACTGGCGACTTCCAGCAGCTCGCGCAGTACAAGCCGCGCGATGCGACCACCAATCCGTCGCTGATTCTGAAGGCCGTGCAGAAAGACGACTACCGGCCGCTGCTCGAAAAGACCGTGAAGACGCATGCGTCGAAGCCGGTCGGTGCGATCATCGACCAGTTGCTGATCGCGTTCGGCACCGAAATCCTCAAGATCATTCCCGGGCGGGTGTCGACTGAAGTCGACGCACGCCTGTCGTTCGACATCGAAGGCTCGATCAAGAAAGCCCATGAGCTGATCGCGCTGTACAAGGAGCACGGCGTCGAACGCGACCGCGTGCTGATCAAGCTCGCGTCGACGTGGGAAGGCGTGCGCGCGGCCGAGGTGCTGCAGAAGGAAGGCATCCGCTGCAACATGACGCTGCTGTTCTCGCTTCCGCAGGCGGCGGCCTGTGCAGAAGCTGGCGCGCAGCTGATCTCGCCGTTCGTCGGCCGCATCTACGACTGGTACAAGAAGAGCGCCGGCAGCGCGTGGGACGAAGCGAAAGACGGCGGCGCCAACGACCCGGGCGTCAAGTCGGTGCGCCGCATCTATGCGTACTACAAGAAGTTCGGCTACAAGACCGAGGTGATGGGCGCGAGCTTCCGCACGACCTCGCAGATCCTGGAACTGGCCGGTTGCGATCTGCTGACGATCAGCCCCGACCTGCTGCAAAAGCTGCACGAGAGCACCGACAAGATCGAGCGCAAGCTGTCGCCGGAGGCGTCGCAGGACGCGGACATCGAGCGCGTGCCGGTCGACGAAAAGTCGTTCCGCTTCCTCGTCAACGACGACGCGATGGCGACCGAGAAGCTCGCCGAAGGCATCCGTACGTTCGCCGCGGACGCAATCAAGCTGGAAAAACTGATCGACACGCTGCGCTGAGGTGCCGCGGGCGGCGGACGTGGCTGGCTGCGTGACGCTCACGTTCACGCTCGCCGCGCCCGCTCCGCTCGAAAGCCATCCATGACAAGCGGTGCCGAATCTGACGGTTCGGCGCCGCTCCTCGTTTACGCTGCGACTACAATCGACTGTACGCCCCTCCCCGCCTGAGCTGGCGAGGAACGAGGGCGCCCGCCCAACGCCTGACCAGGGAGACGATCATGTATGTTCAGCCCTACGTGTTCTTCAACGGCCGTTGCCAGGAAGCGCTCGACTACTACACCGACAAACTCGGCGCCCAGGTAACCTTCAAGATGCTGTTCAAGGACGCGCCACCCGACGCGCAAAACCCGCCACGCCCCGAACTCGCCGACAAGATCATGCACGCGAACGTGCAGCTGGGCTCGAGCACGTGGATGGCTTCCGACGGCAACTGCGATCCGGCGGGCGGCCCGTTCAATGGCTTCAGCCTGTCGCTGACCGTCGAAGACAGCGCGTCGGCGGAAAAATGCTACAACGCGCTCGCCGATGGCGGCCAGGTCGTGATGCCGTTCCAGCCAACGTTCTGGAGCAAGGGCTTCGGAATGGTGGTGGACCGCTTCGGCATGACGTGGATGGTCACGCTGCCGCCGCAGGTTTGAGGCTTAGCGGCCGAGCCCTTGGGTTCGGCCATTCGACCACCTACCTGCCACGCGTCGCCCGCTCGTGCCGCTCGATGTTCCAGTTCGGCTCGGTCTCCAGCAATAGCGCGCGCAGCCGGTCCACCTGCTCCGCGAGCCGCTGACCGAGCCAGTACGGCCCTTGCCAGTCGGGCGGCAACGCGGTGGCCACGTCGCCATGCCCCTTCGCGAGCGGCGCCGCGGCGGGAATGCCGAAGCGCGACGGACGGCCGAAACGCAGCCCGCGCGCGGTGGACAACAGGATCGCGCGCACGGCGCGCACCTCGGCGCCGCAATGCGCCGCATAAGCGCTACGCGCGGCGGCATCGGCGTGCATCAGCGGGCCCGTCGCCAGCAGTTCGAGCGAACTGAGCACCGAGCGATGCAGCCGCTGGATCTCCTCGAGCTTCGTCTGAGGCACGTCGATCTCCTTCGCGACCGACGGCATCAGCGAGCGCAGTTGCACGAGCCGTTTGTTGATCTGCAGGAAGCGCTTGACCTGCTCCTCCTCGGTGATCGTCTCGCCGTCGAGCAGCCGCGCGTAGATGCCCGCGCATTCGCGCAGATTGGCGGCGAGCCCGTAGCGCCACGAATACGTCGCGTGCAGTGGGAACGCGAACGAAAACGCCAGCGCGATCACGATGCCGATCAGCACGTTCAGCGTGCGCCACAGGCCGACGTCGATCAGGTTGTCGCCATGGCCCGCGACGATGCACATCGTGATCGCGGTCAGCAGCCCGATATAGCCGGACGAGCCGATCGCGAACCACGCGCAGATCGACGCGATGATCGCCTCCAGCACATAGGTGAGCGGCAGCGAGCCGATGAAGTTCTGCTGCACGATCAGCAACAGGCCGATCGACGCGCCGAGCAGCGTGCCGGCCGCCCGTTCGGCCGCTTTCTTGCGGATATTGCCGTGATGCTGCAAGCCGCCAATCACCACCAGCAGCGTCACCGACGACCAGATGCCGTGCGGGATATCGATGCCGGTCGTCGCCAGAATCGACACCAGCATCGCGAGGCCGACGCGCAGGCTATGCAGCACCTTCGCGTGGCGGTAGCGGTAATACGGCGACGTGACCGCGCGCACCATCCGGCTCAGCGCCGCGCGGCGGGGGATCACGGTGGGAGTATCGGCAGCAGGCATGGCGGCGCGCGGCGAACGCGTGAAAGGACGGTTCCGCTATCCTGCCCTGGAGTGCCCCGCAAACACAAACGCCCGCCAACTGGCGTCGGCGGGCGTTGCGGGTTTCGGAGCGTGAAGTCGCAGTCGGAATCAGCCTTCGACGATGTCCAGGTAGTCTTCCGGACGGGTGCGGTCCTCGGCGCGCTGCATGCCCACCGCGCGCACGATCAGGCTCACGACCACCGACACCACGAGGTTCACGATCAGCGACCACACCGCCGCATAGCCCGGAATCGCGATGCCGAACAGATGAATCGTGAAGATCGAGCTCGCGAGGTTCAACGAAATCGCCATCCACGTGCCGGTCGCGATACCTGCCGCCCAGCCGAGCAGCAGACCCCGATAGTCGAGCACACGCGTGTAGAGACCGAGCACGATGGCCGGCAGCGTCTGGATGATCCAGATCCCGCCGAGCAGCTGCAGCTGGATCGCGTACGTGAGCGGCAAACCGAGAATGAACGCGACCGCGCCGACCTTGACGATCAGCGACACCAGCTTCGCGACGTTGGTCTCCTGGTCGTGCGTCATGTTGCGGTTGATGAACTCCTTGTGCACGTTGCGCGTGTACAGGTTCGCCGCCGCGATCGACATGATCGCCGCCGGCACCAGCGCGCCGATACCGATCGCCGCGAACGCGACGCCGACGAACCACGACGGGAAGAAGTGCAGGAACAGCGCCGGCACCGCGAAGTTCGGGCCGAAGGCCTTGAAGTACGGCGCGAACTCGGGCATGTCCTTCACGCCGGCCGCGAGCGCCATGAAGCCGAGCAGCGCGAGCAGGCCGAGCACCAGCGAATACGCCGGCAGCAAGGCCATGTTGCGGCGGATCGTGTTGCCCGACTTCGAAGACAGCACCGCGGTGATCGAGTGCGGATACAGGAACAGCGCGAGCGCCGAACCCACGGCGAGCGTCGCGTACGCGCTATAGCCGTTCAGGCTCGACACGTCCGGCGACTTCAGCAGCAGCTTGGCCGGCGGGACCGCGCCGAAGATATGGCCGAAGCCGCCCAGCTGCGGCGGAATCACGATGATCGCGGCGAAGATCGTCACGTAGATCAGGATGTCCTTGACCACCGCGATCATCGCCGGCGCGCGCAGGCCCGACGTGTACGTGTAGGCCGCGAGGATCGCGAACGCGATGATCAGCGGCAGATCGCCGACGAAGCCGGTGGTGTCGAAACCGAGCGCGCCGATCACCACTTCGATACCGACCAGCTGCAGCGCGATGTACGGCATCGTCGCGACGATGCCGGTCACCGCGACCGCGAGCGCGAGCATGCGGCTGCCGTAGCGGGCCGACACGAAGTCCGCCGAGGTCACGTAGCCGTGGCGCTTCGCGATGCTCCACAGCTTCGGGAACACGACGAAGGCGAAAGGATAGATCAGGATCGTGTACGGCAGCGCGAAGAAACCGGTTGCGCCCGCGCCGAACACGAGCGCCGGCACCGCGATGAAGGTGTAGGCGGTGTACAGATCGCCGCCGAGCAGGAACCACGTGACGATCGTGCCGAAGCGCCGGCCGCCGAGCCCCCACTCTTCGAGATGCGCGAGATCGCCGCGCCGCCAGTGGGCCGCGACGAAGCCGAGAATCGTGACGCCGATGAAAAACAGAACGAAGACGAAAGTTGCAATGGGGTTCATCGTTGTGCGCCCCCGTTCGGGCGACCCGAATAGCGGGACTTGGTCTTCACATAGACGAACGCGGTGATGACCGCGCTGATCAGCACCCACAGCAGCTGATACCAGTAGAAGAACGGGAAATCGAACAGCTGCGGCTCGATCCGGTTGTAGGACGGCACCCAGATCATCGCGATCCACGGTAGCAGCAATAGCCAGAGCCAGTGCTTGCTGGCTTTCTTCGCGTCGGCGTCGTGAGCCATGACGTCTCCTGTTTTTTCCTATTTTGAATTTGTCTGCCCGTGGTCGACGGGACGAGGAACTCAGCGGGTGGTCGTCCCGCGGTCCGCCACGGGCTCCCCGGAAGCCTCGCAAGAGTATAGGAGTGGCGAACGCCCGGTCAAGCCGGGGCGACCCCGAGGCATATTGGCGTCCAACGACGCAGACTCGGTGACGCTGCAGCATCGACGTGAAAAAAAATACCGGAAGCAAGACGGCCGCGCCGACTGATACGCCGGCACGGCCGCCTGGTTGTCCGCTCGCTGATCGGAAATCAGCGCTCAGATCGCAAACGATGCGCCCGTCTGCCCCGTCGATTCGCGCAGGCCCTTGATCCACTTGCGCGCCGGCAAGCCGAGCTCGGCTTCGATCAGCTTCGCGCGCGCGTCGAGCGCGGTGAACGGCACGTCGAGTGCGGGGCCCGAGAACGCGATCGCGATGCGGTTGCCGTCGTGCACTTCGGGCAGCGCGACGACGCGGCCGTCGAAGGCTTCATTCAGGCGCTTCATGTTGCGCACGAAGCTCGGATGATCGCCGAACAGATTCACCGTGACGATGCCCGCGTCGGTCAGACATGCGCGCGCCGCGCGGTAAAAACCGACGCTGTCGAGCACCGGGCCGCGCGCGGTCGCGTCATAGACGTCGATCTGCAGCGCGCCGATGGTGCCGTGATTCGCGCTCTCGTTGACGAACTCCCACGCGTCGGTTTCGTGCACGGTCAGGCGCGCATCGTCGGGCGGCAGTTCGAACATCGTGCGCGCGGCCACCACGACCGCCGGATTCAGTTCGACGGCCTCGACCTGCGCGCTCTTCAGGAAGCGGTGCGCGAACTTGGTCAGCGCCGCCGCGCCGAGCCCAAGCTGCACGATGCGCTTCGGCGTTTCGAGAAACAGCAGCCAGGCCATCATCTGCTGTGCGTATTCGAGTTCGATGTGATCGGGCTTGCGCAGACGCATCGCGCCTTGCACCCATTCCGTGCCGAAATGCAGGTAGCGCACGCCGCCCTCTTCGGAGAACGTCACCGGTGCGAAGCGCGGCTTGCGCGGCGCTTCGATTTGCGGCGCGTCGTGAAGCTCGTGGTCGAAGGCGCGGTTCGCGTTGCGTGCGGTTTTTGGCGCCTGTCCGTGCGCGATTTTCCGCTTACCGCCGATGGCTTCGGCGTCCCGGTTACGGAAAGCGCGTGCTTCGGCCGAAGCGCGCTTGATCAGTTTCGTCATGTGTGGATGTCGCGCCGCGGGCGCATGATTTTTGGTCGACCGAGAGCATAGCATTCGCTGCGGCCCGCTCATTCGAATGCGCTCTTTTGCAATCCGCTTTCAACGGACTCTCGCACGCAACAGCGTCGATAAAAAATTTGGCGGCCACTACGTCAGCGCATACATGCACCAATACGCACGCGCAAACGATTGACATGCCGCTTTATCGCCGTTCTTCTCGTCTGAACGCGGCTCACAGCGTATTTCCTCGCGGTCCGCCCCTCCGTTGCCGGTTAAAGAGAGCCCTGCCAATGTCGTAAACGGCATACAGGGCTGCCGACCCATGCAATGCAATGCAATGCATCGCGTCGCGCAGCCGCAAGGATAAAATCGCGCTGCAGGGGAATTACTTTGAATCGGCAACAGTCGTGGACGCGCACAGCGGCGCCCGGTGAGGTCATCTATTCCGAGGGCTACTCGGGTGAGCCCGTCGTCTTTCTGATCACGGAAGGCAAGGTCGAACTTTCCACTCGCTGCGACGACAAAAAGGTCGTCGTCGCGACGCTGGGCCGAGGCGAATTTTTCGGCGAAGCCGCGTTGCTTGCGGCCGAGCCGCGCAGCAACACCGCGAAAGCGCTGACCTTCTGTCAACTGACCGTCGTGCCGGCCAGCATGCTCGACGAAGAGATCGAACGCGTGTCGCCGTTGCTGCGTCATATCACGCGCACGCTGATTCGTCGCGTGAAGCGCAAGGACGATCTGCTCGCGACCTACACGCACGCCGACTTTCTGCCCGGTGTGCTGTCGTATGCGCACGTGCTGACGCTGATGTCCAACGGCGAACGGCGCGATGCGAGCGATAGCTGGGGACGCCGGCCGCTGCACTCGCAGGCCGAGGAAACCTCGGTACCGCTCGTCGAAGTGATTAAAAAATGCCGCGCGATTGCCGGCCATTCGCGTCCGCACGTGATGGCGATGCTCAAGCGGATGGAGAAGCTCAATCTCGTGACGATCGAGGCCGCGCAGTCCGGACAACTGAATAACGTATCGACCGAATACTCGGCGTACGACGGCGCGGCCGCGCGCCAGGTCGTCACGTTCGACGCCGCGCGCATCGTCGATCGCGCGCAGCAGGTCGCGGACGGCGACCTCGATATCGCGGTGAGCAGCGAGCTCGAGCTGATCGAGCTGACCGATCTGGAGGCGTTGATCGGCGTCGACAAGACGTTGATTCTGAACAAGCTGTCGCACGGCGAAATCGCCGACGAAGTGTTCGCATTCCGCAAGTCGAAGGTGCTGACCTACGTCGAGCAGCAAGGTGTCGCGTATTTCTCGCGACGCAATACGCGCCAGAGCGGCGCGCTGAATTCGCTCGACGATCTCGCATTCGTCGACCAGCGCACGCTGTTCGAAGCCGTCAGCGCCTTCGACACGTACGATCTCGCGAAGCTGCTCGCCAGTATCGACGGGCAGCCGGTAGCCGAGCGCCTGTTGTCGGTGATGACCGAAGTGCGTCGTAACGAAGTGTCGTGGGTGATGCGGCGCGATCTCAAGATCGATGCGATCGAAGTCGGCGACATCGAGCAACGTCTGCTCGATGCGGTGAAAACGCTGAAGGCACCGTCCGCGCCGCGCGCGGCGCTACACGAGCCCGCGCGCTAAGCGGTTTGACGGCGCGCCGCCGCTCAAGCGCGCGTGAGCGCGGCGCCGTTCGGGGAAAGGCATGGACCTGTTGACGTTATTTGGTGTGCTGTTCGGTGGAGCGGCAATCGTTTTGGGCTTCGCGCTCGAAGGCGGGCATTTTCTGACGCTGTTCCAGTACGAGGCATTCGTCATCGTACTCGGCGGCACGCTCGGCGCGGTGATGATCCAGAACACGTGGGCACGCTTCTTCGATGCGGTGAAGCTGCTCGGCCTCGCGTTCAGGCGCGCGCGGCGGGTCGACCAGAAGAGCCTGTCGGATCTGCTCGAATGGGGCGATCAGGCTAAGCTCAACGGCCTGCTCGCGTTCGAATCGATGGACGCGAGCGGCATTCATCCGTTCGCCAAACGCGGGCTCGAACTGCTCGCGAACGGCGTGTCGACCGCCGTGCTCGAAGACGCATTGCAGCGCGAGCTCGATGCCTATGCGCGCAACCACATGGCGGCGGCGCGCGTATGGCAGCAGGCGGGCGGCTATGCGCCGACGTTCGGCATTCTCGGCTCGGTGCTCGGGCTGATCCAGGTCACCAATCACATTCTCGACCCGGCACAACTCGGCTCGGGCATCGCGACGGCTTTCGTCGCGACACTGTACGGTCTCGCACTCGCGAATCTGGTGTTTCTGCCGCTGTACGGCAAGCTGCAGGCGCAGCTCGACAGCGAGGTGCGGTTTCGCCGGCTTTATCTCGACGGACTGCTCGCGATTTCGCGCAAGGAGTCGCCGCATACGATCGAAACGCGCCTGAGCGGCGAGGTGCGCGGGCGCGCAGCGGAGTCGCTGGCCTGAGCCTTTTGGAGCGCGCCGCTGAGCGAGACGCGCCGACATTCGAAACGGATCAATCACTATGCAAACGACGTCTGGCGGCAAGAGCCTCGCCAGCAGCACGGACGATCGCGACGAGCACAGCGGCGAAGGCAGCGAGGGCGGCCGCTGGCTGATCTCGTACGCGGACCTCATCACGACGATGATGGTGCTGTTCCTCGCGTTGTACGCGTTGCAGTTGGCGAAATCGAAGCAACTCGAACTCAGGTATCAGACGCTCGAGACTAAAACGGCGCAGCAGAGCGCGCCCGCGCCAGCAGGCGGCACGCAACAGGATGCGCGCAAGCAACTGAGCGCCTTGCTCGATGCACTGCGCGAGAAAGGGCTGATCACGGTGACGGACGTGCCGCACGGCGTCGAAATCGGCATCAACGCGAAGATCCTGTTCAACGCCGGCGATGCGCGGCTGCTACCCGATTCGTTCGAGGTGCTGACTCAGATCGCGCAGGTGCTGCAAAAGGATTCGACGGGAAACGTGCTCGTCGAAGGACATACCGACAGCGTGCCGATTGCGACCGCGAAATATGCGTCTAACTGGGAGCTGTCGTCAGCTCGTGCCGGGGCGGTGGTCAGGTATCTGGTCGAGCGCGGGATCGAGCCGCATCGACTGGCCGCGATCGGGCGGGCGGACAATTTCCCGCTGGTTGCCGGCGCTGACGCGGCGGCAAGAGCTGCGAACCGCCGGGTCACGATCGTCGTGCAGTACTGAACGCGTTCGCGGGCAGCGTTTGCAGGCAGCATTGGCCGCCCTTCCCTACGACGAGCCGCCCGCGCGCAACGGGCCGCCCGTCGTCACTTGCCGTTACCTCACTCGACGCGCACCGCCTTGAGCGCCTCGTTGAATGTGCGGCTGGGCCGCATCACCTCTTCGAGCTTGTTGAAGTCCGGCTTGTAATAGCCGCCGATGTCCGCCGGTGCGCCCTGCACCGACGCGAGCTCCGCCACGATCACCTGCTCGTTGGCGGTCAGTTGCGTCGCGAGCGGCGCGAACTGCGCGGCGAGCGCGGCATCGTCCGTTTGCGCGGCCAGCTCCTGCGCCCAGTACATCGCCAGATAGAACTGGCTGCCGCGATTGTCGAGCTCGCCCGTCTTCGGGCTCGGGCTGCGGTTGTTGTCGAGCAGCTTGCCGGTTGCGGTGTCGAGCGTCTTCGCGAGGATCTTCGCCCGGTTGTTGCCGGTCTTGATGCCCAGCTCTTCGAGCGACACCGCGAGCGCGAGGAATTCGCCGAGCGAGTCCCAGCGCAGATGGTTCTCTTCGACGAGCTGCTTCACGTGCTTCGGCGCCGAACCGCCCGCGCCGGTCTCGTACATGCCGCCGCCCGCCATCAACGGCACGATCGACAGCATCTTCGCGCTCGTGCCCAGCTCCATGATCGGGAACAGGTCGGTCAGATAATCGCGCAGGATGTTGCCGGTGACCGAGATCGTATCGAGCCCGCGCACGACGCGCTCGAGCGTGTAACGCATCGCGCGCACCTGCGACATGATCTGGATGTCGAGGCCGGTGGTGTCGTAATCCTTCAGGTAGGCCTCGACCTTCTTGATCAGTTCCGCCTCGTGCGGGCGATACGGGTCGAGCCAGAACACCGCGGGCGTGCGCGAATTGCGCACGCGCGTGACCGCGAGCTTGACCCAGTCGCGGATCGCCGCATCTTTCACCTCGCACATGCGCCAGATGTCGCCCTGCTCGACGTTCTGCGTGAGCAGCACCTCGCCGCTCGCGAGATCGACGATGCGCGCCTCGCCGTCTTCCGGCACTTCGAAGGTCTTGTCGTGCGAGCCGTATTCTTCCGCCTTCTGCGCCATCAGGCCGACGTTCGGCACGGTGCCCATCGTCACCGGATCGAACGCGCCGTTGGTCTTGCAGAAGTTGATGATCTCCTGATAGATGCGCGCGAACGTGCTCTCCGGGATCACCGCCTTGGTGTCTTTCGGACGACCGTCGGCGCCCCACATCTTGCCGCCGGCGCGAATCATCGCCGGCATCGACGCATCGACGATCACGTCGTTCGGCGCGTGCAGGTTCGAGATGCCCTTCGCCGAATCGACCATCGCCAGTTCCGGACGATGCTCGTGGCACGCGTGCAGGTCGCGGATCACTTCCTCGCGCTGCGATTCCGGCAACGCCTCGATCTTCTCGTACAGATTGACGAGGCCGTTGTTGACGTTCACGCCGAGTTCGTCGAACAGCTTGCCGTGCTTCGCGAACGCGTCCTTGTAGAACACCTTCACCGCGTGGCCGAAGACGATCGGATGCGAGATCTTCATCATCGTCGCCTTCACGTGCAGCGACAGCATCATGCCGGTCTTGCGCGCGTCTTCCATCTGGTCTTCATAGAACGCGAGCAGCGCCTTTTTGCTCATGAACATACTGTCGATGATCTCGCCGTCCTCTAGCGCGACCTTCGGTTTCAGCACGATCGTCTTGCCGTTTTTCGTGACGAGTTCCATCTTCACGTCGCGCGCGCGATCGAGCGTCATCGATTTTTCGCCGTGATAGAAGTCGCCGTGCCGCATGGTGGCGACGTGCGTGCGCGACGCCATGCTCCATTCGGTCATGCTGTGCGGATGCTTGCGCGCGTAGTTCTTCACCGCGGCCGGCGCGCGACGGTCCGAGTTGCCCTCGCGCAGCACCGGGTTGACCGCGCTGCCGAGACACTTCGAGTAGCGCTGACGGATCGCCTTCTCCGCGTCGGTCTTCGGATCTTCCGGATAGTCGGGCACCTTGTAGCCCTTCGCCTGCAGCTCCTTGATGGCGCTCGTCAGTTGTGGCACCGATGCGCTGATGTTGGGCAGCTTGATGATGTTGGTGTCGGGCAACGAGGTCAGGCGACCGAGTTCAGCGAGGTTGTCGGGCACCCGCTGCGCTTCGGTCAGAAATTCGGGGAACTCACCGAGGATGCGGCCCGCGACCGAGATGTCGCTGGTCTCGACCTCGATGCCGGCCGGCCTCGTGAAGGTCCGGATGATCGGCAGGAACGCCGCGGTCGCGAGCAGCGGGGCCTCGTCGGTGAGGGTGTAGATGATGGTCGGTTGCTGGGTCGTCATTGCTAGGCTCTGGGCGGGCGGTTGAGAGGCATCTCGCGCGGGAAACCGGCAGGATGCGCAAACGTCGATCAGGAAAACGACAACACGAGGACACAAACGCTGTGCGCGGCCGATGGCGACGCGGGGCCCTGGAACGCCAAAGCGGAACGATTAAGCGAACACGGCGGACTGCGTCGCGCAGCGGGTCGCACGTGTGGATTCTGCCTCATTTTTGGGCTGACGCAAGAGCGGCCGAACCGGCGCGCAGGAACGTGCGACTTGCCTACCAGGCTGGCATCCCGTGCGTCGCACGGCCACATCGATACAATGAGCCGATGTACGGGGATTCCCGCAGATCTGCCAATCGAAGCCGGAGAGCGTCATGGACGGCGATACCAGCAAAGCCCAATCCGACTGGATTTCCCGTTCGGAATCCAGCGGCGGAGTCGAACGCATCGAAGCCTTTTTCCACGGCAATGCGTACTCCCTGCATCGGCACGACACCTACGCGATCGGCCTGACGCTCGCCGGCGTTCAGTGCTTTCACTACCGGCGCGGCTTGCGCACCAGCCTGCCCGGACAGACGATGGTGCTGCATCCCGACGAAGCGCACGACGGTCAGGCCGGCACGCAGGAGGGATTCCGTTATCAGATGATTTACGTGCACCCGGCCGCCATCCAGGAGGTCCTCGGAGGCCGGCCGCTGCCGTTCGTCGAAGGCGGGGTCACGACCGATCCACGGCTATTCGAAGCGACGAAGACAGCGTTGCGCCAACTGCGCGGCAACGCGGAGCCGCTCGAGCGCGACGACGCGCTCGCCGGCCTCGCGCTCGCGCTGGACAGCGTATCGGGTGCCCGGTCTGCGCGCAGGTGCGCGGATTTCGCGGCAGCGCAGCGGACAAGGGAATATCTGCACGCATCGAGCAGCCGCGTCGTCACGCTGGATGAACTTGCCGCCGTCAGCGGACAGGATCGCTGGAGCCTGTCGCGCGATTTCCGAACCTTTTACGGCACCAGCCCGTATCACTACCTGGTCATGCGCCGGCTCGAAGCGGCGCGCGCGATGATGCTGCGCGGCGTTTCCCTCGTGGACACGGCGGCAGCGGCCGGCTTCGCCGACCAGAGCCACATGACCCGGCATTTTCGCCACGCATACGGGATCCCGCCCGCGCGTTGGCTCGCGATGACGAGCGATCGGCGCGCCGGCTAGCGCAAGCTTGCACGATCGTTCAAGACAGCCGCCGGCGGCCGGCCTAAGCTCTGTTCCAGGTATCACCCGAATGGAGCCACCATGCACAGCGATTCCCAGCCGACCCCCGAGCAACGCGGCCAATACAAGACGATCAATCTGCTCGACAAGATCCGTCAGATCGACGATCACTGGCAGCCGCGCGTGGTTGCCGAAATGAACGACTATCAGTTCAAGGTCGTAAAGATAGAGGGCGATTTCGTCTGGCACCGGCATGCCGACACCGACGAGACTTTCATCGTTCTCGAAGGGCGCTTGCGCATCGACTTCCGCGATCGCTCGATCGAACTGCTCGCCGGAGAAATGGCGGTGGTTCCAAAGGGAGTCGAGCACAAGCCGTATGCCGGCTCCGAAGTGAAGCTGCTGCTGATCGAACCGCGCGGCGTCGTCAACACCGGCGATACGACCAACGAAAGAACGGCCGAAAACGACGTATGGATCTGAGAACCGCCATGCAAACGCCGCTGCCGATCGTTCGCGAAGCCATTTTCCCCGCCGATACGCCCAAGCTCGTCGCGGTGATCCGAGAGTATGTCCAGTGGCTGGATCTGGATCTGTCGTACCGTGGATTCGATGCCGAAATGGACGCGTTCGAAGCGGTTTACACGTTGCCATCCGGCATGTTCTTCGTCGCCGATGCCGGCGGCGAACTCGCCGGTTGCGCGGGGCTGCTGCGCCATAGTGCGGGGACCGCCGAAATCAAGCGCCTGTTCGTTCGCGACGCATTCAGAGGGATGCGTCTCGGCGAAACGCTGGTGACGTCGGTGATCGGGAAAGCAAAATCGTTGGGCTTCTCGAAGCTGGTCCTCGACTCGGTGCCGAAAACCGCTTTCGCGCAGCGCATCTACGAGCGATTAGGGTTCGTGGAAATCGCGCCTTACTACGCAAATCCGGTCGAGGGCACCAGGTTTCTTGCACTCGAGCTTTGACGGCGCGGCGCGGCGTCGCTCGTCTTCGAACCTTCTCCATAGCGCGCAAGTTGCATATACATCTATTGCTACAGTGCACGCCTCGATTCCTCCTTCGAATTTTCGTTTCACGCGAAGATCCCGCTATGTCAAGGCGCCCACCCGTCGTCAGCGAAAACCCTAGTTCCGCCATCATCTTCAATTCTCTATCTTGTCTATACAACTGAGCTGAAGCTCGAAGCCAGGCACTTCAACTTCGACGACGTATACGTCAGCTGACAGGCAATGGCGCGGGAATCCCGCGCTCGTACGGCGACCGGCAACATTCACACCATCATGCAAACACAAACCCATCCGTTGATTTCCCCGTCGCTCGGCACCGAGCGGTACCTGACGAGCTTCCACTACGGCCCGACGGGCGGACCGAAGATCTACATCCAGTCGTCGCTGCATGCCGACGAGCTGCCGGGGATGCTGGTCGCATGGGAACTTCGCCAACGCGTCGCCGCCCTCGAGACGGCGGGCAGACTGCGCGGCGAAATCGTCATCGTGCCGGTACCCAATCCGATCGGCCTCAACCAGCGGGTGCTCGGGCACATGGTTGGCCGCTTCGAAAGCGGGACCGCGGCGAACTTCAATCGCAACTTCCATAATCTGGCCGAGCTCGTGATGCCGCGCATCGAGCCTCACCTGAGCGGCGACGCGCAACACAACCTGCGCGCCGTGCGCGCCGCAATGCGCGAGGCGCTCGCCGAGCAAACGCCGACCACCGAGCTCGAATCGCAGCGCCTCGCGCTGCAGCGCCTGTCATACGATGCGGACGTCGTGCTCGACCTGCACTGCGACTTCGAAGCGGCGATGCATCTATTCACGAACCCCGACACGTGGCCCGACGTCGAGCCACTCGCGCGCTATCTCGACGCGAAGACTTCGCTGCTCGCGCTCAATTCGATCGGCAATCCGTTCGACGAGATTCACAGCTTCAGCTGGTCCGAGCTGCGTGCCCGCTACGGCGAGCGCTATCCGATTCCGAATGGCTCGATCTCGGTAACGATCGAGCTGCGCGGCCAGGCGGACGTGAGCTACGCGTTCGCCGAGCGCGACGCGAACGCGATCGTCGAATACCTGACGCTGCGCGGCGTCATCGACGGCACACCCGCGCCGTTGCCGGAGCTCGCGTTCCAGGCCACGCCTTTCTCCGGCAGCGAGCCGCTCGTCGCACCGATCTCCGGCGTGCTCGTGTTCCGCGCGCCGCTCGGTGTCTGGGTCGATCCCGGCGAGGCGATCGCCGACATCGTCGATCCGCTGACCGGCCGCGTCGTCACGATCACGAACTCCGTCGCCGGCGTGCTATATGCGCGGCAACGCGCGCGCTTCGCCACCGCGGGGCTGGAGCTCGCGTGTGTCGCTGGAGCCGAGCCTATTCGTAGCGGCTCGCTGCTGCCGAACTAAGTACCCTTCCTCCGAATTTCGTCAGGAAAGAATCTGCCGCCAACACGACAGCTTCTGTTCGAACGACAGCGTCGCATTCGCCGGGCTCGACGACGGCAACACCAGCGTTCGATAGCCTGCCGCACCGATGACCGGCGCGAACCGCCCCGCGGTCTTCCCGTTGAAGCAAACCTTGTTAAGCAACGGCGCATGCTCGCGCAACGACTCGAAGTCGTTCGGCTGCGCATGGCGGATCGCCGAGTCGAGACTGCCTTGACGATGGCATGCATCGAGCACATCCCAGATGCCGATCCGATGCGCGAGCACGCGTGCGAGGCGCTCTTCATACGGCAACCCGTGCAGCGCGGGTTCGCCGAGCACCGTGCCGAGCAGGCGCCAGAACTGGTTGCGCGGATGTGCGTAATACTGCGCCGCGGCCAGCGAGGCTTCGCCGGGAAAACTGCCGAGTATCAGCGTGTGCGTATCGGCCGCGACGACCGGCGGAAAGCCGCGCAACATCAGCGGCTCCGGTCGTCCGACGTGCGCGGCGCGGCATGCGCGCGCGACGCGGTGTGATCGAGCGGACGGCCGTGGTCGCGTATCCGCTCGTGCGCGGCATGCGCGCCTAAAACGCGCTCGGTCGCGGCGCCCGGGCGCCCCGCCTGCTCCAACCAGGCCAAATGCTCCCACAATGCCGGCAGCATGCATTCGGACACCATCAACGGCGCGCCGTGGCGCTCGAACACCGAGCGCCGTGCGACCAGCGCATGCGGCTCATCCACGAGGCCACCGCCGATCTCACGCGCGGCCAGCCGATACAACGGATGCCGCTTCCCCACCCTGCGGCTCACCAGCGACGAACGCGCGACGCCGCTATCGCTGTACAGCAACTCGGCGAGCGGCCGCGTGCGCAGCCGCCGCGTCGCCTGCCAGATGCCGACGCTCGCGGCGCGTGGCGTCACGCTATGCGCGGCGACGAACGGCACGCCATCGACAGACAGCACCACTTCGCGCACCCACACGGGCGCGCGCGGCGTGAGTCCGAGCGCGGCGGCTTCGTCCGGCCACGGCAGCGCGACCGCTTCGCGCGTCACCCGCACCGCGACCGCGCCGAGCGCGCGCAGATGCGCAGTCAGCGAACCGCCGCGGGTCAGCCAGTCTTTTTGGGCAGCGCTGAAAGTGGGCAAAGGCGCGACGCGCCAGTGGGTCTCGGCGGGATCGAAACGGATAGGCATGGTGTCGGATTATAGCGGCGCGCTCCGACGGCATTTTTTCGCAGCGACGCTTGCGCTGATCGCGCGCGCCGCTCCAGGCACGAAGCCGGCGCAAACCGACGGGCAAAAAAATGCGCTGCCGAAGCAGCGCATTTCGAACCACCTCAGAGCGTCAATCCAATAACAACGTGATCGACGCTCCCGGTTCGCCTTCACTGAAACTCAACCCGCGCGCGACAGCAGCAACGCATTGGTCCGCTTCACGAAGCTCGCCGGATCTTCCAGCGCGCCGCCTTCGGCGAGCAGTGCCTGATCGAACAGCAGATGGCACCAGTCGTCGAAATTCGCGCTATCGGCATGCAGACCCTTGACGAGCGCGTGCTCCGGATTCACTTCGAGAATCGGATGGAACTCCGGCGCCTTCTGGCCCGCGGCCTTCAGCATACGCTGCAGGTAGCCGCTCATTTCGCCGTCGTCGGCGACGAGGCACGACGGCGAGTCGGTCAGGCGGAACGTCAGACGCACGTCCTTCGCCTTGTCCTTCAGCGCTTCCTTCATCTTCTCGACGAGCGGCTTGAACTCTTCGCCGATTTTCTCCTGCGCCTGCTTTTCCTCGTCGTTCAGTGCGCCGAGATCGAGATCGCCGCGCGCGACGCTTTGCAGCGGCTTGCCGTCGAATTCGTTGAGGAACGACAGCATCCATTCATCGACGCGATCGGTCAGCAGCAGCACTTCGACGCCCTTCTTGCGGAACACTTCGAGATGCGGGCTGTTCGACGCGGCTTGCCAGGTGTCGGCGGTCACGTAGTAGATCTTGGTCTGCTCGGGCTTCATGCGAGCGACGTAGTCGGCCAGCGACACGGTCTGCTCGGCCGTGCCCGTATGCGTCGTCGCAAAGCGCAGGAGCTTGGCGATGCGCTCGCGATTGGCGAAGTCCTCGCCGATGCCTTCCTTCAGCACCTGGCCGAATTCCTTCCAGAAGCTCGCGTACTTTTCCTTGTCGGCGGTTTCATCCGAATTCGCCAGTTCTTCGAGCATCGACAGCGCGCGCTTCGTCACGCCTTCGCGGATCGCCTTCACGTCGCGGCTTTCCTGCAAGATTTCGCGCGACACGTTGAGCGGCAGATCGGCCGAATCGACCACACCCTTCACGAAACGCAGGTAGGTGGGCAGCAGTTGCTCGGCGTCGTCCATGATGAACACGCGCTTCACGTACAGCTTCAGTCCGCCGCGCTGCTCGCGGTTCCACAGATCGAACGGCGCGCGCGACGGCACGTACAGCAGTTGCGTGTATTCGCTGCGGCCTTCGACGCGGTTATGCGTCCACGTCAGCGGGTCCTGATGGTCGTGCGAGATGTGCTGGTAGAACTGCTTGTATTGATCGTCGGTGATGTCGTTCTTCGAACGGGTCCACAGCGCGCTCGCCTGGTTGACGGTCTCGTCCTCGTCCTTCGTGACCATCTCGCTCTTTTCCGCGTCCCACTCTTCCTTCCGCATCAGGATCGGCAGCGCGACGTGGTCCGAGTACTTCTGAATGATCGACTTCAGCCGATACGACGACAGCAACTCGTCCTCATCAGCACGCAGATGCAGCGTGATGGTCGTGCCGCGCGCGGCGCGCTCGATCGTCTCGACCGCGAAATCGCCTTCGCCCGCACTGACCCAGCGCACGCCTTCCGAAGCGGGCAAGCCGGCGCGGCGCGTCTCGACGGTGATCTTGTCGGCGACGATGAAGCCCGAGTAGAAGCCCACGCCGAACTGGCCGATCAGCGCCGCGTCCTTCTGCTGGTCGCCCGACAGCTTGCCGAAGAATTCCTTGGTGCCCGAACGCGCGATCGTGCCGAGGTGGGCAATCGTTTCGTCGCGGCTCATGCCGATGCCGTTGTCGTCGACCGTGACGGTGCGCGCGGCCTTGTCGTACGACACGCGAATCCGCAGGTTCGGATCGTTTTCGTACAGCGCGCTGTTTTCGATCGCCTCGAAGCGCAGCTTGTCGGCCGCGTCGGACGCGTTCGAGATCAGCTCGCGCAGAAAGATTTCCTTGTTGCTGTACAGCGAATGGATCATCAGTTGCAGAAGTTGTTTCACTTCTGCCTGAAAGCTCATGGTTTCTTGTGCCATGGTCGGACTTCCTCTCTGTTGCGAATGGGGGATGGGCGGCGGCGAAATCTGTCAGGGCCCGCCGGGCCGGATCGCCGGACCGCCGGATCGTCCGCGCAATTGGGGACGATCCGGCGCGGTTTCAAGAGGTGCGGCGCGCGACGCCGTCGAGATAACGGCTCAGAAACGCCGGCAGTTCGGGATCGCCGCAATTGGCGATATTGAAGCGCATCCACGTGCTCGGCGACTGCAGCGGCGAAAACAGGCCGCCCGGCGTGAGCAGGAAGCCAGCTTCGTGCCCGGCCGCGGCGAGTGCGCCCGCGTCGACGCCGGTGTCGGCCCACAGGAACATGCCCGCCGTCGGCGTCAGGAACAGCTTCATGCCGGCCTTCTCGATCATCCGCACGGCCTTCTCGCGCACGCCGTCGAGCCGCGCGCGGATGCGCTCGACGTGCCGCCGGTAGTGGCCCTCGGTCAGGATCTTGTAGATCACGCGCTCGTTGAGTTCGGGGCTCGTCATGCCGACCAGCATCTTCTGATTGCTGACCACCATTGCGACTTCCGGCGCGCACGCGATGAACCCCACGCGCAGATTCGGCGCGAGCGTCTTCGAAAAGCTGCCGAGGTAAATCACGCGCTTCAACTGATCGAGGCTCGCCAGGCGCGTGCCCGGGTAGCCGGGCGGGCACAGGTCGCCGTAGATATCGTCTTCGACGACGATGAAGTCGTACGCCTCGGCAAGCCGCAGGATGCGGAACGCCTGCGCGGCGGTCAGCGAGGTGCCGGTCGGGTTTTGCAGCACCGAGTTGATCACCAGCATTTTAGGGCGCCATTCCTGAACCAGCGCTTCGAGCGCGTCGAGATCGGGACCGTCCGGGGTGTACGGCATGCCGACCAATCGGGCGCCCTGCGACGCGAAGCAGCCGAACATCTGAAACCACGCCGGATCGCCGACGATCACCGCGTCGCCCGGTTTCACGTAGATGCGCGAAATCAGGTCGATCGCCTGCGTGATGCCGGACACCATCACGATCTGCTCGGGCGACGCGCCGATCTCCAGCTCCTCGAGCCGCGTCTGCAACTGCTGGCGCAGCGGCAGGAAACCTTGCGCGGTGCCGATGCCGAGCATCTGCATGCCGCTTTGCCGGCCGAGCGTGCGCAGCGCGTTGGTGATCAGGTCGCCGTCGAGCCAGCGGGCCGGCAGATAGCCGAGCCCCGGACTGCGCTCGGGCCGAGCGCCCGTATGCAGCATGTTGCGCAGCAGCCAGACGACGTCGATGTTGGCCGGCGCGGGCAGCGTCTCGGCGCGCGGGTGCAGTTCGGTGACACTCGCCGCGCCGCTCTGGCGCTCGCGCACATAAAAGCCGGAGCCGCGCCGCGACTCCAGGAAACCCTGCGCGACGAGCCGCTCGTACGCTTCGACCACCGTGAAGCGCGATACGCCCTTGTCGAGCGCGAGCTTGCGGATGGACGGCATGCGCATGCCGGGGCGGAACACGCGCTCCTCGATGCGGCGCCGCGCCCACTGGACGAGTTGTTCGACGAGAGTCAACGACGCGGTATCGTGCGGGGCGGGAATCTGGGCAAGCGGGACGGACATGACGGGCTCCAACTGTACCGAACAGTATCGAGTCGATTGTACCGTTACTGTGCAGGTCGCGGCCGTTACATTTGAATCCAGCGAATGGTGGTCACCGCATACGAAACCATCCGCATGGGCCGCCGATCCGGCAAACGGTTATGCTTACGGCCCCGGCAGCGCAGCCTACAAGCGTGGCGCGCAAATGGCCCTTGCGCAGAACAGCGTTTTCCGTCGATCCGCCATGACAGCCCTGACAGCCCAATCGCTCATCAGTCTCGATCACCTCGTCGTCTCCGCGCGCACGCTGGATGAAGGCGTCCAGTACGTCGCCGATACCCTCGGCGTCGCCCCGGCCGGCGGCGGCGCGCATCCGCTGATGCGGACCCACAATCGCCTGCTCGGCCTGTGGGGCGGCGTCTACCTGGAAGTGATCGCGATCGATCCGCGCGCCTCGGCCGACACACCCGGTGGCACCGCGCCGCGCCCGCGCCTGTTCGCGCTCGACGATCCGGCGATGCAGGCGCGACTCGAAAACGGGCCGTATCTGTCGCATTGGGTCGCGCGCGTCGAGCGGCCGAAGCGTCTCGCGACGTGGCAGGCGCAGTATCCGCAGCGCATCGCGCCGGTCGTGCCGATGACACGCGGCGATTTCACGTGGGGCCTGACGGTACCCGACGACGGCTCGTTCCCCGCCTGGCAAGGCGCCGGCGACGGCGTGCTGCCGTCGCTGATCCAGTGGGACTCGACGCGGCATCCGTCGCAGTCGCTGGCACCGACGAACCTCGCGCTGAAAGCGCTGAAAGCCGTGCATCCGCGGCCGGAGCTGATCGGCGAGCAACTGCGCTGGCTCGGCGCCGCGCACCTGCTCGACGTCCAGCCGACCGACGGCGCCGCGGCGCTCGTCGCCGAATTTGAAACACCCGAGGGTCCACGAACCCTCGGATAAGCAGCGCGCGATTAGGCAACCGCCGGGCAACCGCGGGGCAACCCCGGGCGCCCCCGGGGCGCCCCCGGCGGCAATGCTTGTCGAGTCGCGCGATAATCGAAGTTTTGACCGGTTCCAGAAATACCAGCAGAGGAGATCATGGACCAAAGCGACCTGAAAGCCCCGACGTGGCAATTGTCCGAACGCGCGCGCAAGCTCACCAGCTCCGCGATTCGCGAAATCCTGAAGGTCACGGAACGGCCCGAAGTCATCTCCTTCGCCGGCGGCCTGCCCTCGCCGGCCACCTTCCCGGCCGAGCGCATGCGCGAGGCATCCGACCGCATCCTGCGCGACTCGCCCGCCGCTGCGCTGCAGTACAGCGCGACCGAAGGCTATCTGCCGCTGCGCGAATGGGTCGCGCAACGCTACTCGATCAACGGCGCGCAGATCCGCCCGTCGCAGGTGCTGATCACGACCGGCTCGCAACAGGCACTCGACCTGCTCGGCAAGGTGCTGGTTTGCGTGGATAGCCCGGTGCTGGTCGAAACGCCGACCTACCTTGGCGCGCTGCAATCGTTCTCGATGTACGAGCCGCACTACGTGCAGGTTCCGACCGACGAACAGGGCCTGATCCCGGAAGGCCTGACGCCGGAACTGATCAAAGGCGCGCGTCTCTTGTACACACAGCCGAATTTCCAGAATCCGACCGGCCGTCGTCTGCCGGTCGAACGCCGCCGCGCGCTCGCCGACTTCGCGAAAAGCTCGCCGTTCCCGGTGATCGAGGACGACCCCTACGGCGCGCTCGACTACGCGGGCGAACCGCTGCCGACGATGCTGTCGATGGCGCCCGATCACATCGTCTATCTGGGCTCGTTCTCGAAGGTGCTCGCGCCGGGTCTGCGCGTCGGCTTCATCATCGCGCCCGAGGAACTGATCTTCAAACTCGTGCAGGCCAAGCAGGCCACCGACCTGCACACGCCGAGCTTCACGCAGCGCATCGTGCACGAAGTGGTCAAGGACGGCTTCCTCGACACGCACGTGCCGACGATCCGCGAGCTGTATCGCAACCAGTGCGACGCGATGCTCACCGCGCTGGAACGCTATATGCCCGAAGGTGTCAGCTGGAACCGTCCGGAAGGCGGCATGTTCATCTGGGTCAAGCTGCCGGCGGGCATCGACACGATGAAGCTGCTCGAAGAAGCGGTCGCGCAAAACGTCGCATTCGTGCCGGGCGCTCCGTTTTTCGCGAGCGAGGCGCAGCACAATACGCTGCGTCTATCGTTCGTCACCGTGCCGCCCGCTAAAATCGACGAAGGCGTGGTGCGTCTCGGCGCACTCGTGCGCGCGAAAATTTGAAACGGCGTTAGCCGCACTGCCACCGGGGCGAAGTTTGCACGCGCGTTGCGTGCGGACTTCGCCCCGCCTGCATTCATGCAATCTCACCGTAACGAGGACACGACATGACTCAATCGAATGTGTACGACAAGCTCAAGGAACTCGGCATCGAACTGCCGGCAGCGGGTGCGCCGGCAGCGGCCTATGTGATGAGCGCGCAAAGCGGCAACACGGTGTACCTGTCGGGTCACATCGCGAAGAAGGACGGCAAGGTCTGGGTCGGCAAGCTCGGCGCGACGCTCGGCACCGACGAAGGCAAGGCCGCCGCGCGCTCGATCGCAATCGATCTGCTCGCCACCTTGCATGCGCACGTCGGCGACCTGAACCGCGTCACGCGCATCGTCAAGCTGATGAGCCTCGTGAACTCGACGCTCGAGTTCACCGAGCAGCATGTGGTCACCAACGGCGCGTCCGAGCTGATCGCCGACGTGTTCGGCGAGCGCGGCAAGCACGCGCGCTCGGCATTCGGCGTCGCGCAGATTCCGCTCGGCGCGTGCGTCGAGATCGAACTGATCGCCGAGGTCGAATAAGCATCGAAGCGATATGACGATGCAGGCGATGCCGCGTGAGATTCGCAAATAATTCACGCGGCATCGCGATGCGACCGCGCTGTCTGGTGTCACGCACCGGCGGCGCGTTTTTGTTTTATGGCGACGGTGGATCGCCGCCGCGCAGCCGGATAGAATCCGCGAGATCCCTCAACGTCCATTGCGCCGGGGCCTGTCGATGTCCGCTCACATCGTTCGTTTCAAACAGGTCGACGTGTTTACGTCGACACCGTTCAAGGGCAATCCGCTTGCCGTCGTGTTCGATGCCGACGCGCTCGATACCGCGCAGATGCAGGCCATCGCCTGCTGGACCAATCTGTCCGAAACCACCTTTCTGCTGAAGCCGACCGATGCCGCCGCCGACTATCGCGTGCGCATCTTCACGCCGGGCGGCGAGTTGCCGTTCGCTGGTCATCCGACGCTTGGCACCGCGCATGCTTTGCGCGAAAGCGGCTACCAGCCGAAGCAGGCTCGCAAGCTGATCCAGCAATGCGGCGTGGGTCTCGTCGAACTCGAAGCGCTCGATGGCGCCGCCACGACGCACGGCGCATGGGCGTTCGCCGCGCCACCCGCGCGCGTGACGCCGCTCGCCGCGCATCGTTACGAGGCCCTGTCTACGGCTTTACGTAGTCATGCGATCGACTTTACCGCGCCGCCATGCGCGGTGGATAACGGCGCGCCGTGGCTCGTCGTGCGGGTCGATTCGGCGCGCGACTGCCTCGCGCTCGAACCCGATGCGGCGGCGCTAGCCGAGCTCGTGCATTCGGTCGACGCGCACGGCGTCGCCGTATACGGTCCGCACGACGCCGACGGCCCGGCAACGTTCGAAGTCCGTTGCCTGATGGCGGGCGGCGGCTTCGGCACCGGCGAAGACCCGGTGACGGGCAGCGCCAACGCCGCGCTCGCGGGTCTGCTGAGCCTGCAGCAACGTCGTCCCGGCACGCGCTACACGGCGCGCCAAGGCACCGTGCTCGGACGCGCGGGCGACGTGTCGGTCCACTATGACGATGCACGCGGCAAGATCTGGATCGGCGGGCCTGCGGTAACGATCATCGAAGGCAAGTGCCGGCTCGCGTAAGCGGACCGCGTCCTCGCGCGCGAGGCACCGCGACACGCCGCATGTCGCCGCTTCACACCACAAAAAGCCGCATCACTATGACGTCGCCATACCTGGTTGTCCGAATTCATCGCGACTGGATGGCAAAACCCTTGCCAGAAACCGGCCATGCAGGGCTCATGAGCGGCCGGACCGAGGTGCTCGCCGCGCCCGCGTATACCCCATGCGCGGACCCTTCCTTAATCGAGTCGCATTCAGTAATATCGAACGGTATATAGCGGTCGAATCCGATGACCTGTGGACGGTCAGGCGCGGCGCCACGCCCTCTCCTCCTGCGCAGCAGCTTTGGCACCTTGGTCACCATGCAGCCATCCATTTATTTCGCGCAGTCGATGCCCGTGCGTTTGCAAGCGACCCACCCCCAGCCAAGGGCCGCGCGATGACTCAGTCCCGCTTCTCCGACCCGCGCGAAGCCAGGCCGCGACGCGATCCGATGATCACGCGCCGGCGCGCGTTGCTCGTTATTCCAGCACTCGGCGTACTCGTATTGATCCTGCTGTGGACCGTGATCTTCGCGCGGCTATCGGTCGAGAAAGACGCGACGTACCGCGAAGCGATGGCGTCTTCCGCCATTCTTTCCTCGGCGCTCGAGCAGCACACTATCAAGGCGATTCACCAGGTCGATCAGATCACGCGCTTCGTCAAGTACGAGTTCGAAAAGACGCCGAATCATTTCGATCTCGCGAGCACGGTCGAAAAAGGTGTCGTGCAAAGCGAAACGCTCGTGCAGGTGTCGCTGATCGACGAGCACGGCAGACTGATCGCCAACACGGCCGAACTGAATCCCGCTCACATCGACCTGTCCGACCGCGAGCACTTCAAGGTCCACGAGCACGAGAACGACGACCAGCTATACATCAGCAAACCGGTGCTCGGCCGCATCTCGGGTCACTGGACGCTGCAGATGACGCGGCGCCTGAATCATCCTGACGGCTCGTTCGCGGGCGTCGTCGTGGTGTCCGAAGACCCGAGCTACTTCACGTCGGACTTCTACAACAACGCGGCGATCGGCCGCGAAGGCGTGATCGCGGTGATCTCCGACAACGGCACCGTGCTCGCGCGCCGCACCGGCAACGCCAACAAAGCCAGCAGCACGTTTACCGCGAGCGGCACGTATCCGACTTCGGAGCACGTGTCGGGCACCTACGTCGATTCGATCGACAACGTCACGCGTATCGTGTCGTACCGGCACATCGACGGCTATCCGCTCGGCGTGCTCGTCGGTCTTTCGCAGGGCGAAGAATTCGCCGACTACAACCACACGCGCAACGTCTATCTGTTGATGGCAGGCTTCATCTCGCTCGCGATGCTCAGCTTCTTCGGCGTCGCGACCGGCCTGATCGGCAAGCTGCTCGGCCGCGAGCGCGAGATGACGCATCTCGTCGAATACGACCTGTTGACGGGCCTGCGCAATCGCTACGCGACGCTGCAGGCGCTGCGCCACGACGTCGCGCAGCCGTTCAATCTCGGCCGCCTCGCGATTCTTTTCATCGACCTCGACAACTTCAAGACCGTCAATGACACGCTCGGTCACAACGCCGGCGACATCGTGCTGCAGATGACGGCCTCGCGCCTGGCGACCGCGGTCGGCGACGAAGGCACGCTCTCCCGCATCGGCGGCGACGAGTTCGTCGTCGTGATCAAGGGCGACGATGTCGAGAAGCGTGCGGTCGCGCTCGCCGAAGCCGCCGCGCAAGCGTTCTCGAAGCCGTTCGAGGTGCGCGGCAGTTCGTTCGTGCTGCATGCGAGCATCGGCATCGCGCTGTACTCGGTCGCCAACGAAAGCGAGATCGACCTGCTGAAGAAAGCCGACCTCGCGATGTACAGCGCGAAGGACGCCGGCAAGAACTGCTACCAGTTCTATTCGCCGCATCTGTCGCATCGCGCGGATCATTTGATGAAGTGGGAACAGCAGCTGCGCGTCGCGCTGGCCGAAGGGCAACTGTTCCTCGCCTATCAGCCGAAGATCGATCTGGCGCGTCGCTGCATCACCGGCTTCGAAGCGCTCGTGCGCTGGAACCACCCGCAGCACGGGCTGATCCCGGCCAACGAGTTCATTCCCGTGGCCGAGTCCACTGGGCTGATCGTGCCGATCGGCGACTTCGTGATCGAGACCGCATGCCGTCAGCTCGCGCAGTGGCAGCAGCAGGGCTACGACACGCTGTCGCTCGCTGTGAACATTTCGGCGGTGCAGTTCTGGCGCGGCGACCTGTTCGAAACGATTTCGCGCGCGATCGAGGAAACCGGCATCTCCGCGCGCCGCCTCGAACTCGAAATCACTGAAACGACGATGATGGAATTTCCGGAAGTCGTCTCCGAAAAAATCTTCGCGCTGAAGCGTCTCGGCGTACGCATCGCGCTCGACGATTTCGGCACCGGCTATTCATCGCTGTCCTATCTGAACCGCTTCGCCGTCGATACGCTGAAGGTGGACCGCTCGTTCGTCCAGGCGATTCCGGGCGACCGCAGCGTCTGTGTGATGGTCACCGCGATCGTCAACCTCGCGCGCTCGCTCGGGCTCACGGTGGTGGTCGAAGGCACGGAGACCGAAGAGCAGATTGCGTGGCTGGCCGCGCTCGGCCATATCGAGGCGCAGGGCTTCCTGTTCTCGCGTCCGGTGCCGGCAGAGGCGATTCCGGCGCTGCTCGAGCGCTTCGGGGTATGCGGCATGAACAACACCAGCGGCCGCCGTGTCGCGCACCTAGCCGACAGCGCAAGCAGCGTATCCAGCACCAGCAATTAAAGGACGGGCGCCCGCACGCCGGGCATCCGCAGCGCCGATGCCGACCATCACGAGTGAGGAGGCTGCCCGCCGCGGGCGACGGGAACCGCTATGGACGCTGTTCCGGGTCGTGTGCGGCTTGTCGGCGCTGTCGTGGGGCGGCCTCGCGTTGATGGCGCAGCTCGAGCATCACTACGTGGAACGCGAGGGGCGACTCTCGCGCGTGGCGTTCTCGGATCTGATCGCGCTCGCGTGGATGGTGCCGGGACCCGTCGGCTGCAACGTCGCCGTGCAGCTCGGGCACGCGCTGCGCGGACGCGCGGGCGCATGGGTCGCCGGTGTGGCGAGCGTGCTGCCCTTCTTCACACTGATGACGCTGTTCGCGATCTTCTATCGCACGCCCGTCGTGCATACGATCGCGTCGCAGACGCTGCTACATCACTTCAGCGTCGTGCTTGCGACACTGATCGCGCTCACCTGGTACAAGCAGACGCGCGCGCTGGTGCGCGGCAAGCTCGAATGGACGGCGGCGCTCTTCGGCAGCATCGCGCTGCTCTATGCGCATAGCGCCGCGGCGTATGTGGTGATACTGGGAGCAGCCTTCGGCATCGGCTGGTTCGCGAGCCCGGAGCGCGACTCGCGGCTGGCCGTGTCGCTTCGGCGCGGCGACTATCGGCTGCTGGCCGCGCTCGGCGTCCTGCTCGTGCTGTTTGCGCTGCCGCTGCCGCATCGCTATGACCTCGCGCTGCTGTGGCCGCGTCTCGCCGGCGCCGGCATGACGCTGTTCGGCGGCGGCTTCTCGGCGTTGCCGGTGCTGAAGACGCTGTTCGTCACGCCGGCGGTCGGCGTATCCGATAACGACTTCACGCTCGCGTTTACGCTGTCGCCGTTGTCTCCTGGACCCTTGCTGAACGTGGTGCCGTTCTTCGGCTATCTCGTCGATGGCTGGCTAGGCGCGCTGATCGCGACGCTCGCGCTATTCGTGCCGTCCGGCTGCCTCGTCGTGCTCGCGCAGCGGCATCTGCATCTGTTGAAGGTGAATCCGCGCTTCGAGCACGGCATGAGGATTCTGCGCGCGGTCACGACCGCGTTTCTCGCGGTCGCGGTACTGCGCATTGCCGCGCGTGTACCGCTGGAACCGATCTATCTGGTGACCGCGACGTTCTCCGCAATGTGCTTCGCGAAGCTGAAGGTGCCGGTGTACGCCGTGTACGGAACGGTGGCGGTGGTGTGTGGTTTGTGGCTCGCGTACGGCGTCACGACGTGACGCATCGCGGTCCGCACGAAGCCCGTCGCGCCGTTGGCGATCGGCGGATCAGAATCCGCGCGACAGCACCGCGACGCCGATCGTCACGACGCCCAGCACGAGATTGATCAGCACGAGACGGCGGACCGTACCGACCGCCCGCGCGCCATCGGGCCACTTCTGCGCCTGCACCGCACGGCGAATGCGCGGATACACGGCGAAGCGGATATGCCCGAAGATCAGCATCATCACGATGCCGAGGCCGGCCATCGCATGCAATGGCCAGGTGGCATGACCGCCACCGAACTGCATCAGCAGGAAGCCGCCGCTGATCAGGATCACGAGCACCGACACCCCGACCCAGTTGAAGAAACGGCCGAAGACCGACTCCCACAGCGGCAGGCGCAGTTGCGGCGACAGATCGCCGAGCGCCGGGCGCAGGCAGAAATGCGCGAACACCATACCGCCGACCCACACCGCCACCCCGAGCAGATGCAGAAAAAGCGCGACCTCGATAGCCTTGTTCATGTAGTTTTCCTCTCCCGACGACGCCACACCGTTTTGGACACTTAATCCCGCTCAGCGGCGACTGAGCGCGTTCGACCATACGTGATACAGGCAGTTCCGGGTATCGACGTCGATTGCATCGTATTTTGTCGTTGTAATTGCGGCACCTTCATCTGGCCGCGACGCCGCCACCCCGTTTGCTTCCACACCCTTTGCGCGACCGACTTGTTGTGACCGACCGCGAGCGCCCCGCATGCTAGCAGGCGCCCGTGGCTGTCCAGCGTCAAACCTGGCTAAATCGATTCTACTAAGCCGGCAGCACCGGACGCATGCCGTCGAGCTTCAGCTTGCTGTCAGGCGCGCGACCCTTGCGCGCGCGTTTGCCGACATGCGCCGCAAGCTCGGCGCCCGCCAGCTTCTCCTCGTCGACGCGGCCGCCGCGGCGTGTGCCGATCAGCATCACACCCGCCTTGTCGATTGCGAGCGCCTGCACGAGCGTCTCGTTGTCGTCGAGCGCCATCAGCGTGACGCCACGGCCGCCGCCCGACAGCGTCTTCATCTCGTCGAGGCCGAACACGAGCAGACGCCCGCCCGACGACAGGCACGCGACCTGCACCGCATCCGGCAGCATCGGCATCGGCGCGAGCGGCGCGGCACCGGCGTCGATCGTCATGAACGACTTGCCGGCCTTCACGCGGCTCACCATGTCGCCGACCTTCGCGATAAAGCCGAAGCCGTTGCTCGACGCGAGCAGCAGTGCCTGGTCCGCCGACGCCGCGTAGTAGTGCATCAGATGGCTGCCCGATTCGAGTTCGATCAGCGACGTGACCGGCACGCCGTCACCACGTCCGCCCGGCAGTTGCGCCACCGCGACCGAATAAACGCGCCCGTTGCTGCCCCACGCGATCAGCATGTCGGGCGTGCGGCACTGGAACGCCGCGTAGAGGCCGTCGCCAGCCTTGAAGCTGAAGCCCGCGACGTCGAGCCCGTGGCCCTTCAACGCGCGCACCCAGCCCTTCTGCGACACCACCACCGTGACCGGTTCGTCGACCACGCGCGCTTCGAACGTCGCGCGCTTTTCCTGCTGGATCAGCGTGCGGCGCTCGTCGCCGTACTGCTTCGCGTCGGCTTCGATTTCCTTGATCAGCTGGCGCTTCATCGCCGGTTCGCTGCCGAGCAGTTCCTCGAGCTTGGCCTTCTCGTCGCGCAGCTCGGCCAGCTCCTTCTCGATCTTGATCTTCTCGAGACGGGCCAACTGACGCAGCCGGATTTCGAGGATGTCTTCGGCCTGGCGGTCCGTGAGGCCGAACGCGGCCATCAGCGCGACCTTCGGCTCATCCGATTCGCGAATGATGCGGATCACTTCGTCGATATTCAGGAAGACGATCATCCGGCCTTCGAGAATATGGATGCGGTCGTCGACCTTCGACAGACGATGCCGCGTGCGGCGCGTGACCGTCGCGAAACGGAACGTGATCCACTCGTGCAGGATTTCGCTCAAGCCCTTCTGACGCGGCCGGCCGTCGCCACCCACCATCACCATGTTCAGCGGCGCGTTCGATTCGAGGCTCGTATGCGCGAGCAGCGTGTTGACGAACTCGGTCTGATCGATGCGGCTCGACTTCGGCTCGAACACGAGACGCACCGGCGCGTCCTTGCCCGATTCGTCGCGCACCGCGTCGACGAGCGCGAGCAGCGTCTGTTTGGTCTGCAACTGCTCGGGCGTCAGCGCCTTTTTGCCGAGCTTGATCTTCGGGTTGGTCTGTTCTTCGATTTCCTCGAGCACCTTCTGCGCGGCCGTGTTCGGCGGCAGTTCGGTGATCACGAGCTGCCACTGGCCGCGCGCGAGGTCTTCGATCTTCCAGCGCGCGCGCACCTTCAGGCTGCCGCGGCCGGTTTCGTACGCGGCGGCGATTTCCGCCTCGCTCGAGATGATCTGGCCGCCGCCGGGGAAGTCCGGACCCGGCACATGCTCCATCAGCTCCGCGTGCGAAAGCTTCGGATGGCGGATCAGCGCGACCGCGGCGCTTGCGACTTCGCGCAGGTTGTGCGACGGAATTTCCGTCGCGAGACCGACCGCGATGCCCGATGCGCCGTTGAGCAGCACGAACGGCAGACGCGCCGGCAGCACCTTCGGCTCGTCGAACGAGCCGTCGTAGTTCGGCATGAAGTCGACCGTGCCCTGGTCGATCTCACCGAGCAGCAGCTTCGCGATCGGCGTCAGACGCGCTTCCGTGTATCGCATCGCCGCCGCGCCGTCGCCATCGCGCGAGCCGAAGTTGCCCTGGCCGTCGATCAGCGGATAGCGCATCGAGAAGTCCTGCGCGAGACGCACGAGTGCGTCGTACGCGGACTGGTCGCCGTGCGGGTGATATTTACCGAGCACGTCGCCGACCACGCGCGCCGATTTGACCGGCTTCGCGTTGTCGCCGAGGCCCATCTCGTTCATCGCGAACAGGATGCGACGCTGCACCGGCTTCTGGCCGTCGCAAACGTCCGGCAGCGCGCGGCCCTTGACCACGCTGACCGCATACTCGAGATACGCGCGCTCCGCGTAGTTGCCGAGCGTCAGCACGTCGCCGTCCGACGGCGGCTCGTTGAAAAGGTCGAGAGTGTTATCGTCGTCCATCTAGATTCCGTGTCCGTGTTTGGCTTGAAGTGTCGTATGCCGCATCGAGGCGCGATGCGCTCAGATGTCCGCTTCCACTTCGTTGCCCTTCTCTTCGAGCCAGCTGCGGCGCGACGCCGCTTCGCCCTTGCCCATCAGCATCGTCATGCGCGCGACGGTCGCGTCGTAGTCGAGTTCACCGAGCGCAACCGGTTGCAGGCGGCGCGTGTCGGGATTCATCGTCGTGTCCCACAGCTGCTCGGCACTCATTTCGCCGAGCCCCTTGAAGCGGCTGATCGACCACTGGTTGTCACGCACACCGTCCTTGCGCAGCTTGTCGAGAATCGCCTCGAGTTCGCCTTCGTCGAGCGCATAGAGCTTCTGCGCGGGCTTCTTGCCGCGCGCGGGTGCGTCGACGCGAAACAGCGGCGGCCGCGCGACGCACACATGGCCGCGCTCGATCAGCTGCGGGAAATGCTTGAAGAACAGCGTGAGCAGCAACACCTGGATGTGCGATCCGTCGACGTCCGCATCCGACAGAATGCAGATCTTGCCGTAGCGCAGATTCGACAGATCGACCTTGTCGTCCGGATTATGCGGATCGACGCCGATCGCCACCGAAATGTCGTGCACCTCGTTGTTCGCGAACAGGCGATCGCGCTCGGTTTCCCACGTATTCAGCACCTTGCCGCGCAGCGGCAGAATGGCCTGATACTCCTTGTCGCGGCCCATCTTCGCGGAGCCGCCCGCCGAGTCACCCTCGACGAGGAACAGCTCGTTGCGTCCAATTTCCGTCGATTCGCAATCGGTCAGCTTGCCGGGCAGCACCGCGACCCCCGAGCTCTTGCGCTTCTCGACCTTCTGGCCCGCGCGCGTGCGCGCCTGGGCCTGCTTGATCACGAGGTCCGCGAGTTTCTTGCCGTGCTCGACGTGCTGGTTCAACCACAGTTCGAGCGCCGGCCGCGCGAACGACGACACCAGCTTGACTGCATCGCGGCTATTCAGGCGTTCCTTGATCTGCCCTTGAAACTGCGGATCGAGCACCTTCGCCGACAGTACGAACGACACCCGCGCGAACACGTCTTCGGCGAGCAGCTTCACGCCCTTCGGTTGCAGGTTGTGCAGCTCGACGAAGCTCTTGACCGCCTGATAGAGACCGTCGCGCAAACCGGACTCATGCGTGCCGCCCGCGGGTGTCGGGATCAGGTTCACGTACGACTCGCGCGTGAGCGGCCCTTCCTCGCTCCACGCGACGACCCACGCCGCGCCCTCGCCCTCGGCGAACGTCTCTTCGCTCGAACGCGAGCTTTCCGCGTAGCGCTCGCCCTCGAACAGCGGGATCAGCAGATCGCTGCCGTTCATGCCTTCGAGCAGATAGCCGCGCAGGCCGTCTTCGTATTTCCAGCTTTGCTGCTCGCCGGTCTTTTCGTTGACGAGCGTGACTTCGACGCCCGGCAGCAGCACCGCTTTCGAGCGCAACAAACGCTGCAACTCGCCAAGCGGCAGGTTCGGCGAATCGAAGTACTTCGGATCGGCCCACGCGGTCACGCGCGTGCCGGATTTCTTGTCGGCCTTGGTGGCGGCGCGAACCTGGAGCGGCTTCGCGACGTCGCCGTGCGCGAAGCTCAGTTCGGCCACCTTGCCGTCGCGCCACACGGTGACGTCGAGACGCGTGGACAGCGCGTTCGTGACCGACACGCCGACGCCGTGCAAACCGCCCGAGAACGTATAAGCGCCGCCGGCGGCCTTGTCGAATTTGCCGCCCGCATGCAGGCGCGTGAAAACGATTTCGACCACCGGTACGCCCTCGTCGGGGTGCAGGCCGAACGGAATGCCGCGGCCATCGTCGTCGACCGAGACCGAATGGTCCGCGTGCAGCGTGACCGTGATTTGCCGGCCGTAGCCGCCGAGGGCTTCGTCCGATGCGTTGTCGATGACTTCCTGGATGATGTGCAGCGGATTCTCGGTGCGGGTGTACATGCCGGGTCGTTGCTTGACCGGCTCCAGACCCTTCAACACCTTGATCGACGCTTCGCTATACGCGGCGTTTGGCTTTTTCGTAGACATGATTGACTCGGTGCGTCGGTTCATCGTTGTCCACAGGTCCTGTGGACAGGGCCGTGGACAATGCGTTGAGTATTCAAAAAAAGCGAAACGAAACAACAGGGTTAGGCGGGGTGCCCGCACTGCGGGCAAGCTGTTTTGTTGCGCGGCTTCCGCTGGCGCGCTCGAAGGCCAGACAACGACGCTCAGCCCGCGGGGGAAGCCTGTTCGCGGGGTATTGTACTGATTTCGATCACGGCGGCAATTGACGTCGCGCTGAATTGGCCGACTGGATAAGGCGCGGCGGGCGCTGGGGGACACGCGCCGGAGGATGGACGTCTCACGGGACGGCGGCGCAATTGCTTTCGGCGGGTAGCGGCGGAACTGCACCGGCGTGCGCCCGCTGAGCATTCAATGCATGCGCGGCGGCGTTCTCCGTTGTTTTCGTGCCGCCCCGCGCATGTTGCATCAACTCATGCATGAAGGGGCGCGCCATGCGGCGCGCGCACCGGGTTGCGTCACTTGACGCGGTTTTCCAGCTCGTCCCAACGCTCGAGCGCGAGCATCAGCTCTTCGTCGATCTCGGCATAGCGCTCGGTCAGACGCGCGCCTTCGCGTGCATCCTTCGCGAACACCGAGCCGTCTTCGAGCTGCGCGCCGATCACCTTCTGTTCGGCTTCGAGGTCGGCAATCATTTTCGGCAGCGCCTCCAGTTCGCGCTGTTCCTTGAACGACAACTTCGCGCTGCGCTGCGCATTGCGGCCCGTGGCGCTTTCCTTCGACACGGCTTCTTTCGGCGCTTCCTTGCCCGATTCTTTCTGTGCTTCGAGCGCGAGTTGCTCCGAGCGATCGCGCTGCGTCTGCCAGTCCGTGAAGCCGCCGACGTATTCGCGCCACTTGCCGCCGCCTTCCGATGCGATCACCGACGTCACCACGTTATCGAGAAACGCGCGGTCGTGGCTGACGAGCAGCACCGTGCCGTCGTAATCGATCAGCAGTTCTTCGAGCAGTTCGAGCGTCGGAATGTCGAGGTCGTTGGTCGGTTCGTCGAGCACCAGCACGTTGGCCGGACGCGCGAACAGACGCGCAAGCAACAGCCGGTTGCGCTCGCCGCCCGACAGCGACTTGACCGGCGAACGCGCGCGCTCCGGCGCGAACAGGAAGTCGCCGAGGTAGCTCATCACGTGCTTCTTCTGGCCGTTGATTTCGACCCACTCGCTGCCGGGGCTGATCGTGTCCGCGAGACTCTTTTCCAGATCGAGCGCCGCGCGCATCTGATCGAAATAGGCGACCTGCAGATTGGTGCCGACGCGCACATTGCCTTCATCCGGCGCGAGTTCGCCGAGGATCAGCTTCAGCAGCGTGGTCTTGCCCGCGCCGTTCGGACCGACGAAGCCGATCTTGTCGCCGCGCATTACCGTAGCCGTGAAGCGGTCCACCACCGTGCGCTCGCCGTAGCGCTTCGTCACGTCCGTCAGTTCCGCGACTATCTTGCCGGACTTCTCGCCCTGACCGACGTCGAGCTTCACGTTGCCCTGCACGTTGCGGCGTTCGGCGCGCTCGTTGCGCATCTGCACGAGACGCGCGATGCGGCCGACGCTGCGCGTGCGGCGTGCCTCGACACCCTTGCGAATCCACACTTCTTCCTGCGCGAGCAGCTTGTCGAACTTCTCGTTTTCGATACGCTCGACTTCGAGCTGCTGCGCCTTGCGCGTCTGGTACGCCGAGAAATTGCCCGGATACGACAGCAGCCGCCCGCGATCGAGTTCGACGATGCGTGTCGCGACGCGGTCGAGAAACGCGCGATCGTGCGTGATGAATAGCAGCCCCGCGCGCAATGACACCAGCAGATCTTCGAGCCAGCGAATGCCGTCGAAGTCGAGATGGTTGGTCGGCTCGTCGAGCAGCAGCACGTCGGGCTGCACGACGAGCGCGCGCGCGAGCGCCGCGCGCTTCTGCATGCCGCCCGACAGCGAGCCGACGCGCGCCTCGCCGTTCAGGCCGATCTGCTGCAGCGTGGTCGCGACGCGGGTGCTCCAGTTCCAGGCGTCCGCGGCATCCAGCGACGATTGCAGCGTGTTCATGCGCGCGAGCAGCGCGTCGTGTTCGGCACCTTCGGGCGTGTCGGCGAGCTGGTGCGCGACCGCGTCGTATTCGTCGAGCAGCGCGCGCGCCTCGGTGAGACCGGCGGCGACCGCGTCGAAGACGGTGTCGTCGGCGTCGAACTCGGGCTCCTGCGGCACGTAGACCGTGCTCAGATGCTGTTGACGCGAGACGAGGCCGTCGTCGGGTTTGGCCAGATCGGCGACGATCTTCAACAGCGACGACTTGCCCGCGCCGTTGCGCCCGATCAGCCCGACGCGCTCGCCCGCTTCGAGCGAGAAATCCGCATGGTCGAGCAGCGCGACGTGACCGAACGCGAGCTGGGCTCCGGTAATGGTGTAAAGCGACATGGGAATGGGAGAAGACAGCGATGAGTCGGAACTGCTCATTGTACCGGGCGCGGGGCCGGTCGCAGGGATGACGGGCGGGAGATGCGTGCAAGGCGGCGTGCAAGGCGGCGTGCAAGGCGGCGTGCAACGCAATCGGTGCGGGCCGGCGAGACGCGCGCGCCGGTCCGGCCTTCGAACAACGGCTTACTTGACGTGCACCGTGATCGTCTTGCTCATCTGCGGCCCATACGAGCGATGCGCGCCGTCGCCGAATTGCAGCGTCAGCGTATGGTCGCCCGGCGGCAGCGTCAGATCTGTTTCGGTCTGGCCTTTGCCGAAGTGCAGCGACTTGTCGGTCGCGGCGATGACCTCACCCTTCGGCAGCGGCTTGCCGTCGACCAGCAGATGATGATGCCCGGTGCCCTCCGTCATCGTGCCCGCGGGGGCGATCTTCATGCCGTCGAGGCCGAACACGATGTGGACCGGATTGGTGACGGTCGCGCCGTCCGCCGGTTGCACGAAGGTCACGCCCTCCGCCTGCGCCACGCCCGACATGGCGAGCAGTCCTGCCGCCACGATGCCGACCAACCGTCTGTTTTCAAACATCGTTTTCTCCTTTGGAAGCGAAACTCGTCCACGCGATACCGCCAGCGGCCCGGTCTGAGACCGATAGTCGCAATCCATGCCACGCGGGCGCCACGTCTGTCGAATCAGACAGCTTGCAGAGCCAAGCGTACACGCTTTGTATGACGAGGCTGCTGGCCACGAGCCCAGGCACGTCGTGGATGCGTTGCGACGGTGCCGCACTGGTCGTCTGCGGCTGGATTGACTAATTCCGGTAATATTGCGGGTCGCCGCGCCGCCCCATTAAGGGGCAGAGCAAGCCGGCCATTGCATTGAACGAGAGAGTGTGTCGTGAGCGAAGTAATCGAAGTGACGGAATACAAGAGCTGGGTCTGCCTGATTTGCGGCTGGATCTACAACGAGGAAGACGGCTTGCCCGAAGAAGGCATCGCGCCGGGCACGCGCTTCGCCGATATCCCGGAAGATTGGCGCTGCCCGCTGTGCGACGTGGGCAAGGCGGAGTTCGCGGTAGTCGAGTTTTAATGTTGGAATGACGTCGGGCGATGCGCGCGGTTGCGTGCGCTTCGCCAGACGGTCAGGTGGTTTGCACGGCCCCGCAGGCGATATCTGCGTGGCCGTTTGTTTTTCGGGGGTTTTTGGGGCGCGCGGGCGGTTGCTGGCTTGGCTCTCCTTTTGCCCGCGCCGGTTTGATATACTCTGCGCTCGCCGGTCAGTCGGGACTCACCGAGTCCTCGCCGATCTGGCCGGCCCGGTCCTCTCCCTGTAGTTCAATGGATAGAACAAGTGCCTCCTAAGCGCTAGATACAGGTTCGATTCCTGTCAGGGGGACCAAACAGAGCCTAACCGGCTTCCAGATTCGCTCATAAGAGCCCCGTATGCGTTGCGCTGCGGGGCTTTTGCCGTTCATCTGCCTTCAACGCGGGATCCGAGCGATTCCGACCCGTCACGCGATCCACCCCTTCGACATCATCGCCAAACCAGCACTGCCCGAAAACCCGAGATCGCTATAATCTGCGAGCCGACTTCGAAACGTTTCCGAGGACCGACATGGATCAAACGCTCGAATGCGTCACCGCGTTGAATTTTTGCGAGCAGGCCTATCTCGCCGCAAATCCGGACGTCGCCGAGGCTGTGAGGCTCGGCGAATTACGATCGGGAAGATCGCATTTCGAAGTATTCGGAGTCTCCGAAAGTCATCGCAGGCAAGATGCGCAGGTCGCAGCTCAATCCAGGCAGGCACGCAGAAAAAGAATCGAGTCGGTCCTTCGCACCGATATGCCCTATAGCGACGACGGGAAGTTTTTCGATTTCTTGTCGCCCGAGCTGCGCTCCCAGTTCGACATCTATGACTCGGAACTGGCTGGAAGCAATCTGTACGATCAGGACGCACTGAATATGATCGAGCGCCATCCGTCGGGGATCATTCTGGATTGTGGGGCCGGCAGCCGCCCCGCGATCTACGAAAACGTGATCAATTTCGACATCACCAACTATCCCTCCACCGATGTGCGAGGTGTCGGCGAAGTTCTGCCATTCAAAGATGCATCGTTCGATGGCCTTTTGTCGTTGAATGTGCTCGAACATGTGAAGGACCCATTCACCGCCGCCAAAGAAATTCTTCGCGTGTTGAAGCCGGGAGGCGATCTGGTCGTAGTGGTTCCGCTCACCCAACCCACTCACGGCTACCCGCATCACTACTACAACATGACTGCCGAGGGGATTCTCAATCTCTTCGGCTCCGGGATCAAAGCCGAACGCGTATACGTGCCGGAATCGACGACGGCCATCTGGTCGATCTACTGGATCATGAGCGAGTGGGCCGAAGGTCTCGACGAAGATGCCCTGAAAGAATTCAAGGCGCTCACGGTCGAAGAAATTCTGCGGGGACCGCCGACGCTGCTGGATCGATCGTTCGTGAAACAGCTAAGCGCAAAAAAGAATCTCGACATTGCGAGTTCGACGACGGTGATCGCGAAACGCGTCTGAGGCGACGCCAGTCCAACGGCTCCGTTATTTTTGCATCGGCCGACGCAGACTTTGCTCGTATATCGAAGGATCGACGACGTTCATCTGATCCTGTGGACGCTCACCGAATACTCGCTGGAAGTCCTCGGCGCCCAGAATGTCGGCAGCGTCGTGGAGAAAAGAGGAATAGACCTGATTGAGCTCCGAGGCCGACGGAGCATCGCTGCCCTGCGGGGCGTATTGCAAACGCTCGACTCGCACCATAAATGCGCGGCGATGATTCATCAACGACTTGATCTTCGCTTGCGCGTCGGGACCCTTCAAGGTCGCCTGAAGATGCTCCTGAAAATCGTCGACATCGGATTCCTGATGTGCTGGCTTCATGGCGTTACTCCCGCTTGGTGTCGAGCACTGAATCTTTTTGCTCGCCCATGCAGCATGCTGCTTGCCGTACGTTCCGAAGACCGCGTTGCTCAACCAGTAGCCCCTGGACGTGCGAACCGTAGCCGGAGTCGCTCCAGCGCCGCCGGTCGCCCAAAGAATCTGGTTCGACAGCTGATGGCATACACCATCGCGACCATAGCTGAAGATCGTTCCACGAGCGGCCGGATCGATGTTCGGGTCCACATCGGGCTTACATAAGCAACTAGCATAAAGCAGATTTGCCGCGCCGGAAGCCAGAAAACCATTCGCACTGACCGGCGTCCCGCCTCGGGCGTGGAAGCCGCCCCAGCTGTACCAATAGTGCTCGCCAGCGAGCAGGACGTCCGCCAGCGCCGGGTATATCTTCACGCGGCTGTCGTAAGTCGTGACCCAGGTGTGATCGACCACGGAACCCTGGAAATACGCCGGAACGGACCATGCGAACAATGTAACGGCGCTCATTGCTTCACCTTTTGTCCGGTCGCATCACGGCGCTGCCGCGCGAAAGTCGCCCGAAAAGCCGGTAAGAACATTACTCACCTGAAAAGGTTATACGCGGTCAGCGGCAATATTTTCAAGGACACGAAAAACCGTCGAGGCAACTCAGGCGATCAGGCCGGCCGCTGCGGAATATTCAGGCCGCGCGCCACCGCCGGACGCTCGACGAACGCAGCCAGCACGCGCCGCACGTTCGGGAAGTCCTGAATGCCGACCAGCTCTCCAGCCTCATAAAAGCCGACCAGATTGCGCACCCACGGGAAGATCGCGATATCGGCGATCGAATACTGATCGCCCATCACCCAGGCGCGTCCTTCGAGCCGCTGCTCCAGCACGCCGAGCAGCCGCTTCGATTCGGCGATGTAGCGGTCGCGCGGACGCTTGTCCTCGTACTCCTTGCCGGCGAATTTGTGGAAGAAGCCGACCTGGCCGAACATCGGACCGATGCCGCCCATCTGGAACATCACCCACTGGATCGTCTCGTAGCGCCCGGCGGCGTCCTTTGGGATCAGCTGGCCGCTTTTGTCGGCCAGATAGATCAGGATCGCGCCCGATTCGAACAGTGGCAGCGGTTTGCCGTCGGGGCCGTGCGGATCGAGGATCGCGGGAATCTTGTTGTTCGGGTTGAGCGACAGAAACGCCGGCGTCATCTGATCGTTGGTATCGAAGCGCACCAGATGCGGCTCGTACGGCAAGCCGGTTTCCTCGAGCATGATCGAGATTTTTACGCCATTGGGCGTCGGCAGCGAATAGAGCTGAATCCGGTCCGGATGCTCGGCCGGCCATTTTTTCGTGATCGCGAAAGCGGATAAATCGGTCATGGGTTCGGGTCGCCATAGGGACAGAAGGACCGCCCAATATAAACCGACTCGCCACAACGCGTGCGAGGCCGCTCGAAGACCTTACAAACGCCGTGGCAACAGGGCCGTTCGCAATCGGCGGATCACCACAAGTCCTTCGTCGCCGTGCCCGCGCGCAAGTTGAAGCCCTCTCGCCACAGCGTCGCTCCGACCGTCAGCAGCAGCGTCTTCTCGGTGCCGTCGAGCAGTTCCCACGCGCCCGCAAGCCACGTCGCGAAGCTCGCACAGGTCGCTTCGAGATCGGGCGGCGCCTTGCCTTCCAGGTACTGCCGTTCGAACATCGAAAGTATCTTTTCGGGTGTCATTGGCGCGACCTCCACGTGGGATTTGCGCCAAGTCTAAAGGGCTGGCGGCGCGTGGGGAATGCCGATCATCGCGATCACGGGTTACTCCCAGGCCGGCCGGCGCGCGAGCGTCAGCCGCGACCCAGACATTGAAACCGGACTGCCGCGCTCCGCTCTGCGCCGCACAAAAAACAAAGGCGCCGCGACAGTCGCGACGCCTCGCCGTTACGGCAACCTACAGCGAACGGGTTCAGCGATGACCGCGCTTTGCATCGTCCTTGGCGTCTTCCTTCGCATCGCCATAGGTTTTCTGCACCTTGCCGGCGCCCTGCTGCATATCGCCCTTGAGTTCCTTCGCGGGGTCGTTCGTGGCCTTGCCGACGGCCTCGTTGACCTTGCCCTTGACCTGCTCGCCAACGCCCTTCACTTGATCCTTGTTCATGTTCGGCTCCCATATGCGTAGTCGACAGAGATGCCGGCGCGGTATTCCGCCGGTATGTGGGAATTAGCAACGGCTGTTCCCGGGGCCGTTCCGCGCGCGGCGCCATCGACGAACGCCGATGCGCGATCGGCAAACTTTTTATCAAATAAGGCCTAAAGTCTCGCCGCGCACCGCCGTAAATGCGTTCAGGGAGGAGTCATGGACCATATGGACACTACGGTTTCGGGATCATCGCAAGCCACGTTGATCGACCACGACATCGCGCACATCGCGCGCGTGATGCACGTATCGCTGCGCGGCGATTTCGGCGGTCCGATCCTGCCGGCCACCTATTGGCGCAAACGGCTGACCGCGCTGGTCGACAGCGGCCAGCTTTCTCCCGCCCAATTGGACAAAGTCGACAGCCTGCTGCTGCAACTCGATCGGCTCGCGTCGACGCCGCTGCCCGAATGGGAACGCTTCGCGCCCGCGCCGACCTCGCGATTCGAACCGGCTGAACGGGCGAAGAAAGCGAAGTCGGCCTGATCTCGCGAAGCCGCACGCCGCCTCACCGCTTCCGCACCCGCCGCAGACAAACGCAGCGGCGCGACGTATCGCGAAAAAATCCTGATCAATCGGCGCTAAAAATAGGGAAATGGGACGACCTTAGGTCATAATGTCCGCAAAAATTCCCAGCCAGGACGCCACGTGACCCTCGTCGCCCCGTTCGACCTGCTCAAGCAGGCGCGCGCCCGTTTCACCCAACGCGAAATCGCAGCCCATGTCGGCAAGGACATCAAGACGGTGCGTCGCTGGGAAAAAGGTGAAACGCCTTGTCCCGCGATGCTCGAACCCGCGTTGCGCGATCTGCTGCGGCAAGGCGCGCGTGAGGCGCAACAGGCGGGCGACGCGGCGCGTTTTAGCTTCATCGATCTGTTCGCGGGCATCGGCGGCATTCGCATGGGCTTCGAGGCGCACGGCGGCGAATGCGTGTTCACCAGCGAGTGGAACGAATTCTCGACCCGGACTTATCGCGAGAACTACGGTCAGAACTACGGCGACAACGCCGCGACCGGCGGCGCGCACGCGCTGATCGGCGACATCGTCACGTTTCCCGCCGAGGACGTGCCGAGCCACGACGTGCTGCTCGGCGGCTTTCCGTGCCAGCCGTTTTCTATCGCCGGCGTCAGCAAGAAAAACGCGCTAGGGCGGCCGCACGGTTTCGAATGTACGACCCAGGGCACGCTGTTTTTCGACGTCGCGCGGATCATCGCCGCGAAGCGCCCCGCCGCGTTCCTGCTCGAAAACGTGAAAAACCTGCTGTCGCACGACAAGGGCCGCACCTTCGACGTGATCCTGCAAACGCTGCGCGACGAGCTCGGCTACGAGGTGCACTACCGCGTGATCGATGGCCAGCATTTCACGCCGCAGCATCGCGAGCGCATCATCATCGTCGGCTTTCGCGGCAAGACCGCGTTCACGTGGGACGATCTGCGGCTGCCCGACGAGGGTCCGCGGCTCGGCGCGATCCTGCATCGCACGGACGGTACGGAACCCGTGCTGCCGTGGGACCACGACCGTTTCTTCGATCACGCCGCGCGCCGCGTGCAGCCGAAGTACACGCTCACCCCGAAGCTGTGGGCATATCTGCAGAACTACGCGGCCAAGCATCGCGCGGCGGGCAACGGCTTCGGTTTCGGCATGGCCTATCCGGACAGCGTGACGCGCACGCTGTCCGCGCGCTATCACAAGGACGGCTCCGAAATACTCGTCTATCAAGGCGAGGCGCTGCGCCCGCGTCGTCTGACGCCACGCGAATGCGCGCGGCTGATGGGCTTTCCCGACACCTTCAGGATTCCGGTCAGCGATACGCAGGCCTACCGGCAGTTCGGCAACAGCGTCGTGATGCCGGTGATGCGCGAAGTGGCGCGTATCATGCTGCCGCATGTGCAAACCCTGCTCGCCCACCCGACCCGCGATGCGTCGAAACACTCCCTGCCGCTCTACGCGTGAGCGGCCGCGCGACCCGTTGGCCCACTGACGATGGTCGATATCGTCGATAGCGCGACGCGCAGCCGGATGATGTCCGGCATTCGCGGCCGCAACACCAGGCCGGAGGTTCTGATCCGCAGCCTGCTGCATCGGCGGGGCCTGCGCTTCAGGCTCGACGCGCGCGATCTGCCCGGCCGCCCCGACATTGTGCTGCCGCGCTATCGCGCGGTGGTGCTCGTGCATGGCTGCTTCTGGCATGGCCACGACTGTCATCTGTTCAAATGGCCGCAGACGCGGCCCGACTTCTGGCGCGACAAGATCGGCCGCAATCGCAGCAACGACGACAAGGTGCGCGCCGCGCTGCTCGCGAGCGGCTGGCGCGTCGCGGTCGTGTGGGAATGCGCTTTGCGGGGTGCGAATCGCGACATCGCGGGCGTGATCGAGCGGCTCGTCGCGTGGATCGGAAGCGACGCGCCGGAGTTCGAGGAACGCGGCTGAAACCACGCGCGGGTTGCCCTGCTCGCGCGAGTCTCGCGGCCGCTGGTGCTACACTCGAAAGGCTCACCCGGCGTGCTTTCGAGATGCCTTCGAGGCACGCTTGGGCGGCGTTTTCCGGGTGCTTTCCCGGCGCTTTCACGGCACTTTCTCACGCGCTCCGGCATGCCGCGAGATGCGCCTCGCCGCCGGGATATCGCGCACTCCGACGATCCCAGAAGCAATCAACAAGGGAGGCACATCATGGCTGACTTCCGTCTCTGGTCCGACGACTTTCCCAACAACGGCTTCATGCCGAAAGACCACGAGTACAACGACAAGGCGTTCGGCGGCGACGGCGAAAACATCTCGCCGTCACTGCAATGGGAAGCGCCGCCCGCGGACACGCAAAGCTTCGCGCTCACCGTTCACGATCCCGACGCGCCGACCGGCAGCGGCTTCTGGCATTGGGTCGTCGTCAACATCCCGGCCGACGCGCGCTCGCTGCCGCGCAACGCCGGCAAGGCCGACGGCACGCTGCTGCCGCAGGGCGCGATCCAGCTGCGCAACGACTACGGGACGGTCGGCTTCGGCGGCGCCGCGCCGCCGCGCGGCGATCGCACGCATCGCTATATTTTCCGGCTGCATGCGCTGAAGGTGCCGCATCTGCCGGTCAGCGCGGAGACCACCAACGCGGTCGCGCGCTTCATGACGCATCTGAACGAAATCGACTCGACGACCCACACGGGCCTCTACGAACTCAAATGACGCGAGCGCGGCGCCGGCGTTCTGGCAACGGTGGCGCCGCGCCGACCGATGCGCCCGCAGCGGCCAGCGCGTGAGCCGCGCACAGGCGCGGCAACATCTCCGACAAATCAAACAATCGATGCACGCACCCTCCCCGCGCACGGATGGCCCGACGCCCTCCACTCCCCGCTTCGAAGGCAAGGAACTGGGCCTGCCGGTTCCGCAACGCTATTGGGCGATGCTCGTCATCGCGCTGTCGCTGACGCTCGCGGTGCTCGACAGCGCAATCGCCAACGTCGCGCTGCCGACGATCGCGCGCAACCTCAATGCGAGCGCCGCCGCGTCGATCTGGGTCGTCAACGCGTATCAGCTCGCGATCACGATCTCGCTGCTGCCAATGGCGTCGCTCGGCGACCGCATTGGCTATAGGCGCATTTATTTGTCCGGTCTGATCCTGTTCACGGTCGCGTCGCTCGGCTGCGCGCTGTCGAACTCGCTTGCGACGCTCGCGCTCGCGCGCGTGGTCCAAGGCTTCGGCGCGGCCGGCATCATGAGCGTGAACACCGCGATCGTGCGCATGATCTATCCCCCGGCGCAGCTCGGGCGCGGCGTCTCGATCAATGCGATGGTGGTGGCGGTGTCGTCGGCGGTCGGGCCGACGGTCGCGTCGGGCGTGCTCGCGATCGCGACGTGGCCGTGGCTGTTCGCGATCAACGTGCCGATCGGGATCGCGGCGATCGTCGGCGGCTTCAAGGCGCTGCCGATGAACCCCGGCCACGAATCGCCGTATGACTATCTGAGCGCGGTGATGAACGCGATCGTATTCGGCCTGCTGATTTTCGCTGTCGATGGCCTCGGCCACGGCCAGCGCTTCGGCTACGTGACGCTCGAAGCACTCGGCGCTCTGGTGGTCGGCTACTTCTTCGTGCGCCGGCAACTGACGCGGCCCGCCCCGCTGCTGCCGATCGACCTGCTGCGTATTCCGGTGTTCGCGCTGTCGGTCGGCACCTCGGTCTGCTCGTTCTGCGCGCAGATGCTCGCGTTCGTGTCGCTACCGTTCCTGCTGCAGGAAACGCTCGGTATGTCGCAGGTCGAAACCGGTCTTCTGATGACGCCGTGGCCCGCGATCATCATCATCGCGGCGCCGATCGCAGGGGTCCTGTCGGACAGGATATCGTCCGGCTGGCTCGGCGGCGTCGGGCTCGCCGCGATGACGGTCGGCCTGCTGCTGCTCGCGACGCTCGGGCCTCACCCCGACGCACTGCAGATTTCGTGGCGCATGGCGCTGTGCGGCGCGGGCTTCGGTATCTTCCAGTCGCCGAACAATCGCACGATGCTGTCGTCCGCGCCGCGCGAACGCAGCGGCGGCGCGAGCGGCATGCTCGGCACCGCGCGCCTGACCGGGCAAACGCTCGGCGCGGCGCTGGTCGCGCTGATCTTCGGCGTCGCTCCGCAAAGCGGGACGGTCATCGCGCTGTACGTGGCCGCGGGGTTTTCGGCGGTCGCGGCGGTCGTCAGCACGATGCGGGTCGTGCAGAAGGCGACGCAGCCGGCTTGAAGGTTGTGGCCGCGTTGTGGCCTGATTGGGGCAGTTCGTCGTGCAACGCATCCACGAAAAAGGGCGCGCATCGCACGACGCGATGCACGCCCTTTTTGCTTCGATCTTCGTTGTCACTTCATTCACGACGTGACCGGCCCACGCGTCGCCCGCCCGCGCGGGCCGCGACTGTCCGCTCAGGACGATGCCGTCACGTCAGCGAGCTTTACCGCTTTGGCCGTCACCGAAGAGGCGGTCGCGACGTGGCGCAGATCGTCGAGGAAGGTATCGCGCCAAACCGACAGATTGTTCTCGCGCATCGGCTCCATCATGTCCGCATGACGCGCCTGACGCTCGGCGAGCGGCATCGACAGCGCGCGTTCGAGCGCTTCGGCCATCTGCGACAGATCGAACGGATTGACGACGAGCGCGCCCGGCAGCTGCTCGGCCGCGCCCGCGAATTGCGATAGCACGAGCACGCCCGGATCGGCCGGGTCCTGCGACGCGACGTACTCCTTGGCCACCAGGTTCATCCCGTCGCGCAGCGGCGTCACATAGCCGACCTGCGACTGGCGGAATAGCGCCATCAGCAGATTGCGCTCGTACTTGCGGTTCAGATACTGGATCGGCGTCCAGTCGAGCTGCGCGAACCGGCCGTTGATGCGGCCCGCTTCGCCTTCGAGCGTCTGCCGGATGCGCTGATAGGTCTGCACGTCGGCCCGGGTCGGCGGCGCGATCTGCACGAGCGACACGCGGCCGTGCCAGCCGGGCGCGTTCTGCAACAGCCGCTCGAATGCCTGGAAGCGCTCGACCAGCCCCTTCGAATAATCGAGCCGGTCGACGCTCATGATCAGCTTGCGCCCGCGCATGCCGTCGCGCAGGCTGCGCACCGCCTTGCGGTCGGTGAACTGCTCGGCGGCTTTGGCGATCGCATCGGGATAGATGCCGATCGGGTACGCGCCGACCTTCAGGAAGCGGTTGTACGCGTGCACCATGCCGTCTTCGCTCGATGTGCCGTGGTGACCGCGCTCGATATAGTCGACGAACGACTGGCGATCCGCTTCGGTTTGAAAACCGATCACGTCGTAGCTGCACATCGCCTTGACGATCTCCTCGTGCGGCGGAATCGTGCGCAATACCTCGGGCACCGGAAACGGAATGTGCAGGAAGAAGCCGATCGGATTCTTCACGCCGAGATCGCGCAGGCAACGCGCGAACGGCAGCAGATGGTAGTCGTGCACCCAGATGATGTCGCTGGGCTTGAGCAGTTCCTTCAACTGCTTCGCGAGCGTCGCGTTGACCCGCTGGTAGCCCGCGTAGTCCTCGCGGTCGTAGCGGGACAGGTCGTTGCGATAGTGGAAGGTCGGCCACAACGTGGTGTTCGAAAACCCGCGGTAGTACTCGTCGTAATCGCGCTTGGTGAGGCCCACCGTCGCGTAGGTGACGTTGCCCTGCTTCTCGATCACGGGCGCGGATGGCTCACTGACCGTTTCGCCGCTCCAGCCGAACCAGACGCCGCCAGTTTCCTTCAGTGCGTCCAGCACGCCGATCGCGAGCCCGCCCGCTGCCGGACGCGCTTCCTGAATCGGTGCGACACGATTCGATACCACGATCAATCTGCTCATTAGTGCTCCATTGTTTCGTTGTATGCGGAATTGCGCCAAAACGGTGCATGCAAGCAACGTGCCGATATTGAGATATCGGAAATAAAGTTGTATGGAAATGTGACAAACGAGCTAATCCCCGCAATCATCGCTAATTGCGAAGAAAATTTTTCTATTAAATCAGACCAAAGCGGAGGTCTTTCTTACCGGCAACGCAGCCGCCGGAACACCCGCCGGTTTACTGCGCTGCGTCAGGCGTCTTGTTCCGAGCCCAGATCGCGCTGATATTCGAGGCCTTCCTGACGCACCCCGCCCTGGTTGTGCTCGCCGTCCGGCGGCGTATGCGGGGCGATCCGGTTCTGCGCGGCCGGGTCGGGCGACTCCGCCGGCTCAGTCTTGACATCGGCCGGCCGTGGCCCGCGCTTGGAGTGCCGCGCGGAACGTCGCAATGCGGGGTGTCTCATGATCGTGCCTCCGGGGAAGCCCGCCGCTTGTTGCGGCATCCCTACAGTCTAGGGGGCGAAACCGTAAATTGCCGGTAAAACATGCGCCGGCTTTGTAACAAGTACAGCAATGCAATGCACCGGACCGGGGCCACAGTCTGCTGCAGTGCGGAGACGTTTGCATCGAGTGCGCGGCTGTATAAACGTCATCGAGGGTCGCATCAGCATTGCAGCGCTCGCGACTGACGATCGGCGGCCTGAGGCGTCTGCGTGGGCTGCGGCGGCGGATCGCCGATCGGCGGCGCGACCGGTTCCACAGGTTCGATCGGATCGGGGGTCGGGCCGGGGATCGTGTCGGGTTCGGCCGGGTCCGGCGGCGTGGCGGGAGGCTCGACCGGTTCGGGCCGGTGAGCGTGCAACGGCCCGGACGGCGGGGAAGCGGCAGCGTAATGCGGCAGGTGCGGCGGCAGGTGCGGCATGTCGGTGACCTCGTTTTGCGTTCCACTGGAGCGCAGCAAGGCCTGTGCCGTTCGGGTGCCCACCCGGAAGCCCGGGCGGGCGATCGCTGATGATGCAGACGACGCGCGAACGAGCGCCGATCAGGCGTCCGCGCCGCCGAGCGCGCGTGATTCGTCGGTGGGGTCGCCGTCGTCGCGCGCATCGTTGCCGTACTCGACGAGCCGGTTGTACAGCGTCTTCAGGCTGATGCCGAGAATTTCCGCGGCGCGCGTCTTCACGCCGCCGCATTGCTCGAGCGTCGCCAGGATCAGCTGACGGTCGGCTTCCGCGAGCGAAGTGCCGAACGGGATCGTGATCGCGGTGCCGGTCGCGGGCTTCGAAAGCGTGATCTGCAACGGCACGGTCGCCGTGGCATCCGAATCCGCGCTCGACATGATGTGCGCGCGCTGCACGTAGTTCTTCAGTTCGCGCACATTGCCTGGCCATGGATACGACAGCAGCATTTCCTTCACCGCAACCGGGAAATGCTTCTTCGTGCCGTGACGCTCGTTGAGCTCATCGAGGAACGATTGCGCGAGCAGCTCCACGTCCTTGCCGCGATCCCGCAGCGGCGGCAGGCTGATCGGAAACACGTTCAGCCGGTGGTAAAGGTCCAGCCGCAGCTTGCCTTCGAGCACCGCCTGCTCGGGATCGCGATTGGTGGCCGCGATCAGACGCACATCGGTTTCGATTTCCTTGGTTGTGCCGACACGCATGAACATACCGGTCTCGAGCACGCGCAGCAGCTTCACCTGCAGCTCGATCGGCATCTCGGTGATTTCGTCGAGGAATAGCGTGCCGCCGTTCGCGCGCTCGAAATAGCCCTTGTGCTGCCGATCCGCGCCGGTGAACGAACCGCGCTCGTGGCCGAACATTTCCGACTCGATCAGATTCGGCGAAATCGCGCCGCAATTGACCGCGAGGAACGCGTGTTTGCGGCGCAGGCTCAGCTCGTGCAGCGTCTGCGCGGCGACTTCCTTGCCGGTGCCCGATTCGCCGACCAGCATCACCGAGGCCGCCGTCGGCGCGACGCGGCTGATCTGGTCGTAGACCTCCTGCATCGCCGGCGAATTGCCGAGCATCAAACCGAAGCGGCCCATGCGGCGCAACTCGCCGCGCAGCGTGCCGATCTCGGCCTTCAGGTCGCCGGGGCGCGGCAGGCGCGACAGGATCGCCTTCACGCGCTGCATGTTGATCGGTTTCACGAGATAGTCGGTCGCGCCCATTTTCAGCGCGCTGACCGCCGACTCGACCGTTGCGTGACCCGTGATCACGATCACTTCGACGCCGGAGCGCGGATCGAGATCTTCGAACAGATCGACCCCGCTGCCGTCGGGCAGCTTCAGGTCGGTGAATACGACGTCCGGCACCTGCCGGATCAGTTGAATACGCGCTTCGCGCAGATCGCCCGCGGTGGCGGTGGTCAGCCCGTCTTCCCCAATGATGGCGGAAAGCGCCTCGCGGGTACCTGCGTCGTCATCGACAATCAGTACATGTGGCATCGCGTTTCGAAAGCCTGCAAGCGTGGGTCGGAAAATATGCGGATCATCCCCATGGGCATGCCGCTGGATCGAGTCGGCTGCATGACGCGGATTCGAGTTGTGTCCCGCGCCGCCGACCATTTGATGAAAAATTGCAACAATGACGGCAAAATGCCCGCCGATTACCGCATCATTGTTGTCTATTTACCTATTATACGGGTTTATAGAATCCATTTAACAATCGCTTCCAGGCGCCGACCGCCGATCTGGCTGCACCCCCGCCGACCCTGGGATTCGAGCGCCGTGCTTCAGCCACGCGGAAATGGCCATGCGCGGTGTTCGCCGTCAGCCTGCCCTGAACCGTTGGTGCTCTGGGACGCGGGCGCGAGCTCGGTCGACGAGGTTGCCGGCGCCGCGACCGCACCACCCTCGTTTTCCCAGCGGCTCAGCTCGCGGGCCGGGGAAATCTGGCCGGTGCGTTTGTGTTGCACGTAGCGAACCGCCAGAAAGCCGCCGAGTGCCATCAATGCGCCAAAAAAACCAATCGTGGGTCGTGTCATCATGAACTCCTTGGATCGTGATGCGGATGAGTGCCGGCCGTGCCAGACGAGCCCCGCGCCTTCCAGCGAGCCGAGGCGAGCGTCGCTCGCCGCGCCGCCTCTATCGTGCGACCAGCACGCCGAGCAGAAATCCGGCGCCCGCCGCGAGCGCGAGCGAGCGCCACGGGTTACGGCGCACATAGTGCTCGGTGCTGACCGCCGCCTCGCGATAGCGGCGATGCACGTTGCGTTGCGCATCGCCGAGCGCCGATTGCAGCGTTTCCACATGCGTGCCGAGCCGGTCGCGCAACGCATCGACGCTTTCGCCCGGCACGTTGGCGGCGAGCCGCAGCATTTCCTCCGAGTCCCTCAGCAGCACCCGAAGATCCTCGACGATTTTCTGTCCGCCGAGTGCAAGTTGTTGCGTGGTGTCGGTCATCGTTCACTCCTCGTCTGATTCGGCGTTCGTGGCCGCGCGATACGGGTTGCCGGGTTGCCGCCCTACGCTCACCAGCGCCGCCGCGGCGTAGCCGTCAAAAGCTCGCACGACTCGGTCAAACGGTCAATGATGCAATGCATGTGCCCGGTATATTTACCGCTTCAGCGCGCTGAAAAAGGCCAATTTCGAGCACTTTCGACCGATTGCGCGCACGACTGCCGCAGCGGCTGCCGGTTCGATTGCCGGAATCCGTGTCGAAGTGGTTAAATCGTCTTTTATGAGATAGTGGCTGTACGGTCTCCCGCATTCAAGGCCTGCGCGCCGCATCACGAACTTCATTTGCACAGGACTCCCCCTTTTATGGCGTCAATCGATCTGGACTCGCCCACCGTGTCCGCCGGCGGCAATGCTTCGCCACAAGCGAAGCAGCGCGTCGGGGACGCCGTCGCGGGACTGAAATCGTACGGGCTGCTGTACGGCTCGTCGCCGGTGATGCTCGATCTGTACGAGCAGATCGAACGCGTCGCCGATACCGACGCGACCGCGCTGATCATCGGCGAATCGGGCACCGGCAAGGAGCTGATCGCCCGCACCATCCACGAGCGCAGCGGCCGCAAGGACGGCGCTTTCGTCGCCGTGAACTGCGGCGCGATTCCCGATGAGCTGATCGAAGCCGAGCTGTTCGGCCACGAAAAAGGCAGCTTCACCGGCGCGGTCCAGGGCCGCATCGGCTACTTCGAACATGCGAACGGCGGCACGCTGTTTCTCGACGAAATCACCGAGATGGCGCCGGTGCGCCAGGTCAAGCTGCTGCGCGCGCTCGAAACCGGCACGTTCTATCGCGTCGGCGGCAACGAGCTGATCAGCGGCAACGTGCGCGTGATCGCCGCGACCAATCGCGACCCGGCGGTGGCCGTCAAGGAAAACGGCTTGCGCGAGGATCTGATGTACCGGCTCGCGGTGTTTCCGCTGCGCGCGCCGCCGCTTCGCGAGCGCGAAAACGATCGCGAGCTGCTTGCGCAATACTTCCTCGCGCAGTTGAATCAGCAGGAATCCACCAACAAGAGCTTCAGCAAACGCTCGATCGAAACGCTGCGTTCGTGGTCCTGGCCGGGCAACGTGCGCGAGTTGAAGAACGCCGTGTATCGCGCGTTCATTCTCGCGGAGAAGACCGTCGAATTGCCGCATCCGCATCTTGCGTCGCGAGTCAAGAAAGCGGTCACGCAAGGCGACGCGATGAGCGTGTGGATCGGCACGCCGCTCGCCGACGCGCAGAAGCAGATCATTCTCGGCACCCTCAAGTACTGCGGCGGCGACAAGCGGCGCGCGGCCAAAGCGCTCGGCGTGAGCCTCAAAACGCTGTACAACCGGCTGAGCGCATACGGCGACGAAGGCGGCGAAGACGAAGCCGACTCGTAGGCACGCTGCAACGTAGGCCGTTCGCCGCTGGCGGCGGCCTCCCAAATACCTGGCAGAGCCAGGCAAGCCATTCCGCCCATGCAGCAGAAAACATCGCGGCGCACGATGTTTTGCAATTTCTTGCATTTTTTCGCTGCCAATTACAAAACGCATCCTGCACAATGCGGCAGCGTAATAAACGACGTGTCCTTCGTTTACACGCGCGACGCGTGAACGCAGGCACCTGTACGGGCAGGGACGGGAGAAATGCAAAAGAACATGGTGTGGGCCGACAACGCGAAGTCCGTTGTCGCAGCCAAACGCCCCCACGTAACAGCGCTGATCGCGCTGGCGCTGGCGGTGTCGTCCGCATTGAGCGGCTGTAGCTCGTTGTACTCGGAAGGCGCGGTCGCGGGCGCCGGTATTGCGGGTGCCGCGGTCGCGGGCAAGGTCACCAGCAATGCGGCGGTCGCGACCGGTATCGGTCTCGGTGCGGTCGCCGCCGCGCGCGCCGGCGTGCAGTACTCGGAGCGCGTGGTCCACACGAATACCCAGAACAGCATCGCGCAGGCGGCTGGTCCGC
>NZ_JBFPKF010000139.1:0-395 GCF_040948685.1 Paraburkholderia sp. BR14374 | reverse complement strand
GCTGGATCAAGGTGCTGGTGGTCTTCGGATCGGTGAGATTGAAGTAGCCGGGTGTGCCCAAGCTGACGGTGGTGGTGTTCTGCGCATGCGCGGATACCGCCATGGCAGCCGCCACGGCAGCGAGTGCCTGGGCGATCAACACGGTACTGCGACACGCGTCGCACTTGATGACTTGTGTTAGGGAAGGTCTGCAAAAGTCCTGGCATTGAGATTTCGGTGAACTATCCTGGGATGAAGGGAGTGAGTTGAGGAGAGCCCAGATGACGCAATGAGCCGCCCCGGGTTTTCCGGAGACCGTTTTGCTTGCGTCATGCCACAGTGACAGACTCAGCGAGATTTGCATAGTAAGCGGCTTCTGCCTCGGCAGGTGGAATGTTGCCGATGGGGCCGAAGAG
>NZ_JBFPKF010000138.1:0-414 GCF_040948685.1 Paraburkholderia sp. BR14374 | reverse complement strand
GCGTCGCCAAGGTACTGCTGGCCGACGCGCCGCAACTCGAAGCGGGTCTCGCGGAAAACGTCGAAGCGACGGTGCTGACGCTTGTGCAGGGTGCGGCGAAGAACTACACGCACATCCTCGCGCCGGCCACCGCGTACGGCAAGAACATCGCGCCGCGTATCGCCGCAAAGCTCGACGTCGCGCAGATCAGCGACATCACCGCGGTGGACAGCGCCGACACGTTCGAGCGTCCGATCTACGCGGGCAACGCCATTGCGATCGTGCAATCGGCTGATCCGATCAAAGTTATCACCGTGCGCTCGACCGGTTTCGACGCCGTCGCAGCCGAAGGCGGCAGCGCAGCGGTCGAAAAGATCGAAGCCGCAGCCGACGCAGGCATCTCTCAATTCGTGAGCCGCGAAGTGACGAAGCTCG
>NZ_JBFPKF010000137.1:0-428 GCF_040948685.1 Paraburkholderia sp. BR14374 | reverse complement strand
ATCGCCTTCGACGTTCGTCACCCGATCGCCAAGGTTCGTTACGTTCTGGTTCGTCGCGTACAGCTGCGAGCCATTCACCGCGTCCTTGCTCGTCGACGACAGGTCACCTGCGGCCACGTTCTTGATCTTCGTGCCATTGCTGTCACCGCGCAGCGTGACCGTGCCCTTCGTGGCATCGTCGTAATGCACCGCCAGCGCATCCGTCCCGCCGCCGGCGCCATTCTTGATGTCCTGGCTCAACTGGTCCACCTGCTGGTTTGTGGCGTACAGCTGCGAGCCATTGACTGCGTCAGTGCTCGTCCCGCTCAGGCGACCCGCGGCCACGTTCGTGATCGTGCGCTCGTTACCCACGCTGCCCACGCTCACCGTGCCAATCGGATTCGAACCGGCAAAGAAGTAGGTCGTGCCGCCGATGGACGTGCCGCTCG
>NZ_JBFPKF010000136.1:0-460 GCF_040948685.1 Paraburkholderia sp. BR14374 | reverse complement strand
TCAGATACACGAAGCCCCGCGCCATCGGGATGTAGCTGGTGTCGAGTGCCCACACCTGATTGGCGCGGTTGATCTTCATTCCCTGCAGCAGATACGGCCAGATCTTGTGCTGCTTGTGGCCGCGGCTTTGCGTCTTGAGGGAATAACGATACCTGCAGTCCTCGCAACAACGATTTATCGATCGAAGATCGGTAGCGAAGTTGCCCGCATTGCGTAAAGCAGATCCTGGGATCGTCTCGAGCGGAGTGTGATGTGCCTCTCAATAGTCAGCTGTTGGATCAAGCCATTCCCTCCTCTTCCAGCGCGCCGCCGACACGTCGGCATCGTTTAGATGCGGCTAACACAACCTGGACATCAAGCCATAGGTTTCGTATCCTGGGCGCATGTCGAGAAGAAAAATCAGCAACGAACTGTGGGCGGCGCTGGAACTGTCGATTCCGGCATTTACGCCGTCACCCAA
>NZ_JBFPKF010000135.1:0-475 GCF_040948685.1 Paraburkholderia sp. BR14374 | reverse complement strand
AGATCCAGAAGATCGTGTCCACGATCATGGAACGATCTCACGTGATCTACCCGGACCTCCTCACGCTCTCACATCATGCCCCACGCGCGCGCGAATCGGGGACCGGCCCTGCCGAGCCGCTTACCTTCAACCGGGAGCAGCGCGCGTAGAAGTTCGAGCGCGTGAGTAAAATCCTCGTCTGCTTCAAACTGCGTATGCGGCCAGTCGCTGCCCCACATAAGGCGATGCACTGCCGAAGTGATCGACGACGACATTCATGCCGGCGTCCAGAAGCGGCTCGACGATGTCCTGCAGCCGCGCAACTTCCACATGCACTTTGACATGCCATCTGAGATCGCGGACATGGGCGAGCGTTTGCGCGCTCACCCATCTGTCGAGCGGCTGATCGGCATGTCCGATCAGGTTCAGCCGAATCCCTGCAATGCCCGCATTCGCCATCTCCGTCAGTGTGTCGATCCGACAATCACGCTCGATC
>NZ_JBFPKF010000134.1:0-489 GCF_040948685.1 Paraburkholderia sp. BR14374 | reverse complement strand
TCACCGCGTCCTTGCTCGTCGACGACAGGTCACCTGCGGCCACGTTCTTGATCTTCGTGCCATTGCTGTCACCACCCAGCGTGATCGTGCCCTTCGCGGCATCGTCGTAATGCACCGCCAGCGCATCGGTCCCGCCGCCGGCGCCATTTTGGCTGATCTGCTCAATTGCCTGGTTGGTCGCATACAGTTGAGAACCATTGACCGCATCGGTGCTCGTCGCGCTCAGGCGACCCGCGGCCACGTTCGTGATCGTGCGCTCCTTGCCCACGCTGCCCACGCTCACCGTGCCAATCGGATTCGAACCGGCAAAGAAGTAGTTCGTGCCGCGGATGGACGTGCCGCTCGGACTCACCGCAGCCGACGTCGTCGAGTCTGCGCCCAGCGCTACCGAATTCGCCTGCGTTGCAGCGGCGCGCGCACCCAGCGCCAGTGAGAACTCACCTGTCGCGCCTGCCGTATCACCAAGCGCCACGGCGGCGGCGCCTGTCG
>NZ_JBFPKF010000133.1:0-496 GCF_040948685.1 Paraburkholderia sp. BR14374 | reverse complement strand
ACTTCGCCGCGATCGACGCGATGACTTTCCATTGCGAGTCGTGATCGCCTTGATGTTCCAGAACCATTCGCACAGCCCGCTCACGAACTTCAGGCGAGTACCTTGGGCACTTCTTCTTCGTGTTTTCTATAGCTCCATTTTCTCAAGAAGTGGAGCCTCCGGAAATCCCGGGGCGGTTCAGTGTAGCCACTACAGTCCGCTCGGTTGATTAATTAGTTTATGTCAAATCGTGCGGGTGATCTGCAGGATGCAACTGGCCGGTGTGGCTAGTGGCCCACCGATTTCAAGGGAAGCGAATCACCCGCAACAAGCGCTCTCGATATCTCCTCCCGCTCGGGGAATGGGTACCGCCAGCAGCGAACATTGACGCTGAGAGGTGGCGCCGCTTGTTCGGGCAGGGTCCCGAGATTTTTAAGTGGAACCACCGGGGCGTTCATGCTGCCGATTTGATCGCAGGCAGTGTCGCGAAGTATGCCTCATCCGGCGTGCGGTCTTC
>NZ_JBFPKF010000132.1:0-498 GCF_040948685.1 Paraburkholderia sp. BR14374 | reverse complement strand
GGACCGTAGCAGGACGACGAGAGGCCATCCGCACCGAGGCCTACCCAGGCTAACAGGGGTGTAACAGCGATCGCATGGCGGGTGCGCGGATCCAGCGGGTCGAGTGGCTTACCGAAGATCAACTGCCGCATCTTGCTGAAAGTGGCCATGGCGCCTCCCGGCGGATCAATCCGCCGCGGTGTCGTCGCGAGTGGCCGCGCCGACGCTCTGCGGTATCGGCGAAACGCGCGTTCTGGGGGCCGTCGAATCCCCTCACAGGCAAGGTAGTGCAGTTCCGATGCGTACGCCAGCCGGCGGTGGCCCTGTGTGAGGAAGCCGACGATTTGAAAGGACGTTCACCGTCACCACTGGTTCTCGAGCCGTCAGCGCCGCGAACCAGGTCGTGTGGAAACGCGATGGCATAACGATGCGGCGCGTGAACCGGAGCCCAGCGGCGCGTTCGACTGCCTTCGCAGCCATCACGACGCCGACGAGAAGCTAAATCTCTCTGACGCGTTC
>NZ_JBFPKF010000131.1:0-510 GCF_040948685.1 Paraburkholderia sp. BR14374 | reverse complement strand
CATGCAGCTGCGAGCCGTTCACCGCGTCCGTGCTCGTCGACGACAGCTCGCCTTCGGCCACGTTCGTGACCTTCGTGCCATTGCTGTCACCGCCCAGCGTGACCGTGCCCTTCGACGCATCGTCGTAATGCACCGCGAGCGCGTCCGTCCCGCCGCCGGCACCATTACGGATGTCCTCGCTCAGCTGGTCCACCTGCTGGTTCGTGGCGTACAGCTGCGAACCGTTCACCGCGTCCGTGCTCGTCGCGCTCAGGCGACCCGCGGCCACGTTCGTGATCGTGCGCTCGTTACCCACGCTACCCACGCTCATCGTGCTCGCCGGGTTCGCTCCGGCGAACGCGTAATCCGTCCCGCCGATGCTCGCCCCAGCCGTGCCCACTGCCGCTGCCGTCACCGAGCCTGCGCCCAGTGCGACATCACCCGCGTTGTTCGACACCGCACCCATACCGATCGCCACCGAGTCCGCACCCAGCGCCGACGAATCCGCCCCCGTCGAGTTCGCGTGGAAGT
>NZ_JBFPKF010000130.1:0-532 GCF_040948685.1 Paraburkholderia sp. BR14374 | reverse complement strand
CGCTGTCGGGCGTGAAGGACGGCGCGCTGTCGGCGGCGAGCAGCGAAGCGGTGAACGGCTCGCAGCTGTATGCGACGAACCAGGGTGTGGCGCAGAACGCCTCGAACATCGCGGGTCTGGACACCCGTGTGACGCAGAACACGACGGCTATCGGCGGCATGGATACGCGCATCACGCAGAACGAGACGAACATCACGAGCATCGACGGTCGCGTGACGAACGTGGAGGGTTCGGTGCAGAACATCGCGAACGACCTGAGCAGCGGCGTGGTGGGTCTGGTGCAGCAGGACGCAGGTACGAACGCGATCACGGTGGCGAAGGACAAGGCCGGCGCGATGGTGGACTTCACGGGTACGGACGGCGTTCGCACGCTGTCGGGCGTGAAGGCCGGGACGCTGTCGGCGACGAGCAGCGACGCGGTGAACGGCTCGCAGCTGTATGCGACGAACCAGGGTGTGGCGCAGAACGCCTCGAACATCGCGGGTCTGGACCCCCGGGTGACGCAGAACACGACGGCTATCGGCGGCATGGA